>NZ_QASO01000035.1 GCF_003052605.1 Ectopseudomonas oleovorans | reverse complement strand
AACCAGACATCGCGGGCGCCAAAGAGGAACAGGCGCGCGGCGGAGAGGATGTTGATCGCCCGGCTTTTGGAAAGGATGTCCTTGAACTTGGGCTTGGCTTTGGCCTTGCCCAGATCCTTCTTCAACAGGAACAGACTGGCGATCCAGATCACCGCCAGCACGCCGGCCATGGTCAATACCGCGCCGGCAAAACCCAGCACGGCCAGCAGGGCGCCGCCGAGGAAGAAACCCACGCCCTTGAGCGCATTCTTCGAGCCGGTGAGGATTGCCACCCACTTGTACAGCGTGCCCTGCTGGGCATCGGGCACCAGGAGTTTGATGGAACTCTTGGCCGACATCTTGTTGAGGTCTTTGGCGATCCCCGACAGCGCCTGTGCGCCCATGACCCAAGGCACGGTTAGCCAGGCGGCGGGCACGGTGAGCATCAGCAGTGCGACCACCTGCATCGCCAGGCCGATATTCATGGTGCGATTAAGGCCCAATCGGGCGCCGAGGTAGCCGCCGACCAGGTTGGTGACTACGCCGAAGATCTCGTAAAACAGAAACAGCGCGGCAATCTGCAAGGGGCTGTAGCCCAGGCTGTGGAAGTGCAACACCACCAACATGCGCAAGGCGCCATCGGTGAGGGTGAATGCCCAGTAATTGCCGGTCACCAGCAGGTACTGTTTGACCTCCGGGGCCAGGGCTGACAACGCCTTCATGCTTGCATCCCTACTTGGTTAAACGGCCAGGCCGACCAGTTTGGCCAGCTCCACGGTGCGGTTGGCATAGCCCCATTCGTTGTCGTACCAGGCATACAGCTTCACCTGAGTGCCGTTGATGACCATGGTCGACAGCGCATCGATGATTGAGGAGCGCGGGTCAGTGCGGTAATCGATGGAGACCAGCGGGCGTTCCTCGTAGCCGAGGATGCCTTTCAGCTGGCTGTCGGCAGCAGCCTTCAGCAGTTGGTTGACTTCCTCCACCGTGGTGGCCCGTTCGACTTCGAACACGCAGTCGGTCAGCGAGGCGTTGGCCAGCGGCACGCGCACGGCATGGCCGTTCAGCTTGCCGCGCAGCTCGGGGAAAATCTCGGCGATGGCGGTGGCCGAACCGGTGCTGGTCGGGATCAGGCTCATGCCGCTAGCGCGTGCACGGCGCAGATCCTTGTGCGGGGTGTCGAGGATGCTCTGGGTGTTGGTCAGGTCATGAATGGTAGTGATCGAGCCATGGCGGATGCCGAGGTTCTCGTGAATCACCTTGACCACCGGAGCCAGGCAATTGGTGGTACAGGAGGCAGCGGTGACGATGCGGTGCTCGGCTGGATTGAACAGCTGCTGGTTGACACCCATCACCACGTTCAGTGCGCCTTTCTCCTTCACGGGCGCGCAGACCACGACCCGCTTCACGCCCTGATCCAGGTAAGCCTGCAATACCGCCACGGTCTTCATCTTGCCGCTGGCCTCGATCACCAGATCGCAGTCCGACCAGTCGGTGTCGGCAATCGCCTTGTTGGCGGTGACCTGGATGCGCTTGCCGCCGATCACCACGCAATCGCCTTCGCTGCCGGCTTCGTGGTGCCAGCGACCGTGCACCGAGTCGAAGTTGATCAGGTGCGCATGGGTGGCGGCATCGCCTGCCGGATCATTGATGCGGACAAATTCGAACTCGGGCCAGTCCCAGGAGGCGCGCAGCGCCAAACGACCGATGCGACCGAAACCGTTGATACCAATTTTGATAGCCATGTTTTTCGACTCATCTACTGGAGTTAGTGGGCAGCATCGAACTGGGTGATCCAGTTGATGTGGGCAGGGTGTTGAATAGCCTTGGGACGCAGGGCTTGCACCAGGGCAATGGCATCGGCGCGGGGAATGCCGGCCTCGATCATGATCCGCGCCGCAATCAGCCCGGTGCGTCCCGAGCCGCCCTTGCAGTGGATGGCGATGTCCTGGCCCGCATTGAGCCGCTCAAGGATGCTCTGTTTGCAGGCTTTCCAGCCCTGGCCGAAATCTTCGAGCGGTACTTGCTCATCCGCCACCGGCAGGTGGAACCAGGCCATGTCTTGCGCCTGGCATTGCTTGCCGATGTCCTCGGCCTCGTTGGAGGCCAGTTCGCTTGCCGGCATCAGGCTGATCACGGCAGAGGCACCGGCCTGTTTCAGCGTGGCCAGCGAGTCGACAAGGCTGCTGTCTTTGGTGCCGGGACAGGGCGTGAAGATGAGTTTGCCTTGGATACCGGGAATGCTGAGCCGGTCGTAGGGGTGATTCATTGAGAGGGTTTCCTGGTAGTCAGATGGCGCGCTGGTTGACGCGCTTGGAGAGTTCTTCAGCGGACTCTTTACGTTCCGAGTAACGGTCGACCAAATAGTCGCTGTGGCCGCGCAGCAGCAGGGTGAACTTGACCAGTTCCTCCATGACGTCCACAACGCGGTCGTAATAGCTGGAAGGTTTCATGCGCCCGGCCTCGTCGAATTCGAGGTAGGCCTTGGGCACTGAAGACTGGTTGGGGATGGTGAACATGCGCATCCAGCGCCCCAGCACACGCATCTGGTTAACCGCATTGAAGGATTGCGAGCCTCCACAGACCTGCATCACGGCCAGGGTCTTGCCCTGACTGGGACGGATGGCACCCATGGTCAGCGGTATCCAGTCGATCTGCGACTTGAATACGCCGGTCATAGCGCCGTGGCGCTCGGGTGAACACCACACCTGACCTTCAGACCAGAGCACCAGGTCGATGAGTTCCTTGACCTTGGGATGGCTGCTGTCGGCATCGTCCGGCATGGGCAGGCCGGAAGGATCGAATATTCGGGTTTCCGCGCCGAAGGCTTCCAGCAAGCACGCCGCTTCCTGGGTCAGCAGACGGCTGTAGGAGCGCTCACGATTGGAGCCATAGAGCAGCAGAATGCGCGGCTTGTGCTCGCCTTCGGCGAGGCCCAGGTTTGTCGGGATAGAGCGGGCAAACAGCTCCTCGGCGACGTTGGGCAGGTTGTCGATCATGGGTTTGTACCTCTTGGGCTACAACGAGCCGATTCTGTTCAGCTCGGCCTTGAGCGCATCGCTGTCGAGTTGAGTAAAGGGCAGCGCGATAAATGCGCTCACGCGTGTCTGAATCTGCTGGATGGTGGCTGCAAACGCGGCGTCAATTTCCGCCTCAGAACCGTTGACTTCGGAGGGGTCACTCAGCCCCCAGTGACAACGAGTCGCCGGGCCAAAGAAAACGGGGCAGGCCTCTCCGGCTGCGTTGTCGCAGACGGTAATGACGATGTCAGGGGCGAGAGCCTGATGGGCATCGGTTGATTTGCTGTACAGCCCATCAACATCGAATCCGGCATCAAGCAGTGCCTGCAAGGCCAATGGGTTGACCTCTCCCTTGGGGTGACTGCCCGCACTAAAGGCCCGCATACCCTTGGGGGCCAGCGCATTGAAGATGGCCTCCGACAGGATGCTGCGGCAGCTATTGGCGGTGCAGAGAAACAAAACGTTCATGGTCATCCCCAGTGCCTGGTATTCAATCGCAGGCAGGCTTGCGCCCAGGGCGATCACGCATTTGCCAGAGGCGCTGCACATCCTGGCGCAACCACTCGGCATTGTTGTCCAGGGTCTGCTTGAGGATATCGGTCACCCATTCCGGCAGCTGCGGGTGCAGGCGGTAGTACACCCACTGACCATTGCGTCGATCCTCCAGCAGACCACAGCCGCGCAGCAGGGCCAGGTGCCGGGATATCTTGGGTTGCGCCTCTTCTAGTGCAGAGGTCAGTTCACAGACACAGAGTTCCTGTTCCAGGGTCACCAGCAAGGCGATTCGCGCCCGCGTTTCCTCGGCCAGGCATTTGAAGACCTCGGTTGGCGACATGGCATGCAGGGTGGAAGCTTCATTCGCCGGTTTACTTTTAATCAGCACGAACATCTTTATCCGTTCATGTATCTCATGCAGGGTCTTGCGATAGGCATCTTTCTGCGAGCTGGTCGCTGGGTCTTCGAAGTTCCAGGCGATGTACTCACCGGCCCCTGGAAGTGCCTGGCACTCCAGGGCGGACTTGTCACACAGGGTGATCACATAGTCGAACGGCTCGCCAGCGACCTGCTCGATGGACTTGCTGTAAAGCCCATCAGTGGGAACACCAAGCTGCTCCAATGCGTTGCGGGCTCGGGTGTCGACTTCAGTGGGGGCGGAGCCTGCGCTGTAGACTTCAAAATGTTCTGAGTCGGTGTGGCGCAGCAGGGCTTCGGCCATCTGCGAGCGTGAGGAGTTCGCGACGCAGAGGAACAGGACGCGCTTTTTCTGGCTCATGTTGATCCCTATCAAAGATGCACATGAGAAAATATATTATTTTTCGAATATGCAGTAAAGTGAATATGCGGCGCGTTGCGCGCCAAGGGAACGAGGATAGGCAGCAAAGATGACAAATGCGTGTGAAGTCGCGATGAAGCAGGCCTCTGGGGCTCAACTGGGAGTTTTTGAGCGCTACCTGACCCTGTGGGTGTTCCTGTGCATCGTGGTGGGCACCGTGCTTGGCTTGGTTGTGCCGCAAGCGGCTCAGGCCGTCGGCGCCCTGGAGGTGGCGAAGGTCAATATCCCGGTTGGCCTGCTGATCTGGGTGATGATCATTCCGATGCTGATGAAGATCGACTTCAGCGCCATCAGCGAAGTGCGCCAGCAGAAGAACGGCATGTTCGTCACGCTGTTCGTTAACTGGGCGGTCAAGCCGTTTTCCATGGCGCTGATTGGCTGGTTCTTTATCAAGCAGGTGTTTGCGCCCTGGCTGCCCGCCGAAGAGCTGGATAGCTACATGGCCGGCTTGATCCTGCTCGGTGCGGCGCCCTGCACGGCGATGGTGTTTGTCTGGAGCAACCTGTGTAAGGGTAATGCCAACTTCACTCTGACCCAGGTGGCACTGAACGATCTGGTCATGGTGTTTGCCTTTGCGCCTATCGTGGCGCTGTTGCTGGGCGTTTCTTCGATCCCGGTGCCTTGGGACACCCTGCTGCTTTCCGTGGTGATGTACATCGTCATCCCGCTGGCCATCGCCCAGTTTCTGCGGGCTCAACTGATGAAGCGCGGCGAAGCCTATTTCGAGAATGTGCTGGCGAAGATTTCGCCATTTTCCATCATCGCTCTGCTGGCCACTCTGGTTCTGTTGTTCTCCTTCCAGGGTGAGTCCATCGTCGAGCAACCTCTGATAATCGGCATCATCGCGATCCCCCTGCTGGTGCAGACGCTGTTCATCGCGGCACTGGGTTACTGGCTCTGCCATACCCTGAAAGTGCGCCACGACATAGCGGGCCCGGCCACCATGATCGGCGCCTCCAACTTCTTCGAGCTGGCCGTAGCCGTGGCCATTGTCTTGTACGGATTCAACTCGGGTGCCGCCCTGGCAACCGTGGTCGGCGTACTGATCGAAGTGCCCGTGATGCTATGGCTGGTACGCATGGTCAACAGCACACGCAACTGGTACGAGAGCAGCCTCAACAATCGCTAGGGGGTCAGAATGCGCTTTATCGACAATGCACCACGCTTCCTGTTCTTCACCGGCAAGGGGGGGGTCGGAAAGACCTCCATTGCCTGCGCGACAGCCCTGGAGCTGACCCGTCAGGGCAAGCGAGTGCTGCTGGTCAGCACCGATCCGGCCTCCAATGTCGGGCAGGTATTCGGTCTGGAGATCGGCAATCACATTACCGCCGTGCCTGCCGTGGAAAACCTGGCGGCCCTGGAGATCGACCCACAGGGCGCAGCTCAGGCCTATCGGGATCGGATTGTGGGCCCGGCGAGGGGTGTCATGCCTGCTGATGTGGTCAAAGGCATGGAGGAGCAATTATCGGGAGCCTGCACGACCGAGATCGCAGCCTTCGACGAATTCACCTCACTGCTGGTCAACGATGAACTGAAGGCCCGCTTCGATCACATCATTTTCGATACCGCCCCGACCGGGCACACGATTCGGCTGCTGCAACTGCCGGGGGCCTGGAGTGGATTCCTGGAGGCGGGGCAAGGCGATGCATCGTGTCTTGGGCCGTTGGCCGGTTTAGACAAACAACGTGACCAGTATCGCGAGGCAGTAAAGGCGCTTTCTGATCCAGCCAAGACCCGTCTGGTTCTGGTTGCCAGGGCACAGGCCGCTACCCTGCGCGAGGCTGCCCGCACACGCGAGGAGCTTGCAGCCATTGGATTGCAAGAGCAGTACCTGGTGATCAACGGCGTGCTGCCGGCGAGTGAGGCGCAGAAGGATGTCCTGGCTGCCGCCGTCTATAAGCGTGAACAGGCCGCAGTCGCCGCCATGCCGCCAGCGCTGCGAACACTGCCGCTCGATCTGTTGCCCTTGAAAGCATTCAACCTAGTGGGACTGGATGCCCTGCGACAACTTTTGCTTGAGGGCTCTGCTGACGGCACGCAGGCGCCGGCCAGTGCGCCGATTGAATTGAACGCTCCACGACTCAAGTCCCTGATCGACGAGATCGCCGCCGATGGTCATGGCCTGATCATGGTGATGGGCAAAGGTGGTGTCGGGAAAACGACTCTGGCCGCAGCGGTTGCCGTCGAGTTGGCTCGACGTGGGCTGCCCGTGCACCTGACTACTTCTGATCCTGCCGCGCACCTTGCCGAGACACTGGATGGCACGCTTGAGCACCTGACGCTGAGCCGCATTGACCCGCATACCGAGACACAGCGCTATCGTGATCACGTCATGCAAACCAAGGGCGCGGGCCTGGATGAGCAGGCTCGGGCGCTGCTGGCCGAGGATCTGCGTTCACCCTGCACCGAAGAGATCGCCGTATTCCAGGCTTTCTCGCGAATCATCCGTGAAGCCGGCAAAAAGTTCGTGGTGATGGACACCGCCCCGACCGGCCACACCTTGCTGCTACTGGATGCCACCGGGGCTTATCACCGCGACATTGCTCGGCAGATGTCGGGCAGCAACATGCGCTTTTCCACGCCGATGATGCAACTCCAGGATCCTAAGCAAACCAAGGTGCTGTTGGTGACCCTGGCCGAAACCACTCCTGTGCTGGAGGCTGCTGGCCTGCAAGCTGATCTGCGTCGTGCCGGCATTGAGCCTTGGGCATGGGTGATCAACAACAGCGTGGCAGCCGCAAAGACTGAATCACCGCTATTACATAAACGGGCGGTCAATGAACTGAGGGATATTGAGCATGTCGCGACGGAGCACGCGCAACGCTATGCGGTCATTCCGCTCATGTCGGAGGAGCCGGTAGGGGTTGAGCGTTTACTCGCTCTCAGCAAGTAATCTGCATCAATGAGAAGGCCCGCATTCTGCGGGCCTTCTGCTTGAAAGCGCTTACTTCTTGATGACCTCAAGGTAATCCTTGAGGGTTTTCTCGTCAGCCGCTTTGACCGTCATGCCATTCGGGCCGGAACCGATATCAGTGAACTGCTTGGCTGGCTCGCCAGTGGCTTTGAAGTCCTTCAGTTCCTGAGAGTCTTCGCGGAAAACCCAGAGACGACCATCCTCAACCTCGGTAACAAAACCAGGCTTATCGAATTCGCTGGCCATAACGGAGCCGGTGAACAGAGACGAGAGGAGCAGGGCTGAGAGGGTGAGGTTTTTCATGGCACGACCTATTGAGTGGTGGGGCCACTAATTTACTAAGCCAATCATTTCAGAAAAGTTACAACATGCGCGCATTCGAATGTACGCATGTAACCAATCGTTTCGATAGAACTTAACCAGGTCATCCAGGGCCTGTGAAGTCGATCTAATCGCAATGGCTGCGGCCCTCTCTACCCTTGGCGAGCTTGCAGAGTTCTCGGATGACGTAGGGGTTCTATCCCCCTGACTTGAGGTTGCACAGGAGGCGAAAGTCCTTGCCAGGCCGACTTGATACCAGCTCCACAGCGCCCTCTCCCCAGAAGGCAACCGCAAGCGAGAGACGTTGTTCATCGTCGAGCAGCTGCTGTTCGAGTCGTTTCTTGTATTCATCAGGGGCCCCGAAGGCCGACATCTGTCCGTTCACTCCACCTCCTTTTACTATCACTATTAGTGTCCTGCCTTCACCAACAAGGAAGTCCCCATGCAACAGAAACGCATCGCCCTACTGATCGACTGCGACAACGTCAGTCACAACGCCATTGAGGGTGTGCTGGAAGAGCTCGCCAAATACGGCATGGTCAACGTACGACATGCTCATGGTGACTGGAAGAGCGACGGCCTCTCTGGTTGGGTTGAGCGGCTCCATCCATTCGCTATCCGCCCCATGCAGCAGTTCGCCTACACCAAGGGCAAGAACGCCACCGACGCGGCCATGATCATCGATGCGATGGATCTGCTGTACAGCAAGAACATCGACGCCTTTGCCCTGATGACCAGCGATAGCGACTTCACGCCACTGGCTCTGCGCCTGCAAGAGAGTGGCTTTCCGGTGTATGGCTTTGGCGAGAAGAAGACACCATCTGCCTTCGTGCATGCATGCACCTCGTTTATCTACGTGGAGAACCTGGTTCGCGCTCCCGATGACGATAAGGCGTCCGCTGATGAGCAGCCGAAGAAGAAAACCCGCAACGAGCTGCGCTGCGACACCTCCCTTGTTCGGCTGCTTCGCAATGCCGCAGACCAGACCGCTGGTGATGATGGTTGGTCGCTACTGAGTAGGGTGTCGGACTACATACACAACAACAGCTCGTTCTCGGTTGTGAACTACGGCTACCAAAAACTGGGCGATCTGATCCGCACCTCGGAGCTGTTCGATGTGGAGATGCGCGGCACGGTGATGGTGGTTCGTACCGTTCGCAAGCCAGCGCCATCTCCGGCCCCAGAGCCTACCTTATAGCCCTTGCCTGACCTCGGCACTGGAGTACGCCATGTCTGACCAAATGCACTTCACTCGCCGAACCCTGCTAGCAGCCTCAGAATTTATTGAGCGAGCAGGCACGTACGACCGTAAACGCCACGCACAGAGCCAGCATCAGCGTAGTGAGACTGCTGGGCCCCCGTCGACGCCAGCACCAAACGAACAGCACCGAGCAGACGATCAGTGAAGTTGGATTTCCATGAAAAGCTCCTGGATGGTGGGAGCTTCTGATTCCTCACACAATCCAGGGCGGCTGGTCGTCAATTGCGTACCGTTTCAGGGTCACAACTCAGCCTAGTGCCTGCTCGCTACAGGAAGCGACGCTTGTCACGCCTATAGCACTTGAACGCGACCACCCAGAACGAAATCAGCGCAATGAGTGCGACCTTGTCGTAACGTTTCATCAGCTTCGGAATGACGGCTTGCTCCAGCCCAGCGAGCGGGCCAGAGAAGTGAAGCCGGGACACATAGAACTCGCCCACCAAGCTGATGCCCACAAAGAAAACGACACCCAGAATGAGGGCCACCTGAGTTCGCTTCGAAAGCGCGATCACATACAAAATTTCGGTAAAGTAGTCCTTCACAGCACCCTCCTTGGTGGGCAGTCTCTATTGCTGCTGTAGTGCACGCGCCTGGTATGACAGCCCCTCCAGAAGCCCATAAACCTGGTCATCCGTGAGGGCGAATTTGGGAACAAATTCCATCCCAGGCGGTAGCTGGTGGGGATAGCACATGAAAGCACCTTTTCCGGCACCGAAGTACCTCAGGATGTAGTCGCTGAGCCGATTCGGCTGCGCGAGCTCGTAGGCAGTCCGGAAGATCGACAGATCGCAGATGCTTTCTCCGATCATCACCCAGGCGTGCCCATCCCAGGTAGCGTCGACGATCTCATCATCATGCGTTGGGCGGGGCAGATTGTCGTTGCAGCGGAAAACATGCTTTCCGTCGATCAAGAGGTCACCCAGGATGACGACAGCAGGCACCTCACTGGCCCGCAGAGCTGCAACGAAGCCCGCACTGATCATTACGCAGTGGCCCGCCGCACGGGGAATCGAGACGAGGGTTCGCGTTGCAGTTTCAGCAATCAGCTCCAGGTCATTCTCCTGATAGCTGGCGTAGTCCGCGTAGGCCTCTTGGCCTAGGTCGCGAATGATGATGTCGCGAAGCGGCGTAGCGGTCATGGCTCTTCCTTGGTGAGTTGGCGTACAGGTTTGGGGGACATAGAAGAGGTCTGCTGACGCCCCTCGCAGAGCCATTTCAACTCACTCCAATCATGAAATCAACACTTGGCGCATAAAGTGATTGCTTTATGCGCGAACATGGAGAATCATGACCTCAACCAATCAATAGCAATGGGGTGAGCAATGGCATTCCGAGCGGACGAATCAGCAGAACGCAATTACGAGGAAGCCGAGCGCTACCTGGTGCCTCCGTCCATGTACGCGAATGACGTAGAGAGAAGACACGCCAAGGAGACGCTTTGGGATCTTACCCATGAGCTTGGGCCGGTGGTGGATGCCTACCCTACCTGGCACCCTCTGGTCAGCAACAACCGAAGTCGTTTTCCAGTCACAAGGCCGAGCCGTGAATGCGGCTACGAAGGGCTAGATCATACGAAGTTCTTCGCCCACGGATTCATCACCTGCCCCTATAACGACGGTCAGGCAGTGATCGACTCCGTTAAGAAACTCCCTCGAACCGGTGTCGCCCACATCTCAGCCGAACGACTCGATGTGAAGTTCTACCACCCCGAAACTACAGCCATTTTGGTGAGATGTGACTGGGGGCGAGATCTGCTCAACAACATGATTCCGATTTCGCTGGCGATGCCGCTGTTGCTGGAGAGGGAGCTTCAGTTCTGGAAGGTGGCGGAAGTGGGCGAGACATGGGAGACCATGCGTGGCTATTTCCTGGGTAAACCGAACGGAAGTCGCTCGTCGCTGTTCGTGAATCAAGACACTGGCCAGAAAATGAAGAAGATCTGGGAGGCCCTGATCAACACCGGGATGTTTGGCCCCATCATGGTCGAGTAAGCGCAGGCAGCACGCTCACTATTTTCTACCTAGCCTTAGTAGCGGGACTCTTGATGTACAACCCAACACCCTCTCAGATTGCAGCTTCTCTGGATGCGATTTCCAGTGCGCGCCTGTCCTCTTACACGAATTTCTTCCGGCCAGCGACCCAAGAGGAGCTGTATGGGATCTATTGCTGGAATGAGGTTCTCTCCAGCAATTTCATGCGGCTGACGGGTCTTGTTGAGGTAGCACTGCGTAACAGGCTGCACTTGGTCATGAGTCGCTATGCCAAGGCAAATTTCCCCACGAGGGTCACTGGCAGTGCAGACTCCAATGATTGGTACAGCGTCCTACCACTGGGCAGCAAGAGCCTGGACAAGGTCAAGGACATCACTCACGACAAGTCCTGGAATCACGCCACCAGGAGCAGGGTTCACACTCCCAAAGCTATTCCGGTGAGCCCTAACACTGTCGTCTCAAGTATGACACTGGGCTTTTGGGCTCCCTTGATGGATCTGTCCCTCCCCTGGGACACCCTGATGCCTCAAATCATCCCCAATCACAAATACGCCTCAAACGCTGCCCACTGGAAGAACCAGCAGCATGTCGGTCGTATCTACGCTCGACTCGAAACGCTGCGATCTCTCAGAAACCGGGTTGCTCACTTTGAGCCCCTGTGGAAGCTGTCAGATATCCTTGAAGAGAAAAAGCAAGCAAAAGGAATTGTGCTGAGCGTCGAGCACCCTGCGCCGACCACGGAGGCCGAAGTATTCCAACGATTGAACATGCTGTATCAGCGGGCAACGCAGATGCTCTACTGGATCTCAAGCGAACGCGCGCAGGATCAACAGCGCGCTGAATTTCACCAGAAGACGTTGTTCTTGATGTCGGCTGAAGGCTTGGATTGCTTCAGGCGCTGCCATGCACATGACAGCGTACGGCTGAGCAGCTTGACCAAATCGTGGGGGATGAAGCTGATAATGAAGGATCGGAAGCCCATTCAGATCGAGCACGAGAAAAAGGTCATCGGCTACTTTTATCCGACCCCATAAAGGAAAAGGCCACCCTTTAGGGGTGGCCTTTTCATGTACTTCATTGCCCTTGGATCTTCAGTGGTGCTCTTAACCTGCTGACGATTTAGCCCAAGCGCCTACAACTCAGATTCTAGTGAAGTAGCCCCCCTTTTGTCTAGTGCTTCGACTCAAGCAAGGGGCTTATGGCCAAACGGCTCGCTAGACAGACGACAGCGGCTGCACCTATGGATGCCCGGAAGCATAACAGATCTGCGCCGAGCGGCCAGGCGGTGCCTTAGGGCATCGAACAGCGGCATGATAGCCAACGCTTTGCATCACTTGCCTGGGGAGAAAACACTGTGGGAACTCGAATCGAGCCTTTCAGCTCGCAGCACCTGGAAGCTATTTCGCAAGTGCTGGCCGATACAGAACGCGGCCTAAGTGGCACACAGATAGGGCGGCTGCTGCAACAGATTGGGGCTGCTGACGTTGATCCAGGCAATACCAAATGGAAGCGCCTCTACAACGCCTTTGCCACAAGCCAAAACGAACGCCAGGCGGGCAACCATGTGATTCAGTTCATCAACGTTGCAATGAACCCGGTGAGCTATGCACGTGATCGAACCGCATTCACGTGGCGTCGAGATGAGCTCAACGTTGTTCTCGCATTCTCAGGCTTTTATGTGCGGGATGACGGCCAGGTTGGCCGTACGGATCGAGCCGCGACACTGGACGCAGCCCGCGCACGAGCAGGCCGCCTGAAGGCCGCCCTGGAAGCACGTTCCGTGCACGAGGAAGTCTTCAAGTACTGCCGCTCTGAGCTGCTAGACGAAAACTGCTTTCATGCGGTCTTCGCAGCAACGAAGGGCGTTGCGCAGAGAATCCGTGATCTGACAGGTCTTGGCTGCGACGGCAATGATCTAGTGACCCAGGCATTCCTTGGGCAGAACCCATTATTGGCACTGGGGCCACTGAATACCGAGTCGGAGAAAAGCGAGCAAAAAGGCTTTGCCAACTTGTTGATCGGCCTGTTCGGCGCTGTCCGAAACCCTCTCGCGCATGCGACCAAACTCAACTGGCCGATGTCTGAACAGGACGCCTTGGACATTTTCTCAATGGTGTCGCTCATGCACCGCAAGCTCGATGGCGTTCGCAAGATGACACCCTGAAGGCAGAGTTTTCTTGAGGCGGGGTCGTGGGCTCAGACGCCAAAATCTGCTTGAGCTTTAAACCTAAGCATCCCATTGGGGACGAGGTCTGCGGGGAGGTCGGACAGGAGAGAAAATGTCAGCCGGCGTTGAAGGTATCGCAGAACAAGGAAATGCTGTCGGTACAGTGGCCATAGCTCACCTAGGAGCGGTCGCTCCCCACTCTCGATATTGCTCAGCAGGATCCCCACCAGCTGAGCCAATCCTTCGGCACTGACATGGCTCGGAAGCTCTTGCGCCAGGTCGCCGGCCAGAATTCTCTCTAGGCAACCGAGCACATTCTGCTCCAAGGCCTCAGCACCGTATTCGTCCAGTGCAATCGCCCAGAGCCTTCGTTGTTCACTACGCGTCATGTCTCTTCCGCAAATGCAAAGGGCCGCTTTCGCGGCCCTCAGATCAACTCGAAACGAGTTTATTGCAGCCAGGCATCCACGACATCTGCGCCGTATTCAGCTTTCCAGGCTTTCAGCACTTTGTGGTTGCCGCCCTTGGTTTCAACCACTTCACCAGTGTTCGGGTTTTTGTAAATCTTAACGGTGCGCTCGCGGCGAGCACCTTTCGCAGGGGCCGCAGCGGTCTTACCGGCGTTCGGATCAAGCAGCGCGATTACGTTGCGCAGCGAGTAGTTGTACTCGGCGAGCAAGGCGCGGAGTTTGTTTTCAAACTCGATCTCTTTCTGAAGCTTTTGGTCGTTTTTGAGGGCTTCGAGGCGGGCCTGCTGCTCAGCGATTTGGGCTTCGAGGGCTTTGTACTCGGCAATGATCGACATGCGGATTCCTAATGAAAACTGAAGGGGCATATCCGGCCAGAGCTGGCCATTCAATGCTGGATTTGATTGTTGAGGGATGTTGGCTCCCTCAATATATGGGTATATTAATTCAGTGTGAACTTACGCGTGTACTTTCTTGACACCCAGCCCTCTGATCCCCCTGCGACCACAACTACATGCAGCCAGTCCGGGTTACTGGCATCAAGCACCTCTACGATCTGCCCATCGACCAAGTGAATAGGTAGGATCTCAGACTTAGTGCCTGGCCCTCCTCTTAACCGCACGCCTTCGCCCTTCACAAAACGAAAGTCTCCATCTGGGATGAATGCCGCTGAGCACATCTCCCGTCGCACGGTCTTACCCATTTGCCCTGCTGTCATGCCTGGTAGCAACTTGGGCTGTATAAAACACAACTCTTCGCGAACAGCATTCTGGATGGCAAGGTAGGCGACCAATACTTGTATAAACCTGCAAAACCATTTGAAAAAGGCTTTTGCTGCCGGGCTTAGCTTTGACAGGTCTCCGGTCGATGCAGCATCAGCCAGTTCACCCTGGAGTTGCTGCTGTGTGGTGGCCTGCCACCCGTCAACATCATTGCTGGCAGCAGGCAGGTCGGTCAGGTGCGGAGCGGGCGCAGGTGCCGTTCTAAGAGTTTCAGCTGCTGCTGCAATGGTCGAAAGCAGCTGGCTAGAAGCAGGTCTGTCCCACTCCAACGCTTCCGCTTCAGCCAGGCTGCCTGCCGTCAACAGGGATGACCCCATTGAGAGAAGCTCAGCCATCTTAGGATAGGTACTGAACGAATTTGCAGTCGCAATTGCCGCAAGCTCTGCGGCCACCCGCGAGGAGCCTGCCAAGGGCTCCATCACGCCCAACATCTCACGAATTGACTTGGCGTCCGCCAAGACAGAGGTGCTGAGAAGGGACTGAACCGAGGCCATCTCTTTGGCGATCTGGCCAACTTGAGTTAGCTCGGCGACCTGTGCGCGGAGCTCAGCGGAAATTGTTGAAGCCTGGAAAAGCTGTGAGTGCATGTCCTTAATTGGACGGATTGAGTCCAGTACGGCCTGCATTGCCAGGCTGGGCTTTAGCGCATCACGGATTGCAGCACTGGCGGCGGCAATAGTAGCTGAATATGTAGAGCCCAAGGGCTCTATTGCTGCCATGGCCAATTGAGCACTGGCCCGCTCTGTCAGTAGCTGAGAGCTGGCGAATGCTGAGCTGATATTGCCAGTGGTAAAGACGGGGTCTAGGGCTCTGACAGCCGAACCGATCAAGTGGTGTGTATTGGCGCCATCAGAAGCTTTCTTCATCGATACCTGCCGTTTGAGGTCAATGGCGTGCACGCCTGCAATGACGCTTCAGCTGCACTAGAGATTCTCAAGATTACCACCGCAATGGCTTCATACCTTCTCCGTGAACTGGCCAGGTTGACGACATACGACACCACCGCTCGCCGGAAATCTGGCCCACCTGGATGCAGGTCTAGACGGCATCAGCTTAAGCTGAAGGGACACATATCCAAAGTGGAGGTGACCATGGCCCTGGGACGACATTTCAGAGCAGAGCGTGAGCTTCGGGCGGATGATAGGTGTAAACGCTACAACATCACCGATGAAGAGCTAGCACTAACAATTGCCAAGAAAATACCCGGCGACAGACTGAACGCAATCGTTACAGCCGTGGGCATGGTTCAACAGGTCAGAGCGATGAACGAGGGGACTACGCCAATCGCAGACGCCGTTGATGAGATATTGGATCTCAGGCGAGTACGGACGGCTGGTAAAACCCTTACCTGCTGAACTCCAGAGAGTCAGCAGAATCAGGACTTAGATTGGACTGGGAGGCTTCAGGGCAGGAGCGCTGTACGGTCAAACGACTGTGGGGCGCCCAGCCCGCATGATGAAATCATCAATCCGGCGACGGATTTGCTTCATCTTGTCCGTGCTGAACTTCTCACCGCCCTCCCCAAACATATCGGAGTGGTCGAGCATAAATCGGATGCTGGCAACATGATGCACCTTGCCACCCTCATCCTGCTCCTCAAATACCACCACAACCAGCGGATCATTCTCGCCATTCTTAACGAGCCTAGCGTGGTAAAGGCCCGTATACCAAGGCGTTGAACCTGGAACCGAATTGGAGTCTTTAATTCGACCCCAGCTGCGATCAGCGGTCTCTGAGTAGATTTCGATGAAGCCCTGCTGTGACCAGAGGTCAATCAGATCGGTAAGGTGATCGATATAGCTACCAGCGACGTCATAGGTGTACCCAATCTCCTCACTGATTTCGTAGAAGAGATCGTGAAGGTAAACGCCAGCGATGGGTTGTTTCTTTACGCGAGGATCAGAGGGTGGCACGGGCATGACGTTGAGAGCGTTCCTTCGAAATTGCAAAGGCCCTCAGGAGGTTCTCTTTGATGGTTGCCCGATCCGCTGCACTCACCTTTGTGCCACCCACACCATTCCCCAGCTCAACCAAGGTCTTCACCTCAGGCCGCAAAGTCTCGGTACGGTTGGTCATAGCAGCTACCTCATTGAAGGAACTGAATCCATTTACTGCCACTGAATCTTATCAAATTTGAGGAGTTTGAGCAATTCCGGCCTCGCCTCGCCAGGCAGCTCAACACCCAAGAGAAATTCGAACACCCGACCGCCTGCCAAGCAGGCAGGCAGGCAGGCAGGCAGCTTAACGCCAAATTACTTCGCCAGTTGCGCACCGCCGCGTCCTAGATCTAGTATCAAACCTAGGCGGTGATGGTCGCCTGGCACCTGCTACTCGAAGCAATAGCCCATCCGTTCCACTCTTATCACATCGGCACGCCAATCCATGACGCTGCCCGGTGAGCAGGTAACCGGTAACCAAGCGTCTCAGGTTTGGAGTCCGCACCATGTCTGCTTATTCTTGCTGCAACATCCTGAAGTCCCAGGCCAAAGACCTCTCTCGCAAGCTGGGCATCAAGCACGCCGCAGCACTGGAGCTCATCGCAAAATCAGCCAAGTTTTCGAACTTCCACGAGTTAATGAAAACTGCTGAGGTTAAGCCTCTAGAGGTACGCCTCATGTCTGCCGCCTTGGGTGTATCGGATCTTCGCGATGCCATTCATGAAGACGAGGTTCCCGAGGAGCTAGAGGCGGAGCTGGAGGATCAGCTTGCCAGTGCAATTGCCGAAAGCAATGCTTCTGAGTTCTGCATCGCTGACCTAGTGGCACACACCGCTGAGTACGACAGCACTAAAGGCACGTTATCCCTTAGTGTTTCTCTGTCCTATCGCGGCAAGCAACACCCTGAGCGGATGTATGCAGGCACTGAGTTCTTTATGGACTGTGCCGTGACCCTGCTTCGCCGGGATGGGGCTTGGATGCTTGCTGAGGAGGATGGGTTGCTGATCAGCAGTGGCCAATCTGATCGTGATCTCGATCATGAGCGTGAGCTGGCAGACATGGAGCGCGAGTACCTCCAGGAGCTCGAATCGCCAAAAGTGTCTTTTGAGCAAGCACTGGCCGATGAGTTGGAGATCGGCATTGATGAGGCGGCGCACCTAACCGATGCAGAGATCACCATTAACGACTCGGACGATGGGCTGGTCTATAGCTATTGGCTTGACTTGGAGACTGTTGAGTCAGAGCCCATAAAACGCAAGCTGATAAACCGGCATGGTTCTCATCAGATTGAGCTGCGCGCCAACTTCTTCGACCGGGTTGAAAAAATCCCTGATTAAACCCGATAGGAGCCAAACAAGCACACCATGGATGGCGTGCTTGATTATTCTTAACCCAATAAAAACGGTCAGATCGAAACCGGTGCTGCAATGTGCGGGTGCGGTTCGTACCCTTCCAGCTCGAAATCCTCAAACGAGTAATCGTAGATGCTGTCAGGCTTACGCTTGATCTTCAGCTTCGGCAGAGGCTTGGGATCACGAGTGAGCTGAAGCTTCACCTGCTCAAGGTGGTTCAGGTAGATGTGCGCATCGCTCATAGTGATGACGATCTCACCCAGGCCAAGGTCGCATTGCTGAGCGAGCATGTGGGTCAGTGTCGCGAGTGAGGCGCAGTTGTACGGCCAGCCCAAGAACAGGTCTGACGACCGGATTAGCAGATGAGCCGACAGCTTATTGTTGGCCACATAGAACTGGTACAGCAGGTGGCACGGGGGCAGCGCCATCTTGCCGTTCTTCACGTTTTCCTGGGCGCTGACCTTCTCATCCGGCAGGTATTCAGCGTTCCAACCATGGAACAGGATGCGACGGCTGTTGGGGTTGTTCTTGAGGGTATCGACGACATAGTCGATCTGGTTGATCGTCTTGCCATCCTTCGTCGGCCAGGCCGTCCACTGCTTGCCATAGATAGGGCCCAGGTCACCGTCCTCGGTCGCCCACTCATCCCAGATGGTCACACCATTCTCTTTCAGCCACTTGGTATTGGTATCGCCTTTCAAGAACCAGAGCAGCTCATTGACGATACCCTTGAAGTGAACTTTCTTAGTGGTGAGAAGTGGAAAACCATCTTCTAGATTATGACGAAACTGACGACCAAAAACACTCAAGGTGCCAGTACCAGTGCGGTCGCCTTTCTGGACGCCATTATTGAGAACGTCCGACAGTAAATCTTGATAAGCCTTCATATAGAGCCCTCAGCGCTCAGATTCAAGAACCGAGATGACTCCCTTGAGCTTCTCGATTTCGAGCTTCAGACTTTTAATTTCAAGCAGTCCTGCCTCGGACTGCTTAAGATAAAAATCGCGACTCTCGCCCATAGATTTAAGTCTAACTTCTAATGCGCGAGCAGTTTCTTCTAGCTCGTTACGTTGATTGAACCAGTATACTACTTCAAGACGGCTTTTTTCTAGCTTTTCCGCCAACACAGAAACCGGGTCTTGTCGTTTCTCTTTCTTAAGTTTGATTCTTAGTTCTTCTAGCTTCCGCTGCTCCTTTATTGCTTCCAATCGCTCAGATGGCCAGCGTCTATTACGAATAGTATTTCTATGAATACCCGAAATTCGACTTAGCTCGCTGATGGTTGCCTTGAGTTTGTTATCGGACGCAATGGCCTGTAAAGCTTTACTTAATGCCTCTGTATTCTGGTCAAAGTCTTCTTTGTTTCGACTCTCAAATGCTTGCTGCTTCAATCCTCGACCTCCTGCCCCAAGTGTTTGAGGACACCAGCAGCTTCTTTCATGATTTCTTCGATTTGATCGCGCCGATCTGCATACAGCGGATCATCAAGCAATGCTTTATTCTGATAATAAACCTCACGCCACTTGGGCGCATGAACATCGCCTACAACTGAGTTTGAACACCTATTGGGATTGCAGCGAAGTCCCCCTGCGCAAGGCAGAGCATCATTAAAGTCCTCAGTTACATTGCCATAACAAAAGCCTAAGCCGACGTTAACTATAGCCATGCCTTGATCAGCCATGGCAGCGATAATTTGATCTTTAGTGTAACCAGCGGCCATATAGCCTTTAAAGACTTGCTGATTACGGGCCTTGTGGGCAGACGCATTAAGGCCAGCATAGCCACCGTCAGGGTCATAAAAATCCTTTACGGCCTCAATCTCCGCCTCCCTACGAAGCGGGTTTTTAACATGGCGGCCACCTTTCCCGAGCATGTCGCCAATGCCACCGTAGCCCAGTGTAACCTTACTTACACCCTTCCCTGCGTATCCACCTACGATCTCCCCAAAATGTTTGAGTTGATGGGAAATAAAGGGTAGACCAAGGTCAATCCGATACATTTGAAATGCAAGCGTGTGTCGAAGGGTGTACGGACTGAACTCCAAGTCCTGATACTGCTGCTTACTGAGCACGACAGAGAACAGCTTCTGCAACTGGTGTTTAATCCCACCTGAGTGCAATGCAAGACAAACACTATCTGGCGCTACCGTGGCCACATTCGAAAACAGATACGGACTTTGTTTGTAACGCGCAATCACACGGGCTGCTTCAATAGCATCTCTGATAATAGGTATGGCAATCCATTTGTCATCGAATAATTTGCGATCTGCCTGCTGATGCTTGATTACTCTGGACTCTAGCAGCCAATACCTCCCCTCCTGAATCAAGCAGCTCTCCACCATGAGCTCACACAACTCAGATGGGCGCATACCGGTATACTGCGCAACCAGATAACAGCAACTGTAATTCACCAGGTTTAAGTATTTTCTAAAGTCATCGTTTATCAAACCCCCTGCCAGTTTCTCGATGGCATCTCTTGAAACAAGCTTATCGCCAATACTTACGCCTTCAGGTACAGCACCGAGAAGCTGCATGACTGCCGAATAGTCATACCCTTTGGCGCCCAAACGCATGACGGTATATAGCTCCATCAGCCTGGGGGAAAGCCCATACTGACCACTCATCCTGAAGCCCTTAACATTCCTCCGCTTTAGCGAGTCCACGTCTTGAATTGGCAAGCTCAGCGCATCCAGAAAATCAACCACTTGCAAGGATGCGAAATTCGAAACCGCCTCAAAAACGTCATTAGGCAGATGATTTGCCTCATCATCTTGATCGCCCTGAGTTTCTTCGTCGCCATCTTCATCTTCCTCTAAATCCTCCAATTTCCAAGGTAAGGATTCGAGCTTTTTATTGCTCAGAGGATTACCAAATACTGAATCCCTCAAATACGGGGATCGCAAAATACTAAAGAATCGAGAAAGCCCATTACTGTATTTATGCTCAAATGTCTCTGCCGCTTTTTCATAGATACCGTCATCGAGCTGAGAGATACTAAAGCACGTCGAGGAAATGAAAGCCGCCTTGTACTCTTCAATGGCACAAGCGTACATGCGATCAACAAATCTTAGACCACTCTCAAAGTTAGCAATGGCAGTATTGTACTTAACTGTTTTTTTACTTCTCGGAGTATCGCCCGCAACTGCCGATGGAGCCAGCAAATAAAAATTAAGTGCTGCCTTTACCTCTAAGATTGCCGTCGCATTAAGATTTGTGTATCTGGCAAAGTCTATTTTTAGCTTTGCGCCCTTTACGTTTCTCGCCGCATGTGGATCGTCTGCGTTAAAATCCCATACAGCGTCACCAAATTTCGACAGTTTAGATACTGGCATTGCCATCAGGGATTGATAGTAACCCCAAGCCTCTAGAGCGCTTTCACTTACGCCACTAGTAGTTGCTAGGTCTTGTACTGCCGACTCGACAGCCGGCAAGAAGTCAGTACGCCAGGTGCGGAATTGGGCTAGTTGGTTGATATATTTCTCACTCATTGCCCAACCCCTTCAATAGCAATATTGGTATCAACGTATTCCGACAGGCGCTCAGCTTCTTCAAGTTCTTCTTGCGAAAAATCAGAAAGCTCTGGATCCAAAATATTTTCAAGCAGATTTAGATTTTCAAGAACCACATAGCCATATGGTGTATCCGCCACCCGATTAGTGTGCAGTATATGCAAGTAATCCCTGCGCATTGCGAACAGCGCGGGCAAGTCCGATTTGGTAATCATATTATTTTCGCAAGCCAAGCATTTATTGTAGAGCGCGCAAGGTTTTCCAGGAACGTAGTTACGAAGATTCTTTATGAAATCTGGCGGATTGAAAATATTCTTGCACCCGCCAAGCGGCGTCTTGAAGATAATATTGTCGTCATTGCCGGAGTTAATATCAGGGGCTGCGGTTACTGGCTTATCTGTAATGGTTTCAGAGTGAATTTCTCTAAGCGCAACCTCCAGCTTATCCCGCGCAACCCGATTGAAGTCCATCCGCTCCAAATACTTGAGTGTTGTTTCAATACTCTCGTGACCAAGCATCATTTGAATTTCGCGAACAGAGACACCTCTCTCAACTAGTTCGCTGACGAAGCTGGGCCTGAAACGCGAAGGCGAAAGTGAAAGACGTTCACCACCATCAGTTAATAGCCCTTTCGCTTCTGCAAAACCCTTAAGGGCAATATTCAAAATATTACCTTGGCCAGAGATTGACTTTATTTCTCCGTACGTGCGCGTAGAGATTGCTTTGTAAATGAACAGGTCATTCTTAATAGCCGGGTCAGCAGCGCCTCTAAACTCTGATGTTATGAGAATTACATCATCGAAGATTTTCTTAATTTCTCTGGCCTGACTAGTGGTCAGCCAGGATATCTCAGCTTTGAAAATATCCAGATGGTATTCTTTCTCACCTGTCGACCTTTCTTTCCAATACCGCAAGCAGGGCCGCTGGCTAAGCGGATGCACGGGAACAAAGTCATCTAGTTGAAGCGTCGCAATGGAGTCAGCGTTAAGGCCTGTTACTTGCGCAAGCCTTGCGATGTAAGGCGCGAGCACTTTTGAAGAACGGTCATAAAGAACCCCCCAACTTTCGTAGATTTCATAAATCGACAAGCTGGAGGCGTTAAGGACATTCCTAAAGTACTTGTGGTACTTGTCATTCACGTCAAGATTGGCGAAGTTAATTGGAACACAACCCAGCTTGTTCTCGAAAATCCACCGCGCGGTTTCGAGCGTCGCTATGCCAACCTTGACCTTGCCGTGCTCGTCGTAGGGATCCTGACCAACCCCGGTGCAGACGTAGGGTTGGGCCAAAGCATGGGTATGGGCAATCGCAGTCTGTATGGCTTCAGAAATTCGACTGCGTTCACCAGGTGAATATGGGTTGTAAAGATCGGTTTCACGCGCTACATCGAAGCCGGACGCAGGATAAAAGCTGTGCAGGCCCAGACCGTCAATCTCCGTCGCACGCTCCAACATCCTCCTAGCTGCGCTCATATGCGTATTGGCCACTGCCGTGGAGATTTGTGCATTCTGAAGCAGGCTTTGCAGGTATTTCCTGAACCGAGTCAGTGTGTGCTCACCGAGCATCGTCAGCACTGAATCACCTTCGTTGTGCCCACCATCAACAAGGCACTGGATAAAACACTTACAGGCATCGTAATAATTGGACTGGCCTGACTCACTATGACTCTGCATGGTTGCAGCGGCGAATAAATGCATCACAGGAGTGAACGGAATATCTGCTGACTGCGCCAAATCAGCCACTGATGCGACTGATACCGCGCGCAACGCAAAGAAGTGCTTTTTGTAGCCGACCGTCTCCTCTTTAGGTTTCTGAGCCTTCTCCAGCTCGCGCTCCTCAACAGTCTTGTAATCGCTATTTCCCACGCCCAGCCGCACCAGATCTTCACTGATCTCATCGAGAGTCAGGTTGATCAGTTTGTGCATGGAGCTGGTGAGTAACTCCCGGACTCCAGGAATTTGATCCAGATAGCCCTTCTTTTTGATTTTGTTGCCAAACAGAGGGATGGAGAACTTCTCTTGCTCTGAAAGCCCTTCATACCAACGCAGGAGTTTTCGGCGCTTATCGCACTCAGATGACATGTAGCCCGGCAGAATGATCCTTTCGCGCTTCATGGCTTCGATCACTTCGGGCATGTCGTTGTATTTGTTCAGCACCGACTTACTGACACCAAGCTGTTCGGAGAGGTATGGGACTGAAACCGCAAGGGGGCCGCTGGCATTGAGCTGAACTGTCAGAAGCTTTTCACGGCTACTCAACACATCCTTCAGCCATTCATCCACCCTGCGCTTAACCTCGTGGGTGCCTGTCCTGCCTGGTGGGGCTGCCACTTCAGCGCGTCGCCTCAGGACATCCTTCCCAATCTCCGTACGCGTCAGGTTGTACAGGGGCGAAGGCCTGATGCCTGCAACCTCGCGGATTGTTTCGAGATAAGCAGGCTTTACCTGATCGCCATGAGTCTCTACGGCAAGCTTTTGCAGATCATCCAGACCTTCATACCAGCGCAGAAGCCTACGGCGTTTGTCGCAATCGCCAACGTTGTAGCCCTCCACGATGATGCCTTCGGCGATCATGGCCTGAAGTACTTCGGGCATCTCTGTTTGACCGTAGAGCGTGTCTTTACTAAGGCCAGTCAGGTTACTCACATAAGTGGCAGAGACCGCTAGGCGGCCCTTCTGAGCAAGTTCAATCTCCAACAATTTCTCGCGGCGACCAAGGACAGAAGCTACCCAGTGATTTAGCTGGTTCTGCACCGTGTGTGAAAAAGAGGTGTCTTCAGGTGGGTATTGCTCTTGGAGTGTCAATACTGCTTGGCCAAGCTCAGTTCTCGTGATGCCCAGCAGTGCATAATGCCGATGATTAAGCTCAATACCATCGATCTGATCTAGCGTCCCCACATGTGCTATTTGCCCGTTAATTAGGCGAACCCTCGCCTTTTCACGGTCGTCCAGTCGTTCGAACCAGCGCAATGCGATTCGCCGTAGGTTGCACTCTGTGGAGCCATACCCCTGCACAACGATCTTTTCGAGAACCATGGCGTCGATGACGCGTTGTAATGCAGGGTGCTCTAGGCCCGTATCGAGCTGAATGCCGATCTGCTCAGACAGGTATGAAGTCGAGATGTTTGGATCCTTGCCACTCCCCAGCTCAACGTCTAGCAATGCCGTACGGCTCTGAATGACCTTGTCAGACCACTGTTGCAGTCGGCTTTCAGTGACTGGATCTAGCTCCTGAGGAATCAGATCCAGCATGCGCTGGTGATCTTCACGACGACGGATTACATCGCTTGCAATTTCCTCACGAGTCTCGTTGTAGAGCGGTAAGAGTTTGTGGCCAGGAACCAGCTCAGGCACCTGATCCAGGTATCCCTTCATCTTCACTTGGCCACCAAAAACTTCAACACCAAGCTTCTGCTCATCGCTGAGGTTTTCGTACCAGCGCAGTATCTTCCTGCGCGCCTCACACTCCAGAGGGCTGTACCCAGGCAGGATGATGTTCTCCCGCTGCATGCCCTGTATGACCCTCGTTAACCACTCACTGGCTTGAATGCGGTCAACGCCTGCACCGAACTCCTTCTCAAGGTAGGACGGAGCAATGGCAAGCGGCTCTTTAATGCCCAACTCAACATCTAAAAGCGCTTGCCTTGATGCGAGAGCTTTGTTCGCCCATGCCTCGACACGTTGGGCAATCTCGTGCTGTTGAATCGCATCAACAAGCTCACGGCGTCGCATGACATCCTGGGCTATCTCTGCGCGCTTGATTTTGTATAAGGGGTAGCGAAGCGGGCTCTTTTTGAATGCCTCCATTTGATTGAGGTAGCCGATATGCGCAACCAGGTCGCCGCGAAGCTCGACCTGTAGCTTTTCCTCATCCGTCAGGTGCTCATACCAGCGCAGCACCAGTCGGCTCTGTTCGCTGTCGAGAATGTTGTAGCCCTGGACGATGATCCCTTCCCGGTGCATCTCCTGTTCGAGGTCTGCCAGGAGATGCCTGTGGTCACGCAGAGCGATACGCAATGTCTCTTCTGGAAGACCAGTGACTTCTGAAACGAATCGACGAGAGATCGTGGTTTTATCGGTGTACTGAAGTGGGATATCCAAAAGGGCTTTTCGGTTGCCACTGACTGTTACTACCCATTCACCCAAGCGCTGCTCAATCTCGGCCAAGGTTGGGAGGCCCATCAATACCTGCTCATGCGCTGTCATTACTTGCTATCTCCCAGGCCGATCTTCAAGCGAGTCGCATCTGATAGCGCCTGCATGTTCTCAGCTTTGGTGGTGGTGTCATCCATGGCGCCGTTGATGCGGCTGTAGATGTCGAACGGCACCATGGTGTAGATCTGGGTCGTCGTGATGTCTGCATGGCCCATCGTTTTCTGGGCGATGAACAGACGCTCCGCAAAGTCCTCCCCGAGATCGGGACTGCTCAAGATTGCATAGGCATAGCCGTGCCTGAGCTTGTGTGGAGAAATGGGCTTCTTCAGCTTGCAGGCCTTGATTGCCCTAGCGCTCAACCGCTCAAGCAGCTTGCTGACAGAGTTCGCCGTATAGGCATCACCATGGGCATTCATGAATGCAGGTGTGCTTTCAGCGTCTTTGAACTTGCGTGCGTGCTTCCTGTAGAGAACAGAGGCGTGATACCGCTGAACTCGCTGCAAGGTGGCGCGGCTGACGAGCGTGTAACGCGGCTTCTCCTGGTTCGACCGGCCCTTGCTGCCTGCAATTTCCAGCGAGCAGTAGTCAGTATCGAGTGAAGGGGCATCACCGCTGGAGATGTACTGATACCGCTGGGCATCCAGGGCTTTTTTAACAGCTGCCAGTGTCACCCTGGGCAGCTCTGAGCGCCTGATCCCTGCATCAAAAATGAATTGGAGTACGCAGCGCTCCCGCCGCGTCAGGATAGTTGTCGTGTGAGTTGATTCGATGAGTCTTGGTCGGTGGGCGGAAGTGAGAGCCGTGTGGCGCGTTATTCGATAGAGCATCGGGAGTGGGTGGTGCGGCAGATGATGCCGCCCTTGAACCGGACGGTGCCGGAGCTGGTGGAAGCGACAGGCATTACTGATGCCACCCTGTATGCTTGGCGCAAACAGGCCAGAGCAGCGGGAGCAGTGGTGCCGGGAGATGGACAGCAGGCCGACCAGTGGTCGAGCCTGGACAAGTTTCGGGTGGTGCTGGAAAGCGCCAGCCTCAATGCGGCTGAGCTGGCGGAGTACTGCCGGCGCAAAGGCCTGTATGTCGAGCAGATCAACGCCTGGCGCGAAGCCTGCGAGCAGGCCAACAGCCTGGCTCAGCCGAGCAAGACCCGGCGCGAACGCGAAGAGGAAAAGGCCGCGAAGAAGCGCATCAAGCAGCTGGAGCGTGAACTGCGGCGCTGGCAGAAACCGCGGCTCTGCTGGTGTTGCGAAAAAAAGCCGAGGCGCTCTGGGGGAAGGACGAGGACGAATGATCAGCGCCCCGGATCGCCGTGAAACGCTGCAGTTGATCGAGGACGCCGTGGCGGCGGGAGCGCGGCGGGCGCAGGCCTGCGCCGAACTGGGCCTGTCGCTGCGCAGCCTGCAGCGCTGGCAGCACTGCCCGGAGGATCGGCGTCCTTCGGCACAGCGAGCTGAGCCGGCCAACAAGCTGACCCCGCAAGAGCGCCGCCGCGTGCTGGAGGTCGCCAACCAGCCCGAGTTTGCCAGCCTGCCGCCGCAGCAGATCGTGGCGCGGCTGGCCGATCAGGGCACCTGGCTGGCCTCGGAGTCGACCTTTTACCGGTTGCTGAAGGACGCCGAACAGCAGCATCCGCGCGGCCGTAGCCGCCCACCGGTGAAACGAGCGCTGACGACCCATGTGGCCGACGGCCCGAACCAGCTGTGGTGCTGGGACATCACCTGGCTGCCGACCACGGTCAAGGGCCGTTACTTCTACTGGTACATGATCAAGGACGTCTACAGCCGGAAGCTGGTGGCCAACGAGGTGCATGAAAGTGAAAGCGCCGAGCAGGCCGCCCAGCTGCTACGCCAGGCCTGCTTACGTGAACAGCGAGCAGGCCAGCCGCTGGTACTGCACTCGGACAATGGCAGCGCGATGAAGGGCTCGACCATGCTGGCGGCCATGCAGAACCTGGGTGTGATGCCCTCGTTCAGCCGCCCGCGGGTGAGCAATGACAACGCCTATGCCGAGGCCTTGTTCCGCACGGCGAAGTACTGCCCGCTGTGGCCGGAGCGGCCCTTCGACACGCTGGAGCAGGCCAGGAACTGGGTGAACAGCTTCGTGGCCTGGTACAACCATGAACATCGCCACAGCGCCCTGAAGTTCGTGACCCCGGCGCAGCGACATACTGGCCAGGCGGAAGAGTTGCTGCGCAAGCGTATCGAGCTGTACGAGGCGGCGCGTGCACGGCACCCGGAGCGCTGGAGCGGCAACATCAGGAACTGGGTGCTGGCACCAATCGTGTGCCTGAACCCGGAGCGGGAAGCGGTACTGCAGCAAACATCAAAGGCAGCGTGACACGCTCACGCGACAACTACCTTGAAAATCGCCGCGCTCGCGCTCACAGTCACTAAAGGTGATGAGAGTTTCAAGCTCCAAGAGGCTGCAAGGAATGACCAGGTTCTTCTTGGGACTGGGCGAGATCAGCCCTTTCTCGTAAGGGTTATCCTCACGCAAAACTGGCCCACGAAAGGTCGGAGCGCAGAGATAGGAGTCGTAAAAGGACAGCAGGGTGGCGTCTCGGTTGCGCACCGTCTTCGTCGAGAGTTCTTCGTTCTCAATCAGGTGGGCAATGTACTCGGCCAGCAAGCTTCTGCTGACTTCGAGAAAGGCTTCGTCTGAGCTGGCTGTGGCGAATTCACGACGGGTTTTCAGGTATTGGTGGGCATACCCTAGGTTTTTGCCATAGGTCTCTACCGAAGTGATCGAAAGGGACTCCTCCTTGGCATGCTGTGTGAGGAACCCTGAGCACAGGGGCAACAAGCGTTCGTCGTCATCAAAGACCGCACCTCCTGTGACATTCACAAGACCTGATACCTGGGCCCCATCCTCATTCAGCAAGGACTCACTCAGATCCAGAACCACCCTTCTCGCAGCAACCACCTTCATCGAATTTACCCTCAGCACGCATTGTGCAAACAGTGCAGCTATCGTAGATCACAATAAACCGACCGTGAAGGTAAATTTTTTTACGCAACCATCACGTACTGTGCGATTTCTGGATGGGGGCATAAAAGGAAGATGTCTGCCGAACGCTGATAGAGCTGGCAACTGAGCTTGCCGTCCGCCACATAGAACTGGAACAGCGCGTGGCACGGTGGCAGGGCCATCTGCTCGACCAGCGCCGGGTTCCAGGCCGAGACGATCAAGCGGCGCGAATCCGGATTCTTCCTGATCATCTCGATCAGCTTGGCGATCTGGTCGATGGACTCGCCGTTGGGCGCGGGCCAACTGCGCCACTGGTAGCCGTACACCGGGCCGAGGTCACCATTCTCGTCGGCCCATTCATCCCAGATGCTGACACCGTTGTCCTTGAGGTACTTGATGTTGGTGTCACCCTGCAGAAACCACAGCAGCTCGTGGATGATCGAACGCAGGTGGCACTTCTTGGTGGTGACGAGGGGGAAGCCGTCGGCCAGGTCGAAGCGCATCTGGTAGCCGAACACGCTGTAGGTGCCGGTACCGGTACGGTCTTCCTTGAAGGTGCCGTGCTCGCGCACGTGGCGCATCAGATCGAGGTACTGTTTCATCAGACGGCTCCTTGTACGGCCTGGCGCTTGTAGGCGTAAGCGATCAGGCCGATACCGCCGAGGATCATAGGCAGGCAGAGAATCTGGCCCATGGTCAGCCAGCCCCAGGCCAGGTAGCCCAGCTGGGCGTCCGGCACACGGACGAACTCGACGATGAAGCGGAACACCCCGTAGCAGGCGGCGAACATGCCGGATACCGCCATGGTCGGACGTGGTTTACGCGAATAGAACCAGAGGATGGTGAACAGCGCCACGCCTTCCAGGGCGAACTGATACAGCTGCGACGGATGGCGCGCCAGTTGCTCAGGGTCGGAGGGGAAGACCATCGCCCAGGGCACATCGGTGGCCTTGCCCCACAGCTCGGCGTTGATGAAGTTGCCGATGCGCCCGGCGCCCAGCCCGATCGGCACCAGTGGTGCGATGAAGTCCATCAGCTCGAAGAAGCTTTTGCCGTTGCGCTTGCCGAACCACCAAGTCGCCAGCATCACCCCGATCAGCCCGCCGTGGAAGGACATGCCGCCTTCCCAGACCCGCAGAATCTTTGCCGGTTCGGCGATATAGGCGGCAAAGTCATAGAAGAACACGTAGCCCAGACGGCCACCGAGAATCACCCCCATGGCCACCCAGAACACCAGGTCGGACAGCTTGTCCTTGGTCCAGGTCGCATCGAAACGCTCCAGCCGGCGCGATGCCAGTAGCCAGGCACCGCCAATACCGACCAGGTACATCAGGCCGTACCAGTGGATTTTCAGGGGACCAAGGGCGATGGCCACCGGGTCGATCTGCGGATAAGGTAGCATCCAGGACTCCTTAAATGAAAAAACTCAGGCCCACGCTGAACAGCAGCAGGGCGAACAAACGCTTGAGCAACAGTGGCGACAGGCGATGAGCCAGGCGCGCACCAAAACGGGCAAAGAACATGCTGGTCACGGCGATGCCCAGCAATGCCGGGAGATAGACGAAACCGACGCTCCATGGCGGCAGATTCGGATTCCCCCAACCGGTAAACATGAAACTCAGCGCACCGGCAATGGCGATCGGCAAGCCACAGGCCGCCGAAGTGGCCACCGCCTGCTGGATCGGCACGCTGCGCCAGACCAGAAAGGGCACGGTCAGCGAACCACCGCCAATGCCGAAGATCGCCGAAGCCCAACCGATCACCCCGCCGGCTACCGTCAATGTCGGCTTGCCTGGGACACCGCGACTGGCCTTGGGTTTCAGGTCCAGCGCCATCTGCGCAGCAACGATGATAGCGAAGGTACCGATGATCTTCTGCAACCAAGGCCCCTGGATCAGCGCTGCGGTTAGCGCCCCCAGCGCTGCACCCAGCAGGATACCCAGAGTCAGCCAGCGAAACAGCGGCCAGCGTACCGCGCCCTTGCGGTGATGCTCGAGCAGCGAGTTGATCGAGGTAAAGATGATCGTCGCCAGGGAAGTGCCCACTGCCAGGTGAGTGAGGATTTCCGTTGCCAGACCCTGTGCGGTGAAGCTCAGCACCAGCACCGGCACGATGATCAGACCACCGCCCACGCCGAACAGGCCAGCCAGCACACCGGCAGCCGAGCCCAGTACCAGGTAGAGCAGCAGCTCCATAGACACCCCCAAAAACAAAGCGGCATGGTAGCGGAAATGTCTCCTCAACGGCACACGGATCGACGGAACGGTTGCCGCCCCTGGCTGAGCTCGCTAGCCTGCCAGACTCCGCCATAGGAGGAATGCGCATGTGCCTGATCGTCTTCGCCTGGCAGCCCGAAAGCCCGACGGTGCTGCGCCTGGCGGCCAATCGCGACGAGTTCTACTCACGCCCCAGCGCCGCATTGAGTGAATGGCCGGATGCACCTGGTGTATTCGCCGGTCGCGATCTGCAAGCTGGGGGTACCTGGCTCGGCGTTACCGCGCAAGGCCGCTTCGCGGCGCTGACCAATATCCGCGATTCCAGGCAGAAAGCCGGCCCGCGTTCACGCGGCGCGCTGACAGCCGACTACTTGCTGGGTCAGGAGTCGGCGCCGGCCTATCTCGACAGGATCATGCGCGATGCCACCGAATATGCCGGCTTCAATCTGCTGGTTGGCGATGCTCAACAGCTCTGGCATTTCAATTCTCAGGAAGGGCAGCCCAGGCAACTAGAGAGCGGCATATATGGCCTGTCCAACGCCAGCCTCGACACGCCCTGGCCGAAGCTGCTGCGCGCCAGAGATGCGTTGAGTGAGCGCATCGATGGGGTGGATGAGGACTTGCTTGAGATGCTGAGCGACAGCAGCCAGCCAGCCGACCACCTGCTGCCGGACACTGGCGTAGGACTGGCCACGGAGCGCCTGCTGTCGAGTGTGTTTATCGCCAGCGCCACCTACGGCACTCGCGCCAGCACGGTGCTGAACCTCAAACAGAATGGCGGCTGGAGCATCACCGAGCGCAGCTTCGGCCCACATAGCACCGTACTCGACGAGGTCGCGTTACGTCGGTAGCCCGGATGCAATCCGGGGAAAGGCGATGGCGAGATAAATCCCCTGAGGCAGGAGCCCGCTTGCGGGCGATGGCGGCTGACGTGATCGCCGGCAAGCCGGCTCCTACAGGTCAGGTTGCGGCGTTTATTCGGCATCGTGGGATGGTTAGAGCCAGGCGAAACCCGTCAGCCGGCCCCGGGCTTCACCAAGCTCATGCTGGACGTACCAGCATGCGCGGTAGGCGAATCAGGCCTGGATATTCGACGCCGGGTTAATCACTCGGCCCAGCCCCAGGTTGCGCAGCGCCAGGTGCAGGGTGCTGTAGATCAGGTGCGGGTTGTCCATGGTCATCACCTGCCCCAGCAGTTCCGTGGCCTTGCTCTGGGTGACCTGCCGCAGCAACCATTTCACCTTGGGCAGGTTGGTGGCGTTCATCGACAGCGAATCGAAGCCCATCGCCAGCAACAACACGGCAGCCGCCGGATCGCCGGCCATCTCACCACAGATGCTCACCGGCTTGCCTTCGAGATGCGCGTCGTTGACCACTTTCTGCAAGGCCTGCAGCACCGCCGGGTGGAGGAAATCGTAGAGATCCGCCACGCGCGGGTTGTTGCGGTCGACCGCCAGCAGGTATTGGGTCAGGTCGTTGGAGCCGACCGAGAGGAAATCGACCTGGCGCGCCAGTTCGCGAGTCTGATAAACGGCTGCCGGAATCTCGATCATCACGCCGATAGGCGGCAGTGGAACATCGGTACCCTCGTCACGCACCTCACCCCAGGCACGGTGGATCAGGTGCAGCGCCTCTTCCAGCTCCTGCGTGCCGGAAATCATCGGCAGCAGGATGCGCAGGTTGTTCAGCCCCTCGCTGGCCTTGAGCATGGCGCGGGTCTGCACCAGGAAGATTTCCGGGTGGTCGAGGGTGACGCGAATGCCGCGCCAGCCGAGAAAGGGGTTCTCTTCCTTGATCGGGAAGTAGGACAGCGACTTGTCGCCGCCGATATCCAGGGTGCGCATGGTCACCGGCAGCGGGTGGAAGGCCTGCAACTGCTCGCGATAGGTGGCCAACTGTTCCTTCTCGCTGGGAAAGCGCTCGTTGACCATGAACGGCACTTCGGTACGGTACAGGCCGACGCCCTCGGCGCCGCGCTGCTGGGCACGAGCAACATCGGCGAGCAGGCCGGTGTTGACCCACAGCGGCATACGGTGGCCGTCGAGGGTCTCGCAGGGCAGCGCGCGCAGAGCGTCGAGCCCTTCGGTGAGCTGGCGCTCCTCCTCGAGCACCTCGGCGTACTGCTTGCTCAGCAGCTCGCTGGGGTTGGTGAAGACTTCGCCGTGATAGCCGTCGACGATCAGCTTGATGCCGTCGATCTTCGAGTACGGCAGGTCGAGCACACCCATGACCGTGGGAATACCCATGGCGCGGGCGAAAATCGCCACGTGGGAGTTGCCCGAACCGGTCACCGAGATCAGACCGGCCAGTTTGCCTTCCGGCACCTCGCCGAGCATCGCCGGCGACAGCTCCTCGCTGACCAGGATGGTGTTATCCGGATAGACCAGCGTGGTCTTACGTTCTTCCTGCAGGTAGGCGAGCAGGCGCCGACCGAGGTCGCGCACATCGGAGGCGCGTTCGCGCAGGTAAGCGTCATCCATCAGCTCGAAGCGCTTGACGTGGTCGAGCACCACCTGGCGCAAGGCGCCCTGCGCCCACTGGCCGGTACGAATGACCTTGCGCACCTCGTTACCCAGCGCGGCGTCCTCGAGCATCATCAGGTAGACGTCGAACAGCGCGCGCTCTTCCTTGCGTAGCTGAGTGGCGAGTTTCTCGGACAGCTCCTGCATGTCCTCGCGCACCCAACCCAGCGCCTTGTCGAACAGTTCCAGCTCGGCAGCGATGTCATCGACACTGCGGTCTGGAACCACATTCAGATCAGCCGGGGGCAGCACCACGACAGCGGTTCCGACCGCTACCCCCGGCGCACCCGGCACGCCGACGAACTTGGCCTCCTGCACGCCCTTGCCCTGGCGCCCCAGGCCGCGAATCGAGCCGGTTGCCTCGGCATGGGCGATAACGCCGGCAAGCTGCGCGCTCATGGTGACCAGGAAGGCTTCCTCGCCTTCGTCGAACTGGCGACGCTCCTTCTGCTGCACCACCAGCACGCCCATCACCCGGCGGTGGTGGATGATCGGTGCACCGAGGAAGGAGGCGTAGCGTTCCTCGCCGGTCTCGGCAAAGTAGCGGTAGCGGGGATGGCTGGCAGCGTCTTCGAGGTTCAGCGGTTCTTCGCGGCTACCGACCAGGCCGACCAGACCTTCGCTGGGCGCCATGCTGACCTTGCCGATGGAGCGCTTGTTGAGGCCGTCGGTGGCCATCAACACGAAACGGTTGGTTTCCGGGTCGAGCAGGTAGACCGAGCAGACCTGGCTGCCCATCGCTTCCTTGACCCGCTGCACGATGATCGACAGCGCCGCCTTGAGGTCCTTGGCGGCGTTTACTTCCTGGACGATCTTGCGCAGCGTATTGAGCATGCTCGATTGGGGTCCGTATCAGTCGCGCACTATAAGACGCGGGGCAAGTTCCTTGAGCGCGCGACGGTAGACCTCGCGCTTGAATGTGACCACCTGGCCCAGCGGATACCAGTAGCTGACCCAGCGCCAGCCATCGAATTCGGGCTTGCCGGTCAGGTCCATGCGTACGCGGTCTTCAGCCCCCGTCAGGCGCAGCAGAAACCACTTCTGCTTCTGCCCGATGCACAGCGGCTGGCTGTGCGTGCGCACCAGACGCTGCGGCAAACGATAACGCAACCAGCCTCGGGTGCAGGCGAGGATCTTCACATCCTGCTCTTCGAGCCCGACCTCTTCATTCAGTTCACGGTAAAGCGCATCGATCGGCGATTCACGATCATTGATGCCACCCTGGGGAAACTGCCACGCATCCTGGTTGATACGCCTGGCCCAGAGCACCTGGCCGACATCATTGGTCAGGATGATGCCGACATTCGGGCGGAAACCATCAGAATCGATCACGGCAAGCAACCTCGTACACGCAAGTTCCGGCATTGTTCCACAAAGCCGGCGACAGCAGCAACGCGGGTTTAGGCGCTGTTTGAAAGCCCCGGCAAAGCGGCTATTCTGGCGCGCCTTCCCTTTCTACAGAACAGGTAACGAACCGTGCGCTTGGCCCTTTTCGATCTCGACAACACCCTGCTGGCTGGCGACAGCGATCACAGCTGGGGCGAATTCGTCTGCCAGCGCGGCCTGGTCGACGCGGCCGAGTACCTGGCGCGCAACGATGCCTTCTATGCCGATTACTGCGCCGGCAAGCTGGATGTGGTGGCTTATCAGAATTTCAGCCAGGCCATGCTCGGCCGCCACGACATGGCGCAACTGGCGCAGTGGCACCGCGAGTTCATGGCCGAGGTGATCGAGCCGATCATCCTGGCCAAGGGCGAGGCACTGCTGGCCGAACACCGTGCCGCTGGCGACAAGCTGGTAATTATCACCGCCACCAACCGCTTCGTCACCGCGCCTATCGCCGAGCGCCTGGGCGTGGAGACATTGATCGCCACCGAATGCGGCATGCGGGATGGCCGCTATACCGGGCAGATCACCGGCACACCCTGCTACCAGGGCGGCAAGGTGACCCGCTTGAACGAATGGCTGACAGAAACGGGGTACAACCTCGATGGCGCCTACTTCTACAGCGACTCGCGCAATGACCTGCCGCTGCTTGAGACCGTGGCCAACCCGGTGGCGGTCGACCCGGACGAGGTGCTGCGCGCCACCGCCACCGAACGCGGCTGGCCGGTGATTTCGCTGCGTTAAGCGTCACCACCGAACGTAGGGTGCGCCGCGCGCACCGCAAGCTCCATCGTCAACCGCCGGTGCGCACAGCCTGGGCGGCCCCGCGACACGCTACCGGGCAGTTTCATCGAGCCACAAGCCCTCTCCCGCCCTTCGGGCACCCTCTCCCGGTGGGAGAGGGTCATCAAACGCCGCTCTGCGGCTACTTTAAGTGGGCTTGGCCCCCATCAACGCCATGATGACGATCAAGAGCAGCAGAATCTGCCCGGCATAGATCAGGCACAGACGCTTGAGCGATGTCGGCGCCGGTGTGTCGCCCAGCGCACGCCAGACCGCCAGGCGACCGGCCAGCAGCAAACCGAGCAGCATCATCAGCGCATAGAGAATGCTGCCCAGCAACAGCCAGGTCTGTCCCAGCGGCCAGCCGGCGGTGTCCACCAGCCAGTAGCCGGTAACCGGCAGGCTCAGCGCCAGCACGGCGAATGCCGGGAAGCTGAACAGCAGGGTCACGCGCAGCTTGCGCGCCAGCACGGCGGCATCGCCTCCGCGCTGGGCCCTGAATAGCATGACGCCATGGGCGATCAGGCCAAGCAGCAGCAACACGCCCGGGGCGCTGTGGAGAATACGGACCAGCAGGTAGTGTTCCATCGTGGTTTCCTTTTATTCGGCGATTAAGTAGGGCGGGTGCAACCCGCCAGAACGCGGCGGCGGGTTACACCCGCCCTACGGCTCGAAGGCAGCTTTCAACCCAGAAACAGGCGATAAGCCGGATTGTCGCTTTCATCCCAGTAGGGATAACCGATGGCATCCAGCGCCGCCGGCACCAGATGGCGTTCGTCGTCCGGCACCTGCAGCGCCGCCAGTACGCGGCCATCGGCTGCGCCGTGGTTGCGGTAGTGGAACATCGAGATGTTCCAGCGCCCGCCCAGTTTCTGCAGGAAGTTGAACAGTGCGCCCGGCCGCTCGGGGAATTCGAAGCGCAGCACCATCTCGTTACCGACACCAGCGGCATGACCACCGACCATATGGCGGATATGCAATTTGGCCAGTTCGTTATCGGTCAGGTCCAGCACCGGGAAGCCCTGCGCACGCAGGCCCTCGACCAACGCCTGGCGCGGGTCATTCTCCGGATGGGTCTGCACACCGACGAAGATGTGCGCTTCGCGATCAGTGTGATAGCGGTAGTTGAACTCGGTGATCTGGCGCTTGCCAACCGCCTCGCAGAAGGCCTTGAAACTGCCCGGCTGCTCAGGGATGGTCACGGCGATGATCGCCTCGCGCTTCTCACCCAGCTCGGCGCGCTCGGCCACATGGCGCAGGCGGTCGAAATTGACGTTGGCGCCGGAGTCGATACCCACCAGCACTTCGCCACTGGCGCCCTGGCGCTCGACGTATTTCTTGATCCCGGCCACGGCCAGCGCGCCGGCCGGCTCGGTGATCGAGCGGGTATCGTCGTAGATGTCCTTGATTGCCGCACAGATTTCATCGGTGCTGACGGTGATCACTTCATCGACGTGATGCTTGCAGATATCGAAGGTGTGCTGGCCGATCTGCGCCACTGCCACGCCGTCGGCGAACAGCCCGACCATCGGTAGCACCACGCGCTCGCCCGCCGCCATCGCCTGCTGCAGGCAGTTGGAGTCGTCCGGCTCGACGCCGATCACCTTGATTTCCGGGCGCAGGTATTTCACATAGGCGGCGATGCCGGCGATCAGGCCGCCGCCGCCGACCGGCACGAAGATGGCGTCGATATGGCCCTGATGCTGGCGCAGCACTTCCATGGCCACGGTGCCCTGCCCGGCGATCACCAGCGGGTCGTCGTAGGGGTGGATATAGGTGTAGCCCTTCTCCTCCACCAGCTTCAGCGAATGCGCCAGCGCCTCGGGAAAGGCGTCGCCGTGCAGCACCACCTTGCCGCCGCGCGAACGCACGCCCTGCACCTTCAGCTCCGGCGTGGTACGCGGCATGACGATGGTCGCCTTCACCCCCAGGTGCTTGGCGGCCAGGGCCAGGCCCTGGGCGTGATTGCCGGCCGAGGCGGTGACCACCCCGCGTGCCAGCTCTTCAGGGGACAGTTGCGCCAGCTTGTTGTAGGCGCCGCGAATCTTGAACGAGTACACCGGCTGCAGATCCTCGCGCTTGAGCAGAATCTGGCTGCCCAGCCGCTCACTAAGCTGGCGGGCGGGTTGCAGCGGGGTTTCCACCGCGACGTCATAAACGCGCGAGGTGAGGATCTTCTTCACGTACTGTTCGAGCATGGTGATTTCGCAGGCGTTCGGGCTTTGAGAGGACTGCCGAGTCTACCCCAGCGCCGCGCCGGACGACCATACGAAACGCGTGGGTTCTGCTCCGTCAGCACAGCACTTGCGGCTATAATTCGCGCCTACTTCCCCCACCTTCCCAGGCATTTCCCCGCGATGAACCAGGATCAGCTGAAACAGGCCGTGGCCCAGGCCGCCGTCGACCACATTCTCCCGCGCCTCGACAGCAAGAGCATCGTTGGCGTCGGCACCGGCTCCACCGCCAACTTCTTCATCGACGCACTGGCCAAGCACAAGATGGACTTCGATGGCGCCGTCGCCAGCTCCGAAGCCACCGCAGCACGCCTGAAGGGCCATGGCATACCGGTCTACGACCTCAACAGCACCGCCGAGCTGGAGTTCTACGTCGACGGCGCCGACGAGAGCGACGAACGCCTGCACCTGATCAAGGGCGGCGGCGCCGCACTGACCCGCGAGAAGATCGTCGCCGCCGTGGCCAAGACCTTCATCTGCATCGCCGACGCCAGCAAGCTGGTACCGGTGCTGGGCGCCTTCCCGCTGCCGGTGGAAGTCATTCCGATGGCGCGCAGTCATGTGGCGCGCGAGCTGGTGAAACTGGGCGGCGACCCGGTGTACCGCGAAGGCGTGCTGACCGACAACGGCAACGTCATTCTCGACGTGCACAACCTGTCGATCACCGACCCGGTGAAGCTGGAGGCGGATATAAACGCCATCGTCGGCGTGGTCACCAACGGCCTGTTCGCCGCCCGCCCGGCCGACCTGCTGCTGCTCGGCACCGCCGAAGGCGTGAAAACGCTCAAGCGTTGAATCGGTGGGAGGCGCTTCAGCGGCGATTGTCGCGGCTGAAGCCCCTCCCACAGAGTCCTTTGTTCCACCCACTCTGATTTGCGCAGTCGGTGGCCCGAGTGCAATCCGAGTCTGCTGCGATTCGCCATGCGCACCGGAAACGGGCTACGGGTCGGGTGTTCACTTGCGCAACAAGCGCAAGCCGTTGAACACCACCATCAGGCTCACGCCCATATCGGCGAACACGGCCATCCACATGGTCGCCTCGCCCACCAGGGTCAGGGCCAGGAAGATCGCCTTGATGCCCAGGGCCAGGACGATGTTCTGTACCAGGATGGCGTGGGTCTGCCGCGACAGACGAACGAAGGCCGGAATCTTGCGCAAATCGTCGTCCATCAATGCCACGTCAGCGGTCTCGATAGCGGTATCGGTACCGGCGGCGCCCATGGCGAAGCCGATTTCGGCCCTGGCCAGCGCCGGGGCATCGTTGATGCCATCGCCGACCATGCCGACCACCCTGCCTTGCGCCTGACGCGCCTCGACCCAGGCCAGCTTGCCCGCCGGCAGCAGATCACCGCGCGCTTCATCGACACCGACCTGTTCAGCGATAGCTGCGGCGGTATGGGCGTTATCACCACTGAGCATGCAGGTGCGCACACCCAGTTCGTGCAATTCGGCGACCGCCTCGCGGCTGCTCTGGCGCACCGTGTCGGCCACAGCGAAGAGCATCAGTGCGCGCTGTTCGTCGCACAGCACCACCACGCTCTTGCCCTGACGTTCCAGCGCCTCGAGGCGCTGCTCCAGTTGCGCCGAGCACAGCCCGAGATCTTCGACCAGGCGATGGTTGCCCAGATAAAGCAGCCTGCCATCGATCCGCCCTCGAATACCCTGCCCCGGCAGCGCCGCAAAATCCTCGACCTCACGCAAGGTCTGCCCCTGCTCCACTGCGTGCCGGGCCAACGCCCGGGAAACCGGGTGATCCGAGCGCGCGGCCAGGCTCGCCGCCCAAGTGGCGTGCAGCGGTTCATCCACTTCCAGCAAGTGGAGGCTGTCGGTCTGCACCGGCTTGCCATGGGTCAGCGTGCCGGTCTTGTCCAGCGCCAGCAGGGCCAGATGCCGCCCGTTCTCCAGATACACACCACCCTTGATCAGGATGCCCTTACGCGCAGCCGCCGCCAGGCCACTGACGATGGTCACCGGGGTGGAAATCACCAGCGCACAGGGGCAGGCCACCACCAGCAGGACCAGGGCGCGGTAGACCCAGTCGAGCCAGGCGCCACCGATGACCAGCGGAGGCACCACAGCCACCGCCAGGGCGAATGCGAACACCACCGGGGTATAGATGCGCGAGAACTGATCGACGAAACGCTGGGTCGGCGCGCGCGAGCCCTGCGCCTCCTCCACCGCATGGATGATGCGTGCCAGGGTGGTGTCACGTGCTGCCGCGCTTACGCGGAACTCCAGCGAGCCCGCCTCGTTGATGGTGCCAGCGAACACCGCGTCGCCCACACGCTTTTCCACCGGCAGGCTTTCCCCGGTGATCGGCGCCTGATTGACCGTCGAGCTGCCGCCGACCACCTCGCCATCGAGACTGATGCGCTCACCGGGGCGCACACGCACCACCGCGCCCAGCCCGACAGCCTGCACGTCGATCTCCTGCCAACTGCCATCGGCCTGCTGCACGGTAGCGCGCGGCGGCGCCAGATCCATCAGCCCGCGAATCGCATTGCGCGCCCGATCCAGCGAACGCGCCTCGATCAATTCGGCCAGGGTGAACAGCACCATGACCATCGCCGCTTCCGGCCACTGACCGATCAGCACCGCGCCGGTCACGGCGATGCTCATCAGGGCATTGATATTGAGGTTGCGGTTCTTCAGGGCGATCCAGCCCTTCTTGTAGGTGTTCAGCCCGCACATCAGGATGGCGGCAACGGCCAGCAGTGCCACCAGCCAGTCGGGGCCGAGCCCGGCGAAATGCACGATTTCCGAAGCAGTTGCAACCCCACCAGCCAGCGCCAGCGGCCACCACGGTTTTTTTGCCGGTGCAGCAGCCGGCTGCTGCGCAGTGCGATCATTTTCGACCTGCGGGGTGAACCCCAGCGCGCGGATGGCCGGCAGCACCTGCGCCAGCATTCCCTCGTCATGACTGACGGTGAGCACGCGCTGCAGCAGATTGAAATGCAGACCGGCCACGCCCGGTAGCCGACCCAGCGCGTCACGAATCAGGCGCTCTTCCGTGGGGCAATCCATCTGCTCGATGCGAATACGGGTATTGCACGCGCCCGTCAGCGCGGCGTCCGCTGGCTGCGGCACGGCCTCGTGATTGTGTCCAGCGTGATCGTGGACATGCTCAGGGTGAGCAAGTGGCTGTTGGTGCGAGTGATCGCAGCAGCGGCTCATGGCAAATCTCCGTCAGGTATCTATTGCCGAGTACACACCCTGTAGTCACTATAGGGTCAAGCACCTACGGAGCGATCCCATGAAAATCGGAGAATTGGCGAAAAAGGCCGGCTGCCGGGTAGAGACCGTACGCTACTACGAACGCGAAGGTCTGCTGCCGGCGCCCGCACGCAGCGAGGGCAACTACCGCCTGTACGGCGCCCAGCACCTGGAACGTCTGGTGTTCATCCGCAATTGCCGGACGCTGGACATGACCCTGGAAGAGATCCAGCGGCTGCTGGCTCTGCGTGACCTGCCCCACGAGAGCTGCGCCGGTATCAACAGCCTGGTAGACGAACATATCGAGCATGTTCAGGCGCGCATCGACAGCCTGCAGGCGCTACGTGATCAACTCACCGAGTTGCGCGACCGTTGCAACGACCCCAAGGGGGCGGAAGACTGCGGCATCCTGCGCCAGCTCAACGTCAGCGGCGGTGTGCAACTGCTACCGGACGATGGCCATACCCATGTCGGCAAGAGCCACTCGCATTGATGAACTACGCTTGCTGAGCATCGCTGCGGCATACCGCCGAGCGCTCAGGGAGAAATGAACATGTCTGGAAAGTTCGAGCTGAAGAAGGCCAAAGACGGTCAGTTCCACTTCAACCTGCTGGCGACCAATGGCCAGCCCATCCTCAGCAGCGAGATGTACAAGGCCAAGGACTCGGCGCTTAACGGCATCGAGTCGGTGAGGAAGAACTCACAACGCGAGGGCGCCTTCGAGATCAAGACCTCGAGCAACGATAAACACTACTTCCTGCTCATGGCCACCAACGGCCAGGTGGTCGGGCAAAGTCAGATGTATGCCAGCGCCGCCAGCTGCAAGAGCGGCATCGAGTCGGTGCAAAAAAATGCACCGAGCGCGGTGATCGACGACCAGACGAGTTAGTCGCCCTGCTTCCTGAACAAATAGAACAGGTTCGGCTCACTGATCAGGTACAGGTTGCCGTCGTCATCCGTCGCTATCCCCTCGGCCTGCGGCACGCTGCGCTGCAGGCCATGCTGGCCACGTAACAGCGACAATGTACTGATCGGTTTGCCTTCGGCATTGAGCTCGATCACCAGGCGCGACTCGTCCGACAGCGCCAGCATGTGGCCCGTCGCGGCGTCGAAGTCCAGGCTGGAAAGGTCGCGCACGAACAACCGCGCATCGCGCTTTGGGTCGGTATTGACCTGCAGCGCCAGTGGCTTGCTCTCGTCGACATGAGGGAAGCCGAGCACCTCGAAGATACGTACCGGATCGCGCTCCTTGGCCACCAGCAGACGCTGATTCTTCGCATCGTAGGCCAAACCCTCGAAACCCTTGTTGCCGTTGCGGCCGATCCCCAGGGAAAGCTGCTGGAAGTCAGCGGCATCGATCACTCGCGTGGCGTCGTCTATGCGTACCTTGACCAGACGCTGCTCACGCTCGTCGGCGATCACATAGGTGCCGGGCGCCACGTACTCGATGGCCTCGGGATCACCAAAACCTTCAAGATCGATGGTGCGAAGGAGATCGCCCTGCAGGCTCAGCTCGATTACCTTGGCCGGCTTATTGGTGACACTGAACAGGCTGCGCCGATCCGGATCGTAGGTCAGCGCCGACACATCGCTGATATCGGCAATGGGCTTGGCCTCGATCACCACGCGGTAGTCGCCTAGCCACAGTGACTGCTCGCGCCACTGCGCACCATGCTGCCACTCCTGCACGGAGAACCAGGCTCGCTCGAACAGCCGATACTGCTGGCCCAATACGGCGCCAAGCAACAAGACGAAGAACAGCAGATAGAGCCAGGGGTTTATGGAGAGCAAACGACGCATGATGAATTTCTCTGACTACCACAGAAAAGCCCGCCACGGGTTTGACGTGGCGGGCAGCGGTGAAATCGCGATCAGTTGATCAGTTCAACGCGATCGACATCGATCTCATGACTATTGAGGTCCTTGTCGACTTCACCGGTCAGGCGCACCTTGGCGGTTTCAGAAACTTTCTGGCCCGGCCAGTCTTCGTCGTCGATTTCCACCTGGATGGTGCCAGTGGCGTCCTTGAACTCATAGAGCTCGTCCTGCAGGCGCTTGACGATCTGGCCTTCCAGCACGACATGGGTATCGTCGGCAGCTTCCAGCGCAGCGGCTACGGTGGTGACCTGCGGGGTGGCACCCGGGCCGGTGTAGCCAGTGGCGAAAGCAACGGTGCTGAGCAGCGGCAGAACCATCAGAGCGAGAGCGGTACGTTTCATGGTGTGAACCTCGTTGTTCGTAAGTGACGGGGTCAGATTAGTGCCGCTAGCTGAAGCCAGACTGAATCGACGCTTAAGCGAAACTGAATCCGTCACGGGCGCTCATCCGGCATCCGGCACCGGTTTACTGAAGACATAGAACAGGTTGGGCTCGGCGACGATATAGATGTTGCCCTCTTCATCCATAGCCACCCCCTCGGCCTGCTTGATGCCTTGCTCCAGACCATTGAAACCCGCATTGAGACTGAGGAAGCTGACCGGCTGACCAGCGCGATCGATCTCCAGCAACATGCGCGACTCATCGGAGAGCACCAGCACGTGGCCCGTGCGCTCATCGACGCTCAATGAGGAAATATCGCGCATTCCCAGATTGCCGTAGTTGAAAGGCTGCATCACGCCAGCAGCACCATCCTCGCCAGGAAAAGGCAGGCTGAACAAGCCCATCGGGCTACGCTCCTTGCCCAGCATCAGGCTGCTGCTGCGTGCATCCCAGGCAACGGCTTCGAAGCCCTTGTTACCCGCTTCGGCAAAGCCCAGGTCGAAGCCGGGGAAATCGGCCGCATCCAGCTCCAGGTCGTCGTCATGCAGGATAAAGGTGGTGAGCTGACGTCGACGCTCATCGACGATGGCCATGCGCCCGTTGTCCATCATCTCCACCGCTTCCGGATCAGCGAAGCCCTTCAACTGAATACGCCGCAACACCTCACCCTCACGCGAGAGTTCCACCAGCAGGGGATTCTTGCCCGTGACGGTGAAGAGGGTGCCGGTTACCGGGTTGTAGGTCAGCCCCGAGGTTTCATCTTGTTCCAGACCCGACAACGCCTTGGCCTGAATGACCGCACGGTAGCCAGGCAGCCAGACGCTGGACAGGCGCTCGACCAACGGCGTACGCCCCTCCTGTCACCAGAGCAGGGCGCGATCATCCAAATGCTGGGTTTTTACGACCGTGATCACGGCCAGCACGGCTATGCCGGACAACCAGTAACGGGGGCGAGAAAAGCGGGAACGGCGAGAGGGCATCGGAGACGGCTCGGCTGCTTGATGGCGATCCGACATCCAATGTCTGGAGGAGTTCCGCCGCCTGAAAAGGCGGCGGTCAGAGCTTATAGCACGGTACTGGTGAAACTACTGTGACCGACCAACTCCAGCACCAGCTCATCGCCCTTGCTCAGCGCACCAACACCGACCGGCGTGCCGGTGAGAATCACGTCGCCCGGCTGCAGGGCGAAGTGCCCAGCCATGTGCTGGATCATGCTAATGATGGGGTTGAGCATGTCGCGGCTGTTGCCGTCCTGGCGGGTTTCACCGTTGATCACCAGGCGAATGCCGATATCGGCCAGGTCCTCGATGGCATCGCCGGGCACGAAGGGCGCCAGCACGCAGGCGCCGTCGAAACTCTTGGCGATTTCCCAGGGATAGCCCTTCTCCTTGAGCTTGGCCTGCACGTCGCGCAGGGTCAGATCCAGCGCCGGGGCGAAGCCGCTGATGGCATCACGCACTTCCTCAGCGTCCGGTTTCTTCGACAGCGGCTTGCCGATCAGCACGGCGATCTCCGCCTCGTAATGCACCGAGCCGCGGTCTTCGGGAATGGCGAAACCGCCATCGAGCGGCACCACACAGGAACCCGGCTTGATGAACAGCAAGGGTTCGCTGGGCACCGGGTTATTCAGTTCCTTGGCGTGCTCGGCGTAATTGCGACCGATACACACGACCTTGCCAAGGGGAAAGTGGACGGTGGTTCCATCGACGTACTGGTGCTGATAACTCATCGGGGACTCCTGATCAGTAGGGTGCGCCGTGCGCACCGAGACGCGTTTAATCATGGGGTGCGCGCAGCGCACCCTACGAGATCAAACCGCGAAGATCTTGCCGGGGTTCATGATGCCGTTGGGATCGAACACCGCCTTGACCGCCTTCATGCAGGCAATTTCCGCTGGCGAACGGCTGTAGTGCAGGTAATCACGCTTGGTCATGCCCACACCGTGCTCGGCACTGATCGAGCCGTTGTACTTCTGCACGGTCTCGAACACCCACTTGTTGACCACCGCGCACTTGGCGAAGAACTCGTCCTTGGACAGGTTCTCGGGCTTGAGGATATTCAGGTGCAGGTTGCCGTCACCGATATGGCCGAACCACACCACCTCGAAATCCGGGTAGTTGGCTTCGACGATAGCGTCGATATCCTTGAGGAAGGCTGGTACCTGGCTGACCGTTACCGAGATGTCGTTCTTGTACGGTGTCCAGTGGCTGATAGTCTCGGAGATGTATTCGCGCAGCTTCCACAGGTTCTGCAGCTGTTGCTCGCTCTGGCTCATCACGCCGTCGACCACCCAGCCCTGCTCGACGCAGTACTCGAAGGTTTCCAGCGCCTGGTTGGCCACTTCCTCGGTACTGGCTTCGAACTCCAGCAGGGCATAGAAGGGGCATTCGCTTTCGAACGGCGCCGGCACGTCACCACGGCCGAGTACCTTGGCCAGAGCCTTGTCGGAGAAGAACTCGAATGCGGTCAGGTCGAGCTTGCTCTGGAAAGCGTGCAGCACCGGCATGATCGAGTCGAAATCAGCGGTGCCGAGCACCATCGCGGTGAGGTTCTTCGGCGCGCGATCCAGGCGCATGGTCGCCTCGACCACGAAGCCCAAGGTGCCTTCGGCACCGATGAACAGCTGGCGCAGGTCGTAACCGGTGGCGTTCTTGATCAGGTCCTTGTTCAGCTCCAGCAGTTCGCCGGTGCCGGTCACGACCTTCAGCCCGGCCACCCAGTTGCGGGTCATGCCGTAGCGAATCACCTTGATACCGCCGGCATTGGTGCCGATATTGCCGCCAATCTGGCTGGAGCCCGAAGAGGCGAAATCCACCGGGTAATACAGGCCTTTTTCTTCGGCGAACAGCTGCAGCTGCTTGGTCACCACGCCCGGCTGGCACACCGCCGCACGGTCGTATTCGTTGAACGAGAGAATCTGGTTCATGTAGTCGAACGCCACCACCACTTCGCCATTGGCCGCGACCGCTGCCGCCGACAAACCGGTTCGGCCACCGGACGGCACCAGGGCGACCTTGTGCGCATTGGCCCAACGCACGATGGCCTGCACCTGCTCGGTAGTCTTGGGGAAGACGATTGCAGAGGGCGCCGGGGCGAAATGCTTGGTCCAGTCCTTGCCATAGGCCTCGAGGGAATCGGCGTCGGTCAGCACCTTGCCGGGCTCAACCAGGGTCTTCAGCTCTTCGATCTGGGCAGGGGTGGTCATCTACGGAACTCTCAAAGGATTCATGGTCGCCCTGAGAACCATTCAGGTCGCAACCGAGCATTGAAAAAGGCGAACATGCTAGCATACGCACCCCGTGAATCGAGCCATGCAGCGATCTGCGGGCGCCGGCTGAGTTTCTCAGCCCTTCCCTGACAACATCCCGTGGGACACAGGTACTCCGATGAGCAAGACCTCTCTGGACAAGAGCAAGATCAAGTTCCTTCTTCTCGAAGGCGTGCACCAGAACGCCGTAGACACGCTGAAGGCCGCCGGTTACACCAACATCGAGTACCTCAAAACCGCTCTGTCGGGCGATGAGCTGAAAGCGAAGATCGCCGATGCCCACTTCATCGGCATCCGCTCGCGCACCCAGCTGACGGCTGACGTCTTCGACTGCGCGAAAAAACTGGTCGCCGTCGGCTGCTTCTGCATCGGCACCAACCAGGTCGATCTGGACGCTGCCCGCGAACGCGGTATTGCCGTGTTCAACGCACCCTACTCCAACACCCGCTCGGTGGCCGAGCTGGTGCTGGCCGAAGCCATCCTGCTGCTGCGCGGCATCCCCGAGAAGAACGCCTCCTGCCATCGCGGTGGCTGGATCAAGTCGGCGGCCAACTCCTTCGAGATCCGCGGCAAGAAGCTGGGCATCATCGGCTACGGCTCGATCGGCACCCAGCTCTCGGTACTGGCCGAAGCGCTGGGCATGCAGGTGTTCTTCTACGACACCGTGACCAAGCTGCCGCTGGGCAACGCCACGCAGATCGGTGACCTGTACGAGCTGCTGGGCCTGTGCGATATCGTCTCGCTGCACGTGCCGGAGCTGCCGTCCACCCAGTGGATGATCGGCGAGAAGGAAATCCGCGCCATGAAGAAGGGCGGCATCCTGATCAACGCCGCACGCGGTACCGTGGTCGAGCTGGATCACCTGGCCCAGGCGATCAAGGACGAGCACCTGATCGGTGCGGCCATCGACGTGTTCCCGGTCGAACCCAAGTCCAACGACGAAGAGTTCGAGAGCCCGCTGCGTGGCCTGGATCGCGTGATCCTGACCCCGCACATCGGTGGCTCCACCGCCGAAGCGCAGGCCAACATCGGCCTGGAAGTGGCCGAGAAGCTGGTCAAGTACAGCGACAACGGTACCTCGGTGTCCTCGGTCAACTTCCCTGAAGTGGCCCTGCCGGCACACCCAGGCAAGCACCGCCTGCTGCACATCCACCAGAACATTCCGGGCGTGATGAGCGACATCAACAAGGTGTTCGCCGACAACGGCATCAACATCTCCGGTCAGTTCCTGCAGACCAACGACAAGGTCGGCTACGTGGTGATCGACGTAGACGCCGAGTACTCCGACCTGGCGCTGGAGAAGCTGCAGCACGTCAATGGCACCATCCGCAGCCGCGTCCTGTTCTAAACCGGAGCGGCTGCGCGTCGGCGATACGGCGTTGGGAACAACCTCGGAGATGCTCATTTACTGACGTAAACTCCGCTCTCCTCGGTCGCTCCCGCCTTGTCTCGCTCTGGCTCGCGAGCCCCGAAGGTATGCAGAAATGAACAAAGGGAGGCTTCGGGCTAATGCCAGTCAGTTAAGCCGTTGCACTCGATCTTTGTAGGAGCCGGCTTGCCGGCGATCCGCCATAAAAAGCATCGCCAGCAAGCTGGCTCCTACGAAAAGCGCCCCCTCTACTGCAAGTAGGAGGGGGTGGTGACGAACTTATCTGATCAGCATTAGGCTTCGGGCCTCCCTTTCTCATTCCGTAGGGTGCGCCGCGCGCACCACCGTGCCCCGGATTGCATCCGGGCTACCTCAATCCCGCTCCAACCGCGCCAACTCGGCGGCCGCTTCGTCCAACTGCATTTCGTTGAACACCTTCACTCCAGCTCGTTTCAGCAGGGCAGCGGTCACGCCCTCGCCCGGCACACGCACACCGCTGAAGCTGCCATCGTAGTTTTCCAGATTGCCGCACGAAGGGCTGCGCGCCTTCAGCAGTGCCAGGCGGATGTCGTGCTCGCGCACCAGCGCCAGTGCCTGTTCGGCGCCGTCGACGAATGCAGCCGTGACATCCTCGCCCTCGATCGTCAGTACTGGCAGCCGACCATCCAACACTGCACCACCCTGTCCATGGCGAATTTCAGCAGGCGGGCGCGGCGTCGACAACCCACCCGCCACCTCCGGGCACAGCGCCACCACCCGCCCTTCGTCCAGCCAGTGCTGAAGCTGATCGAAAGGACCGTGAGCACCACCGTCATAACGCACCCGATGCCCGAGCAGGCAGCGGCTGACCAATATCTTCTGCATCGCCCTCTCCATGACTGTCGCCAGACAGCCCGCAGGCCTCAGAGTACCGTGCCACCCCGACGCCTGAACCAGCCGGTCAACGACAGCCGTTCGCGGGTGGCCGGCAGCACTTCGTGAGGCATCTCGGAAGACAGAAACAGCGCCAGTGTTCCAGCCTGAGGCAGTACGTCATGCTCCCGGCCATCGGCCAGATACAGGCGCAACGCCCCGCCGTGCTCGGCCTGCCACTCCTCATTCAGATAGAACACCGCCGACACCGTGCGGCGGTCGTCATCGCGAAAACGATCGAGATGCCGCTGGTAGAAGGCCCCCGGTGCATAGCAGGCGAAGTGGCATTCGTAGTCTTCGAGCCCCAGATAGAGCGCCTGGTTGAGTGCCTGACGCAAACCGTCCATCAATTGCAGATACTGGTCACAGGCTTGGCTCTGGCCAGGTTCCAGCCATTGGATGCGATCGCCGCGAATCCCTTCCCGCACCTGCTGCGCGCCCCCGCGCCCAACGCCGGCGGCATTGAGTTCGCCATTCTGTGCACGCGTGCGACACTCGACGGCCAGTTCGCGGGTCAGAACTTCTGGGGCGAACAACGCCCGTTGCGACCAGCCCTGGCTGGCAAGGTCGTCGATAAGGCCGGAAAAGAGGTCGTGCAGGCTGGATTCGGTCATGGCGGCGATTGTATCAGTGGCATGTCGTGACTCGACAAGCCTCCACCAGCCACCGAAAATAACCGGCCGCAACACCTGCGGCCGACCAGGAAAGTTTGCCAAGGAGTTCTCGATGCGCGTTCTGTTTGCCCTGTTGCTGATTGGCCTGACCTTGCCGGCCCTGGCAGACGACCACCTGCGCCTGTATCAGGCCGCCGGCTGGCCGCAACAGCGCGAACATTTCAACCAGGCGCTCGACGCGGCTCAGCAGCGCTACCGCAGCACTCTGCCACCGGCGGTGTTTCAGGCGCTGGTGGATAACAGCAATCGCCGCTTTGCTGCTGCCGCCATCGACCAGCGCGCGCAGCACAGCCTGCGCATGGAGCTGGCCGACCCGCAGCCGGCGCTGGCCTTCTTCGAATCCGCGCTGGGCCGCAAGATCGTTGCCGCCGAGACGCTGGCCACCCGTAGCGACCAATTGGCCAAATACGCCAATGGCCTGCCACGCACCGATGCCGATGCCACTCGCCGCCTACTGATTCGTCACCTGGCCCAGGCCATTCCCGCCAAGGAAGCGGGGGCTGAAGTCAGCCTGGCGCTGGCCGGCGTGGCAGCCGACAGCCTCAGCCAGATGATTCCCGGCCTGCTCGGCGGCAGTCAGGCTCAAGGGCTGCTCAATGGCCAGCGTGAGCGCCTGATGACGCAGATCGAACAGGATCTCGACAACACCCTGCTGCACGTCTATCGCGAGCTGAGCGACCCCGAGCTGGAGCAGTTCGTCGAATTCGCCCAGTCGGAGGCGGGCAAAGCCTATTACCAGGCCGCCCTGCAGGCGCTGCGCGCAGGCCTTGCAGTAGGCATGAGCAGCAACGAGCTGGAGCCGGCATCGCAGGGCATATAACAGCCTGTAGCCTGGGTTGAGCGCAGCGAAACCCAGGCCATTTGATTAATGCCCGTCAGTTAAGCATCGACGCTGCGAATGTGTAGGAGCGGCGCCCCGCCGCGAACCAGGGCGGTGCGCAATTGGAAAGCTTCGCCCCGGGGCGGGGCTCCTGCGAAAGGCCGCTTTTGCAACCTTATCTGATCGGTATTGGGCCATCTGATGGGTTTCGCGTTGCTCTCCCCATCTACGATGCTCCTTGGTGCCGGCAGAACCTACGCCAATCGCTCGCGCAGAAAGTCGAAATAGTGCTTACGCAACGTCTCGTTCTCGTTCGCCAGGTGATGGCGGGCGTCTGTCAATCGCAGGATCTGCGGCTGATGGAACTTGTCCTGCAGCACCTCGAGGTTGTAGCGCCAGTCGACCGTCATGTCCGCCTCGCCCTGAATGATCAGCGGGCTGTGCGTGCTGCGCCCGGCCGCTTCGACATGCGGCACCCACTTGGCCAATGCCCCCACCCAGGCAGTCGGCAAGCTGCGCGGCTGCAGGGGATCGAGGTTGTGCACGAAGTCGATGAAGGTGGCGTCGCTGGAGTTCTCGCTGAAGCGCCGCGGAATTTCCCGAACGAAGGGACTGAGCATCCGATAGCTGAGCTTCGACCAGGCCCAGGCGCGCGGCCGCACCAGTGGTGCCAGGAGAATGCTCTGCCCGAGCTCCGGGCGCTTGCCGTCGGCGAGCAGATAATCCAGCAGAATCGCCCCACCCGTGCTCTGCCCACAGAGATGCCAGGGCTGCGGCAGCCCCAGCTCGCTGGCCTGCTCGAACAAGCCAGCCAGCACCTGCTGATACTCGGCGAAATCACCGATGCTGGCACGCGCACCGCTGGACAGGCCGTGTCCCGGCAGGTCGCAGGCGAGCACGGCAAAATTCATGCTCAGCGCCCAGTCGACCACATGTCGGTACAGGCCCATATGGTCGTAATAGCCGTGCAGCAACAGCAGGGTGCCCTGCGGCTCGGCCGGCGCCCACAGCTGCACGGCGATCTGGTAGCCGGCGGCATTGAAGCTGCCGAGACGGTTGTCCAGCCCGGCAAAGCGCGCGGCCAGGTCGAAACCGTAGAAGCTGCGATACGCCTGCAGCGCCGGCAAATCCAGGTGCGCTGCGGCCAAGGGTCGCAGCAGAGGGCGCAAGTGATCGGGCTGAAACGGCTCTGACATAGGGCTTTCCATAAATGCAGGATGCGCGCGGACGATCCCGACGACATATCCTCGAATGCTGCGATATTCAGCTGCCCGGCGCATCGTGGCAAGCTACACGCCCTTTTTACGCCCGGCCCGCCCATGCTCCGCCTGCCCCGCAAGAACCTGCTCATCGCCCTGCTCGCCCTGGCCTGGCTGGCCGGTATGGCGCTGGCATACCGCTGGTTCGAAACGCGCTACCTGCGCACCTTCGACGAGCGCGCAGCGGTGTTCTCCGGCGCCGAACTGCAGCTACCCACTGAACTGAGCGGCCCCGGCGCGATCCGCCTGGTGCATTTCTGGGACCCGGCCTGCCCATGCAATGTCGGCAACCAGCAGCACCTGGCCGAACTGATCGAACACTACACGCCACAAGGCGTGCAATTTCATGTCGTACAGAAGCCCGGTAGTAAGGGCCACCTGCCCGCCGAACTGGCCGCGCTGCAATCGATCGACGAGCTGCCCGGCAGCGCCAAACTGCCAGCCAGCCCGGCCGTGGCGATCTGGGACAAACAGGGCCAGCTGGCCTATTTCGGCCCCTACAGCGAAGGGCTGACCTGCAACTCGAGCAACAGCTTTATCGAGCCGATTCTCGAAGCCCTGGCCGCGGGGCGCCGGGTCGACGCCAGCAACACCCTGGCGGTGGGCTGCTTCTGCGACTGGGCCGCACCGACCAGCAACTGACGAGACCCGAGCAACAAGGGTGGGTTAGCCGCCTGTCGCGCTTACCGGTCGATTAGCTCTGTTTGACGCGGCGTAACCCACCATCGGCGCAATACGAGCCACCGCCTGGTGGGTTACGCGACGCACCACCTCCGCGGCGTTTGTCGATCCACCTCCAGCGTCGCTAACCCACCCTACGAACGCTCTTCACTCGCCAGTCGTTCCGTGGCGCGATACAGGCCGCGCGGCGTCCCGCCCTGCCAGCGTCGAAAGGCGCGGTAGAACGGCGACAGCTCGGCGAAACCGCAGGCGCGCGCCACCTCGCGTACGCCCAGGCCTTGATCCAGCAGGCGCAGCGCACGTAGGCGCCGCACCTCATCGTGCAGTGCGCGAAAACTGCTGCCCTGCTCGCTCAGCGAACGTTGCAAGGCACCGCGATTGCTGCCAAGCGCCAGTGCACAGGCCTCCAGGCTGCAGGTCGTACCCCCTAGATTGACCTCCAGCCAGTAGCGCACCCGCGCCAGCAACTGGTTCTCCACCAACCCTGCCAACTGCTTCTCGGCTTCTTCGCTGAGCACCTCGAACAGGCGCGGGCTGGCACTGCGCGAGGGTCGCGAGAGCAGCGCACGCGGCAGGATCAGCACGTCATGGGGGCGCGAGAACCGTGGCTCGACGCCAAGCAGGCGGCGATGCTCGGCAAGCCTGCGCGGCGCCCGGTGGCGAAACTCGACGCCCGACAGGGGCAAGGCGTCGCCAGCGGCCGCGGCCAGCATCTTGCTCAGCAGCACGGCCAGGCATTCCATCTGCTGACGCAACGAGCCGACTTCGCGGTAGTTGAGGTCGATCACCAGGCGCGCCTCGTCGCCCTGCTCCTCCAGCCGCGCGGCAAAACCACCGGAGAGGATGTGCTGGAAGCGTACGAAGGCCTGCAAGCCCTGACGCAGGTCGCGCGCCGCCAGCAGCAGGTAGCCGACCACGTCCATCGGCCGCGGCTGCATCATCTCGCCCAGGTGCAGGCCGATATCGACGTCCCCGCTGATGCCTTCCAGCGCCCGCCAGAAGCGCGGCGCGTTGTCGTGCTCCTCGCGTGCCTCCAGCAGCGGCGCCGCCAGCGCCACCCCGGCGTAGGCGCGGCGGTAGGTATCGGTCGGGTCGAGCCCCAGCGCCGCCAGGGCTTCGTAGAGCAGCCGGCGCAGGGTCGAGGAATGGGTCAGGGCAACGAATGCGCGATCGGCCATGGCGGCTCCGCTGGACAATTGACCATAGACTTTCAGCCTTGAGGCATATGGTCAATGCCGATGCCCATGCAGCTTGAGCAAAATGCTCGCATGCCCGCTCTACAACAATAAGGATCGCTGGATGAAACCTTCCCTGACCGCCCTTGCGCTGGTGATTGCCGCCGCCGCAGGCGGCCTGACCTGGTACCTGCACGACAAGCAACCGCAACGCGACGGCGAACTGGTGCTCGGCGTCCTGCAGGCGCCGGTCAGCGTCGACTACGACGAACGCGGCGTGCCGCATATTCGCGCCGAAAACGAGGCGGACATGCACCGCGCCCTGGGTTTCGTGCATGCCCAGGATCGCCTGTTCCAGATGGAACTGCTGCGGCGCCTGGCACGCGGCGAACTGGCCGAGGTGCTTGGCGACAAGCTGGTGCCCACCGACCGCCTGTTCCGCACCCTGGAAATCGGCCGCCATGCCGATGCCTACGCTGCCCGCCTGGACGCAGGCAGCCCGTCCACCCAGGCCCTGCAGCACTACCTCGAAGGCATCAACCAGTACCAGGCCAGTCGCCCACGCCCCCTGGAGTTCGACCTGCTGGGCATCGAGCCACGCCCCTTCACCATTGCCGACACCCTCAGCGTCGCCGGCTACATGGCCTACAGCTTCGCCGCGGCGCTGCGCACCGAACCGGTGATGACCCACATCCGCGACGAGCTGGGCGCGGACTACCTCGAGCTGTTCGACCTCGAATGGCACCCGCAGGGCGTGATAGGCACCACCCTGGCCGCCAGCGACTGGCAGGACCTTGCCGCCCTCGCCCAGCTCAGCAACGACGCCCTGCAAGGCAGCGGCCTGCCGCAGTTCGAGGGCAGCAACGCCTGGGCCGTGTCCGGCAGCCGCACCGCCAGCGGCAAGCCATTGCTGGCCGGCGACCCGCACATTCGCTTCTCGCTGCCGGCGGTCTGGTACGAAGCGCACCTGCAGGCCCCCGGCTACGAGCTGTACGGCTACCACCATGCGCTGATACCCAGCGCCATGCTCGGCCACAACCGCGACTTCGCCTGGAGCCTGACCATGTTCCAGAACGACGACCTCGACCTGATCGCCGAGCGGGTCAACCCGGACAACGCCAACCAGGTCTGGTATCAGGGCAGCTGGGTCGACCTCCAGCAACGCACGGAAACCATCCAGGTCAAGGGCGCCGAGCCGGTGCAGATCACCCTGCGTCGTTCCCCGCACGGGCCGATCATCAACGACGCCCTGGGCCAGGCCGGCGGCAGCACGCCGATCGCCATGTGGTGGGCCTTTCTCGAAACCGACAATCCGATGCTCGATGCCTTCTACCAGCTAAATCGCGCAGACGAGCTGGGCAAGGCCCGCGCCGCCGTCGAGAAGATCGAAGCCCCCGGCCTCAATGTGGTCTGGGCCAACGCCCGCGGCGATATCGGCTGGTGGGCGGCGGCCAAGCTGCCGCTGCGCCCCGAGGGCGTCAACCCGACCTTCATCCTCGACGGCGCCAGCGGCGACGCGGACAAGCTCGGCTATCACCCCTTCAGCGCCAACCCGCAGGAAGAGAACCCGCAGCGCGGCTACATCCTCTCGGCCAACTACCAGCCCGTGCCGGCCAGCGGTATCGAGATTCCCGGTTACTACAACCTGCCTGATCGTGGTCAGCGCCTGAGCGATGCCTCGGTGAAATGGGACACGCAGAACAGCCAGGCGCTGCAGCTCGACCCCGGCACCGGCTACGGCCCGCGCCTGCTGGCACCGATCCTCGACGAACTGCGCGGCGCGGCGGCGAACGATCAGGAGCGCGCACTGGTGGAGCAACTGGCCCAGTGGAACGGCGACCACGCACTCGATTCCGTGGCCGCTACCCTGTTCAACCAGCTGACCTACCAGCTCGCCCACGAAGCCATGGCCGACGAGCTGGGCGAGTCGTTCTTCGACAGCCTGCTGCAAACCCGCGTACTCGACACCGCGCTGCCACGCCTGACGGCCAACGCCGCTTCGCCCTGGTGGAATCGCCAGGGCAGTGAGCAACGCGAAAGCCGCGCGCAGATCGTCGCCGAGGCCTGGCGCGCCAGCCTGGAGCACCTGCGCAGCCTGTTCGGCGAAGAGGCCTGGGCCTGGGGCCGCGGCCACACCCTTACCCACAGCCACCCGCTCGGCCAGCAGCAGCCACTGGCCTGGCTGCTCAACGTCGGCCCGCTGGCTGCGCCTGGTGGCCATGAAACGCCGAACAACCTGTCGCACAAGATCGGCCCGGCGCCCTGGCCGGTGGTCTACGGTCCCTCGACCCGACGCCTGATCGACCTGGCCGACGCGGAAAAGGCCCTGGGCGGCATTCCCGTTGGCCAGAGCGGCGTGCCGTTCGACGCCCACTACGGCGATCAGGCCGCCGCCCACGTCGCTGGTGAATATCAGCCGCAGCACCTCAGCGAGGCGGATGTGAAAGCGCACAGCCAGGGCACGCTGCACCTGCTGCCGCGCTGATCGCCATCAGGCGTCTGCACACAGCGTGGTGCACCCTCGGTGCATCGCGCTGCACGCTGGTGCACCCAGGCGCTGCAAATGCCGCTGCAGCCCTCGCCCGAGGGCTCTGAACCCAGCGAAGTCGGCCCTTGCCGCTTCGGTAATAAAATTGGCACACGCCCTGCATAGGCTAAGGCAATCCCGGTTTTGGGGACCTTGGTACAGGCAGGCCGGGGAATCCCCTTCTTTATTCGACGCGTCAGCGCGTCACACAGCGCGCCGCGGTTCGCTCGACGAGCACGGCGCCACAGTTTCGGGGACCTTGGTACAGGCAGGCCGGGGAATCCCCTTCTTTATCTGGGACGTAGCGCCAGGCGCGCACGCCAACGTCCATCCTCCTGCGCACCGCGCCACTCGCCCTGTAGCGGGCGGGGCGACACCAGCACCAGCAGCAGATCCCGCCCGTCGCGCTCCAGGCGCCAGTTCACCAGGCCCAGCGGCAGCCTGAGCTGGCCATCACGCACGCGCCCATAGGCATCTTCGTAGCGATACACCAGCGCGCCGTCGACATGCTCGGCCTGCGCCTGTGGCTCACGATTGAACCAGAGCTGCAGCCCCTGCTCCCAGGCCTCGACCTCCTCGATGCGCAAACGCGGCGGATCGAACACCCGGCCAATCATCATGCCGACGAGGAAGGCAATCAGCATCACCGACGCCATAAAACGCCAGCGCAAACGCGGCCGCGGATCTTCCGGCGGCGTAGAATGGCGCTCGTCCCAGTGCTCGGAGTGCTGCATGTTCCACATCATCCTCTTTCAACCGGAAATTCCGCCCAATACCGGCAACATTATCAGGCTGTGCGCCAACAGCGGCTGCCAGCTGCACCTGATCGAGCCACTGGGCTTCGAGCTGGACGACAAACGCCTGCGTCGTGCCGGGCTGGATTATCACGAGTACGCCACGCTCAAGCGCCATCCTGACCTGCAGAGCTGCCTCGACAGCCTCGGCCAGCCGCGCCTGTTCGCCTTCACCACCAAGGGCTCGCAACCCTTCCATGAAATCGCCTACCAGCCCGGTGATGCCTTCCTGTTTGGCCCGGAAAGCCGCGGCCTGCCCGAAGACATACGCAACGCCCTGCCGCCCGAACGGCGCGTGCGCCTGCCGATGCGCGCCGGCTGCCGCAGCCTGAACCTGTCCAATACCGTGGCCGTCACCGTTTACGAGGCCTGGCGGCAGAACGGCTTCGCTGGCGCCGAGTGAGGCGCGTACCCTGCCCCAACCATCCCACGATGCCGAATAAACGCCGCAACCCGACCTGTAGGAGCCGGCTTGCCGGCGATCAGGTCGCCGCCATCGCCCGCAAGCGGGCTCCTACAACGCATGCAGGTAGCCTGGGTTGAGCTCGGCAAAACCCGGGGGCCGCCTGATGGGTCATTCTTATGCTCTGCCTGCGCCACCCGGCATGAAGTGGGCGTTGCAAACACTGGTAACCCTGCAGAGCGTGGGCAGCACCGGTTATAGAAACCGGCTCATGTCGCCCCTGAAAAAGCAAAACGCCGCGCTCCCTCGGAGGGAGTCGCGGCGTTTTTCCAGCGATATGACGCTTATTGCGCAGCGGTTTCGCCGGCTTGCTGCATGCGCTGCAGCTCCTGGGCGTACAGCGCATCGAAGTTCACCGGAGACAGCATCAGCGCTGGGAACGAGCCGCGGATCACCAGGCTGTCCAGCGCTTCACGGGCGTACGGGAACAGGATGTTCGGGCAGAAGGCACCGAGGGTGTGGCTCATCGAGGCCGCGTCCAGGCCCTTGATCAGGAAGATGCCCGCTTGCTGCACTTCAGCGATGAAGGCGACTTCTTCGCCGTTCTTGACCGTCACCGACAGGGTCAGCACCACTTCGTGGAAGTCGCCTTCCAGGGCCTTCTGGCGGGTGTTCAGATCCAGACCGACGCTCGGCGTCCACTCCTGACGGAAGATTTCCGGGCTCTTCGGCGCTTCGAAGGACAGGTCCTTGACGTAGATGCGCTGCAGGGAGAATTGCGGATTCTGCGAATCGGCAGCGGCTGCGCCGCTGTTGGCTTGCTCGGTCATGGCGTTTGCCTTCCTTAACGTTGAGGTTTCAAGCGGGGCTCTGCAGCAGGGCGTCGAGCTTGCCGGCGCGCTCCAGGGCGTAGAGGTCGTCACAGCCACCCACATGGGTACTGCCGATCCAGATTTGCGGCACCGAGGTGCGGCCAGCCTTGCGGGTCATCTCCGCGCGAATGGCCGGCTGGCCGTCGACGCGAATTTCCTCGAAGTCCACCCCTTTACTGGCCAGCAGCTGCTTGGCGCGCATGCAGTAGGGACACCAGTCGCTGGAGTACACGACCACGCTGGTCATGTCACTTCACCAGCGGCAGGTTGTCGCCACGCCAGGTGGCGATGCCACCGGACAGCTTGGCGACGGTAAAACCGGCTTTCTTCAGCTCGCGGGCGACGCTGCCGGCATGCTGCCCCATGGCGTCGACGACGACGATGGTCTTGGCCTTGTGCTTTTCCAGCTCGGCGATACGTGCCACCACCTTGTCGTAAGGGATGTGCAGCGAATCGACGATATGCCCGGCGGAGAAGTCCTTCTGCGCGCGCACGTCGAGCACCACGCCCTTGCCGCTATTGACCAGCGCGGTGAGCTCGCGGCTCGACAGGCTCTGCCCACCCTTGCGCATTTCGGTGACGATCAGCAACACCAGCAGAACGGCGAACATGCCGCTCAGTACATAGTGATTAATGATGAATTCAATCAGGTTGGCGAACATCTATATGGCCCAGGACGGTAAAATGCCGGCCAGTATACACAGCCCCACAGGTCGGCCAAACCCCGTCTGGCAGTGACGCGCCAGGCGCTTGGCCCTAAAATACCGGGCTGTTTCCTTGCCCCCTCAGACGCAGAGCGAGCCAGTTCAATGAGTGCCACGCCAAAACCCTTGGTTCTGATCATCCTCGACGGCTTCGGTCACAGCGACAAACCCGAGTACAACGCCATCCATGCTGCCAACACGCCGGTCTACGACCGCCTGCGTGCTACCTACCCGCACTGCCTGATCTCAGGCAGCGGCATGGACGTCGGCCTGCCGGACGGGCAGATGGGCAACTCCGAAGTCGGCCATATGAACCTCGGTGCCGGTCGCGTGGTGTACCAGGACTTCACCCGCGTGACCAAGGCGATTCGTGACGGCGAGTTCTTCGACAACGCCACGATCAACCAGGCCGTGGACAAGGCCGTGGCCGCCGGCAAGGCCGTGCACATCCTCGGCCTGCTCTCCGATGGCGGCGTACACAGCCACCAGGATCACATCGTCGCCATGGTCGAACTGGCCGCCAAGCGCGGCGCCGAGAAGATCTACCTGCATGCCTTCCTCGACGGCCGCGACACCCCACCGAAAAGCGCACAACCGTCCATCGAGCTGCTCGATGCCACATTCGCCCGCCTCGGCAAGGGCCGCATCGCCAGTCTCACCGGCCGCTATTTCGCCATGGACCGCGACAACCGCTGGGACCGCGTCGAGCAGGCCTACCACCTGATCGTCGACGGCGCCGGCCAGTTCAACGCCGCCAGCGCCGTTGAAGGCCTGCAAGCCGCCTACGACCGTGGCGAGAGCGACGAGTTCGTCAAGGCCACCACCATCGGCACGCCGGTGCAGGTGGAAGATGGCGACGCCGTGGTGTTCATGAACTTCCGCGCCGACCGCGCCCGCGAACTGACCCGAGCCTTCGTCGAGCCTGGTTTCAAGGAATTCGAGCGCAAGCGTGCACCGCAGGTCGGTTTCGTCATGCTCACCCAGTACGCAGCGAGCATCCCGGCGCCCAGCGCCTTCGCTCCGGAAGCCCTGACCAACGTGCTCGGCGAATACCTGGCGAAGAACGGCAAGACCCAGCTGCGCATCGCCGAGACCGAGAAATACGCCCACGTCACCTTCTTTTTCTCCGGCGGTCGCGAAGAGCCGTTCGAGGGCGAAGAACGCATCCTGATTCCGTCGCCGAACGTCGCCACCTACGACCTCAAGCCGGAAATGAGCGCGCCGGAAGTCACCGACAGGATCGTCGATGCCATCGAGAACCAGCGTTATGACGTGATCATCGTCAACTACGCCAACGGCGACATGGTCGGCCATACCGGCGTGTTCGAGGCGGCGGTCAAGGCCGTGGAAACCCTCGACCGCTGCGTCGGCCGCATCACCGAGGCGCTGGAGAAGGTCGGTGGCGAAGCGCTGATCACTGCCGACCATGGCAACGTCGAACAGATGGAAGACGAGTGCACCGGCCAGGCGCACACCGCCCACACCTGCGAGCCAGTACCGTTCATCTACGTTGGCAAGCGCCCGGCGCGTATCCGTGAAGGTGGCGTGCTGGCCGATGTGGCGCCGACCCTGCTCACGCTGATGGGCCTGCCACAGCCGGCCGAGATGACGGGCAAGACCATCGTCGAGCTGCAATAAGACGCAAGCATCGTAGCCCAATGAGATGGACTCCTCCCTCCTACGGCGTCATTGCGCCAGACTGTAGGTTACGAAACAAACAATCCCGGAGGGGGAGCCCGCATGAAACTTAAACGCATAGGCGTGGATTTGGCAAAGCAGGTTTTTCAAGTTCATGGTGTCGACAGCCATGAGCAGGTCAAATGCCGCAAGCAACT
>NZ_QASO01000034.1 GCF_003052605.1 Ectopseudomonas oleovorans | reverse complement strand
GGCTGGGCGCACTCTTGAATGATCTGAGCCTTGAAGGATTTGGAGTAGGAACGGCGTTGTGGCTGCATGAAAGACCCGCTTAAAAGGCTAGAAATGGTGTCCACTTAAATCAGGTGGACACCATCGCCTTTGGCGTCGGGGCCAGGAAGGTGTGTTGGCCGGACGGATACCTGCGAAGGGGGATTCTGGGTACTACACACAACGAGCGGCAGCTTCTACGTTATCGTGACATTTGAGCGGACATATGGCTGGTATTCGCTGATGCAGTTCAAGTCTTCAGGGCAAGCCAAACTTCGCTTACCCCTACGCCTACTGCACTAACCCATCTTCCTGACCAACCTTCGGCTTATGAACAAGAATCACGCACCGGCTTCGAATTCTTCCAGAAGGTACAAAGCCACTGCGCCGGCCAGGTTTACGCACAATCCAGCTTCATATTTTGTCGGAGGGATGGCGTCCGATGCTGCTCCATGTGCATCACCATGCTTGTTTCTCATATCACCTATGCCCCAGATGATCGAACTCAAACCCTCAATAGTTTTCTCAATGGGCTTTCCTTTTACCTCTAACCCAAGAGCATCAATGGCCTTGCTGAAAAGCGCTTTATTACTATCAGTCGGCTTCCCGCCCCGCTGCTCAATGATCCACTTCAGCGTCGACTCAAGCAGGGCTCTTGCAGCAGTAATAGCGCCGCTTGGGTCTGTAATTCGTCGATGGAGAGCTTTGTCCCACTTTTCTCGAATGCTATGGCTTGGAACTCTCTCGAACAGGTCAGCTAGAGACTCATCTAACGGCGTGGGCTGACCTGAGAACTGCTGTAAAAGTTGCTCGCCCTTGTAGGTGAGCCCTCCTCTCACAAGTATGACGGCATAATACCCATTACCAGAATGGTGCTCCTTTCTGGATATCATCTGTTCTATGTAGCCTAGACTGTGGGCATGAACTATTGTCTTAGCAAGACTCTGGAATTTTTTGATATCGTCGGATGAGGAACTATCTGGCTCGAATGACTTCACTCCCGAATGAATCTTGCGGAGCACCTCATGCAGCAATACATCCATAGCCATGTCGTCTACTCCTGCTGTGCCGCCAATTAAAATTCACTTACCGGAACGACAAACAGCAGCCAGAGGAATCCGAATTTTGCTCGACGGTCAAACTATCCCGAGGCAAGCCTTAATGGTATCGATGCGCGAAATAAAAGACGCACCGGCAAATATCAGCAATGCAGCCAGAGCCAGCCATGCAGTCAACGGAACCTTATCCCTGACCAACGAAAAATGCTTCTGCTCATCAACCCAATCAATCTGGTATTGCCAAAAGAACTTGTAATGCGCATACCAGTCGCTGAAAAGAATTTGCTTACTAATAGACGAATTATAGTAGCGCGCCTCTAAGCCAGAAAGCTCGCCCTGGTATGCTGTAAAATCCGCATCAGCCGGAAGTGACTGTACCTTTCGATAGAGGTCTCTCAGTCCGTTATATATCTTGGTGAGCTCTATAGCAGACTTTTCATATTCTGACTTTTTGGAATCATATACAGAGATATAGATCCCGATAATCCCTATCACAGCCATGGTGGCGGATATATTTTTTGCAGACAGCGAGTCATATACGAGGGCAAAAATGCCCACGGCGGTTCCCAAGAAACCAATAAAGCCTGGGACTTTTTCCACGATGTCATACGTGGCCCAGTGCTTTCGACCACCAAAGCCCACGTTGTAGCCTGTCTCAGCGATGTTCTTGAGTAATGCGGCCTGGCTCATATGTTCTCGCTAATAGGTACTTGAATTGGGCTGCGGGCAACAACCACCCCATCCTTGATGATATAGCACTCCACCATGTGCTCGCCCTTGAAGCTCGTCGACTCTTGAATAGACTCGCGCCCTGAGTCACTAGTAATGCTGCCACGAATGCAGTCACGCCTTTCAGCCTCCTCTCCGGTATTCAGCACCTTCCACTTCACCGTGTAAGGTGGCAAAACCCCGTTATGAGTGATTCTGAATTTAAGCGTCTTACGTGCACGCAAGGGCAAACCAAGCTGGATCAGCTCACTGAGCAGACGCTCCCTGAAGCCGTCCTGCTCAACATCGCAATCGACCGACAGAGGGAAGCGAATATCAACAGGATACAGATCCTCGATGAACTGCTCTGTATTCCTGAAGCTGTAGGCAGAACCCAAAGACTCCATGGCGCTGCGCGTGGTTGTACGGGTTGAAGGAAAGCTGCGCCCAAAAATCTTCTTCCAGCGGTCGCCCTCATACTCCTCTCCCTGCGCCTCGATGGCTTTAACGCAGAGTTCATAGGCACGCTTAGCAGGCTTTTGGAATTTCTGTTTGACCTTCACATGCTGACGGCTACCTAGGGCTGCGTACCGGTCTTGCTGGGGAAGGTTCTTGGCGTACTCGAAGAAATCCCTAACCATGCAGTCGTATGAGCCGAAGCTTGCATTGGCATAAGCATCAGTCGACGTGAGGAAGTTATGCGCCAGGGTATCGATCAGCAGACCGCCGATACCAATGCCGTGCTTGTTCTTCCATGCACGAAGCATTTTGCACAGTCGCCGCAGGTTCCCATTTTGGTCATCATCAACCGTCTTGGTAGCCTCGATTTCATCCTTGGGCTTGGTGATTTTCCAAGCGCCACCATTATAGGTGTCGGGGTATACGAAGCTGCCGTCGCCCTGCCTGAAGACCGGCTGAACCTCAACGTTGAAATTCTGGAACGTGACACATACCACCAGGCGATCCACGGTGATCTTGGTGGCGGGATAGCGCTTTAGAATTGCATCGCGGGCGTCTGACAACAGCGCTGACTGCCCCCCATCCTTGTTGTAGGTCTCCCACGCGCTGCCGGGCATGATGTAGAGCATGTCCAGGTCTGAAACGCCTTCGATAGCTGTCCAGCGCCCATAAGAGCCAACCTGAAGGTTGTTGCTTGTTGAATCAAAATCTCGGAAATACTTATTCAGTGACCGGGTTATCTCTGTATATCGGTCTTCAATGGTTGCGTGGTTAGTGATGCGCAGATTGCCCAAGAACTCTCTGAAAATCGTTGAAGTCGACATCGTGATCCCTTACACGTGATATTCCCAAGCAGCCTGCCTCAGAGCTTTCCGCATGGTAGCCGAAGGCGATTGCGGGTATCTATCGCTGCGGCAAACACCGCTAAGTCGGCCAGGCTAACCCAGCACTAGATGTAGCTTTGGCATAGCGCAGCGCTCGGTAGATACGGAAGGTCAAACAGGTATAGGGATTGGCGAATTGTGCGCAGCTTCAGATATTCGCTTTTAGCCGCTGGGTGACGCTGGAGGTGTGCTGCTTCTGGCTAACAGCGGACATCCGCAACAAGACGTTGTTCTGCGTCCGCAATCGATGTCACGCGACCAACCCGGAGCGGGTTCAGCCATTGAGCGGTTCGTTAGCCCCGGCACGATCAGGGCAAAGAAACGCTGGCACAGCCCGGACATAGACCAGTTCAGCAACCAGCTCGACAAGGGTCTGGGTGATCACCGCAGCGGCGGCGAGCCCCCGCAGCTCTTCAGGCAGCGCTAATGCAAGGGGCAGCACCACCAGTGAATTGCGCGTCGAGCTGCTGAAGGTCACAGCCCTTGCTGACTTCACAGACAGCTTGAACGCTTTGGAGACCAGTGCACCGATTACAGGAGCCAAGAAAGCAAAGGCGATGTAGACCGGCAGAACGGGAGCAAGCCTGTCGATCTCATTCACTACGGGAGCAATCTGCGAGCCGACCACGGCTATGAGCACCGCCGCCATGGCCGGCACAGGTAACCAGGCCCAGGCATCAGTCCATGTCTTCACCGCTGCGGAGCGCTTTACCAATGCTTCTGTCAGCAGTGCCAGGATCAGCGGGGCCATGATGAGTGCCAGAAAGGCTTCGACAAAGGGGCCTATCGACACGACCACCCCCGAAGTATCACTCAGCATAAGCCCCAGGTAGAGGGGTAAAAGAGCAAGCTGAAGTAACAGCAAAATCGGCGTCGCCGAAAGGATCAGGCGTGAGTCACCCCGGCCAATGTGGGTGAACACAACCACGTAATCGATGCAGGGCGTCAGTAACACCAATAGCACGCCAATCAGGATGGCGGGATGTCCATCCAAGAAGCGGGTCAGCCCCCAAACCAGGAGAGGAATCAAAACAAAATTGGCGACTAGGAGCGCAGCCATGAAGGGCTTGTTGCGCATGCCATCTTTAAGGTTCAGGAACGGAATCTGAAGAAACATCGCATACATCAGAACAGCGATGGTGGGCGTGACCAAGACCGACAATCCCTGGGCGGTGTTCGGAGCCAGCAAGCCGCCAATCGCCGCGACAATCACTGCTACGAAGTAGATCGGTACTTGGTTCTGCTCTAGTGCATCTCTTGTCATGGTTCACTCAAAGTCATGGTTTGCTCTCCGCGTTAGGGAGGACAAGGATGGTTAGCTAGGGATAAGGCAAGCAGCGCTAACGGCCAATGGTCATTCATCAATGGCTGCTTCAGGCCTGTACTTGCAGGTCAAAAAGGGCAAGGTCGACCCAAACTGGGCACCCTGAAAATTCGATCATTGGCCAAAAACGGAAGCACTGATTTTTCCAGCATGCATCCTAGCCCGCCCCACCTAAGCCGCACAGGTATCGCCATGGTGCTTGTGCCTACTCCCCGAGAATGGTCTCATTGCGGAGCAATTCGTACGGCAACCGTATCTTCATACCAATGAGGGTCGGAGCAAATACCTCCCACCACTATACATATCGACATCATCCCGATGCCCAGGCGTAAGGTCACAATCCAAGTAGTGCTTACACTGAGCATGGCATTGCTGCTGGTCATGGGTTGGCATATGTCTTCCCTGTTGGTTGGTGCAGAGCCGCAAGCGGGATTCAAGAGCGAGTCAACGCACAGCAGCTTGCTGACAGAGGCAGCCCCCTCTTGCGTCTTTTGTGCAGGTCACCGGCACTCGCCGATGACTGCCGACCATGTGCACGAGACCCCTTACCTTGGGCCGCTGCTTATCCTGCCAGCCCAGGCAGAAAGCAACATCCTGGCTACCCTGCCGGATCAAGCCGCACCAACTCGCCCGGTCTACTTGATTGAGCGCCCTCCGCGATCCAGCCGCGTGATCTAAACAAAGCCGCACTGCGGCTAAAGACCACTGCAATCCAGGATCAACTTATGCAATCGCTTTCTCCGCGCGAGCCTGGGGCGTTGTTTGCGCACCTGCGCCGCCCGATGCGCTTATTACTGCTCGCTATCGTGCTGATGCTCGTGGGCATGGCAGATGCACTGGCTCAAGACGTCACCACGAACGATATCGCGTCGGCGGTAGTTCCCGTGCCACCCACCTCTGTAGAGGGTAGATATCAACCATGATGGAAACAGAGACAAACACTCGCTTTCCCAGCCCCTGGAGCCTGTTGCTTATGGCCTGGGGTATTGCGTTGGTTTCGACCTTAGCCGCCTTGTTCATCGGCGAGGTCATGGGCAAAACGCCCTGCGTGCTCTGCTGGTTCCAGCGCGCATTCATGTTTCCACTGGTCGTGATTCTGGCCGTTGGTTGCTACACCTCGGATTTCGGCGTCTGGCGTTATGCGTTGCCGGTTACCGTCGTGGGCGGGCTCATCGCGCTCTACCACAGCCTGCTCTACTTCGGGGCCATACCAGAGAGCATCAAGCCCTGTGGGGCAGGCCCGTCCTGCTCCAGCGCTGACATGACGATTTTCGGCAGCGTCCCTCTGCCACTGCTTTCGCTGGTCGCATTCACCCTTATCGCTGTTCTTCTTGTTCTCATCCGTCGGAGGTCTTCCCTATGAGCAGACGTGCAATCGTCCTCGTGATCAGCATTCTTACTGCGCTCGGCTTCGCTGCTGCGGCGTTCTTTTATGATCGATATTCGGCCAGTGAAGAGACTCCGCCAGTTGCTCCAGTCGCTAGCTCATTGGTGCGCTTCCATTCGCCCGTTATCGGCACCGCCAATGCGCCCGTAACCATCGTTGAGTTCTTCGATCCGTCCTGCGAGGCCTGCCGCGCCTTCTTTCCAGTAGTGAAACAGATCCTGGCTGAGAACCCGAACGATGTGCGCCTGGTGCTGCGTTACGTCCTCTTCCATGAAGGCTCTGAAACAGCAGCAAGAATCCTCGAAACTGCACGCAAGCAGGGGGTCTTCGAGCCTGTTCTGGAAGCACTCATGGTGGCGCAACCGCAATGGCACAGTGACCCACAGGTGCTGAAGGCCTGGGAGGCTGCTGAAGCGGCAGGCTTGGATGTGGAGAAGGCCCGTGCAGAGATGATGGCTGCCGATATCACCGAGACGCTGAAAAGGGACTCTCAGGATGCCCAGGCGGCTGGTGTGCGCCAGACACCTACGTTCTTTGTGAATGGCAAGCCGCTATTGAGTTTCGGCGCGCAGCCACTGAATGATCTGGTCAAAGCTGAAGTCGAACAAAGCAAATAAGCGCTAACCGTCTGCATACAGCTGAGCCAGACTCACCACCTGCCATGTAGCGTGCCTCGCATGGCAGGTGGTGGCGCATGTTTAGTGGCGGTGGCTTTTCCCAACATGGGTGTGGCCATCATCCGGAAGCGCACTGACACCGCCAGTGGTATTCAGGCGCTGGAGGATTCCACACTCATCTACGCCGCGCTCAGAGGAACAGCGGTGTCGTAACTCAATCAGCTGTTGTTGCAGGGCCAGCAGACTGGTCACGCGCGCTTGCACATGCTCAATGTGCTCATCCACTAAGCTATTCACACCCTCACAGTTCCCCTCTGGCCGATCCATCAGCGCCAGCAGGCTTCTGATCTCGTCCAGGGTCATGTCTAGCGTTCGGCAGTTGCGAATGAACGTAAGCCGCTCAAGGTGCTCACTGCTGTAAAGGCGGTAATTACCCTCGCTACGGGCCGGAGCCGGCAACAGCCCCTCGCGCTCGTAATAGCGAACCGTTTCAACCTCGCAATCGGCAAGCTTGGCCAGCTCTCCAATCTTCATGAATTACCTCTTCAGCAAACGCTTGACCCTGTAGTGGCTTTAGGGTGTTCACTCTACACAACTGTTCAACGAGGATACCTTCATGGCTGGCTGCTGCGGTGACGAATACAAACCTGAAGCGGTTTCAAAGGATGTCTGCTGTGACGCCAACGAAGCAAGCAAGTGCTCTGCCACAGCGGCGACAGCAGTAAATGCCGTAACCGGCTCCAGGCTCAGCAGCTTCCGCATTGCGCAAATGGACTGCCCTACCGAGCAGACGCTGATTCAGGACAAACTGAGCAAGCTCGCAGGCATAGATAAGCTCGACTTCAACCTGATCAATCGGATTCTTGGGGTATGGCACAGCTTGCCGTCGACCGCGCCTATCGAAGCGGCGATCTCGTCCCTGGGAATGCAGGCAGAACCGCTATCTGCTGAAGGGCAAGCCCGCATCAAAATCGAACAGATGGACTGCCCAACTGAAGAAAAGCTGATCCGCGACAAGCTGACCTCGCTACCCGGTATCAGTGCATTGGAGTTCAACCTGGTTCAACGTGTACTGACGCTCAGCCACACAGCAGAAGCGCTGCCAGCAGCACTGGCAGCGATTCGCGAGCTTGGTTTCACGCCAGTGGTTGAGGGTTCAGCAACAGCACGTGAAGAAGAGCAAGGCACCCCTCACAAGAAAGCCTGGTGGCCCTTGGCGCTCTCGGGGGTGGCCGCCTTATCGGCGGAAGTGATCCACTTTGCCGAGCTTGCGCCAGATTGGGCTGTGGCTGGCGTGGCGCTGCTCGCCATTCTGCTGTGCGGCCTGACGACCTATAAAAAGGGCTGGATCGCGCTGAAGAACCGCAACCTGAATATCAATGCGTTGATGAGTATCGCTGTGACCGGTGCGGTGCTGATTGGGCAATGGCCAGAAGCGGCCATGGTCATGTTCCTCTTTTCTGTCGCCGAGTTGATCGAAGCGAAGTCGCTGGATCGGGCTCGCAATGCCATCCGTGGCCTGATGGATCTGACGCCAGAGCGCGCCACGGTGCAGCAGGTCGATGGCACATGGCTGGAAGTTGACGTTAAAACCATCGCCGTAGGCGCATTGGTCAGGGTTCGACCGGGCGAACGAATCGGTCTCGATGGCGAAGTTACTGCCGGCAACTCCACCATCAACCAAGCGCCCATCACGGGGGAAAGCCTGCCCGTAGAGAAAACCATCGGCGATCCGGTTTTTGCGGGAACCATCAATGAAGCCGGCTCCCTGGAATACCGAGTCCTGGCCGCCGCAGCCAACACCACGCTGGCACGTATCATTCACGCGGTCGAAGAGGCGCAGGGTTCACGCGCGCCGACCCAGCGCTTTGTCGATCAATTCGCCAAGGTATACACCCCTGTCGTATTCCTATTCGCCCTGGCTATCGCCATTGTGCCGCCACTCTTCATGGCCGAGCCCTGGTACGACTGGATCTACCGTGCCCTGGTACTGCTGGTGGTTGCCTGCCCTTGCGCCTTGGTCATCTCGACACCTGTCACCATTGTCAGTGGTTTAGCTGCGGCTGCACGCAAAGGCATCCTGATCAAAGGCGGCGTTTATCTGGAAACTGGCGGCAAGCTTGGCTTCCTGGCCCTCGACAAGACCGGAACCATTACCCATGGCAAACCCGTGCAAACCGATTACATGCCACTGGTTGAACAGGACTCAGAACTCTGTCGCACTCATGCTGCCAGCCTCGCCAGTCGCTCTGATCACCCGGTTTCGCAAGCGATAGCCAAGCACGCCACTGAGAATGGCCTGATGTTCGCTACCGTTGAGGGATTCGAAGCCCTGCCGGGTCGAGGTGTACGGGGCACCATTGAAGGCATGGATTTCCACCTGGGTAACCACCGTCTGGTGGAAGAGCTTGGCCTCTGCTCACCCGAGCTGGAAACGACGCTGGAACGTCTCGAACGCCAAGGCAAAACAGTGGTGGTGTTGTGCAATCCGCAGCGTGCCATTGCCCTGTTCGCCGTTGCCGATACCGTCAAGGACTCCAGCCGCCAGGCAATCGAGGAGCTTCATGCGCTGGGTGTGAAGACCACGATGCTGACTGGCGATAACCCGCACACCGCAGAAGCCATCGCACAGCAGGTGGGCATCGACGAAGCACGCGGCAATCTCCTGCCAGTCGACAAATTGCAGGCCGTTGAAGCATTGCAGGCGCGCGGCTACGTTGTTGGGATGGTGGGCGACGGCATCAACGATGCGCCTGCGCTGGCGAAGTCCGAAATCGGCTTCGCCATGGCCGCCGCCGGCACGGACACGGCCATCGAAACTGCGGATGTGGCCTTGATGGATGACGACCTGCGCAAGATCCCGGCCTTCATCCGCCTATCCCAACAGACCGCCGTCATCCTCAAGCAGAACATCGTGCTGGCGTTAGGGATCAAGGCCCTGTTTCTCGCCATTACCCTAACGGGGCAGGCGACGATGTGGATGGCCGTCTTTGCCGACATGGGCGTCAGCCTGCTGGTGGTGTTCAACGGCCTGCGCCTGCTTAAAAAGTAGGAACGGAGGATTGAAGATGAAAGCAGCATTGCAACTGGCAATTGAACAAGCCTTTCAACAGGCCGAGCACGCCATGCAGGAGAGACGTAATACCGATGCCTTTGAATGGCTGGAGCGCGCACACATCCTGACTCAACGCCAGCCCTTGCTGCACGCTAGGTCACACTGGCTGATGCTCACGCTCGGTTGGCAGATTGGCGATTATCGCGAGGTGGCCGGGCAAATACCGCGCATTTTCGCGGCCTTGTTGTTCTCCAAAATCTGGGTGCCCCTCGGCAATACAGGCCGCTCCAGAGTCAGCGCGTTCAAGCCCATGCCGGTTCCTGAATAACTCCAGGCCTTGCTTGCGAGCGATGAGCAAAACCCATCCAGTCGGTGATTGTGTCCATGCAAGTCGATCTCGCCACCCAGCTGCCGTGCACACTTGCAGAGGTGATCGCCCAGGTGCGCACACCACGCCTGCTGCGTCAGGTTGCTTCACCCTTATTGAGTTTCAGCCCGCTGGCTCCGGCTGAGTTTCCTGATACCTGGAGCGAGGGCACCTACTGGGTCAAGCTGAAGCTATTCGGCGTACTGCCCATTGGCCGTCAGGCGATTGTGATTACCTACCCGCAGACGGAAAACGCTCAGACCTTCATGCTCAGAGACAACGGCTATAGCCCGCTAATCACCAAGTGGGATCACGTCATTACGGCTCAAGAAGTGAGTGGCGGAACGCTTTACCGAGATCGCGTGACTATCGAGGCCGGCATCCTCACCCCGTTCGTGTGGCTTTTTGCGCGCCTGTTTTACGCCCACCGTCAGCGCCGCTGGGCAGCTTTGGCGGCAAAAGGCTTTAGCCACTGAAGCACGCCATGCCCAGACAGGGCTGCTCACCTAGAGAGCAATACCTCTTGGCCACTGAAAATTCGCTCCCCCAGGCAACCTCCGTGGTCGGGGCAGCTTTAATACAACCTGAAGCAGGTACGGGGTCAACTTTTGACCTGCATCAGGCTACACCCGTCTTCGAGGTCTATATTGGCTACTGGTGACTCACCCCACGACCCACTTTCACCTGCAAGGAACTGAGCAATGAAAGCACCAAAACTCGCCGCGTTCGCTTTGGCGGCTGCGCTTTTTCCGGCCTTAACCTTTGCGCAGCAGGACTCCAGTGCCACCAGCCAGGCTCAACAGCAGCCAATGAGCGTTGAGCAATTTGATCAAGAGATGGCGAAGGCACAAGAAAACCTGAAGAAAATGCAGGAGCAAATGAACCAAATTCAGAAAGCTAGCGACCCTGCACAGCGTCAGAAACTGATGCAAGAGCACCAAACCATGATGCAGCAAGGAATGCACATGATGAACGGAATGCGTGGCGGCGGAATGATGGGGTGCTGCGGAGGGGGCATGCAGGGCGGTCACATGATGGGTGACGGTCAGATGATGGGCGGTGGCCACATGATGGGTAACGGTAAGATGATGGGTGGGGGCCACATGATGGGCTGGGATCAAATGGGCAGCCACTACTCCCAGATGACGCCTGAGCAGATGAAGCAGCATCAATACATGATGGACAGGTACATGGGTATGCAACAGATGATGATGGATCAGATGATGCAGCATCAGCAGCATATGGGCATGCCACAGCGCTAAAGGCTCATCATCGCTGTCACTGATCCGTCCTGTTCTCGCAACTACATCTGACAGTCCGTATGAGGATGGACTGTCGGTGTCAGCGATGTCTGTCCACGCCACGAGTTTTGTTTTTAATCCATGGTCGCGAGTTTTTGCGATCACAGACATCGGTCAGCTAGACCGGGCTGGTAAGCGCCTTGTTGATGCTCTTGCTATCCATATCAGCCGCTTCGAGCATCCATCCGTTCGCATCGACATTGTGATCTGTTGCAGGCCCCAACCCAGCAATGGCATGACTTTCAATCGCGGTTGATCTGACGATCTAGGATCTTGAGTTGGGATCTAGAGCGCCATTGGCCACTCGTAGACGGGGGCGAAACCTCCACCAGGGGTTCGGAAGTTAGTGGTCTGCCCTTGATAGAGCCGGGCCGCCACCCATTGCACTTCGCCGTCGTATACGTAGTCGCGCAGGTCGAACTTTAGTGCCTGCGCAGGCGCGTCAGCCGAGATCACGCGCTCACCGGGTAGCACCAGTGCCTGCGCCACATACTCACCGGCAAGAATGTCCTGCCAGACACGTTTGGTGAGTTTGTCCCCTCGGTACGCGGCGCGACTGCCAAACCCTGCGAAGGGCTTGAAGAACCGCGTGCGCCGCTCACTCCATAAGCGCTCTGCATTTTCAGCCGTGACTATTTCAGTGCGCGGAATGCCGGCCAGCAAGATAGCCTGAATGTTCGGGGCTACGCCCAGCGCCTGGAGGCTGTCTGCATTGCTGAGCAGGGCTAGGTTGCGTTTATCGGCATACAGAGCGTGCGCCTGCGGATGGGGGGTAAGCACCGTTGCGTTGGACAAATAGGCTTCGCGCAAGGTGTCACAGGATGACGACGTTAAGTAGAAATCGGTCAGCCTGTTGTAGACCAGGTCAATGGCCAGGTCACCGTGCCACAGACGGTTGTCACGCAGACTCAACTCAGTCGGATCGGCGATGACTGCTTGCAGGCCGTGCCGCTCAAACAGTTGCTGGAACAGCAAAAACTCGGGGTACAGGTACTGCTGTGCAGGCGCCTCATCGACGATGGCAATCGTGCGCAGTGGCTGCTGACGGCCACTGAGCGACCATTCGCGGCGGAACATCGCCACGATATTGGCTTCCAGCGTACTCGCCAGGGTTGGCGCAGGCAGCAGGCTATCCATCGGCGGGCAACAGGCCCGTTGTGCCCTGGCCAGCACGGCGTTGAGCATCGCGCCGCCAGCGTTGGTGTTGATTTCTATCAGCCCGAAACTGTCATCGGCCACATGAAAGTCGTAGCCAAAGAAGGCGCCTCGGGCGCCGCCTGGGTCATGCCGGGCAATGGCCGGCGCCGTGGCCAGAACCTGTTCTCGATAGGCCGGCAGAGCAATGACGGACTCAATGGCCTGAATCAAATCGCCCATGCGTGTCAGGTGATCTGCGGAGACAAACACCGGAAACGCGGAAAACAGATAGGGGCAGCGCTCCCGTATCAGTTCCAGCAACCCAGGCTGGCCAATTTCCGACTCCAGCGCCGAACGCAGGGCCTGCTCACTGAGGCTGATGCAAAAACACCTGTTGTTCAGCGCTTCAATCGCAGAGGCCTCAAGGGTTTCAGGCGAAAGCTCTGGTGGCTTCATGGACATCTTGGGTTGTAGCCGTCACTGCGCCGTCGAGAGCCAGCCCAGGGCGTTCACAGCAGTCGGAATCTTTCCAAGGCTGAACCCCCTTTTCGTGGATCGCCCACGCAGGCGTGGCGAGGATGTCGTAGATCATCATCTGGCCCATGTCAGTGATCCTCTTGAATTCGGCCTGAATGTTCAGGTTCTGCGCCACTTCACGGGCGACAGCTTCCAGTTTCTTGCAGTTGGTGCAGCCCGAGTCGAGGAGTTTGACGTTCAGGATGTAAAGCGCCTTCGAGTGCTATTCAGCGTCCAACCTCTGCAACCTGTTGTAAAGCTTAAAGGACTTGGGGCCTATTCCCATTTGCTGGATCAAGGCCCCAGCCGAGAACCACCCATGCGTTTAGCTCGCCGGCAACTGATGCTTGGGCAGACCGATGGATATCAGCGCGGCCAGCACGACGAAGGCACTGGAGACCCACAGGCAGGCTTGCAGCCCGTATTGCTGGAAGACCCAGCCGGACAACAGTGTCCCGACCAGCCGGCCTAGCGCGTTGGACATGTAGTAGAAGCCGACATCCAGCGACACGCCGTCTTCCTTGGCGTAGCTGACGATCAGGTAGCTGTGTAGCGACGAGTTGATGGCAAAGACTGCTCCGAAGATCAGCAGCCCGCCAACCAGCACAGCCTGCTTGGAATAATCGCCATCCAGGCCCAGCGCAATGGCAACCGGAATGCCGGCCAGCAGCGCCGCCCAGAGAAACGCCGCCCGGCCATCCGGCACATGCCCGCTGCGCTTGCCGGTCAGGGCCGGAGCGAAGGATTGCACGATGCCGTAGCCGATGATCCAGCTGGCCAAAAAGCCACCGACCATCCAGAAGTCCCAGCCGAAAACCGTGCTCAGGTAAACCGGCAAGGCAACCACAAACCAGACATCGCGGGCGCCAAAGAGGAACAGGCGCGCGGCGGAGAGGATGTTGATCGCCCGGCTTTTGGAAAGGATGTCCTTGAACTTGGGCTTGGCTTTGGCCTTGCCCAGATCCTTCTTCAACAGGAACAGACTGGCGATCCAGATCACCGCCAGCACGCCGGCCATGGTCAATACCGCGCCGGCAAAACCCAGCACGGCCAGCAGGGCGCCGCCGAGGAAGAAACCCACGCCCTTGAGCGCATTCTTCGAGCCGGTGAGGATTGCCACCCACTTGTACAGCGTGCCCTGCTGGGCATCGGGCACCAGGAGTTTGATGGAACTCTTGGCCGACATCTTGTTGAGGTCTTTGGCGATCCCCGACAGCGCCTGTGCGCCCATGACCCAAGGCACGGTTAGCCAGGCGGCGGGCACGGTGAGCATCAGCAGTGCGACCACCTGCATCGCCAGGCCGATATTCATGGTGCGATTAAGGCCCAATCGGGCGCCGAGGTAGCCGCCGACCAGGTTGGTGACTACGCCGAAGATCTCGTAAAACAGAAACAGCGCGGCAATCTGCAAGGGGCTGTAGCCCAGGCTGTGGAAGTGCAACACCACCAACATGCGCAAGGCGCCATCGGTGAGGGTGAATGCCCAGTAATTGCCGGTCACCAGCAGGTACTGTTTGACCTCCGGGGCCAGGGCTGACAACGCCTTCATGCTTGCATCCCTACTTGGTTAAACGGCCAGGCCGACCAGTTTGGCCAGCTCCACGGTGCGGTTGGCATAGCCCCATTCGTTGTCGTACCAGGCATACAGCTTCACCTGAGTGCCGTTGATGACCATGGTCGACAGCGCATCGATGATTGAGGAGCGCGGGTCAGTGCGGTAATCGATGGAGACCAGCGGGCGTTCCTCGTAGCCGAGGATGCCTTTCAGCTGGCTGTCGGCAGCAGCCTTCAGCAGTTGGTTGACTTCCTCCACCGTGGTGGCCCGTTCGACTTCGAACACGCAGTCGGTCAGCGAGGCGTTGGCCAGCGGCACGCGCACGGCATGGCCGTTCAGCTTGCCGCGCAGCTCGGGGAAAATCTCGGCGATGGCGGTGGCCGAACCGGTGCTGGTCGGGATCAGGCTCATGCCGCTAGCGCGTGCACGGCGCAGATCCTTGTGCGGGGTGTCGAGGATGCTCTGGGTGTTGGTCAGGTCATGAATGGTAGTGATCGAGCCATGGCGGATGCCGAGGTTCTCGTGAATCACCTTGACCACCGGAGCCAGGCAATTGGTGGTACAGGAGGCAGCGGTGACGATGCGGTGCTCGGCTGGATTGAACAGCTGCTGGTTGACACCCATCACCACGTTCAGTGCGCCTTTCTCCTTCACGGGCGCGCAGACCACGACCCGCTTCACGCCCTGATCCAGGTAAGCCTGCAATACCGCCACGGTCTTCATCTTGCCGCTGGCCTCGATCACCAGATCGCAGTCCGACCAGTCGGTGTCGGCAATCGCCTTGTTGGCGGTGACCTGGATGCGCTTGCCGCCGATCACCACGCAATCGCCTTCGCTGCCGGCTTCGTGGTGCCAGCGACCGTGCACCGAGTCGAAGTTGATCAGGTGCGCATGGGTGGCGGCATCGCCTGCCGGATCATTGATGCGGACAAATTCGAACTCGGGCCAGTCCCAGGAGGCGCGCAGCGCCAAACGACCGATGCGACCGAAACCGTTGATACCAATTTTGATAGCCATGTTTTTCGACTCATCTACTGGAGTTAGTGGGCAGCATCGAACTGGGTGATCCAGTTGATGTGGGCAGGGTGTTGAATAGCCTTGGGACGCAGGGCTTGCACCAGGGCAATGGCATCGGCGCGGGGAATGCCGGCCTCGATCATGATCCGCGCCGCAATCAGCCCGGTGCGTCCCGAGCCGCCCTTGCAGTGGATGGCGATGTCCTGGCCCGCATTGAGCCGCTCAAGGATGCTCTGTTTGCAGGCTTTCCAGCCCTGGCCGAAATCTTCGAGCGGTACTTGCTCATCCGCCACCGGCAGGTGGAACCAGGCCATGTCTTGCGCCTGGCATTGCTTGCCGATGTCCTCGGCCTCGTTGGAGGCCAGTTCGCTTGCCGGCATCAGGCTGATCACGGCAGAGGCACCGGCCTGTTTCAGCGTGGCCAGCGAGTCGACAAGGCTGCTGTCTTTGGTGCCGGGACAGGGCGTGAAGATGAGTTTGCCTTGGATACCGGGAATGCTGAGCCGGTCGTAGGGGTGATTCATTGAGAGGGTTTCCTGGTAGTCAGATGGCGCGCTGGTTGACGCGCTTGGAGAGTTCTTCAGCGGACTCTTTACGTTCCGAGTAACGGTCGACCAAATAGTCGCTGTGGCCGCGCAGCAGCAGGGTGAACTTGACCAGTTCCTCCATGACGTCCACAACGCGGTCGTAATAGCTGGAAGGTTTCATGCGCCCGGCCTCGTCGAATTCGAGGTAGGCCTTGGGCACTGAAGACTGGTTGGGGATGGTGAACATGCGCATCCAGCGCCCCAGCACACGCATCTGGTTAACCGCATTGAAGGATTGCGAGCCTCCACAGACCTGCATCACGGCCAGGGTCTTGCCCTGACTGGGACGGATGGCACCCATGGTCAGCGGTATCCAGTCGATCTGCGACTTGAATACGCCGGTCATAGCGCCGTGGCGCTCGGGTGAACACCACACCTGACCTTCAGACCAGAGCACCAGGTCGATGAGTTCCTTGACCTTGGGATGGCTGCTGTCGGCATCGTCCGGCATGGGCAGGCCGGAAGGATCGAATATTCGGGTTTCCGCGCCGAAGGCTTCCAGCAAGCACGCCGCTTCCTGGGTCAGCAGACGGCTGTAGGAGCGCTCACGATTGGAGCCATAGAGCAGCAGAATGCGCGGCTTGTGCTCGCCTTCGGCGAGGCCCAGGTTTGTCGGGATAGAGCGGGCAAACAGCTCCTCGGCGACGTTGGGCAGGTTGTCGATCATGGGTTTGTACCTCTTGGGCTACAACGAGCCGATTCTGTTCAGCTCGGCCTTGAGCGCATCGCTGTCGAGTTGAGTAAAGGGCAGCGCGATAAATGCGCTCACGCGTGTCTGAATCTGCTGGATGGTGGCTGCAAACGCGGCGTCAATTTCCGCCTCAGAACCGTTGACTTCGGAGGGGTCACTCAGCCCCCAGTGACAACGAGTCGCCGGGCCAAAGAAAACGGGGCAGGCCTCTCCGGCTGCGTTGTCGCAGACGGTAATGACGATGTCAGGGGCGAGAGCCTGATGGGCATCGGTTGATTTGCTGTACAGCCCATCAACATCGAATCCGGCATCAAGCAGTGCCTGCAAGGCCAATGGGTTGACCTCTCCCTTGGGGTGACTGCCCGCACTAAAGGCCCGCATACCCTTGGGGGCCAGCGCATTGAAGATGGCCTCCGACAGGATGCTGCGGCAGCTATTGGCGGTGCAGAGAAACAAAACGTTCATGGTCATCCCCAGTGCCTGGTATTCAATCGCAGGCAGGCTTGCGCCCAGGGCGATCACGCATTTGCCAGAGGCGCTGCACATCCTGGCGCAACCACTCGGCATTGTTGTCCAGGGTCTGCTTGAGGATATCGGTCACCCATTCCGGCAGCTGCGGGTGCAGGCGGTAGTACACCCACTGACCATTGCGTCGATCCTCCAGCAGACCACAGCCGCGCAGCAGGGCCAGGTGCCGGGATATCTTGGGTTGCGCCTCTTCTAGTGCAGAGGTCAGTTCACAGACACAGAGTTCCTGTTCCAGGGTCACCAGCAAGGCGATTCGCGCCCGCGTTTCCTCGGCCAGGCATTTGAAGACCTCGGTTGGCGACATGGCATGCAGGGTGGAAGCTTCATTCGCCGGTTTACTTTTAATCAGCACGAACATCTTTATCCGTTCATGTATCTCATGCAGGGTCTTGCGATAGGCATCTTTCTGCGAGCTGGTCGCTGGGTCTTCGAAGTTCCAGGCGATGTACTCACCGGCCCCTGGAAGTGCCTGGCACTCCAGGGCGGACTTGTCACACAGGGTGATCACATAGTCGAACGGCTCGCCAGCGACCTGCTCGATGGACTTGCTGTAAAGCCCATCAGTGGGAACACCAAGCTGCTCCAATGCGTTGCGGGCTCGGGTGTCGACTTCAGTGGGGGCGGAGCCTGCGCTGTAGACTTCAAAATGTTCTGAGTCGGTGTGGCGCAGCAGGGCTTCGGCCATCTGCGAGCGTGAGGAGTTCGCGACGCAGAGGAACAGGACGCGCTTTTTCTGGCTCATGTTGATCCCTATCAAAGATGCACATGAGAAAATATATTATTTTTCGAATATGCAGTAAAGTGAATATGCGGCGCGTTGCGCGCCAAGGGAACGAGGATAGGCAGCAAAGATGACAAATGCGTGTGAAGTCGCGATGAAGCAGGCCTCTGGGGCTCAACTGGGAGTTTTTGAGCGCTACCTGACCCTGTGGGTGTTCCTGTGCATCGTGGTGGGCACCGTGCTTGGCTTGGTTGTGCCGCAAGCGGCTCAGGCCGTCGGCGCCCTGGAGGTGGCGAAGGTCAATATCCCGGTTGGCCTGCTGATCTGGGTGATGATCATTCCGATGCTGATGAAGATCGACTTCAGCGCCATCAGCGAAGTGCGCCAGCAGAAGAACGGCATGTTCGTCACGCTGTTCGTTAACTGGGCGGTCAAGCCGTTTTCCATGGCGCTGATTGGCTGGTTCTTTATCAAGCAGGTGTTTGCGCCCTGGCTGCCCGCCGAAGAGCTGGATAGCTACATGGCCGGCTTGATCCTGCTCGGTGCGGCGCCCTGCACGGCGATGGTGTTTGTCTGGAGCAACCTGTGTAAGGGTAATGCCAACTTCACTCTGACCCAGGTGGCACTGAACGATCTGGTCATGGTGTTTGCCTTTGCGCCTATCGTGGCGCTGTTGCTGGGCGTTTCTTCGATCCCGGTGCCTTGGGACACCCTGCTGCTTTCCGTGGTGATGTACATCGTCATCCCGCTGGCCATCGCCCAGTTTCTGCGGGCTCAACTGATGAAGCGCGGCGAAGCCTATTTCGAGAATGTGCTGGCGAAGATTTCGCCATTTTCCATCATCGCTCTGCTGGCCACTCTGGTTCTGTTGTTCTCCTTCCAGGGTGAGTCCATCGTCGAGCAACCTCTGATAATCGGCATCATCGCGATCCCCCTGCTGGTGCAGACGCTGTTCATCGCGGCACTGGGTTACTGGCTCTGCCATACCCTGAAAGTGCGCCACGACATAGCGGGCCCGGCCACCATGATCGGCGCCTCCAACTTCTTCGAGCTGGCCGTAGCCGTGGCCATTGTCTTGTACGGATTCAACTCGGGTGCCGCCCTGGCAACCGTGGTCGGCGTACTGATCGAAGTGCCCGTGATGCTATGGCTGGTACGCATGGTCAACAGCACACGCAACTGGTACGAGAGCAGCCTCAACAATCGCTAGGGGGTCAGAATGCGCTTTATCGACAATGCACCACGCTTCCTGTTCTTCACCGGCAAGGGGGGGGTCGGAAAGACCTCCATTGCCTGCGCGACAGCCCTGGAGCTGACCCGTCAGGGCAAGCGAGTGCTGCTGGTCAGCACCGATCCGGCCTCCAATGTCGGGCAGGTATTCGGTCTGGAGATCGGCAATCACATTACCGCCGTGCCTGCCGTGGAAAACCTGGCGGCCCTGGAGATCGACCCACAGGGCGCAGCTCAGGCCTATCGGGATCGGATTGTGGGCCCGGCGAGGGGTGTCATGCCTGCTGATGTGGTCAAAGGCATGGAGGAGCAATTATCGGGAGCCTGCACGACCGAGATCGCAGCCTTCGACGAATTCACCTCACTGCTGGTCAACGATGAACTGAAGGCCCGCTTCGATCACATCATTTTCGATACCGCCCCGACCGGGCACACGATTCGGCTGCTGCAACTGCCGGGGGCCTGGAGTGGATTCCTGGAGGCGGGGCAAGGCGATGCATCGTGTCTTGGGCCGTTGGCCGGTTTAGACAAACAACGTGACCAGTATCGCGAGGCAGTAAAGGCGCTTTCTGATCCAGCCAAGACCCGTCTGGTTCTGGTTGCCAGGGCACAGGCCGCTACCCTGCGCGAGGCTGCCCGCACACGCGAGGAGCTTGCAGCCATTGGATTGCAAGAGCAGTACCTGGTGATCAACGGCGTGCTGCCGGCGAGTGAGGCGCAGAAGGATGTCCTGGCTGCCGCCGTCTATAAGCGTGAACAGGCCGCAGTCGCCGCCATGCCGCCAGCGCTGCGAACACTGCCGCTCGATCTGTTGCCCTTGAAAGCATTCAACCTAGTGGGACTGGATGCCCTGCGACAACTTTTGCTTGAGGGCTCTGCTGACGGCACGCAGGCGCCGGCCAGTGCGCCGATTGAATTGAACGCTCCACGACTCAAGTCCCTGATCGACGAGATCGCCGCCGATGGTCATGGCCTGATCATGGTGATGGGCAAAGGTGGTGTCGGGAAAACGACTCTGGCCGCAGCGGTTGCCGTCGAGTTGGCTCGACGTGGGCTGCCCGTGCACCTGACTACTTCTGATCCTGCCGCGCACCTTGCCGAGACACTGGATGGCACGCTTGAGCACCTGACGCTGAGCCGCATTGACCCGCATACCGAGACACAGCGCTATCGTGATCACGTCATGCAAACCAAGGGCGCGGGCCTGGATGAGCAGGCTCGGGCGCTGCTGGCCGAGGATCTGCGTTCACCCTGCACCGAAGAGATCGCCGTATTCCAGGCTTTCTCGCGAATCATCCGTGAAGCCGGCAAAAAGTTCGTGGTGATGGACACCGCCCCGACCGGCCACACCTTGCTGCTACTGGATGCCACCGGGGCTTATCACCGCGACATTGCTCGGCAGATGTCGGGCAGCAACATGCGCTTTTCCACGCCGATGATGCAACTCCAGGATCCTAAGCAAACCAAGGTGCTGTTGGTGACCCTGGCCGAAACCACTCCTGTGCTGGAGGCTGCTGGCCTGCAAGCTGATCTGCGTCGTGCCGGCATTGAGCCTTGGGCATGGGTGATCAACAACAGCGTGGCAGCCGCAAAGACTGAATCACCGCTATTACATAAACGGGCGGTCAATGAACTGAGGGATATTGAGCATGTCGCGACGGAGCACGCGCAACGCTATGCGGTCATTCCGCTCATGTCGGAGGAGCCGGTAGGGGTTGAGCGTTTACTCGCTCTCAGCAAGTAATCTGCATCAATGAGAAGGCCCGCATTCTGCGGGCCTTCTGCTTGAAAGCGCTTACTTCTTGATGACCTCAAGGTAATCCTTGAGGGTTTTCTCGTCAGCCGCTTTGACCGTCATGCCATTCGGGCCGGAACCGATATCAGTGAACTGCTTGGCTGGCTCGCCAGTGGCTTTGAAGTCCTTCAGTTCCTGAGAGTCTTCGCGGAAAACCCAGAGACGACCATCCTCAACCTCGGTAACAAAACCAGGCTTATCGAATTCGCTGGCCATAA
>NZ_QASO01000033.1 GCF_003052605.1 Ectopseudomonas oleovorans | reverse complement strand
GGTCGATACCGTCCAGCAACCAGTTCAGCTCCTGGGCCGTCAGCACGATCGCATCGTCGCCAGGCTGCGGATGCGACTTGAAGCGCTCAGCCTCCAAGCGCTTGAGCCACAGGCAGAAGCCGTTGCGCTCCCAATACAAAATCTTCACGCGATTGCGCGCGCGATTGAGGAAGACGAACAGCACGGGGTCGAAGACCGCCACCTTGATATCCAGCTCGACCAGAGCGGCCAGGCCGTCAATGGATTTGCGGAAATCCACCGGCTTGGGGTAGAGGTAGACTTTTTCAACTTTAGCGTCGGGGCGCATCATGGTGGCTGGCTCCAGAAAGAAATCGGAGCACAGCATTGACTGGCCTGCGGATCATTTGAAGATGGGGTTTGTGGAGCGCTTACGGTCAACCGAGGCGAGCTCGAACGGGTGTATCGCGGAATTTATATGCGCCCGAAACCCGGACGTTACGTTGCCAGGGCTCGTCCCAATCCCTGGAAATTGCTTAGCCTGATTACCAGGCAGAAGCGCTTGTCTCTGCAGATCCATGGTGCCAATGCCGTCAGGAGGTTTGGGCTCAGTACCCAGATGCCGCTCATTCCAATCTATTACACCAACGGAGCCAGCCGTTCAGTATTCATAGGTAAAGCTGAAGTCCGACTGATACATGCGGCCCCGATGGTGATGCAGCATGCCGGGACTGAGGCGGGGATGGCTATCAGTGCACTGTTTTATCTCGGTAAAGAAGGCGCTACTCCAGAATGCACTGCTGCGATTAAGAAAGCGCTTAGGCCTGACGACTTAATCAAATTGATGACCAGTAAAATACCGAAGTGGATGCGAATTGCGTTGGATTGCTAGCCCGCCATCCTCATATGTAGTCCGCCAATGGCGAGAAATTTATTTCCTTCAGAGCTACTTACATTTCAGGGGTCAAACCCGCAACAAAGCCATCAAAACGCGCCTGGCTTGAGTATGGAAGCCGACCAATCCTAGACAGAAGATAATCATAATCGCCAATAGAACTATAATTTGCACATCTAAAACCTAGCTCTAGGTTACTGAGACCGAAATAAGGAAACAAATCATCCACCATGCAATCAAGACGCCCAACCTCTTCATCAGAGAGAATCCCAAGCACCTTACCAGCTAAAATCACCCCACAAACCCTTTGATTTACATCAACTTCATTAACGCCATTCTCAAGTAGCCAAGAATAATCTTTTCGATAACGCCCTAGTCTCAGCTTAAAAGCAAACGTAAACGACCAAGACAGTCCGCCTGAATTATGGAGGCTGGGAGCCTGTGTCAATAACTCAAAAACAAGATCAAAGTATGCAGTTGAAGCAACATCAGCACCTGCACTATCCACCCTCGCTTCTTCGCTAGAACCATACCATTCAAATACTTGGATTGCAAGGTCATAAAGAGCTTTCTGCAAACTCTCGCTCTCCCACAAATTATAGTTTCTAGTACCTTGATATTGGTGGTAGGGGTATCGCGAAAACTCAGAGAATGCTCGCCAGCCTCTACCAATAGGATCACAGTTAAACCTAATACTCGACAACTTTTTCTCATGGAGCGGACAGAATACGCAAACGGCACTGCACCAGCTCCGCCGCCAATATGGAAGAATATTATTTTTAATATCATCCATTATACAATCCCGACAGTAAAATCGACGACTTTGCCATGACAAAAGCTTGCCAGGCTTCTTATCAAAGAATCGAAAATAGTCATCCTGAGCGAGATTCAGCCTCGATGTAACATCTTGGACATAACTAGAGCTAATATCAAAATCCGGATCCTCATAAACTAATTCACCACACCTATCAGACTCAGCCTTTACGCTGACTCCTTCCAATGAGAACCTCACCCAAGGAAACTTTATCATGCACCTATATATCCAGGATGAAAAGCACTCGTCCACGCTGGCGGGGCATAAATCAAGGAGGCGCATTAGTAACTCCATGGCGTCGAAATAGCTTTTACCAAAGAGCCTATGGTGATGCGTTCCTCTCCCGACTTTACTGCGTAGCATGCAGCAGATTTAATTGAGTTCATAATAGAGTCCATTCGCCCACCGGTATTCTCTAAAAGAAACCCAATAACCTCAGCACCATCAAGGTTTGACGGCCTTCTTAATGGTAGATTTTGCTCAACCCCCGCCAGAAACGATCTAAAAGACTCGCTTTCTCTCCAGTCATCAATCTGGACGCTATAAAATCGCCTAGAGAACTGTTCATCCATACTCAAAGCGTTCTTGGCGAGATTAATGCCGAAACCTATTATTGATAATCCATAAGTATTATTGGATAGCGACTTCAGAATGGACAAATTTTTAAGTTGTTCTGGCCTCGCCACCAGCATTGACTCGTGCAGCTCATCTATAATCAGAGCCTTTATTTTTCTCAACTTTATCACTTCGGCCAGTTCCGCCGGAAGCGTGGCTTTCCTAGGGTGTCCGAACTTAATCAGCCCATGAGGGAGGCCTAGTGCCGAAACAAGCAACTCACCAAACTTTAGATTAAATGGGTTCGCAACCATGTCTAGAAAGACAATTTGGTTAGAGAGTGCTTCAGAATTCCTTATCTGCTGAATGATTGAGCTTTTACCGGCGCCAGGAGCACCGGTTACAATCATACACGGCGCCTGCATTCTTCTAGGAACGGCCAGTAGATTTTCAACCATCTTTAAAATGCTGTTTGATTGAGGGTGGTCAATGTAAAAACTATCTCGCTGTATAGCGGCCAACCGCATGTCGTCAGATGAACATGCCAGTTCCCTAGCGCTCTCCGTTAAGTGCTCATAAGAACTCATCAAGACCTCCTAGAATAGGGCGTCGCCTTTTTCGAGTAGTCAGGTTTTTTGATTTCTTCATCTGACCTATCTGGAGCAGTCGCTGATATAGTCTCGTCAGCGATCCATGTGCTGGTCTCATGCTCGAATTTGGCAGCAATTATTTTTCTCGCTCGCTTTGTCTTCGTTACTGCCCCCTTCACTATCTGCTCATTTTTTTGTATCAAATCTATCAAAGCATGATCTTCCAATGCTCCATCTGGTGTGACGCCTTCTTTTCGCCTAAACTTCAATAGCGCCCTGTGTTCCTCATATGCAAAGTCACTAGTCGTTACATCCGAAAAGTACAGCGGAATATATCCTCCATCCAACCTTGCCCATATTGTCGCCATTGAGTGCGGATCGTACTTAATGACCACTCTCTCTTTACCTATATGGGGAGTTAATCCAGGGCTCCAGTACCATTTACCATTTAGAGTCACGCCCTGGGGGTGGATTTTTCGACTCATCTCCGGCATGAAGTCAAGACGAAACGTCCATGGATCGGAAATTATCGGAGGATGAGTAACGTTGTTTTCGGAATCAACAAAATGCGAATTCCACTCCGCCGCAGGAGAGCGGCCCAGCCCTTTATGCTTACGCCCATGATAAATAGCGACCTGCCCTGCAAACCATTGGCAAAATTCCTTGAAGGTCAGTGCAGAATTTTTCTCACTATCATAACCTCTGCGGCTAACAGGATTGGAGTGAGTAGTACCGGGCAAGAAGTGCACATAATCGGTCATCAGTGTGCCGATCAAACGCTCAACATGACCTCCATAATGCTTCGCCCCAATTGGCCGCCATTTCAAGCCAATCTTGTGTAGCACACAAGCACGCTGAAATTTAACGGTCTTGAACTCACTTGCGTTATCCATGTGCAAGAGTTTTGGAACCCCATAATATGGATGTAGACCTGCGCTCACTCCCAGTCTTTTAAGGAATTGATTTTTAGGAAGTGCGGCATGCGCTACAGCACAGGCAACAGAGAGGCTAGATGGCGGGTATAGACTTAGATAATAACCAAGAATAACCCTGGTCTTGAGGTCAATGAGGACAGTTAACCAGGGCCTACCTATTGGTCGGCGTGTAATTTGATCGACCAATATCAGATCTACTCTGGTATGATCCATCTGCACCCATTCAAGCGGCAGATGAATTTCCTTTTTACCTGGTCTTGCTGCATATTTTTGACTCGTCGCCTCATGCCCATGCTTTCTCAGATGACGCTCTTTCTCTGGTATATCTTTGAGCCGTGCAGATATTGCCGATCGAGAAGGTGGCTTTAAACCAAGCCTAATGGATAATTCTTCCGCCTTGCGAAAAACCGCAGCTATGGTTGCCGACTTTCCTATGTACGCTTCTTTGATTGCCTGTTTTATTACGTCATCGACATCTTTAATGAGTCTTCTAGAGCCTTTCTTGTTCCCTCTCTTCATCCTTAGCAGAGACGCTGGACCAATTTCTTCATCATAAAACTTAATGTTTCTATAAAAGGTACCATTTGAGACGCCGGCTTGCTCTAGCGCCTGAGTCAAGTTGAGTTCTTTTGCCAAGTATCTCTTTATTAAGTCGAACTGTGACTGAGCGGCCTGCAACTCCTCCAGGGGCACTACCGACTCGCTTGACAGCGACTCAACTTGAAGCAGATTAATATTATCCTCATCCCTTGAGGGTAAATGCTCAATTTCGTCAATATCGACAACTAACTTTTCACTGCTTTTTTTTAGGACAACCTCAATCGTCAAGTTAGGAAGGCATTTATTAACTGTTGCTACATGCCCCCTCGCGACGACAACCAAGCCCTCCCGCAGCAAAATTTGCCCCATGTTCCCTCCCTGCATCCTTCGATAGATCACAGTTCGTTATCAGCGTAGCTGGTCTTTGAAAAATGTAAAAAATACCTTTTAGTTTGTTTTTTTACAGGATATAAAAATCACGTTAGGTTTTTTTATAATAAATTCAATGAGATAGCATAATTACGATATTTAAGAGTCACCTACAAGCGGACGTTGCCTAAGCGCATTTCCTTCGATGGCGAATAGCCATAGAACGCTGCGTAGCATTTGCTGAAATGACTCGGCGAGACGAACCCGCAAGCCAGCGACACGTCGAGAATCGGCAGATCGGCATGCTGCAGCAGACGTCGCCCTTCGGTCAGGCGCAGCTCCAGGTAATAACGCACTGGCGTGGTGGCCATCTGTTCCTGGAACAGCCGCTCGATCTGCCGTCTGGAGCGTCCGACGTACTGGGCGATCTGGCTCAGGCTCAGCGGCTCTTCGATATTGGCGCTCATCAGTTGCACCACGTTGCGCAACGGCTCGCTCATTTTCTCGTGCAGCGCCGGCCGTGCGCGGCGGTAGCGCGACTCTTCGAAGGCCAGAATGTCGACGATGCCATCGGCCAGCTCGCGACCATGGCGTTTGCGGATCCAGTCCATCACCATGTGGAAGGCGCCATTGGGGCTGGCGGCCGTCAGCCGGTTGCCATCGACCATGTAGCTCTCGCTGGTCACCTGGCTGTTCTTGGCGATCTCGGCCAGTACGGCGCGATTCTCCGGATGGATCGCGCACTTGTGCCCATCCAGCAGCCCGGCCTGCCCCAGGAACCAGGCGCCGTTCCACAGTCCGGCCAGTTCCACGGCCTGCTTGTCGGCCGCGTGCAGCAAGGCGCTCAGCGCAGGCGAAGCCTTCAGCGGCGTGCGCAGGCCGCCGCAGACCACCAGGAGATCCATCTGCGCCAGATGCGGCAGTTGCAATTGTGCGTCGGGACAGATCACCAGCCCCAGGTCGCTGGTGACCGACTCGCCACTCAGGCTGAAGGACTCGGTCGCGAAGCAGTCAGGATTGATCAGGTTGGCCGTGACCATGGTGTCGAGTGCTTGGGTGTAGGCCGGCAAGGAGAAATGCTCGAGCAACAGAAAACCTACCCGAGCCTGCTGGAGCGGTTTTTTCCTGTCCTCCATGAAGCGCAGGTTCTGCCCCTGCATGGCTTCGCTGAAACTACGTCTGGGTAACAATTTCTAGACCTTCATCCGAACTACGTTTTATTGGATTTGTTATCGGCAATCGCATGTAGCGCATGCGGCTTTTGGATATTCAACCTTCTATCGATGTATCCGTTGCCAGGGCTGGCTCGTATTTTCGAGTACATATGCCCTCCTCTCCATTTCATTGGCAGCCAGCCAGGACATTGCTAGCTGGATTCTTCCCGATTATCGCGCGCTCGGCAAATCCGGAATTATTTCGGAACGCCAGTTCAACGGGGCGTCGCAAACAGACGAATCCATGCCGCTTATAGCCGCACTAAAAACCACACGACCGGCGTAATGTTTTTTCCATCTCATGCCAAAGCGAGTCAGAAAGAACCGCTAAAACGGGATGTTAAGTTCGGATACCGCGCCGAAGCCTTGCGACACGGCAGCCTCAACAAAAGGGAAATACCTATGACTCAGAACAACAATCCAGTGCGTCTGACACGCGTAATTTTGATAGGCGGATCATTGATCGCCCTGCTGGTCGGTTCTGGTTTCACCACCGGACAAGAAATCATGCAGTACTTCGTTGCATACGGTTATGCCGGTATCGCCAGTATTGCCCTGATGTTGCTGCTGTTCGTCTATGTCAATGTCAGTTTCGTCAGCGCCGGCCATGAACAGCAGTTCGCCGAGCCTAAAAGTATTTACCAGTATTATTGCGGCAGGCTAATCGGCAACTTCTTCGATTATTTCTCGGTCGTGTTCCTGTTCATGTCCTTCTGGGTGATGATCGCCGGTGCGGGAGCCGCGCTGCATCAGCAATTCGGCTGGCCGAGCTGGGTCGGCGGCGTGACAATGGGCGCCCTCACACTGGTGTCACTGTTCTTCGGCTTCAAGCGCCTAGTGGCGATCATCGGCTCGATTGGCCCGCTGTTGAGCGTTCTGGCCATCGTCATCGGCATCATCGGCTATGCAATGGCACCTGCCGGGCTGCTGGACTATGAAGCCAAGCTGGAGCCGCTGGTAAACGACGGCGCTATCCTGCAAGCCAGCAGCGACTGGTTGATCGCCTGCGCCTCCTATGTCGGCTTCTGCATGATGTGGCTGGCAGTGTTCATGACCAACCTGGGCAAATCGGCTTCCAGCAGAAAAGAAGCCTGCTGGGGTGCGACGCTGGGCGCGGTGTTGTTCAGCCTGGCTGTGCTGGCCCTGATGCTGGGCCTGGCCGCCCATCTCGACGACGTGGCCGGCACGCAGATTCCCACGCTGGTACTGGTGGCCAAGATCCATCCGTCGCTGGCTCTCGGCTTCTCGCTCATCGTCTTCGTCGCCATCTTCACCACCGCAGCCCCACTGCTATGGACACCGGTAAAGCGCTTCGCCCCGGACGAAGACAGCCCGCGTCACCGCCTCCTGCTGGTGCTGCTCGCGGTGATCGGCACAGTGGTCGGCCTGGCCATCCCCTTCGACCGCCTGATCAATATCGTCTACGTGATCAATGGCTACGTGGGTTTCGCCCTGCTCTTCCTGATGCTGGCCAAGGATATCCGCACGCGGTTGTTCAAGTCGGGGGCGGCCATTCCCTCCCGTCCCTGATGCGCGGCATGTGCTCTGCCTGGCGCCCAATAAAAAAGGCCGCTGGATAACCAGGCGGCCGAAGTCTTAACCAAAGGAGATGAAGAGGAGCCAGGGCGACGGCTTCCGGGATTGTTGCAATAACCGCCGCCTATGGAATCTTCATCGGGGAGAAGCCTATCGCCGATCCCCCCGAACACCGCATCGAAGTCGTTGATAGTGATCATCGATCAGCTCGAATAGTGCATCTGCAGATAGGCTGATAACTCTAAGCGCGCCCTCTGGGCCGGGCCTTACCTCGATGTAAGGCGCGTTTAGAGCAGCACACCAACACCGGAGCCCCCATGCACAAGAAGCACTGTCTCGCGCTGGCTTGCAGTCTCGCGCTGGGCGGGCCGTTGGCTCACGCCAGCAGTCAGTCCGAAACCAATGGTTTCGTCGAAGACGCCAGTCTCAATCTGTTGCTGCGCAACGCCTATTTCAACCGTGACTACAAGGACAACACCAACGACGCCAAGACCTGGGGGCAGGGTTTCATCGCCACCTTCGAGTCCGGATTCACTCAGGGCACCGTCGGCTTCGGCGTCGATGCTTTCGGCCTGCTCGGGGTCAAGCTCGACAGCGGTCGCGGCCGCAACTATCGCGCCTTCTTCGACACCGACAGCGAAGGTCGCCCGGTGGACGACCTGTCCCAGGCTGGCGGTGCGGTGAAGCTGCGCGTCTCCAATACCGTGATCAAGTACGGCAACCAGTTCCCTTCCCTGCCGGTTCTGGCCCATGACGACAGCCGTCTGCTGCCACAGTCGTTCACCGGCACGCTGGTCACCAGCAACGAGATCGAAGGCCTGGAGCTGAATGCAGGCCGCTTCACCGCGGACAGCCCGATGGGCGACTCGGCACGCGACCCCAATCGCCTCAAGAGCATTGATGTGCTCGGCGGCAGTTACGCCGTCAGCGACGATTTGAGCCTGGCGGCGTATCACGCCGATCTCGAGGACATGTACAAACGCTACTACGCCAACGTCAATTACAATCTGGCGCTGGCAGCGGATCAGGCGCTCAATTTCGACTTCAACATCTACCGCACCAAGTACGACACCGGCTCGGTGGCCGCGGTGGATCTTGGCGGTGACGGTCAGGGTGATCGCAACACCATCTGGAGCCTGGCGGCCAAGTACAGCATCGGCGCCCATGCCTTCATTGTCGCGCATCAGCGCAACAGCGGCGATGCCGGCTTTGCTTATGACTACGGTGATGGCGGTTCCAGCATCTACCTGGCCAACTCCTACTACTCGGACTTCAACCTGAAGGACGAGCGCTCCTGGCAGGCCAGCTACGAGCTGGATTTTGCCGAGTACGGTGTGCCGGGTCTGCGCTACAAGTTCGCCTACGTACGCGGTGACAACATCGATACCGGCAGCGACAACAACGGCACCGAGCGCGAGATCTTCAACCAGATCGGCTACACCATCCAGAGTGGCGCTGCCAAGGATCTGCACCTGCGCCTGCGTAACTCCATCTACCGCCCCAGCACCGACGTAGGGCCGGATCTCAACGAGATCCGTGCCTTTGTCGAATACCCGCTGAGCATCCTCTGATGGTCGCTGCCCCGGCCTTGGCCGGGGCAGTTCTCAGCCGCGCAGGATGTGCCGCTACGCCTGCTCGATGGCTACCGCGGCTACCTGATGACCGACGACTACGCCGGCTACAACGCCGTGGCTGCACGCGACGGCATCGAACGCCTGGGCTGCTGGGCGCATGCGCGACGCAAGTTC
>NZ_QASO01000032.1 GCF_003052605.1 Ectopseudomonas oleovorans | reverse complement strand
AAATCGGGATAGGGGACGGCTACCGCCGTTCCCCTCCCACACCACCCGGCATGCGGGTCCGCACCGGGCGGTTCGAGATGTTGAGGTCAGGAGAGTCTTGGCATGCCCAGACGATCGAAATAGCTGATCGTCAATACTTGGTGTCCGGCAGTCAGGCTGTTATGCCACCAGCGGCGACTCAGCGCCGCAACCGATTGCGCCACGCTCTGCGTACCCCCTAAACGAAGCAGTTCCCGGTAGATCGTCTTGCCGCGTCGCCACTGTTTGAGTTGAAGGGCTCGTAGCCTTCGACGCATCCACTCATCCAGCCTTCGCCAGACTCGCGGGGTTTGCGCCAAGCTGAAGTAGCCTTTCCATCCCGGCAGATAGCTGCAAAGCTTTTCGATCACCTCGGCAAGGCTGCGCCCGCCATTACGGCGAGTACGCTGCCTGATCTGCTGCTTGAACACCCCCAGTGCCTTCTTCGAAACGGCACGCCGCACCTCACCATCGTGGGTTTGCCATAAGCAGTATCCGAGGAAGTTACGTTCAAACACGCTCGCCACTGCACTTTTCGATTCATTGATCTTCAGGCGCAGCTTGTCGTAGCAGCGTTTGAGGAGGGCCATCACCCGCTCGCCAGCCTTCTGGCTGCGCACATAGACGTTACAGTCGTCGGCGTAACGGGCAAAACGATGTCCTTTGCGTTCAAGCTCTTTATCCACCTCGTCGAGCAGCACGTTAGCCAGTAGTGGCGACAGTGGCCCACCTTGCGGCGTGCCTTCCAATCGCTCGATCACTACACCACCATCCATGATTCCAGCATTTAGATAGGCCCGCACCAGCCGGATCACGCCAGCATCATTCACGCGCCTACTCAAACGCTCTATCAGGATGTCGTGGTTGACCCGGTCGAAGAACTGGGACAGATCAACGTCCACCACGACGCAGTAGCCTTCTTGGGCATACCGTTGGGCAGACAAAACCGCATCCCAGGCTCGGCGACCTGGCCGGAATCCATGGCTATGCTCGCTGAAAGTGGGATCAATCAGCGGTTGCAGCACTTGCAGCAGCGCTTGCTGGATCAGACGGTCGGTCACACTGGGGATGCCCAGCTCTCGTTCACTTCCGTCTGGTTTCGGTATGCATACGCGCCGTACTGGTAATGGCTGGTAGGTTCCCGCCAGCAGTTGCCGTCGGATACTCGACCATACCTGCCTGAGGTGGGCTTCGGTCTGCACTATGTCCAGGCGATCCACCCCAGCACCTCCCTTGTTCGCCTTCACGCGCTTCCAGGCGCGCTGCATATTCTCCTGTGCGACAACCTGTTCCAACAGGCATCGCCCTGCATCCCCCAACCCTTGGCGCGGGAGGCGTGCTTCATCGCTGGACGGTAGCATCGAGGCTTCACCTCGATCCTGGACGCCCCGCCCCGTTCTCACAGGCATCTGATGCAATGCACGGCTCATCGACAAGACGTTTGATGCTCCTTCTCGTTCGGCCCTTCGTCTGGTGTTTCGAGCCTACAGTGGCTCAGCTATTCGACTACTACGGCCTCTGCTGACTTCTCGCTCCGATCAAGCACCGTCGCCCTTTCAGGCGTAAAGCGAGATCTCCCCAGGTAAGAACGCACTCCTTCTCTGCACAACCGCCGGATTTACGCCGCTTCGCCTTGGCCACGAGAGCTTCGCGATTCCTTGCCCGCTCGCCCTGCTCGGCAGCGCCTCATATCCGATTCTTGTCCATCGGCTCGCAGATTACGCTCCACGCTTCCTCCCCACGCTCGGTCACCCTTACGCAGTTGCGCTTCGCTTCGTTCACTGTGGCCAGCTCACGGGAGGACTTGCACCTCCAAGAGTGCGCCCATGCTGGGCGCACAAGAAAAGGCCCGCCGATGGCGGGCCTGCACCTTAGCAGAACGAAAGATGGGTTAGGGCAGGAGACAGGCAATGCCAGTCTAAAGTTAGGCAGTCGCCCGAGAGAGCCCACAGGGCTGCATTTAGCTGCCCCGCTTGCCTTCGCCCCCCCTGCAGACTCAGCTCAACACAGTCGCATACCCAGCGCACACGAAGAGGTCGCACCAGCAAGAGCAAACGCCGTTATGGCTCAACCGCGAACTTACGCCATTCACCTTAGCTCGCAGCCGTTCATCACTCGCCTTTATCAGCAGCGCCTCGTGACACATATCACCGGGTAAACGTGCCGTTACATCAACGATCAATATCCGTATTCCAGTAAATGCGCTGCCGGGTTTGATCCGTCTCCGGCACGATCTCGTTGACCTTAAGGCCCTCGCAGCCAATACAGACGGTCACCAACTGTTCTCCGTTTCCATCTTCGTCCGCTACCGGAACGGTCGTGATGATTGGCGGAATAGGCATGCCACCACCCACGATTTCAGTACTGGTATCACGGTCACAAGATGACGGATTGAATAAGCTCCGCTGGTAGGACTTGGCGATACCCAGTGCCCGTGAGCACTGCCCCGGTGTTGTAGCACCTCCAGGCTGATAGGAGTTGAACATTACTTGGCCACCGGCAATGGCCGAAGAATTGACGATTTGTTCGCCCCGCCCTTTCATGTCCATGTACCAACCACGTAGCCCGCTGACTTCGCAACTGGTGCTGGCATCTACATCGGCGATAGTGACATCCCCCAATTGATTGCCATCCAAATTGACCGCCTCCGTTTGTGCAGCGCCCGGCAGGTCGACGTAGACATAAAAGCGATCCTGGACACTGGAAACATAGGGGTAGTTGCTTTCCAGTGGGCGCTCACGGTTACCCGAGCCAAGAGTGACATAAACGCTGTCGCGGAGAACCGCAACGGTCGGCCGGTTCAAAAAGCGCCGGGTCGTATCCAGCGTGTTGGCAATCTTGGTGATTGACCAGGCGCTCTGTGCGAGGGCAGTGATACTCCCATTCTCGTTCAATGTGGCGAAGTTAATCCTGTACAGCCCGCCGGCCGCGTCCGCTGCATAGGCAAAATCAACGGTGCCGTTGAAGTCCATATCAACAGTCGCAACCTCGGCCACCACGGGCGCATCAGTCGGCAGATCCGCCGGCCCGCGAAGCACTGCCCCGCTCGCTGCGTCCAGAACATAGATGCCCTTGCCCTTCGCGGATGAACTGCACGGATAGGCCGCCTGATCGCTGTCCAGGCAACTGTCATATCCACCACCAAATACAACTACCGCCTTCTTCGCCCCCTCGTTACTAGTATCCTCCACGAAAGCACCCTGTGGCGTCGACCAGCTCTGACCCAATCCATCAAAGCCCGTTGGGCAACCGGTGTCGTTGTTGAGGTTGGGGCAACCAAAGCGCCACAGAAGATCGGGCGCAGTCGGATCCGTTACATCCAGGCCATAGACCATCCGCCCGCCACGACGCATAGAAGGATAGATATAGGCCCTATCAACTAGATTATTCTCGTCGTAAGTCACGATCTGCCCGATCGAGCCGTCGAAGAAGTAATCCTTGGCCGTCGGCGTCGGCGTCGGCGTTACAGTCATATCCTGATTCGGGAACGCAACAATCGGCGAGTTCTGGTAGAGCCGATTGATCTTTGCCACATGCTCGGGTGCCAACAACGACCACTGCTCTCCACCATCCTCGGCACGTACAGACTTGAACAGCCCATCATTGGCCCCATAGTAGACAAAGATCCCGGTAGTACCGCCGTAGTTGATCGTCAGTGGGCGTGAGTGGATGACGTCGCCATGGATGCTCGGCCGCCCACTGGCCGTGGCCAGCACCTCAGCTGCCGGCATCGTTTCACCAGCACCTGGTTCGGTGCCGATGATGTAGTCCAGAAGGGGCTGAGCGACCACAGAACTGGTCAGTGCAGTCAGGCCTGATGCGCCAACTGTGAGTACATTACGAGCATCGAGATCACTGCGACGGGAGACCTGAGCCACCCCGCCCTTCTCGACGAATGGGCCATCAGGGAGATCCGACCACGCACTGTAGGCACTGCCTCGGCACTGGCTAAGCGGAGACGGGGTGATACCCAATGACTGCCAGTAGGTACCCGAATCACTGGTCCAGAAGCTTTCGGCACACTCTGCGGCGAAACCGGAAAGCGGGTTGATAGCCTGCTTGCGATTGGCATCGGCCAGTTCGGGGCGACCGTTGAACAAGGTGATCTGATAGCGCTTGAGGTTGCCAAACCAACGCGGCTTGGCCTTCTGGTCCGGGCGGAACATACCGATAAAGACCTGGTTCTCCTGCTGAGCGCGGTTGGTTGCACTCAACGGCAGGGTGACAGCCGCAAAGGTCGAACTGACAGATAGGATGTCCGACAGAGCCGTATTGATCGCATCGACAATGGCCGACTCACTTTTGGCTTGAAAATAAGTACCGCCACCGGCGTTAGCCGCGCTAAACATCAAAGCAGAATGCTGCTCATTAGGTTGCTTATTGAAAACATCAATTGTGTAGGTAATAACAGGGACACGCTGAATATAATCCTCCCCACCCTCTACCTTCACACTAACCGGGACGCCTTGCTGATTTAAAAACTTAGACCAATCATCCATATTCCAAGCACGACCAGATACCGTATCAAAGGCACCATCAATCGCTTCAATTTTTACAGTAGCCCCCTCAACCACAGATAGCCTGGCTTCGCCAGCCTTACATTTACCCTGAAGTACGGGGCTACTTGCGCAGCTACAAAATTCTTTTCCGTCACACAAGCCATTCGTCTTCGCCTCATCAAGAGAACACTGGTTAATTGAGTCCGACACGGCATCTTCGGCGGTGACATAACATGACTTCGAATAACCAAGCGCCGTACCACCCTCTACAATCGTGGCAAATTTCGGCATGGGTAACGGTGCAGGACTAGTACTTTCTGCCAAGCCATCTGGCGCAGCCACGCCTAAACTGCTATACAGCGTTCTTAGCGCGTTACTATTAGCAAGCGCATCACCCGAGGGTCCACGGGCATTCGGATTACCGATAAAGATCAGATAAGTTTTGCCGCAGGCGCTATCGGCGCTCAGTGGTGAGCGGAACCGGCTGTAGTTCGTAGTGTAAGCGCTCTCGTCGGCTCTTTCAGCATTGGTTCCACCGCCGCTGTAACTCTGAGCACCTCCCGCCAAGTAGTTGTAAACGTCATACATCAAGTTGCCGTAAGGCGTATTGGAATTGCGCTTTTCAAGATTGCCATTGATATCGTTTTCAATCGTCGTCAAGACAGTATTCAGCTTATCGACAGTGTTCACTCCGCTGGGGTCGGACTCCGTAAGCTGCTGCAAGCGAAAGCGCACAAAGCCGCCATCCTGATTGGCATTACCTTCGGTGGTAAACTCCACCACCCCAACATTGACCTTGCCCTCAAGGCCAACCAGGGCCTGCTTGATAGCACGAACTTCGGACTGCCCCTGGGTCAAACCGCCGGGCCACTGCTGATTTTGCCGCGCCCAGTTGGAGGTATTGTCGAGTACGAAAATAACGTTTGGCAGCCCGGAAACACTGCTATCGTTACCAATAAAAATATCGATATCCTCAGCCTGAACTGCTCCCGCGATACTCAGCCCAGCAACCAGAAGAACTCGCTTCAACAAATCCAGATACTTTTCCATCATATTTCTCCTGTTACGCTGGGCAAGCCGTCGCTATATTGTTACTGGTCGCACGAACCGCCACGCCTTGCCGGACAACAACCTCAGCCCCCGTGAGCACATCACGTGCCGTTGCGCGTATTTCCCAAACAGAATTTACGCACATGGAGTTCTCGGAGTCCTGAATAAAGCAACTGGCATCCGACGGATCCGTCACATTCAACGCGGAGTTCTTGATCGGTAACACAATCACACAGCTGGGGCTATCTATTACTACGGCAATATCGACGCTGCCGTCGCCATTGAAGTCGTAGCACTTGCGATTAGACTGCTCGCATGATGTTTGAAATACGTTGGAAGGCGAACTTAGGAACTGCGCGGAACTTATTGCCTCCTCTATGGCCGCATTGGCCGCATACTTGGCAAGGTTACGGCTCTCCATGTTCTGAACGACCTTTAGATTGGTCTGGGTCAGGTTAAAACCACTGACCACCATCAGCGTCATCAGTAGCAGCATGATCAGCGCCACCAACAACACCACGCCCCGCTGCTGACGAATCTGCTCAAGATTATTCATGGCAACTCCCTGCGCCCGGCAACATTGCGCAAATGCACAGTCGTCGAGTAGAGCTGGCGCTTGAAGGAGCGCACTGCCGTCGGCACCGTATAAGACGCGCCAGCAATAGTGTAGGTTCGGGTATCGTCATACCCAGCCGTCGCTTCGAGATTGCGTGCAATCAGGGAAACCTTGACGGCGACCACATCCGACCACTGAGCTGTAGTCGGGGTCGCCGTGAAAACGTCAACTTCGCTGTCACCATCGGTATCGATGCCATACTCGAAACGCATGATTTCGATGCCATCCACCAAGGCAGTCGCAGCGCTGTAAACCGAACCATCCAACTGAGTGCGCACCAGTTCATCACTGGCATTCACGTAGTACACGCGACTGAGAAAACGGTAGATTGGTGCAGCAGTCGTGCAATTTCGCTGCCTGTAGGTAAGTTGTGCACTATTACTCTTCAGCAAAACCGCGCCCGGCGACTCGCTCTGACACGCAGCGACCTGCAGGTGGAAACTGCCTGCAAGCAGCGCGGCACAGCCACTTACTCCGGCAGCACAAGTGCTGGCACGCCGCACAGCAATAAAATCTGAACCGGTTTTACTATTGGCGCAGTTGGTACCACTTAGCTCACCCTGCACCGGGTAACCCATTGCGTTAATCAGGTCGGCCTCAGTAGTCGGACACAGTGGCGGCAGAGTTGCCGCAACAAGCTGAGCCCCTGCCTCGCCCCAGAAACCTGCATTAGCCAGCTCATCTTCCATAAGCCCCAATGCATAAATACCGTTCTCGATCTGACGCCCGGTTTTCTCGATTTCACCACGTGTTCGACTGTTACTGATGAATACCTCAGAAACTGCCAGCAAAATCACGATGCCCAATACCATGGCAACCATGATTTCTATCAGGGAAAACCCTCGCTGAAAGCCGGGTACTCCAAGACGCCTGCTATTCATGCTCATACCCCCAGATAGGCCAGAACGACATCGACACTGACCGCCCGACGCAAGTTGTCGTCGCCATAATCGCCTTGCCCACACGCCAATGAAGGTGCAACCGTTGGCGCCATCCCCTGCCAGGCAACAGTAACCCGAACCACTGCCTGCCCACTGGCAGGCGTCGAGATGTTCTCGATACATCCTCTGGCCCCAAGAATGCTGCCCAATTGCGAGCCGCCGGAAGCCACACTGGCTCCACGAAGCGCCTGGTTCCATTCGCACAAATCCTTGGCGACGTCATAACCGGTCCCGCAGACTTCATTGTTCAAGCCGTACTCTGTAGTGGAACCGTAATTACCACTACGCGCTGCCGCTGGATTACTGCGAATGCGGCTGGCCATATCCTCTACGAGCAGCATCGCCTGTGCACGTTGATAAGCCTCAAACTGACTATTGAGCATACGTGCGTTCATGCCAGCCAAACCAAGCAAGCCAATTGCCAGAACCAGCAAGGTAACCAGTACCTCGATAAGGGTGAAACCACGATGCCTGTTAAGACGATATTGACCATTCACCCTAACACCCTCCTTTGGCAGAGCTGGCGCGACCATCCAGGCCAAGCGTCAGGCAACTTACGGAGTCTGGTGATTCAGTAGTGTCGCTACTGACTTCGAACTCGGAAGCAGCCGACACTCGCCCGGACGCACTGAATGCAATAGAACCCGGCCCGGTTATGCCCACTCCGGATGACAGCGTATGCGCCAGAATAGCCGGCTGTCCCGATACAGGGCTCGCAATCCCCCACCCTGCTAACCAGCCACCGCCGGCTGGCGCCAGAGTGATCTGACGATTTCGCTTAATGGCCTCTGAGCGCGCCAAGCTAATTGCCGAGTGCAGATCAGCAATCGTCGCACGCACCCGCTGCTCGGCAATAATCGAGCGATAAGAAGGCACTGCAATTGCGATCAAAATAGCCAGAACAGCCAACCCGACCATCAACTCGATCAGCGAAAAGCCCCGACTGGTATGTCTCAAGCCCGCAACGCGGCGCCGCCTGCATTGCCCGGCCATTACCACGCGCCTCCAGCCCAGGTTTTGGCACCACTCTGATCAATCACCAGATCACCATCTCCAGCCTGCACAGTCCCAGCCTTGGGCGCAGCCGTAATGGTAAATGCCGGCGGAGCAGTGCCTACTCCGGAGATGCTTACCGTGTAGTTCTTCGTCACGCTAGCAGGCTCCTGCACGCCCAGCGCACTGACAGTGCTGAGATAGGCACGTGAATCCATCAGAACCTGCTGCTGACGCTGCGCCAGATCCATCAGGTAGGACTGGGCCTCAGCGCGATTGGCTCGAACGACGTACTGAGTATAAGAGGGATAGGCGATAGCGGCCAGAATGCCGATGATCGCCACCGTCACCATCAGTTCAATCAGGGTAAAACCTTTGCTTGCTCGCACGTTTCAACTCCTCCTTCAAGTAGCAGCCACGATTACACGACTACACTGTTTTGATCTTCCCGGCAGAGACGACTGGCTAATCTAGTGTATTAAGCGGCCTCAGTCTCCTCTAGCGCCTTGCGGCGAACAGGCAGGAGCCATGAACAGAAACTTGAAGGGATTCACACTGGCCGAGCTGATGATTGCCTTGGTTATTCTGACGCTAACCATCGGCCTGGGTCTGCCAACCCTGTACAACTTCATTCACGATCATCGCTTACGGGCCGCTTCGAACGACCTGCTCATGGCCGCAGCACTGGCTCGCAGCGAGGCGATAAAACGCAACGTACCGGTCTATCTTTCCGCGCGCTCCGGCTCTTGGGCCGCTGGATGGGAAATCCACCCAGACAACAACTGGAGCGATAGTCGTGACTCAACAGAAACAACGCTGTGGAATGGGCAAACGCACAGCGCCTTGAACATTCAGGGAAATCAACCGGTTGCCACTTATATAAGATTCACACCCAGCGGCAGGGCCAAGCTCCCCGGCGGCGCCTTTCAGGCAGGCACCATCACACTTTGCTATCCGCAAAGCAGGGCAGCACAACGAGAGATCGTGCTCAACTCGATGGGCCGCCTGAAATTGAACAAGACAACCCAGACAGGTTGCTGATCAGGCGCCTTACAGCGCCTTCACCCGCAGCTCCTTGGGCATGGAGAACGTCACGTTCTCCGGGCGGCCATCGAGTTCGGTCTCGCCGGTCGCGCCCCAAGCGCGCAGTTGATCAACCACCCCCCGCACCAGCACTTCCGGTGCCGAAGCGCCCGCCGTGATACCGACACCCTCCACCCCCTCGAACCACTCACGCTTGAGATCCTCTGCTCCATCGATCAGATAGGCCGGAGTCCCCATGCGCTCGGCCAGTTCGCGCAGGCGGTTGGAGTTGGAGCTATTCGGGCTGCCGACGACCAGCAGCACGTCGCACTCGCTGGCCAGTTGTTTGACCGCATCCTGGCGGTTCTGCGTGGCGTAGCAGATATCGTCCTTGCGCGGGCCACCGATGGCCGGGTACTTGGCGCGCAGGGCGTCGATCACCTTGCTGGTGTCGTCCATCGACAGGGTGGTCTGGGTGACGAACGCCAGGTTTTCGGGATTACGCACCTGCAGTTCGGCGACGTCTGCCTCGTCTTCCACCAGGTAGATGGTGCCGCCATTGCTGGCGTCGTACTGGCCCATGGTGCCTTCGACTTCCGGGTGGCCTTCGTGGCCGATCAGGATGCACTCACGGCCTTCCCGGCTGTAGCGCACCACTTCCATATGCACCTTGGTCACCAGCGGGCAGGTGGCGTCGAACACCTTGAGACCGCGCCGAGCGGCCTCGTCGCGTACCGCCTGGGACACGCCGTGCGCACTGAAGATGACGATAACGTCGTCCGGCACCTGGTCCAGCTCTTCGACGAACACCGCACCGCGCGCGCGCAGGTCCTCGACCACGAACTTGTTGTGCACCACTTCATGGCGCACGTAGATCGGCGGGCCGAAGACTTCCAGGGCGCGGTTGACGATTTCGATGGCACGGTCGACGCCGGCGCAGAAGCCACGGGGATTGGCGAGTTTGATAAGCATGTTGATTGTCTCGATTTACACCGCGCATTGAATGCAGAGTGATTCAAAGGCTCAAGGATATTCTTGGCGAGAATGAAGGACGCTGACCACTTCTATGCACTCGGCCGCCACCCTGTAGACCAAGACATAGTTGGGATGGGCGACCAGCTCGCGAGTGCCGGGAACCCGAGCGGAACGATACAGATAGGGGGGTTCAGCCAACGGCAAGACGGCAGATTCAAGGTAATTCTTAAGCTGCCTGGCAGCCTGTGGGGCTTCATCAGCGATATAACGGATGATTTCCGCCAAGTCGGCTCTGGCGCTATCGCGCCAGATGATTGGCAACATCAGCCACGGCCTCGCTGCCGAGCTTCAGCCTGAACAATGATGGCTTCCATTTCTGCCATCACTTGGTCATGCGGAACACCAGGACGCGAGTCATCCAAAGACTCCTTTACCTTGCGGCGAAACCAGCGATCATGAATATCCGCCTGCTCCTGCGTCTCGAACTCCGACACGATGGGGGAAAGTTGCACACTCATATGGGCGGCCTCCGTGTTAGAGGTTCAGTCTACACCGCATCCAGCGCCTTGACCTCGATGATCTCCACATCGAAGGCCAGCACCTTGCCGGCCAACGGATGATTGAAGTCGATGGTGACCTGCTTGTCGTCGAACGCCTTGACCACGCCCGGCAGCTCGGCATTGGCGGCGTCGTTGAAGATCACCAGCAGGCCTTCGGAAAGCTCCATGCCGTCGAACTGGCTGCGCGGCATGATCTGCACGTTCTGTGGGTTGGGCTGGCCGAAGCCCTGCTCCGGCTGCACCTGCACACTGCGCTTGTCGCCGGCCTTGAAACCGTAAAGCGCCTGCTCGAAGCCGGGCAGCAGGTTGCCATCGCCGACCTTGAAGGTGGCCGGCTGCTTGTCAAAGGTGCTGTCGACCACATCGCCGTTTTCCAGCTTGAGGGCGAAATGCAGGGTCACTTCCCTGTCCGGACCGATGCGTACGTCTGTCATTGCGCAGCCTCCTTCGCGGACTTGTCGCTCTTGAACATATCCAGCGCCAGCAGGATGGCGCCGATGGTGATGAAGGTGTCGGCCAGATTGAACGCCGGGAAGAACCAGCGGCTCTGCCAGTGCACCAGAATAAAGTCGACCACGTGGCCGAGCACCACGCGGTCATACAGGTTACCCAGCGCGCCGCCCAGGACCATGGCCAGCGCCACCGCCAGCAGGGTTTCGTGGCGCTTGAGGCGCTTGAGCCAGACCACCAGCACGACGCTGACGACGATGGCGATGGCTGCGAAGAACCAGCGCTGCCAGCCGGCGGCATCGGCCAGGAAGCTGAATGCCGCGCCGGTGTTGTAGGCCAGGGTCCAGTCGAAGTAGCCCGGAATCACTTCGATGCGCTGATACATGCTCAGCGTGCCCTCGAAGATGTCCTTGCTCACCCGGTCGGCGACCAGGATCAGCACGCTCAACAGCAACCAGGGCAGATGCCCGAAACGCGAGGACTCAGGCATGCTTGCGCACCTCACCTTCACCTTCGATGTTGCTCACGCAACGGCTGCACAGCTCCGGATGATCAGCATGACTGCCGACATCGGCGCGGAAGTGCCAGCAGCGGCCGCACTTGGCGTGGGCGGATTTGAGGATCTTCAGCTTCAGACCTTCGACCTCGGTCACCACCGCATCGGCCGGCGCGTCGGCCAGCGGTGCGGTCTGCGCCGCCGAGGTGATCAGGGCGAAACGCAGCTCGTCGCCGAGCTTGGCCAGGTCGGCCTGCTTGGCGTCGTCGCAGAACAGGGTGACCTCGGCCTGCAGGCTGGCACCGATGGCCTTGGCCGTGCGCAGGTTCTCCAGCTCCTTGTTGACCGCGGCCTTGACCTCCATGACGCGATCCCAATAAGCGCGATCCAGCTCGAAGCCTTCCGGCAGGCGCTGCAGGCCGGCGTACCAGGTATTGAGCATCACCGATTCGTTGCGCTCGCCCGGCAGGAACTGCCAGATTTCCTCGGCAGTGAAGGCCAGGATCGGCGCGATCCAGCGCACCAGCGCCTCGCTGATGTGGAACAGCGCGCTCTGGCAGGAGCGACGCGCCACGCTGTCGGCGGCGGTGGTGTACTGGCGGTCCTTGATGATGTCCAGGTAGAAGCCGCCCAGCTCCTGCACGCAGAAGTTATGCACCTTGGAGTAGACGTTCCAGAAGCGGTAATCGGCGTAGGCTTCGATGATTTCTTCCTGCAGACGCAGGGCCGCGTCCACCGCCCAACGATCGAGGTCGAGCATCTGCTCAGGCTGCAGCAGGTCCTTGGCCGGATCGAAACCGTTGAGGTTGGCCAGCATGAAGCGCGCGGTGTTGCGGATGCGGCGGTAGGCATCGGCGCTACGCTGCAGGATAACCTTGGACACGGCCATCTCGCCGGAATAGTCGGTGGAGGCGACCCACAGACGCATGATGTCGGCGCCCAGGCTGTCGTTGACTTCCTGCGGCGCAACCACGTTACCCAGCGACTTGGACATCTTGCGGCCGTTCTCATCGACCACGAAGCCATGGGTCAGCAGCGCCTTGTACGGCGCGTGGCCATCGATGGCACTGCCGGTCAGCAGGGACGAGTGGAACCAACCGCGGTGCTGGTCCGAACCTTCCAGGTACAGATCGGCGCGCGGGCCGTCGGTGTGGCCCATGTCGTGGGAGCCGCGCAGCACGTGCCAGTGCGTGGTACCGGAGTCGAACCACACATCGAGGGTGTCGTTGATCTTGTCGTAGTCAGCTGCTTCAGCGCCAAGCAACTCGGCGCCGTCCAGTTTGAACCAGGCTTCGATGCCCTCTTGCTCGACACGCTTGGCGACTTCTTCCATCAGCTCGACGGTGCGCGGGTGCAGCTCGCCGGTGGCCTTGTGCAGGAAGAACGGGATCGGTACACCCCAGTTGCGCTGACGCGAGATGCACCAGTCGGGACGGCCGGCGATCATGCTATGCAGGCGCGCCTGGCCCCAGGCCGGGACGAACTGGGTTTGCTCGATGGCCGCCAGCGCACGCTCACGCAGAGACTCGCCCTCTTTGGGCTGAGTGTCCATGCCGACGAACCATTGTGCGGTGGCGCGGTAGATCAGCGGCGTCTTGTGGCGCCAGCAGTGCATGTAGCTGTGCTGGATCGGCTGGTGCTTGAGCAGCGCACCGACTTCGGCCAGCTTCTCGACGATGGCCGGGTTGGCCTTCCAGATGAACTGGCCACCGAAGAACGGCAGGTCCGGGGTGTAGACGCCATTGCTCTGCACCGGACTGAGAATGTCGTCGTTGCTCATGCCGTAGGCTTTGCAGGTGCGGAAGTCGTCCTCACCATAAGCCGGCGCCGAGTGGACGATACCGGTGCCGGCACCCAGCTCGACGTACTCGGCCAGGTACACCGGCGAGAAACGCTCGTAGAACGGATGGCGGAAGCGGATCAGATCCAGCGCAGCGCCCTGCGCCGTGGCGATCACCTGACCTTGCAGGCCGTAGCGCTGCAGGCAGGATTCGACCAGTTCTTCAGCCAGCAGCAGCAGGCGCTCGCCGGTGTCGACGAGGGCGTAGGTAAATTCCGGGTGGACGTTGAGTGCCTGGTTGGCCGGGATGGTCCAGGGCGTGGTGGTCCAGATGACGATGGCAGTCGGCTTGCTCAACTCGCTGAGGCCGAAGGCAGCGGCCAGCTTGTCTACGTCTTCGATGGGGAAGGCGACGTCGATGGCATCGGACTTCTTGTCCTGATACTCCACCTCGGCTTCAGCCAGGGCCGAGCCGCAGTCGAAGCACCAGTTCACCGGCTTCAGGCCTTTGAACACGAAGCCCTGCTTGACCATCTCGGCCAGGGCGCGGATCTCGCCGGCCTCGTTGGCAAAATCCATGGTCTTGTACGGATTGTCCCAGTCACCCAGCACGCCGAGGCGGATGAAGTCGGCCTTCTGCCCTTCGATCTGCTCGCCGGCATAGGTGCGGCAGCGCTCGCGGGTCAGGTCCGCCGGCTGGTTCTTGCCGAAGGTGGTCTCGACCTTGTGCTCGATCGGCAGGCCGTGGCAATCCCAACCCGGCACGTAGGGCGCGTCGAAACCAGCCAGGGTCTTGGAGCGGGTGATGATGTCCTTGAGGATCTTGTTCACCGCATGACCGATGTGGATGCTGCCGTTGGCATAGGGCGGGCCGTCGTGCAGGACGAACTTCGGCCGATTTTCGCCAATCTTGCGCAGCTTGCTATACAGGCCAATCTCGTTCCAGCGCTGCAGGGTCTGCGGCTCGCGTTGCGGCAGGCCGGCCTTCATCGGGAACTGGGTATCGGGCAGGTTCAGCGTGGCTTTGTAGTCGGTCATTTCGGGCTCTTCATCAGCGGGTGGCTCTGCCAATATTCACAGGCAGCGGCGATATCGGCGGCAATCGCCGCCTTCAAGGCCTCGAGCGAGGCGAAACGCTGCTCATCACGCAGCTTGTGGTGGAAAGCCACCGAGAGACGCCGGCCATACAGATCGCCGGCAAAATCCAGAAGATGCACTTCCAGATGGGCGCTGCCGTCACCGGCAACGCTGGGGCGCACGCCGATATTGGCGACGCCCGGTTGAATCACGCCATCGATTTCACAGCTCACCAGATAAACGCCGGTCAGCGGCACCTTGCGCCGCTTGAGCTGGATGTTGGCAGTGGGCGCATCGAGCTGGCGGCCAAGCTTCTGCCCGTGCAATACCCGCCCGGCGATGCGAAACGGCCGGCCGAGCAGGGCTTCGGCCAGTTCGAAATCGCCATCGGCCAGGGCCTGACGCACGCGCGTGCTGCTGACCCGGCCACCGAGCACTTCGACCGTGGTCGAAGCATCGACGCTGAAGCCATGGCGCTGGCCGGCAGCCTGGAGAAATTCGAAATCCCCTGCACGGTCGCAGCCGAAGCGGAAATCATCGCCGATCTCCAGATCCTTCACGCCCAGGCCTTCGACCAGCACACGCTGGACGAACTCGGCGGCCGACAACTCGCGCAGGCGGCGGTTGAAGGCCAGGCACAGCACCAGGTCGACGCCTTCGCCGGCCAGCAGGGCAAGCTTGTCACGCAGGCGAGTCAGACGCGCCGGCGCGGTGTCCGGGCCGAAGAACTCACGCGGCTGCGGCTCGAAGATCACCACGCAACTGGGCACGGCCAATTCCGCGGCACGCTCGCGCAAGCGCGCCAGGATGGCCTGGTGCCCACGATGAACGCCGTCGAAATTACCGATGGTGACCACACAGCCCCGCGCCTGGGGCTGCAGGTTATGAAGACCTCGAACCAGCTGCATAGCACGCTTCTTGTTCACAAAGTGGCCGATTATACGCACAGCACGCCATGCACAACAGGCATCGTGACGCCTGAAACCGCTACAAGGCCCGCCGGGCAAAGTCGCGCGGACGAAAGCCCAATATCAGCAGCATGCCGAAGTAGGCGACCAGCCCAGCCGCTACCAACGCGCCGAGACGCAACAGGCGTACGAGCATCTCCCCTTCTGCCCAGGCGGGCATGACCTGCAGCAGCCCCAGCAACACCGCGACCATCACCGCCACCGCGACCACCAGCTTGAGCAGAAACAGCCCCCAGCCCGGCAGCGGCTGGAAAATATCGGCACGGCGCAACTGCCAGTACAACAGGCCGGCATTCAGGCAGGCCGCCAGACTGATCGCCAGCGCCAAGCCGACGTGCGCCATGCCCAGGCCAAAGACGAACAGCGCATTCATCACCTGGGTCGCCAGCAGGCTGACCACGGCGATCTTCACCGGCGTCTTGATGTTCTGTTGGGCGTAGAAGCCCGGTGCAAGAATTTTCACCAGAATCAGTGCCAGCAGCCCGACCGCATAGGCCATCAGCGCCTGCTGGGTCATCAGCGAATCGTTGGCGGTGAATTTGCCGTACTGAAACAGCGAGACCACCAACGGCTCGGCGAGAATCGCCAGCGCCAGGGTGCAAGGCAGCACCAGCAGAAAGCACAGACGCAGCCCCCAATCGAGCAGGTGGCGATAGGCGTCGCGGTCCTTGCTCGCGTAGGTTTTCGAGAGCGCCGGCAACAGGATGGTGCCCAGCGCCACGCCCAGCACCCCCGAGGGCAGCTCCATCAGACGATCGGCGTAATACATCCAGGACACCGAGCCGGCCACCAGGAAGGAGGCGAAAATGGTGTTGATGATCAGCGATATCTGGCTCACCGAGACGCCGAAGATCGCCGGCCCCATCTGCTTGAGCACGCGCCACACGCCCATGTCACCGAAACTCAGGCGCGGCAGCACCAGCATGCCGATCTTTTTAAGGTGCGGCAGTTGCCAGAGCAACTGCGCCAGGCCACCGACCAGCACCGCCCAGCCCAGCGCCATGATCGGCGGGTCGAAATAGGGCGTCAGAAACAGCGAGAAGACGATCATGCTGACGTTGAGCAGGGTCGGCACGAAGGCCGGCACCGAGAAACGGTTCCAGGTGTTGAGAATGGCGCCAGCCAGCGATGACAGGGAGATCAGCAATATATAAGGAAAGGTCACCCGCAGCAGATCGACCGTCAGTTCGAAACGCTCGGCCTCATCGGCAAAACCCGGTGCCGTAGCCCAGACGATCCAGGGCGCAGCGAGCACGCCGATGGCCGTGACCAGCGCCAGCGCCAGGGTCAGCAAACCAGAGACGTAGGCAACGAACGTGCGCGTGGCCTCCTCGCCCTGCTGCATCTTGTACTCGGCCAGGATCGGCACGAAAGCCTGCGAGAACGCCCCTTCGGCAAAAATGCGGCGCAGCAGGTTGGGCAGTTTGAAGGCCACCACGAAGGCATCCGACGCCACCCCGGCACCGAAGGTGCGGGCGATGATGGTGTCGCGCACGAACCCCAGCACGCGCGACACCATGGTCAGTGAACTGACGGCAGCCAGGGACTTGAGGAGATTCATGGGGTATTTCGGCTTCCATAAAGAGGTGCAGTAGCGGACAATCGCCACCCAACGAAGGCGTCGAGTGTAGCGAGCCACCACTGGTCAGGCCAGCACAGGAAAGCGTCATCAGACTTGACAGCAGGCAGATGGATCGGCATGATTCGCGGCCTTATTTGTCGTAACCCCCCAGTTTTCGAGGAGCTTGACGGTGGCCAACTCACCTTCTGCCAAAAAACGCGCCAAACAGGCTGAGAAGCGCCGTAGCCATAACGCCAGCCTGCGCTCGATGGTTCGTACTTACATCAAGAACGTAGTCAAGGCTATTGCTGCCAAAGATCTCGAGCTTGCCAAAACCGCTTACACTGCAGCTGTTCCGGTCATCGACCGCATGGCTGACAAAGGCATCATCCACAAGAACAAAGCCGCTCGTCACAAGAGCCGCCTGAACGCGCACATCAAGGCGCTGGGCGAAGCTGCTGCCGCTTAACTGCGACAGGTTCTTGAAAAACCGGCCCTGGAGGCCGGTTTTTTATTGCCCCGAGTTCACGATCCGCAGCCCATAAAAAATGGCCAGTGTCAAGTCTTTCGCGCAAACCACGCGAGGCTTGAAACCATATACGGGGCAATAAGTTAGCTCTGTTTCATACCGCTAGCAGCGGATGTGGCGTTGTGGGCTGGGAGCCACATGAGAGCCTAGAGAAAGCAAGCCGGGTCGCGTTGTAGCTATGGAGATTGCCAACGGCTGGCAGGCTTGTTTGGTCATGTTAGTGCATTCCCTCGCAGCCCATCCAGAACGAAGAACGCGCAGCCTCGGGCTGCGCGTTCGAGTGATGGTCAATCTGGTTCAATTGCATCTTCAACTTGGCTTCGGCGGCAAGGCCTTGCTGGCGTTTCCTTTCCTGAACCCCCGATCACCGGCCATGAACGCCTCCAGCATGTGCGGGATCAGCGTTGTGGCATCGACCGCCTCGCCATATGCCTGCGCGTGCAGCGCGGCGTAGCGGTCGAGGTCGGCTTTCAAGCTGGCCGGGCAGGCAAAGGTTAGCTTCATGCTCTCGGTCTTGGGCAGCGGCCCCAGCCGCAGTTTCCTGGTCGTATTCATCGTGAAGTCCCCTTGTTGAAGAACAGTGGCTGGTAAGGCCGCAGTACCAGATCGCGGTTGACGATGATGCGCACCGGCAAGCCAGGGCGGCTGGTCAGCGTGGGTTGGATGTTGAGGTTGCGCCGGGTCACTTCTTGGCCGACCTGGTTCACGGTGTCCTGCAGGCTGTCGCGTCCAGCGATAATCATGCGATCACCGTCCTGGCGGTTCTCGGGTGCGGCCAGTTCGGCTCCCACACCCAGCAGCGTCGTCAGCACTGCACCGGCGAAGATCCGATCCCAATGCCAGTCCACATCGTCTTCCAGGCCGGCATAGCCTGCGGGGTCGGTGCCGACGAGGTTGTCGAGCGTGAGCGAAGACGTATCCGGCAGGATGATGCGGTTCCACATCACCTGCACGCGGCTCTGGCCGTAGCTGATCTGGCTGTTGTATTTGCCCAAGATGCGCGAACCCTGCGGGATCAGCAGGAACTTGCCTGTGGCCGTGTCATAGATCGGCTCCGTCACCGTGGCGATCACGTCGCCCGGCAAGTCCGACTTGATGCCCGTGACCAGTGCCCCGGCAATGACCGTTCCAGCCATCACCTGATACGGCGAGGTGGGCATTTGCAGGTTGCCGGAGTTACGGGTTTCCGTAGATCCGCCTGTCAGGAACGCCTCTTTCTGGTCTTGCCGATTCTGCACGGCAGTCGGATCAACAGGCTGGGCCGCCGTCGAGGCGGGGCCAGCAGCCAGCGGATCGAAAGCGGCATTGGCAGCGAAGCCTGGTGCGGCAGCGACCTGCGACTGCGCCACGGGCGCCGCCTGCGGGGAACCCGTGCGGAAGAACACCGATGAAGCTGCCGCTGCTTCTTCCTCCTTGCGCAGCGCATCGTTGGGGTCATAGCCGGGTGCGGCATAGGTGGCGGCAACTGGCTGCTGCGAGTTCACGATGGCTGGCCCCAGGTCGCCGGGTAAAGGAGGCCCCAGCTCCGGCACATCGGGCGGCAGCGCTGGCAACTTGGAATAGTCGGCAGGAAGTTGGTCGAGGCCTTCCGAGCGCGACACACGATCCACGTTGTACAGCTCGGTGGATTCACCCGCGCCGCGTTGCTGCGGTTGCAGCGACCAGATCAGCGCGCCCATCACGCCAATTGACAAGCCGCCAGCGAGGATAGCCAGCGTGCGCCGGTTCAGGCGCGTGACCGGACGCGGTTGGGCGCGCAGCGCCACCGCCTCGGGTGCCACTTTGTCCACCTGAGGCGTGGCAAGGTCGGGGGTATCGTCCTGGCTCATGCTCAGTTCCTCCCGGCAATGCCATCCGTGCGTTCGATGCGCACCACGTCGCCCTTGTCGGCCCCCAGGCGCAGTTCTGCTGCACCGAACAGGCGATCCACGATGTAGTACGGCGAGCGGAAGCGATAGTTCACCAGTTGCCCGTCGCCCTGTGTGCCGATGACGAACAGCGGCGGCAGCTCGCCCTGGGCGATGCCTGCCGGGAACTGGATATAGACCTTCTCGCCATCGTCGAAGGCGCGCAGCGGCTTCCACGGCGGATTGCCGCCCGACACCGCGTAGCGGAAACGGATCTTCTCCAGCGACAGGCCAGTATCGACCGGCGCGGCGGCGCTGGCCGCCTGTGCCTGGCGTTGCAAGGCCAGCATCCGGTCTTTCGGATAGTCCCAGGACACCGACGCCATCCATGCCTTGTCGGTCGAAGTCAGTTCCAGCAGGTACGTCCTGCGGCTGGTGGTAATGACCAGATTGGTCTTCAAGCTGGAACGGATGGGTTTGACCAGCACATTGACGCGCAGATCGGCCCCGCTGCCGCTGGAGGTGTCTCCGACGATCCAGCGCACGGTATCGCCCGCAGCGACCGTCACCAGTTCCTCGCCGGGCTGGAGCGCAATCACCGTCACGCGACCCACGGACGCATAGACCTGGTACAGCGCGCCATCGGTGAAGGGCCAGACCTGGATCGCATTGACGTAGCCCTCGCGGGTCGGTGCGATGCGTGCCTCGGCGTTGGCACGAGAAACGCGCACCTTCTCGTCGGCAGGCTCCGGTGCCGCCGGGGCCACATCGACGTCCGGCAGCGGCTTCAACTGCGCTGGCAGCGCCAAGGGTTCGGGCACTGCCACCACTTCGATGGGCTTGGGCGGCTCGGGCAATGGCTGAGCCTGCACCGGCTCATCGAGCGAGATCATCGGCGGCGGTTTGCCCTGCGTGGCACAGCCCGCAAACAGGACAGTCGATGCCAGCAGGATCACCGGCAATGCAGTTTTACGGAAATGTGCATTCATGGTTTGGCTCCTTCAGAAGAATCCAGTTCACGGCTCCACGACAAGCCATTGACGTAGATGCCCAGCGGGTTGCGGCGCAGGCGTTCTTCGGTGCGCGGGGTCTGCTGCACGATGGACACCACCGCCGTCCATCGCTCCAGCCCGGCCGCCGCGCCATTGACGTAGCGGCGTTCCGTCCAGCGCACGTTGAACGACGCATCACTGGCGCGAACCACGCTGGTGATCTGCACCGTCACCGACTCCTTGCCAATACGGGCGAACGGGTCATTCACCCGCGCATAGTCGTTGAGCACCGCCGCGCCCCGGTCGGTGGTGTAGTCGTAGGCATCGAGCCAGTTCTGGCGCACAACGATCGGGTCGATGGACAGCGAGCGCACCAGCGTCACGAAGCGCGCGATGTGGTGTGCCGTCTGCGCATCGGTGGGCCGGTACGGCGTGGCCGCTTCGCCCACGGTGCGTACCTGGCCGGACTGATCCACCTCGATGACATAGGGCGTAACGATGGACTGTGCCGAGCGCCACACCAGGCCGCCGGCCATCAGCAGCGCGAGCACCAGGCAGCCGAAGGCCATCAGCCGCCAGTTCTTGGCCTGCACGCGGGCCGAGCCGATGCGCTCGTCCCAGACCTGGGCAGCGGCTTGATACGGGGTGGCAGGTTGCGGTGTATCGGCATAGCGCACCTGCGGTCGTTTGAATCGCATGGGGTTCTCCTTGAAAGTCAGCTATCTGAATCGCGCAGGCTCGGGCCTTGGCCCGAACCGCCGCCGTCGCCACCGCGCAGGGTGTGCGCGGCCGTTGTGGTGGCTTGGGTGAGTCGTTGGCGACGTTGCAGGCGCTTGGCCCAACCGGGTTGTTCCTGCTTCTGCGCGTTGGCCGTGTGGCCAGCGGCATCCCCTGTGGTGATCTGCCCGGAACTGGCAGCGCCACCGCCTGTACCACCATCGGTGCCGGAGCCTTGCCAGCCTGCTTTGAATGGCGCGGCAGCCTTGGCCGCCGCTGCCTTGATGCCTGCACTAGCGCGCTGGCCAGCGGTCTGTGCGCCGCCCATGGCAACACTTCCCAGCCCTGCCATCGCGCCTTTGGCTCCGCCGCCCGCAGCGGCAGAACCGGACTGGAAAGCCGACTTCGCGCTGCCAGCCGCCGAGGTCGCAGCCCGTGCGCCAGCCCCTGCGAGCTTGGCGGCAGCCGGTGCCATGCGCGCCCCGGCCATCACCGCACCGCCAACGCTGGCGGCGGCGGCACCTACGGCAACCGCCGCGCCTGCGGCACCCACAGCAGCACCGGCCATCGCTCCGGCGCCCAACTGCGGCGCGCCGGATACCAGCCCGGTGGCAATGCCCGGCCCGAAGATCCCCAACGCCAGAAGCGTGAGCGAGGCCAGCATGATGACCACCGCATGGTCGATGGACGGCTCGGCCGGATGCACCTGGAACTCGGCGAACAGGCCCGATCCAATGCCGACGATCACGGCCAGCACCAACACCTTGATGCCAGACGACACCACATTGCCCAACACCTTTTCGGCGAGGAAGCTGGTCTTGTTCCACAAGGCGAAAGGCACCAGCACGAAGCCCGCCAGCGTGGTCAGCTTGAACTCGATCAAGGTGATGAAGAGCTGGATCGCCAGCACGAAGAAGCACAGGATCACCACCGCCCAGGCCAGGAACATGACCACGATGGGCGTCATGTTCACGAACACTTCGGGAAAGCCCGCCATGTCGCTGATCTGCTCAAGGATCGGCGCTGCCGCGTCGATGCCGGTCTTGGCCAGGCGTCCCGGTTGCAGGAATTCGCACATGCTCATCGTCGAGCCGCTGGCCGTCAGGCCCAGGCCCGCGAATGAGCGGAAGACGATGCTGGCCAGCCAGTTGAAGTTGTTGATGATGTAGGCGAACGCACCGACGTAGAGCACCTTGCGCAGCAGCTTGGCGATCACGTCATCGCCTTGGCCGGTGGCGTGGCTCATCGCCCAGTACAGCCCGGCAATCGTCATGTCGATGACGATCAGCGTGGCTGTGAGGAACGCGACTTCGCCCTGCAGCAGCCCAAAGCCCGAGTCGATGTAGCGCGAGAAAGTAGCGAGAAACCGGTCGATCACTGTCACGTCATTCATGGCACGTCCCCCTCGAAAGGCATGGCGTCCTGGTCACTGGCGAGTGTGTCAAAGCTCGGCGGGATCGGCGGCAGATCGGCCAGCGTGCGGAACTCGTCAGGCCCGGTTTCCCCGGCGAAGAAGCGCCGCCGGAAAGCATCGGTCGCCGCTAGGCAGGCGACTTCGCCTGCCGTCGTCCTGTCGGCTGCACACTGCGCACGCAAAGCCTTGAGCCGCGCGGGGTCGGCGGCCAGGGCAGCGGCCAGGTCTTCGGTCGGCTGCTGGCCGCAAGCGACCAGCAGCACGGGCAGCAGCAAGAAAGCGCATCGCATGGCCGTCTCCCGTCAGTTGCCGTAGAAATCCACGCGCTGCGGTGTGTAGGGCGTGCCATCACCCAGGAAGCGACGCGTCACTTCACGTCCACGTTCGACAGCCGCTGCTTGGCGTGCCAGTTCCAGTGCGGCGGCGCGTTCCTGCGTGATCTGGAGCTGCTGCGCCTGAATGGATTGCTTGGCCTGCAGGGCCAGAAGCTGGTTGGTCGCCTGCATGGCTTGCAGCGCGCCGGTTGCGGACTGACTCCGGCTGACCAGATCGGACAGCGCGCTTTCGTCTTGCGCCAGGTTCTGCGACACCTGCGCCTGCATCCGCATCGCGGTATGCAGACCTTTCAAGGTGTTTTTCCAGCGCTCCTGCGCATCGCGCAGCATCTGGTCGCCGCTGACCGTCGCGGCGTACTGCTCCGGGTACAGCCGGGCGAAAGTGGCATCCATGCTCTGCACGTCGTAGGCCAGGCCGCGTGCCTCGGCGATCAGGCGTTCGGTGGTCGCCAGCGTCGAACGCAAGCGATTGACGATGTTGAAGTCCAGATTCGCGAGGTTGCGCGCCTGGTTCATCAGCATCTGCGCTTCGTTCTGGAGCTGGTTGATCTGGTTGTTGATCTGCTCCAGCGTGCGGATGGCGGTCAGCGTGTTCTGCACGAAGTTCGACGGGTCGAACACCGTCAGCGCGGACGCGGGCTGGACGGCCAGCAGCGACACCGACAGCACGGCGGCAAGCGAGGCGGACAGCAAACGGGGTTGGGTCTTCATGGTGAAACCTCCAGAGGTTGAGAAGCGAGGAAGAACGCTGCTACCGGCGAGGACGGCAGCAGATCAGCGGCCCAATCGAGGCCGCGATGGCGCAGCCAGGCACCGGCAAAGCCCGGTGTGCCTGCGTCCAGCAGCACGCGATCCATGTCGCGTTGGTCTTGCGGAGTGGATGCACCCGCGAAGGCCAGCGTGGCTGGCCCCAGGTCGAGGTCGAACAGGCGATTGCCCAGACGCGATTGGTAGTAGTAGTCGCGCTTGGGCTGCGCGGTCGCCACGATCTCGATCTGGCGCGAGTTCAGCCCGAAGCCTTCGTAGATCGTGCGAATCTGCGGCTCGGTGGCCTGCGGATTGGGCAAGAAAATCCGACTGGCGCAGCTTTCGATCACTGCCGGTGCAATGCTCGAATCCTTGATGTCGGCCAGCGACTGCGTGGCGAAGATGACGCCGACATTCTTCTTGCGCAGCGTCTTGAGCCACTGGCGGATGCGGGCAGCGAACACCGGGTCATCGAGGAACAGCCAGGCTTCATCGAGGATCAACAGCGTGGGCGCGCCGTCGAAGCGTTCATCGAAGCGGGCGAACAGGTAGCCCAGCACGGCCAGCACTGCCGCCTTGCTGTGCATCAGCTCTTCCATCTCGAAGCCCTGCACGCTGCCGGAACCCAGCCGGTCAGAATCGGCGTCCAGCAGCTTGCCGTGGGCACCACCCAGCACATAGGGCGCGAGCGCCTGGCGCAGTGCGTTCGATTGCAGCAGTACCGACAGACCGGTCAGCGTGCGTTGCTCTGTTGGCGCACCGGCGAGGCTGCCGAGTGCCGACCAGATCGCCGCCTTCTCGTCCGGGCCGACGACCACGCCTTCGTGCAGCAAACGGCCTTCCACCCATTCGGCGGCCCAGGTGCGGTAGCCTTCGTGGTCGATGCGGGCCAATGGTTGGAAGGCGATCGCCCCATCGTTACCGAGGTCGTAATGTTCGCCGCCCAGCCCGAGGATGGTGGCACGCATGGAGCGGCCCATATCGAAGGCGAAAATGCGCGAGCCGGGATAACGGCGGAACTGCATCGCCAACGTGGCGAGCAAGACCGACTTGCCCATTCCGGTCGGCCCTGCGACCAGCGTGTGGCCAACGTCGCCAATGTGCGTCACCAGCCGGAACGGCGTCGCGCCATCGGTGCGTGTGACGATCAGCGGCGGGCCGTCGAGGTGAGCGTTCTTCTCCGGCCCAGCCCATACCGCCGACAGCGGCATCATGTGCGCCAGGTTCAGCGTTGAGACGATGGGCTGACGCACGTTGGCATAGGCATTGCCGGGAATAGACGACAGCCAGGCATCCACGGCGTTCAGTGTTTCGGGGATGGTGACGAATCCCCGACCCTGGATGACGCGCTCCACCATGCGCAGCTTCTCGTCGGCCACGGCCGGGTCGGCATCGAGCACCGTCACTGTGGCGGTGAGGTAGCCGAAGGCCACCTGGTCACTGCCCAGCTCCTGCAAGGCGGCATCGGCATCGGCGGCCTTGTTGTTGGCGTCGGTATCGACCAGCGGGCTTTCCTGCTGGAAGATCGTTTCGCGCAGCAGCGCGATGACGTTCTTGCGTTTGGCGAACCACTGGCGGCGCAGGCGCCCCAACTCCCGTTCCGCCTCGGCTTTGTCGAGGCAGAGAAAGCGCGTGCTCCAGCGGTATGCAAAGCCCAGGCGGTTGAGGTCGTCCAGAATCCCCGGCCAGGTCGAAGTCGGGAAGCCTCGCACCGACACCACGCGCAGGTGCTGGTCGCCCAGCATGGGCGCCAGGCCACCGACCAGCGCGGAGTCGGTCAGCAGCGCGTCGATGTGGAATGGCACTTCGGGCACGCCGACGCGGTAGCGCCGCGTCGAAATAGTGGCGTGCAGGTAGGTCAGCGTCTGGCTGTCATCGAGCCAGGCAACTTCTGGCATCACGCCGTCGAGAAGGTCGAAGACGCGATCGGTTTCCGCGACGAAGGCTTGCAGCCGCCCCTGCCAATCCACGCCATCGCCCGGCGCGTTCTCATAGAGCATCTTGGCAGCGCGGGCGCGAGATTCTTCTGGTGGCAGATAAGCAAGCGTGAGGTGATAGGCACTCTCGAAATGCTGGCCCGATTCCTGGAAGGCCGCGCGGCGTTCTTCCTCCACCAGCCAGGACAATGGCTCGGGGAATTCGGAACGCGGATAGCCCGCCGCAGCGCGGCGCTCAGCTTCGATGAACAAGGCCCAGCCCGACCCCAGGCGGCGCAGTGCGTTGTTCAGGCGCGCCGACGTGGCGATCAGCTCGCCTTGCGTGGCGCTGTCCAGATCCGGCCCACGAAAACGCGCCGTGCGCTGGAACGAGCCATCCTTGTTCAAGACGACGCCCGGCCCGATCAGCCCGGCCCAGGGCAGCCAGTCGGCCAGCAGCGCGGGCCGCTGGCGGTATTCGGCAAGGTTCAGCATGTCGGCTTCTCCCTATGCGTCCAGCAGCGGCTTGTGCTTGATGTGCCGGGCGAAGACCTGCATGAACTGCGGATCGACGCGCGCACCCCACACCGCCAGCGAATGGCCGACAATCCACAGCACCACGCCGGGAATCCACAGTTGCAGGCCCAGCCCGACGGCGGCGGCCAGCGTGCCGTTGGCAATCGCCACGGTGCGCGGCGCACCGCCCAGCAGGATCGGCTCGGTCAGCGAGCGATGCAGCGGCACTTCAAAGCCCGGAAGATCGGTGGCCGTGCTCATACGACGGCCCCGCCGGAGAAACTGAAGAACGACAGGAAGAAGCTCGAAGCCGCAAAGGCAATGCTCAACCCGAAGACGATCTGGATCAGCTTGCGAAAGCCGCCACTGGTATCGCCGAAGGCCAGCGCCAAGCCCGTCGCAATAATGATGATGACCGCGACGATACGGGCCACCGGCCCCTGGATGGATTCGAGGATGGATTGCAGCGGGCCTTCCCACGGCATCGAGGAACCGGCGGCCTGTGCGGTTCCGGCCAGGAACAACAACAGCGCGGCCAGCAGCAGCCCTTGCCCCGCAGGGCGGGCCAGGCTGCGCAGCCGTGCCAGGCTGGACAGGCGAGAAAGCGGATTTACAGAAAGATGGAAAGCATCAACGTGCGTCATGGCAGTTCTCCAGAGGATTGGTCGAGGGACTGGGAAGGAACAGGCGGCAGCTCGGGAAACGACGTTTCCAGCGCATCCGCCAGGCGGTAGCCCGCGCCGTCGAAACCGACGACACGGGAAATGGTTTCGACGTGGCGCTTGCGGCCACGGCCTGCGATGTGGATGACGACGTTGACCGCCTCGGCGATCAGGGCGCGGGGCGGATTCACCGCCACTTCGAGGATCAGTTGCTCCAGGCGCAGCAGCGCGCCCAACGCGGAGCCGGCATGGATGGTGGCGATGCCACCGGGGTGGCCGGTGCCCCAGACCTTCACCAGATCCAGCGCTTCGCCGCCGCGCACTTCGCCGACGATCACGCGATCCGGGCGCAGCCGCATCGTTGCGCGCACCAGTTCCTGCATCGACACCACGCCTGCGCGGGTGCGCAATGGCACATGGTCACGGGCCGCGCATTGCAGTTCGATGGTGTCTTCGAGCACCAGCACGCGGTCGCCGGTGGCGGCGATCTCGGCCAGCAAGGCATTGGCCAGCGTGGTCTTGCCGGTGCTGGTGCCTCCGGCGATCAGGATGTTGTGCCGCTCGCGCACGGCATGACGCAGAAACTCGGCCTGCCCAGCGGTCAGGATGCCATCGGCCACATAGCGATCTAGACCGATGATGCTCACGGCCCGCTTGCGCAGCGCAAAGGCCGGGCCGGGTGCGGCGGGCGGCAGGATGCCCTCGAAGCGCTCGCCGGTCTCCGGCAGTTCGGCGGTCAAGAGCGGTTGGCCGCGATGTACCTCCGCACCAACGTGAGCGGCGACCAGACGGATGATGCGTTCGCCATCGGCTTCGGGCAGTTCGATGCCCAGCGGCGCACGGCCAGACGACAGCCGATCCACCCACAGCGTCCGGTCGGGGTTAAGCATCACTTCCACCACGTCCGGGTCTTCCAGCGCTGCGGCGATCACCGGCCCCATCGCCGTGCGCAGCATCTGGATGCGGCGATCCAGCGAAGTCGCGGCCGACGAACGCGGTTCGGGCGGCATCTGCTGAACGGCGCTCATGAGGCACGCTCCGCAGCACGTTCATGGGCTTCGGTCAGCACCGCCGCGTCGTCCATCCGCATGGGGTCTGGATGCAGTTCTTCCACCACGTCCCGCACCAGGCTGCGGCCACGCAGCAGGTGGCGGCCCAACTGTTCGACGAACTGCTCGAAGCGCGCCTTGCCCTGGGCGCGAGCTGCATCCTGATGGGCTTCGGGCACCGGCGTGCTGACGGTCAGGTAGTAGCGGATAAACAGCGCCAGCGTTTCGATCTGGATGTTCTGGTCACGCTCCAGACGCTCGGCTTGCCGCGACAGGCGATCCAGACGCTTGGCAATGGCGGCCTCGCGCTGGTCGCCGGCATCGAGCGACAGCCAGGACGCCAAGGCAGCGGCGACGATGCTGGACTTGGATACGCCTTTCTTGGCGGCCAGTTCGTCCAGACGCTTGGCGTGCTCGTGCTGGATGAACAGGTTCAATCGGTATTGGCTCATAGGTCGATTCCGTCGTTAGGGTCGAGGGATGCCAGCCGCGCCGTGCGCTGCATGGCGGGGTCGAGCTGGCCGGGAAGCACCGGGGGCATGTCGTCGTCATCGAGCAGCGACAGGTCACTGGTCGGGGTATCCATCTCGGGGGCATAGGCAATGGCTTCGGACAGTTCGGGCTGGCGGCGTGGGCCGCCGTCGTCGGTCGAACCCAAGGCCTCCAGGTCATCGGCGGACGCCGTAGCCGGTGCCGCAGGAACCACAGGTATGGCCAGGCCGCTCCAGTCGTCAGGTCGTGCAGGCGGCACATCGGCATAGCGGCCAACCGTCACCGCAGGCGGCGGCAACACCCGTTGCTTGAAATTGGCGTCGGCGAAGTAGCGCAGCTTCTTCGCCTTGATCGGCGCGACGCTGGACACCATCACCACCGCTTCATCAGTCGGCAACTGCATTACTTCGCCTGGCGTCAGCAGCGGACGTGCGGTTTCTTGGCGCGACACCATCAGATGGCCGAGCCACGGTGCAAGCCGGTGGCCTGCGTAGTTGCGCTGGGCGCGCAACTCAGTGGCCGTGCCCAATGTTTCGGAAATGCGTTTGGCCGTGCGTTCGTCGTTGGTGGCGAAGGTCACGCGCACATGGCAGTTGTCCAGAATCGAATGGTTCTGCCCATACGCCTTGTCGATCTGGTTGAGCGACTGGGCGATCAGGAAGCTGCGGATGCCATAGCCCGCCATGAAGGCCAGCGCCGTCTCGAAGAAGTCCAGCCGCCCCAGCGCCGGGAACTCGTCCAGCATCAACAACAGCTTGTGGCGGCGTTGGATGCCGTCACTGCCATCCAGCGATTCGGTGAGCCGTCGCCCGATCTGGTTGAGGATCAGCCGGATCAGCGGCTTGGTGCGCGAGATGTCGGAAGGCGGCACTACCAGATACAGCGATACCGGATGCTCTGCTGCGATCAGGTCAGCGATGCGCCAGTCGCAGCGCGACGTGACTGCGGCCACCGTGGGATCTCGGTACAGGCCGAGGAACGACATGGCGGTGGAGAGCACGCCCGAGCGCTCGTTGTCCGACTTGTTGAGCACTTCGCGGGCAGCGGATGCAACGACGGGATGCTGGGCATCACCCAGGTGCTTGGTCGTCATCATCCGATGCAAGGTCAGCTCGAACGGGCTGGCCGGGTCGCTGAGGAAGTTGGCAACGCCCCGTAGCGTCTTGTCTTCGCCCGCGTAGAGCACATGCAGGATCGCGCCGACCAGCAGCGCGTGACTGGTCTTCTCCCAATGGTTGCGCTTCTCCAGCGCGCCTTCTGGATCGACCAGGATGTCGGCGATGTTCTGCACGTCGCGCACCTCATGCGCGCCGCGCCGCACTTCCAGCAGCGGGTTGTAGGCCGCTGAACTGGCATCAGTGGGGTTGAACAGCAGGCAGTGCGAGAAGCGCGAACGCCAGCCAGCGGTGATCTGCCAGTTCTCGCCCTTGATGTCGTGGATGACAGCGGACGCGGGCCAACTCAACAATGTCGGCACCACCAGGCCCACACCCTTGCCTGAGCGCGTCGGCGCAAAGGTCAGGACGTGTTCCGGCCCTTCGTGCCGCAGGTAGTGGCCGTCATGTTGGCCGAGAAAGACACCAGCAGGCTGCGTCAGCCCAGCCTTGCGAATGTCGGCGGCATCGGCCCAGCGAGCCGAGCCATAGGTCGTCACCTTGCGCGCCTGGCGCGAGCGCCACACCGACATGGCGATGGCGACCGCCACGGCCAACAGGCCACTGCTTGCCGCGATCATGCCGCCGGTGTCGAACACCTGCGGCGCGTAGGCGTCGAAGAAGAACCACCACTCGAACAGTTTCCACGGGTAATAGACCGGCGTGCCGTGGAAGTCGAACCAGGGCGAGCCCAGGCGTAGCTGGTAGCCCAATGCGGCGGCTGTCCATTGCGTGGCACCCCACACGCCGGCGATCACGATGCCGAACACGGCGGCGATCTGACCGAACAACACGCCCTGAGCTTGCATACCCTGGCCTCCGATTTCTCCTGCGCTGATTCCCCGTGGAAAACGCGGCACAAAGGCGTGCCGCAGGCGTCAGGATCGGTGCCGGTTCAGTGCCAGTCAAAGACCGTTATCGGCAGCAAGGTGATGCAAAAAGCATGGTTTCATGCAGGGACGAAACCAGTAAAAACGCCGCAGGCGTGAGCGCGCTGCGGCGTGTTGAGAAACAAAAACAGGATATGCGGAAATCCGCCAACGGTCAGAACTTCGGCGACGTTTCCGATGGCGTGTAAGGCACTTTCCCATCGCCAAAGAAGCGCTTGTTCGTCGCTTCGGCCACGCGGTTGCACAGCACGTCGCCCATCGTGGGGCGCTCGGTCTTGCACTGGCGGCGCATCTCCTTCAAACGTTCGGGATCGGCGGCCAGTTCTTCCACGGTCGGGAGATTAGATTCCTGCTTGGGCGACTCCGAAGGACCGCAGGCCGTGAGTGCAGCAACCAGCAAGAACGGGGCAAGCAGCTTCATGGTCATGGCTCGGTTTCCTCCTGTGAGTCGGGTTCAACGGGTGGTGAGGCTCTGCTGCCTTCGGGGGATTCGATGGCTTGCACTCGCTCGATAAAACGCGCCACGACATCTGACGAGTCACCTTCCCGGTGCAGCAAATAAGTCTTCAACAAAAGAGGGCGACCTGCCAATGGCCGCGCAACTACACCAGGTTCTCGACTTGCGGCAACGTGAGGAGCTCCTGCCAACCCTATTGCAAACCCTGCTGATACCAGTGCCATCATTAAATCAATGGAGGCCACGTACTCAGCGATCAGTGGCTCAATATTTGCTCGACGCAATGCTCGCTCAACTTGGCGGGCATGGCCTTCGCAGACTTGAGGGTCACACAACACCACCGGGTAACGCAGTAACTCTTCTAATGGGATGCGCTTGTACTTCAGTAACGGATGCCTCGCGGGTACCGCCACCATCAGTGCATCGCTCCACACTGCTTCAGCAGTGATTCCTTCGCCCACGTCATTCGATTGCGCAAAGCCTAAGTCGTACAAATCATCGTGAAGCCCCTTGATTTGATGCGACAGCGGCACCTCAAACAGGCGAATCTCGATTTCTGGCTCTTCTTGCCGACATAGCGCCAGCAGCGATGGAAGGCGAGATGGAGTCAAACCATCGGATAGCGAAACGCGCAATTGACCATGAAAACCGTTGGCCGCCGCCTTTACACTGTCGCGCGCTTGCTGCAATGCAGTAAAGACGCGTGGCACATGATCCATGAATAGTTTTCCTGCACGCGTCAGTCTCGTGCTTCGGCTAGTGCGAACAAATAGTTGCTCGCCCAGTTCCTCTTCCAGCTCTTTTATCGTCCGAGACAGTGGCGACTGCTCGATATGTAAGCGCTCTGCCGCTCGGGCGAAATTAAGTTCCTCCGCTACAGCAAGGAAGCAGCGCAAATGCCGAAGTTCCATATTCTCCTCTCCGCTGATCCCATTTTTAAAGCCTTTGTTAAATCAACTAAAAAAGATGTTTCTTAATCCTGTGTGACGACGTTACTCTGCTGCCCAGCCGTCGCTTTCATCGTGACCCAAGCCACGCCAATCAATGTGATGGATGCCGAAATCCCACTCATCCATGAGATGTTTTCACTCAGAATCAATACACCAAGGATGGCACTCAGAACGGGTACTGAAAGTTGTACTGCGCCAGCGCTGATGGCCGTCATACGCACACGCACCCAGTACCAGACTGCGTACCCGATGGCCGATGCAAGGGTGCCGGACAGCAAGGCGTAAACGGCTCCTTTGGTATCGAAGCTCAGGTGCTCATGTTGAAGCCACATCAACCCGAAGGCTAACGGCACTGCCCACAGAAAACTGCTCGCGGTACTAGCTACAGGCGAGTCCGCTGACCGCCCGATCAGCGAAAACCCTCCCCAAGCAAAACCTGCCACTGCCATCAACGCCGTAGCAGAGAGTGACGGCGCAGAGGCCGAGGGGGTAAGAAAAGCTGCTAGACCGACCAAAGCTAGAAGCACCCCAAAAATACTGGTTCGTTCTCCCTTGTAATATCCATACCCGATCATCAATAACTGTGCTGATGCAAACAATACCAACGCACCGGCACCGGTACTTATATCTCGATATGCAAAGGAGAATGAAGCTGCATAAGTAAACAGTAGAATGGCTGGCCACCATCCCGATCTGGCAAGCCTCAATGGCGCTCTCTGCAATATTAAGATTGCCAGCAGCGTGATCGCACCTGAAACGATCCTTATCACGGTGAAAGAGGTTGCGTCGATGGCTGTCGTTTGGAAAGCCAGCCGAGTTAGTAGAGAGTTAGCAGCGAAAGCCACCATTGCAAAGCAAGTTAGCAGGACAATGGGGATCAAAGATATCCTTCCCCCTGCCGAGTTCATTTCGCTCTTAGTTTGCCTTGTCTCCATATCTGTCCCCTTCCTGTTTTTAGGTTATTGCAGAGCGCGAATATTTCTTCTTTGCTTGTGCATTGCCACCGTTAGCGAAACGACTGCAATTACAAGCGGCACAAAAGACACCCAGAGCACCATATTCCAGCCGTAGGCGGACAGTAGGCCGCCGGACGAAAAGGAGCCGATGGCCATCACACCGAAGACGATGAAATCATTGAGCGATTGCACTCGTGTTTTTTCTTCTGGGCGGTGGCACTCCAGTACCAGTGCCGACGCGCCGAGAAATCCGAAATTCCACCCCAACCCCAACAAGATCAGAGAGCTAAGGAAATGGGCCTCTTCCATCCCGCCCAACCCGACAGCCGCCGACAGCCCTGTCAGCACGAGGCCTACCGCTGCTATACGCACCGCACCAAAGCGCGCAATGAGATGACCGGTAAAGAAGCTGGGGGCATACATGGCAATAACGTGCCATTGCAAACCCAGGTTGGCTGACGCCTGAGAATGCCCGCACAGATGCATTGCCAGCGGCGCTGCGGTCATCAGGAAGTTCATGAGCATGTAAGTGACCGCGCCGCATATGACCGCGGCGATGAAACGGGGCTGCAATGCGATCATTGTCAATGGCCGCCCACCCGAGACTTCTGCCGCATCTGGCTTCGGCAGTTTCACGCCAAGCAGGATCAACGCCGAAAGCGCCGCGACAGCGGCCTGCACAACAAACGTGGCAGCAAAAAGATGTGGTGGCCACCAATCCATCGTCCAGGTCACCAATTGCGGCCCGACGACGCCGGCAGCGACTCCTCCGGCCATGACGAGCGATAAGGCTCGCGCACGGCGAGACGGTGCAACGCCGTCGGCAGCAGCAAAGCGAAACGACAGCACCACCGCAGCGTAGCTCCCGCCCAGGAAAGTGCTGAGGCAAAACAACCAGAACGATCCCAGGATGACAGCGAATACCGCCAGCACGCCTGCAAGTACGCCAGCCGCTGTGCCAGCCAGGAATGCTGAGCGCCTCCCATGGTGACGTGCCAGTGCACCGACTGGAAAGATGCACGCCGCCATACCTACAACGAAGATGGAAATGGGTAATGTGGCGAGCGCAGGGGCCGGAGCAAGCTGGTTGCCAACCACTGCGCCTGTGGCGTAGACCACGACTCCATTCGCGCCCGCCAATGCTTGAGCAATCGACAGTCGCCAGATGTTTCCTCTCTGCACGCTTTCAGGCAGCAAGTCATGGGAGTTGCTGCTAGGTGACAGGTGCGGATCAGTATGGGGGGACGTATTCTTCATGCGATCTCGGTGCTGCGTTGGCCACCAACAGTCAGCACCATCCGGAACTTGACGTTGCCTGACTTCATGCGCTGATAGGCTTCATTGGCCTGCTCGAATGGCATCACTTCGATCTTGGGGCGTACCCCCGCCAGCACGCTGAAATCCAGCGTTTTTTCGTTCTCCCAGGGCGATCCGGTGATTGAGCCCAGTACGCTGCGCTCTCCCACAATTAGGTGGCCCGCAGACACAGGTAATGGATCTTTCCCTGCGCCAAGTAGCACTAGGCGGCCTTGTGGCGCCAGCCCGGCCATCAGCGGGGAGACCACGGCAGGAGCGCCAATCGTGGTGATGATGGCCTGCGCGCCTCCCATGGCTTTGAGCTTGGCCGCCGCATCCTCTTCGTTGGTGTCGATGTAGAGGTGTGCGCCCAGATCGAGCGCATCGTTGGCGATGTCACTGCCTCGTCCTACGGCCACTACGCGAAAACCCATGCGACGCGCATATTGCAACGCCATGTGGCCCAGCCCACCAATGCCCAGAATGGCGACGGTATCGCCGGCCTGCGCCCCGCACTTCTTCAAGGCATTGAACGTGGCGATCCCCGCACAAAGAATCGGAGCAGCTTCTTCCGCATGGAGTTCGTCGGGAATCGACACCAGGCCGGACGCCCGAGCAAGCATGACCTCGGCGTAGCCGCCGTCGCAGGTGGCGCCGACGAAGGGCTGGTTCTGGCATAGTTGAAAATGTCCCTGGCGACATTGCGCGCACTCCCCGCAAGGCCCACCCAGTCGGCCAACACCGACACGCTGGCCGATTTTCCAGATGGAAGGCACATGTGCTCCAAGCGCGGTGATCCGGCCCACTACCTCGTGACCGGGTACACGAGGCGGCTGCAACGTCGGATCGGCACCTTCGATGTCGCCCACGTCGGCGCCACAGATGCCGCAGGCATCAACTTCAATCAACACTTCACCCGCGCCTGGTGTTGGCGTGGGACGTTCCACCAGTTCCAGAAAGCCTGGCTGGGTGACTTGCATGGCACGGTATGTCGTTTGCATATCTGCCGCTCCTAAAAATGGTGAATAGAAAAATGCTTCAGCCCAATGCGGATGCGAGGCGGTTCAATGCCTCAACGACCACACTGAGCGGACACGCCAGTACCCCCATGGGATCCATCAACTGGCAGGCTCCATCCGCCTCTTGGTCTAATAGTTCAAAGCTGCGAGAAACCGCCATCCACGACGATCTCCGCACCCAGCATGTAGCGCGACTCGTCACTGGCCAGGAACAGCACGGCCTGCGCGATTTCCTCCGGATCGCCCATGCGGCGCGCAGGAATGCGCAGCGACATCAGCCGTTTGGTCTCGACAAGCTGCTCGGCACTAACACCTTCCAGCTCGAAGATCGGCGTGTCGATGGCACCGGGGCTCACGGCATTGACGCGGATCTTGCGATCCAGCAGTTCGCACGACCACGAGCGCGCAAACGAGCGAACAGCCGACTTGCTTGCGGCCAGAGCGGAGAATCCGCCCATGCCGACGGCATTCAGCCAGGCCGAGTTCAACACCACGGATGCGCCATCACGCAGCACAGGCGCGATGGCCTGCATGGAGAAGAACAGCCCCTTGACGTTGACGGCCATCAGTTCATCGAACCGGGCCTCGTCGGTGCTCAGCAGCGGTGTGGCGTACGCCACGCCGGCATTGCCAAAGAACACGTCCAGACCGCCCTCACCAAAAGCAGCGGCAACCTCGCGGGCCATGCGCTGCATGTCCTCGCGCGCACGAACGTCTGCCTGGATGGCCGTGACCGCACCGCCCAGGTTCTTGCGGGCCTGTTCCAGCCGCGCGGCATCGCGCCCGGTGATCGCGACCTGCGCACCTTCTCGCAGGAACAGTTCGGCAGTCGCCAGACCAATGCCGCTGGTGGCACCGGTGATCAGTGCCGTCTTGCCTTGCAGTCTCATGTCAACGCCTTGTTCAATGCAGCACGGGATACCCCCGGCGTCAGTGCCTGCACACCCAGACTTGCTGCTTCGATGGCGCCGGCGAGATAGCCCGGAAACTGCGGCGACCACTCGCTGGCGATGCCCGTGAGGCACCCTTGCCACGGTCCTGAGGTGGCTTTGGACGCAGGTGCCTGAGCATGCTGGCCCGTCGCATCGCGATCCATTGCCGTGGCGGTGCGCGGGTCTTGTGCCCAGTCCTTAATGATGTCGGCCTTGGGCGTCGCCGCGTCGGGTCCAAACATTCGGACGAACTGCTCACGGCAATGCGTGCGCATCACCTCGTCAGAAACGGTGCTGCGCACGCGCGCCGGCACACCCAGGAAACCAAACAGCGCTGCGCTGCCGCCGGGCATGGAGGCATCATGGATCTCACCCATCGGCCCGCGTGCACTGCGGCCCTCTCCCGATAACCCCTGTTCTCGCCAGAACGGGCTGTCATAGATTGCGATGTACTTGGCGTGCGGCGCCATCCACGTGGCCGTGTCGCGCCATTGCTTGGCGAGTGCCTCCGGCAACGCTGGCTCGAAGGCAATGGTGTTTTCGATCAGACGAGGCGGCAGCGCCAGCAGGACGTGCTCGGCGTGCCACGTCACGGGACGACCCGTGGCATCGACGCTTTCGACGACAACATGGTGATCGTTTTTGCGCAGGCTCTGCACCGTATGGCCGGTCAGGACACGGCCTGGATTCAATCTGCGGTGCAGCGCTTCGATAAGGCGGCCCATTCCACCCTTAAGGCGCATGGACGCCGGCGAGTTCACATAGCCACGCATGCGCACGGGAGCGTCCTGCGGCGAACGCTCGACCACCATGTCACCGGCCTCGAACTGCTCGAAGATTTCCAGGCTCAATTCTTCGATCAGGCGTCCGAGTTCGCGTTGGTAGCCGGGCCAGAACCAGGCGGGGCCAAGATCGAAACGGTCAACGGGGCTTACTTGCGCTGCTCCGTGGGAAACGACCTGTCCCGAGGCGTCGGCAGAGGCGATACGCCCACCAGATGCCTCCCGTGCTTCCAGCACCACGTAATCGGTCACGCCTTGGCGTGCCAGCAGATAGGCTGCGTACAGGCCGCTCAAGCCAGCGCCGACGATGACGATGCGTGCGGTATGCGGGCTCATGCTGCTACCACCACATCGGACAAATGGCCCGTCTTGAGGTACACAGTGGCACCTTGATCGCCAGCACGAGGCACAGCAGGTTCACCTGCCGGCAGTCGCAGCCAACTGCCTCCCTCGTAGCGCGTCCCCTCCAGCATCACGGTGCCTGATACGACCAGGATTTCCGCACCGTCCTGCGATGCTTCGAGAATCTTTTCGCCTGGCTCCAGGCGCTGCAAGCTGACCTGCTCGCCCTCAGTCGCGAACAACGGGCACACCTCACGCGCACCTTCGCGGCGCCAATTGGCCAAGTCTCGCGTGTCAATGCGGACGCTGCGCGTCTCGTTATCCGGCATCTGCTGGAGCTTGACGAAAATGACTGCGCCCTCGGCACTGTAGGGCTGATGGCTGGAGCCGGGCGGGTTGCGCAGATACCAGCCTGCCGGGTAATGTCGGTCTCCTTCGGAGAAGGTTCCTGACAGCACCAGGATTTCCTCGCCACCCGGATGCGGGTGCGCGGGAAAGTAGGATTCGGGTGCATACCGCACGATGCTGGTGGCACGGGCCTTCTCCGCGCCCACGCGATCCAGCATCACCCGCTCGACGCCTCCTTGGGGAGATGCGACCCATTGGTAATTGCCGGATGTCACGATGGCGCGACGGGTGAAATCAGCATTGATCAGCATGATGTTTATCCAAACGGGGGACAGCGGCATGGCTCGTCCAGGCGATGGCAGCCATCCCCGGTCAATACGGCTTATTTGGCGGGCAGTTGCTGGTAGGCCTCGACAACACGTGCCGAGTAGGTCAGCGCAGCACCCGCGTTCAACGCGATGGCAACACCCAGGGCTTCGGTGATTTCTTCGAAGGTGGCACCGTGTTCTACCGCCTTCTTGGTGTGCACGGAGATGCAGCCGTCGCAGCGGGTGGTGATGGCCACCGCCAGTGCGATCAACTCGTGCATCTTGGGTTCCAGATGGCCGGTCTTGACGGCTGCGTTGTCGATCGTCATCAGGCCGCGCATCACGTCCGGGCTTTGTTTGGCGTAGTCGCCCACGCGCTCCAGTAGGGAGTCGCGGTAGGCATTCCAGTCTTGCATCATGGTGGTTCTCTCTGTAAGGAAGTTGGCGCCGGGCGTTGACTACGCCCAGCGGAGGTTTTAGTAAGAGGCTCCTGGCATCGGAGCCTGCACGAGATACATCAGTTGCGGCCAGCCATCACGCCGCCATCGACATCCCAAACGGCGCCGGTGACCCAGCCCGCCTTGTCCGATAGCAGGAAGGCGACCACTTCCGCCACATCCTGCGGCGTGCCTACGCGGCCGATCGGGTGAAAGCTGTTGAACCCTTGCAACGCGCTGTGAACTTCGGCCTTGGGAATGAAGCCTTCGTAGATCGGGGTCTGCACCACGGCAGGCGACACCGCGTTGACACGGATGTTCTTGCCGGCCAGTTCCATGGCCAGATGCTGGGTCAGAGAATGCAGGCCGGCCTTGGCCATGGAGTACGCCGAGGACGGCGTGGCCGCGATTGCCTGCTTGCCCCACATCGAACCGATGTTCACAATCGCGCCCGGGCGGTTCTTGGCAACCAGATTGGCGGCCACCTTCTGCGTGATGAAGAAGGTGGCTTTGTTCAGTTGCATGTACTGGTCGTAGTCCGCGCCCGAATGCTCCAGGAACGGCTTGGGGAAGAACACGCCAGCGGCATTGACCAGCAAGTCGATGTCCGCGTGCTGCTCGTCCAAGGTCTTGATCAGCGAAGCCACGGCCTCGTCATTGGTCAGGTCTGAGGTCAGTGCCCAGACTTGACCCAGCGCAGCAAGCTCCTTGCGCGCTTCTTCGGTCTTCTCCGGACGGTTGCCCACGATGACGACGCTGCCGCCGTCGGCCAGCACGGTGCGTGCGATCTGCATGCCCATGCCGCTGGTGCCGCCGACGACCAGCAGCTTCTTGCCCTTGAATTGATTGCTCATCTTGAAATCCTCTCTGTTGGCCCGCCGCTCGGCGGGGGGTGAATAGAAGAAAAACTGTTGATTCCGAAGGTGGCAGCATTGCCGCACCTTCCACCTCCGTATGAAGGCTTCTCTGGAATAAGCGTTATTGTTCTCCTGTTCCCAAAGCCCGACAAACCATATAAAGTGTCAGTTATTGAAAGAAAAACTTTATCGAAATGAAGTCACCCGTCCACCTGAATGCCTTGCGCGCCTTCGAGGCCAGCGCCCGCCACCAGAGCTTTTCTGCGGCGGCGGCCGAACTCAACGTCACGCCAGCAGCGGTAGGCCAACTCGTACGCACGCTGGAAGACTGGCTGGGGACGCCCCTGTTCGTGCGGGGCAGCAGTGGCCGTGCGCGGCTCCTTCCCACGGAGGCTGCCGAGCGGGCACTGCCCGATATCCGCGCCGGGTTTGATCGGCTCACCCTGGGGATGGAGAGACTTCAGGAGGGTGCGTCAAACGGCGTGCTGACCGTGGCCGTCAGCCCAGCCTTCGCCGCAAAATGGCTATTGCCCCGTATCGACCGCTTCCAGGCCGTCTGCGCCGACACGGATGTGCGCCTGGACACCAACCTCAAGCCAGTGGATTTCGTGGCTCAGCGGGTTGATATCGGGGTGCGATATGGCGCCGGCCAATGGCCGGGGTTGACCGCCGATAAGCTGATGGATGAAGAGGTTTATCCGGTGTGCTCGCCCCAACTGCTGCGTGAGCATTGGCGCTTGCAAAAGCCTGCGGACCTGGCCCAGGAAACCCTGATCCACGATTTGTCCATGGACCGACACACAGCGTTCCCAAGTTGGGAAGCCTGGATGAAGAAAGCCGGTGTGAAGGATGCCATTACCCAACGGGGCATGCAGATCAACAACTCTGCTGCGGTCCTGCAGGCGGCGATCGAGGGGCATGGCGTAGCGCTGGCGCGCAGCGTCATGGCTCGTGACGACTTGGCAAGCGGACGTCTGGTAAGACTATTTCCAGACATCAACTTTGCTTCTGCACTGGCGTACTACGTTGTGTATCGACCGGAATGTGCGAGCTTGCGCAAACTGACTACCTTTCGGGATTGGTTGCTAGCAGAAGCCGCCCATTCCCAAGCGGAGAATGGTGGGCTTTAAATCCCAGGCCCTAATCTCCGGCCAACCTCCCATGACACACCACTACCGCGCATCGTCGCGGAAAGCTGCTGCCCCAATCGCTGTTCGATCACCGGACGCCACGGCACAAGCGAGAAGCCTATGCCGTCATCAAGCATCGCGTAATGCCCACTGGCGAGCATGACGCTGCGCCGGTAGATGCCGGCGACGCGCTGGCCGTCTGCCACAGGTCGATTTTCCAGGCCGGTGTCGGCGGCAATGTCCTTGGCGGCTTGCGCCAGTTCCCGATTGCGCAGCGTGCCCAGCAGGTTCCGGGCGAGGATCACACGCTGCCCGCGCCGCTCGGCCAACCCCTGTTCGGCCAGAAAGTCGGCGCGCTGTTGCAGGGTGTTCTTGACCTCGCCACCAAACCCCAGGTCACCCAGGCCCTTGCCGCCGCTGATCAACTGCTGATCCAGCCAGGTCGCGCCAATCACCCGCGCCTGCCGCTCGATCGGAAGGTGCGATTTCAACTCCACCGCCACACCGCCCAGCCGTTGCGCGTCGTACTGGCGGCCACGCTCGGCCAGGTCGTCCGGAACCTTCCATAAGCCTTCGGCCACGCGCTCCACGATGCCGGCCCGACCCAGGGCTTCCAGTCGTCGGACATGGGCCGCGACGACTTCCTGCGGGTCTCGGTCGGGCTTGCCCCGGCCCTGCTCGATCGCCAGGTGATGATCGGCGCGATACAGGCCATCGCTCGCCAGCGCGGCGATGTTCTTGTCGGCCGCCCGCACCTCGGCGGAACCGCGTACCTCCACCACCGCGCCAGCGGGATAGTTCGCCAACTCGTCGCGGGCGTTCAGCGCGACGTAGTGAGCCTTGCCGTCCACCCCGTCGATGACCAGATAGCCGCGGTCGCGCAGTTCGTCGGCCAGCCCCTTGGCAGCGATGCGGCCAACGATGGTACGGCCTTCGTCACCCGCCTCGAACACCGCCAGTTCGCGCGGCTGGCCGCTCATGGCCCGCTGCATCGTTCGGATAATGTCGCCACGCTCGCCCAGGGCGCGCAAGGTCTTCTCGGCATCGGCATGGACGGCCCAGGTGCCGGGCTGCGTCTCGTCGGCCAGGCCCAGGCGCTGCAAGCGTTGCAGGCGGCCGATCAGCAGCAGGCGTTGGCGTTGCAACCGGGGTTCATTGAAGCGTTCGATCTGCACCCGGCCAGCCTCGCCGGCTTCGCGTTGCAATGTGCGATCGAGGCTCGTCCACCGCTCCTGTTCCACCTCGCGCTGCAAGGTCTGCTGGATCTCCAATTCGGTGCGCGGGCCGAGCCATTCCGTCGCCAGTTCGGCGGCGCGATGGCGGAAGCCGTGGGCGATGTAGTCGCCCGCGATGATGAGGTCTTTGCCGGTGTCGTCGCGCCCGCGCACGATCAGGTGGGTGTGCGGGTTGTCGGTATTCCAGTGATCGACCGCCACCCAATCCAGCCGCGTGCCGAGGTCGGCTTCCATCCGGTTCACCAGATGCCGGGTGTAGGTGCGCAGCTCTTGAAGCTCGGCACCGTCCTCCGGGGAGACGATGAAGCGGAAATGGTGCCGGTCATCGGCGCTGCGCTCATTGAAGGCGTCGAGGTCGGCATCGTCGGTCTGCGGCCCATAGGCGCAGCCCGGCGCGCCATCGCGGCCAGCGCCGTCGCGCTCGATGTAACGCAGGTGTTTCGTCAGCGACTGCGGGCTGGCGTTGCGTTGATTGACTAGCAGAGTCTTGATGGTCACGCGCCGCGACATGTGCGTGAGCTTCGCCCCGGCGAAGCGTGCCGCCGTGTGGCCGCGCCCAAGCCGTGAGCCGGGCCGCTGGCCTGCCCGTGCGCCGCTGCCATTGCTTGCGGAGTGGCGCATCGAGGATTTGCCGCCGCTAGCCTTGCCGACCTGCTTGAGCACCTTGGAAACGAAACTCTGGCCCTGGCCCTTGCCCCGGTTCTTCGGGGCGCTGGGACGCACGCGGAAATCGTCGTCGCGGCGGTCGGTCATGGCTGAGCTCCCTGCAAGCTCTGGTGTGTCCTATCGTGCGAAGCACGCGGACATGCCTGCATTGGCGCGACCTTCGCGCCCCAAGCGGCACGGTGGCGAAGCCGCTCCGTGCCGCGCGCCCCCCATGTGCAGACTGGCTTTCGACGCGGCCCGGTGCCGCGTCCTTTTGTCTTGCCTTCCGCCTTTGCCCCTCGCTGGCGCTCCGGGCAGCGGCGGCCCGGCGGCGCTGCTGCGTAAGCAGCCAGCGCACCGGCGAACGCGGACACGGCCGCAGGCCGGGCGCGTTCGAGGCAAGACGCCTGCACATGGGAAGGCAGCGCGAAGTGCAGCGCGGATGCGCTCGCACTGCACGCGCGACGACACGCGGAAAGCCACTGGATCGGCATGCCCGATGGCACGACAAGATGCACGGCAACGTACAGCGAGTCGGCGGCCATCATGGGCGAGCCTCCAGCCAGACCGGATGCGCGACGCCGATCACGGCGGATGCGCTGACCGGCCCGAAATACCGGCTGTCGAACGATGCCGGATTCGTCACGCTCAACAGGAGCAGCTCGCCCGGGTCGAGGCGTCGGCAAAGCTGCAAGGACGGCAGCGGCCGGCCCAGCCGGTCGGCAGGCAACGCGGCGGCCACCGGCACGCCGTCGATGCGTACCTGACCGGCGACGATGCAAACGTGTTGCGGCGCGACCGCGCCCACACGTTTGAGCAGCTGAACGCGCGTCGGCAGGTAGCCGCGCTGCGCAGCCAGCGCGGCGGCCCTGGCGGGCAGCGGCACCAGCACGATGCTGTCTACGGACGGCGGACGTGGCAGCGAGGCGGCGCGTGGGTCGAACGGATCGACGCGATACCAGCCAACCGCCACGCTATCTGACGGGTTGTAGATCAGGCGCGGCAGCGGCTGCACGAAGGACGCCCAGGCCAGCGCAGCGAGGCTGCAGGCGGACAGGCTCGCCAGTACGAGGCGAGCGCGCAAACGTGCGCGGGGCGAGCGAGGACGCGGCGCGGCGGCGACAGTAGAAACGGTGGTCATGGCTGTGCCCTCCCGGTCAGCCAGGCGGCGTGCCGCTCGGCGGTGTATTCGGGCAGCGGCAGGCGCGCGGCGAGCCGGTTGGCGAGCGTGCGCCAGTACGCGGGCGAGACGGCGACGGGCGCGATGCCCAGCGCCTCGATGGCGTCGATGCGTTCCAGCACGGCGCGCACCTGGTTCTCGCCTTCGGCGTGCAGCAGCAGGCGCGCGCCCGGCCGCACGCCGGGGATGCGCTGCGCCGCGTCCAGCGGCGTGCAAGCCTGCATCACCATGAGCTGCCAGCGGATCGTGCCGTAGTCGTTGGCTTGCCAACGGACACGGCACAGAACCGCGTTCGGCAGGAACACGGCGCTGCGCCGCCAGCGGTCGAGCCGGACGATGCGCGCAGGCTCACCGAAGCGCAGATAGAGGTCGAAATGCTGGTCGATGTAGGCCAGCGCCACGCGCGTCAGCGGCGCGCTGGCTGGCTGGCCGGTAGGTGCTGTGAGCGCAGCCGTGGCCGCGCCAGCGGCCGGCGAAGCGGATATGTTCATGGGGTGCTCTCCCTGCGGCTCTCTGGAAACTCGCGCTCCAGCAGGCCGCGCAGCAGGTCGGCCACGGTCACGCCTTGCGTGAAGGCCGACACCTTGATGCGCGCCCGCATGGCGGGCGTGATGTCGAGAGTGAGGCGAGCCGTGTAGAGGTCGCCCTTGCCCAGCGCATCGGCATCACCTTGGCGAATCCACGCCTCGGCGTGTGGATTCGCGGGCGGACGCGCGCCGATGCCGACACGCTTGGCGCGTGGTGGCGGCTTCGCTGTCATGACGGCCACCGCAGCAGTTCATCGACCAGCGCGGTGATTTCACGCGCGGCCGCGCTGTCCGGCGCCGTCTCGCGTGCAAGCCGACCAGCGGCCACGCTGTCGGCGAACACGACGCGCTGATGCACTTCCGCGCGCAGCGCAGGAAGCGGCTGGTCGGCAAGCGCCTGGCGCGCTTCGCGCCCGATCACGGTGGTACTGACACGCCGATTGATGATGAAGGCCGCGCGCAGCGCAGGCCGGAACACCTGCGCCTCGCGGATCAGCGCCACCATCTCGGCGCTGGCCCACAGGTCGTAGGGACTCGGCTGCACCGGGATCAGCACGCGCTCGGCCGCCAGCAGCGCGGAGCGCGCCAAGGCGGCGATGCGCGGCGGGCCGTCGATGACGACGTGATCTGCTCGCCTGGCGAGTTCTGGTGCCTCTTGGTGCAGCGTTTCGCGTGCGAGGCCCACGGCGCTGAACAGCCGTGGCAAGCCTTGCTGGCTTCTGCGCTGCGTCCAGTCCAGTGAGGAACCCTGCGGGTCGGCATCCAGCAGCACGACGTGCTGGCCGCGCATCGCCAGCTCGCCGGCGATGTGCGTGGCGAGCGTGGTCTTGCCTACGCCGCCTTTCTGATTGAGAAGCGCGACGATCATGGCGCGGCCCTCCCTGCCGGAAAGCCGGCCTGGCCGTGCCGCTGGGTGGTTTTCCACCGAAACGGCGCGCTTCTACTAAAAGTTATGTATTTCTTGTTAGGTAAGTTAGAGGGGGCGCAAACCCGCGCCGTTATTGGCTTTACGGCGTTTTCGTACTCCTGATAGCACGATAGGCGTACTCCTGATAGCACGATACCCGGTACTCCTGATAGCACGAGGCCGTCCACAAGTTTTCCCCGAGTTATCCCCGTGCCGTATGCAGCACTGGCCGGAAGGTCAGCAGTTCCGTTCCATCGTCCGGCATCCGCTCGATGTCCAGGACGTAGCCGGGCAGCGACTGCCGCGCCACCAGGGCGCGCAAGTCGTAGGCAAAATCGGAGAAGCGCGCCGCGCTGCCCGATTTGCGGTAGAGGTGCCGGAAATCGAATTGCCAGCCGTGTTCCTGCCGTCCGCCGTGCTTGCGCACCAGGCGATACAGCCAGCGTTCGATGCCGCCCTTCAAGCGGAAATAGGCCGGGTCGATGGTCAGCACCAAGGCGGCATCGAGCACGCCCGCATAGAACCAATCGGGCAAGATCAGCTCGATGCCCAGCGGCACGCCGCTGGCGTCGGCCAGTTCCTTCCACTCGTTGATCCACGAGAAGCGATGCAAGCGCCTTCCCGTGGTTTCGCGGATGGACGTGGCCACCGTGGTCGATTGCAAGCGATCCAGCGCGGCTTTCAGGCGCTGGTAGTCGTTGAGCGATGTGCCGCGCCCGATGAAGCGCAGGATTTCGTAGGGCGTGGCGCGTATCCAGCGCGACGGGCGGATGCCCGCGTCGCGCGCCTCCGCGATCTGCGAAGCGGCCCATATCAGCACGTCGGCATCCCATATCGTTGCGATGCCGTGCTCCTGCGTGCCCTCCACGCGGATGGTGATGCCGCCTGCGCGAAAGTCGATCGGCGCGGTGCGCCGCGACTTCGCCAGCGAGAAGAACGGAAAGGCCATCAAGTCCTGGCTGTCGCGTGGTGCCATGTCGCCCGGCAGCGCCCGGAACAGGTCGAGCTGTTCGCGCTGCTGCAAGGCTTGCCCTGGCGGGCTGGACATGGCAAAGGCCACCCACGCACCGGCGTTCAGCGGCCATCACGGTAGTCACCCGCGTGGCGTTGGGCATATTCCGGGTCGGAAGTCGCCTCGTAGCTGCGCTGGTCGGCCCAGGCATCGAGGTCGCTTACCGCGTACATGACGCGGCGGCCGAACTTGCGGAACTTCGGCCCTCCGCCGATCACGCGCTGTTTCTCCAGCGTGCGCGGCGACAGCCGCAGGTATTCGGCGGCTTCGTCGTTGGTCAGGTAGCGTTGGGGCTGCGCGGGCGCAGCGACAGCAGCGGCGGCAGGCCGCAAGGGAGCGGGTCGCATGGGGTGTACCTCCATCAAGCCCGGCCACACCACGCGGCCGGATAGAGGCACTTTCAAGAAAGCAAGGCTTCTTGCTAAGGGACGTTCTTCAAGGGACGCGAAACGTCCCCCCTAGTGCAACGGTGGCGGAAGCTGTGCCAGGCGGCGGTAGCCGCCGCGCATCAGCGCATCGCCACGGCGCACCAGCCGCCGCACGCGAGCACGCAAGGCGCTGTCTTTGTGCCAGTCGGCTGCGACTGCATCCGCGCCGAACAGCCCTTCGGCCACCTCGCGCAAGGACGCGCCCGAGAGGGTCGCGTCGAGCGCCTGCAAGGTGTGCAGTTCCAGCACCGCGGCGGGCGTGGGCCGGGATCGAGCCGCCGCCGCAGGCGTGGCCACGGTCGCGGCGGACAGCGCATCCAGTTCGGCCGCGAGCGTGCGATAGCGCGTGCAGGGCGTGGCGCAGGCGCGGGTGGCGTAGAGGTAGGCCATGCCGTCTTCCAGGCCGGGCGCGAGTGCCAGCCGCACGCAGCAACCCGGCCAGTGCGACACCAGCACCAGGCGCTTGCCGTCGTGGATCAGTTGCTTGCGGCCAGGCACGCGCCAGAACTCGAAGGCGTCGGCATCCGGCGGCGGGTCGTCGTCTGGATAGAGCTGGATCACGCCATCGTGATCGGGGAACCAGGCTGGATGCGCATCGCGCGCATCCAGGGCCGGGTCTTCCAGCAGGCGCAAGCCCCATCGATGCGCCGTATCCGGTCGGCGGCGACGGCGCAACCAGTCGAGCCGGTAATCGGGGTTTCTACGCAGGTATTCCCAGGCCAGCGCGGGGCCGTCGAGGTGCAGCGTGTAGAGATACGCGGCGGTTGGATACCAATGCTCGGCGTTCAGATCAGCCATAACGCAACCTCCTGTCGATCAGCAGGAACGTCGCTACGGATTCCGCCGTGCGGGAGCTATCGAAACGCCATCAAGTCGTCATCGAATCAAGGTAAGCTGTAACTGCTGGTGTCAAGACAGATTCGCTCCGGAGCATTGCTGAAATCGTCTGAATGCGACGGCTGCGCCGCCGTAAAAATGGTGCGCAGCATTGAGCAACGTGCCGCATCCAGCGCCCGGCATCATGACTGTTTGCATCTGGATCGCACCGCTTCGGCGCAAGCGTGCGGATTCAGACTTGTCCGGTCTTGAACAAGACTGAAATAGTCACAATGCGTCCCGTTTGGCCCTGCTGCGCTGGCCGGTATCAGTCCGGGATCGAACCGTCTTCCTGCGCCAGCCGGACATACTCCGACAGCCTCCGCGTCGGCTGAAAGTAGCGATCGCGCATCACCGGCCGCTGACGCGGGCCGACGATGGACGCGAGATCGGACAGCCTCACCGTGCCCAGAGCGGGCATTCCGATCCCCAAGTCGATCAGGCCGTAGGCCGTATCGCCATCGGCAGGATCGAGCGAGGCCAGCAGCCATGTTGCATGCGCGTCCGGGGTGAACAGCCGCACGGCCGGCAACGGGTCGATATCCTGCCCGGCGGCGCGGGCTTGGCCGTGGGCCAGCAGCCGCGTCCGTTCTTCCTCGGTCGCAAGCGGGATCACGGCCGCGTGCCTTCCACGAATGCACGGAACCGCCGAAGCGCCTCTGTGCTTGCGCACGAATCCATAGAAGCGTAGAGGCACGAAAGCGCATTGCCGGAAGTCAGGAAAGACACGGATGCGGTTCCCTGGGTTTGAAGAAATCCGCAGATACGGATTTCCGTAAAGGCACGAAAGAGGAAAGCAGTAGCACAAAATGAACACTATAGATTGTAGCCCTATAGAGCGCAATGGGCTGTCATCTTGGTTTTTGGGGGGAAACCATAGGTGGCAGCGAAGAACTCATTGGCAGCGGCGATACGGACGGTCAGGAAAGCGCGTGGCTTGAGCCAGGAAGCGTTCTCTGACGTGTCCAGCCGCACCTACATGAGTTCGCTGGAACGCGACCTGAAAAGCCCGACCATCCACAAGCTGGCCGAGCTGTGCGAGGTCATGGACGTGCATCCGCTCACGCTGCTGACGCTGGCCTACGTCGGCGACAGCGCGCACCAGGCCGACGAGCTGCTGGCGCGCGTGCGCCAGGAGCTTGAGGCCGTGCTGAAGGAGTCGGATACGCCGTAGCGCGTCGGCGCGTAGTGCCGGATCTCCGCAAGCGAAGCGCGCAGCGCCGCAGGCGCGAAGGCGTGAGGGATTGAAGCCGATTGGCCGTGACGGCGTAGCCGGCACGGGGCGCAGCCCGAAAGCCCGGCGGCGCTTCCAGCGCCGACACGCCATCTTGTGCCTGCGGCTGCCAAGGGTTGCGAACCCTCCAGTCAGCACCCATGCGATACCGGCCCTGGTGGACGTACCCAGCGCGGAGCGACTGCCGAAACCCTATGCGTGCGGTGATGCGATGAGCAGCACAGTGCCCCGCCGCAATGGGCGGGGCGCTGTGGGCGGCCGTCAGGCCGCCTTGGGCTTGTTGCGCGACCAGATCAGGTCGTGCGTGCCGTTCTCGCCTTCGATCAGGCGGGCATAAACGGTGGCTGGGAACGAAGGATCGTCCAGGGTCACGGACACATAGGGCCGTCCGGCCTCGCTGGTCTTCTTCCACGCCGCGCCGATGTCATGACTTGCCGCTTGCAGGCGGTAGTCGGGGGCGTTCTCGTTGTCGCCCTTGTCGTTGGGAACCAGCTTGACTTTGACGTTGAGCGTCAGGGTGCGGAGCGTGCCGGTGAAGCCGTCTTTCTCTGCGGTGAAGGTGCCGATGTTTGCCATGATGATTTCTCCTTTCGGGTTGAACAAGGTCGCGCCAGTGCGTCCTTGTTGTGATCCGTCCGGCGGGGATGGGCTGGCCGCACCGCTTGCGGTCGGAACGAAGTGGAGAACCTGGAAGCAAAAATAATTTGTCCCGCGAGGAATGCGCGCAGCGCAGGGGAAATTATTTTTGCTGGAAGGTTGCGGCCATGAAGCCCAAGGCGCAGCCGCGCCACCGCCAGGATTCACAACAAGACAAGGACGTACAGGCCGACCGCTCCCGAATGGAGACATGGCCGACTCGGCATCCCCGCGTGACGGCTTCACCGGCTTGCGCCCTGACGCGGGCCAGGTCAATGCCCCGACGACAAGGCCGGAGCGCCCCTGCCGCAGCTCGCGGCACATGCTTGAGGCGTGGCGTGGAGGCTCCATCGGGCGAGGCCGGGCGGTGTGTCGGTGAACCGTCCTTCGTGACATACAGGCAACGAACCGCCAGCGTCGAGGACGGCACGCTTTCGCACAACCTGCCGCAGCAAGCCGGGGCGTAGCCCCACAAGCCCCGCCCATTGCGGCGGGGCGCAGTCCAAACACCGGCGGCGGGGTGCGCCGCCGCACTTGTGGGCTTCGTGGTTTCTCGCGCACAAGGCCGCTTGTGCGCGGCCCCTTCGCCGCCCGCCCGAAGGCGGCGAAGGGGCGTTTTGGTTTTGGGCCTTGAAACCGGGCGCGGCCACCGCCGCGCCCGGATTTTTGACCACCAGCCCCAGGGCGGAACGGACTGGGGCTGGCGTGAATGATGGGTTAGTCCTTGGTTTCGATAATCCACCACACGGCACGCGGCAAGGCGCGGCCCGTGATGGGGTGAAAGTCGGTCAGGTCGGCTCGGGCTGTCCAGCCGCGAGGCGGACGGTAGCCGCGCACGTCGCCTTCGCCGTGCCAGCGGCGGGCGCGTACCGTACCGGGGGCATAGGTCGCCGCCATGCGTGGGCGGCTGGTCGTGGTGCGGGTCATTGGGGTTTCTCCTTGCAGCGAAGCGCCCCGGTCGAGGCCGGGGCGCTTGCCTTCCGTGCGGGTCAAGCGGCCAGTGCTTCGGCGGGTTCATCCGCCATTGCCTCGGCATCCTCCGGGGCGTTTTGCTCCGGGCCTTCTTCCTGCACGGCATCCTGCGGGCCTGCGGCCTTGAAGATGGCGGGCATCCAGCCCGTGCCATCGGCCAGCCGCTCGGCCTCGCTGGCAATGTCGGCCTTCTTCAACTTCGCCAGCCGGGTTACAGAATCCGGTGCAAACACGGCCACGGCATCCAGAATCACGGCCTTGGAAACATGCTTGAAGTAGCCTTCTGCGGTCGGCTTCCACCATGCGGCCATGTCGAGGCCCACGGCCTGCGCCAGTTCTGCGCCGCGCTGGTGCGGCGTGGCGCGGGGTGTCACCACGTCCACCGTGGAAGCCACGCACACGGCCAGCAGCCGCACCAGTTCATCTTGCGGCTTCGCCAGCAGCACGGCGAACAGTTCGGCGCTGTCCTCCGGCAAGGCTTCGCCCGCCACCTGTTGCAGTTCGCGCAGCGCCACGGCGGCGGGCGATTCGGGCAAGTCCGGGGCCATGCCTTCCAGCCGGTCTTGCACTTTGAGGCTTACGCCCAGCGGCAAGTCGTGGCCGTAGTGGCTGCCCTGCAAAACGGTCTGCACCATGCCATGCACCACGGCGGCCAGCGCGGCTTGCGGATGCCGGGCGACTTCGATTTGCAGCGCGGCGGTGCGGTGGGCGCTCAACTTCTGCGCCAGCCGGTCGGACATGGCGGCGGCCTTGGGCTGCCTGTCGTCGTCTCCGTCCTCGCCTTCCTCGTCGTTCGCGGCTTCGCCTTCGCCGCCGAAACCCTGCCGAATCCTTTCCAGTGTGCGCAGCGCCTTGGCTTCGGCTTCGCGCATCAGGCCGCGATGAATGACGGCCTCGCCGTTGCGGTCGATGGTGACGATGGCTCCGGCTGCGGCCTTCACGTTCGCGCCGTAGTCTTGCAAGCCATCTTCTAGCGCTTGCAACTGCTCGCCCACGGCTTCGCCTTCCTCCTGCAAGGCATCGGCCTTTTCCTCGTCGTCGGCGTCCAATGCGGCATCCACGGCTTCGGCCAGTTCGTGCATCCGGGCTTGCAGCTTCTCGATGCGTGCGGCTTCGCGCTTGTTCGGTTCGCGGCGCTCCCTCGGGGCGCGTTGGAAGGTGTGCAGGTCGGCATGGGTCGCGCCCGGCGTGGCATCCACCCACGCCCAACCTTCGGCGCGAACATTGGCGGCAATGCCTGCCAGCCGGGTTTGCGCCAGTCGTTCCAGCAGCGCGGCATCGGTCAGATACACGCCCGCATCGCCTTCCGCAAACAGGTCGCGGCGGATGCCACCGCCTGCGGCTTCGTAGGTGTCCAGCCCTACGAACCGCACCAGCGGATGCCGGTAGGCGTCGATTTCGCGCTCGGTCAGGCGTTCGCGCAAGTGGGACGGATGCCGCTGCCACTGCGGGGCATCGTAGAACGCGGCTTCCTGTGCGGCGTGGTCATCGGTGATGGCAAGCGCCATCAACTGATCGAGCGTGACGGCATCGGCGCGATAGTCGGCCATCAGGCGCGGCGACACGTTCGCCAGCTTCAAGCGGCGTTGCACCACCAGCGGCGTGACGCTGAAATCCGCCGCAATGTCCTCGATGGGCCGGCCTTCGGCCACCAGCGCGGCGAATGCCTCGAACTGGTCGGCGGGGTGCATGGCTTCGCGCTGTACGTTCTCGGTGAGGCTGGCCGTGCGGGCGGTGCCATCGGCTACCAGCAGGCAAGGAACCTCCCATTCCTTGCTGATGCGGTGCTTTTTCGCCAGCAGCTTCAACGCGGCGAGGCGACGGCCACCGGCGACGACTTCGCAATGCTCGCCATCGGCGGATGCAATCACGATCAGGTTTTGCAGCAGGCCGACACGCTGGATGGATGCGGCGAGTTCGGGGATGGACATGCGCGGGGTCTTGCGCACGTTGCGGCCCGTGGGGCGCAACACCAGCCGCGACAGCGGAACCAGAATCAGGTTCTTGGTCGGGTCGGCAGCTTCCAGCGCGGGGGCTTGGATGGCGCGGGCTTCGGTAGTGGTAACGGCGTTCATGGTGTATCTCCAATCAAGTGAAACAAGGGAATGGAGGGGAACCGCCCCTCCGGCGGGTAAAAGATCGGAAGGGTTCAGGCTTTCAACTGGCGCAGGCCATCGGCCAGCATCCAGAGGGCGCGATTGAGGCGCACATCGGAATCAATGCCTTGCACCGGGCGGGTCTGCTGGCGGCGCCCGTTGGCGCTGCGGCCATGCAATCCGCCTTTGGTCAGGTTTTCTTGGGTGCGGTTGAACACGCTCCACAAGTCCGGGCGGCGGTCGTCGAACCGGCGCGGCATCAGGATTTGCGATTCGGTGATGGGCGCTGGCTTGTTGTCGGTGGGGTCGTACTTGAGGGCCAGCGCGGAACGGGCGAACACTTCGGCCTCGCCTTCGTCCAGCGTGATCGCGCGCATGGCATCGCGGGATTCCTTCACCCGCTCGAAGCCGCTCAACACCTCGAAAGCGCCTTCGATGACGGAGCCGGCTACGTCGCCTTTGTGGGGCACGCGCACGTCCGCCACGGTGTCGCCGCAGACAAGACCATTGCTGCACACGAACCGGAACATGCCGGCCAGCATCTGATAGCTGCTGGTGCCGTCATGCGAGTTCAGCAGCACGATTTCGTTAGCCTCCGCGCCGTTGATCTGGCTGGCGTGGCGCAGGCGAATCATGTGTTTCGTGTGCTCGCGCTTGCCTTCATCGCGCACGCGGGTCTGCGTCACCATGAAGGGCTGGAAGCCTTCTTTCCGAAGCTCGGTCAGCACGGCGGCGGTGGGGATGTAGGCGTACCGCTGCGAACGGCTCTCATGCGGGGCGTCCGCGAAGATGGACGGCGCGACACGGTGAATCTGGTCATCGGTCAGCGGGTATTCGCTGCGCAGTGCCGGGGAACGGGAAGCGAAACGGGATGCGAGTTGCATGGTCTTTCTCCTGACAAAAAGAGGTTTGCTGTTCACACCGCACACCGGATTCCTAGATTCGGAGCCCAGCCTTTCAGCTGTTCGGTGCGGTCGGCACGAGGAACCCGGTTAGCCCTGTTGCCACCGTCTTTCCTGAGTTCATCGCCCGCGACGGTCAGGAGCGCGCGAACGGGTGCCGTCAAGGAGGCAAGCGCAGGGTTGGTGCGGCCCGCAGGCGCAGCCGAGGACACGGCCCTGCGTGCCTTGACGGCACACGGGCGCGGGCTACAGTCGCAGACAAGGTGATGAGGTCAGGGAAGACGGCTGGACATGGCAACGGCCATCCCTATGTGCCGAACCGCACGGCAAGCGAAGCGCGCAGGCCCGGATCTAGAAGCCGGGCCGGAGGCGTCAGCCGAGCGGAGCGAGGGAACGATGGAAGCCCGTCAGGGGCGAGACGCCGCAGGCGGCTCGATGCGCAACGCGCACGACAGCGCGACCGGCCATGTCTTCTTGGCCGGGGACGCCCTGACTTCGATGCTCGATGAACATCACGCCCAGGACAGCCCTCATGCACAAGGCATCGAGAAATTGCTTCTGCTGCTGGGACTGCGATTGGCTTCTGGCCGATCCGGCGCAGCCGGTTCGGCGGTCTTCCAGGGGCGCCAAGCATCGCGCGGCGGGGATAGCCCGCAGGGCTTTCCCCTGGAGGCAAGCGAAGCGCCGCGGGCGCGAAGGCATCGGCATCGGGCGCAGCAAAAAGAATGGCGCGTCGCCCGAAAGGACGACGCGCCGGGTTGTTAGCGCGATCAGCTCGTCGCCGGCGACACCATCGCTTCAAGCTGCTCTATGACGCCCGGCTTAACGAAGACGCAAGGCTGGTTGGCCTCGATCGGCACGTTGAACACCTTGGCGAACACATGATGCTTCAGGTGCGCCAGCCGGCCCGTGCGATAAGCCTGCTCGGGCTTCAGGCGGCCACCCGGCGAGCCGCTGCGCTGCGGGTCGCATTCGACTAGCGCGACGAAACCATCGTCGGCCAGCTTCTGGTGCTCGGGGCATAGGCCCCAGCCCGTCTTCGTATGGTGCTCCATGCTTGCACGCAGGCGCTTGTCGAGCAGGATGGTGCCGGTATCGAACGCTTTGCCGCAGACCAGGCAAACGTGCTGTTCGAGGGAAACATGTGATTTATCGTTCATGACGATCTCCGGTTACACAGGCGGAATTGCCCGGAACCGTCACCAGCACGGCGCAGCGCAAGCGGTCAGGGGTCAAGGACGGCCGGGAGGCCGCAAGCGTGCTTGCACGCGCAGCCCTTGACGGCGAGAACGCCGTGATACGGTGAAGGGAACAGCAAGACCGCCTCACACCACCACCTACGCACACCTGTCTTCAGCAAGCGCAGGCCCGCGAGGGCCGTAGCTGCGCCACCGGGCGCAGCAAAAAAGGGGCCGCAGCCCCCCTGTGTCAGATCAGGCCACGCTCAGCGAATGACGTAGTGGCCTCGCCGCCGACGACGATGTGATCCAGCGTGCGCACGTCCACCAGCGCCAGGGCTTCCTTGAGGCGTTGGGTCAGCAGCTTGTCCGCCTGGCTCGGCTCGGAATTGCCGCTCGGATGATTGTGCGAAAAGATCACGGCCGCTGCGTTGTGTTGCAGTGCCGTTTTCACGACTTCGCGCGGATACACCGATGCCTGGTCGATGGTGCCGCGAAACATCTCCACGTATTCGATCAGACGGTTCTGGCTGTCGAGGAACAGCGTAGCGAAAACCTCATGCTCGAAGTTGGCCAGCTTGGTGCGCAGGTAGTCCTTGACCAGCGCCGGCGAAGTGAACAGCGTCCCGCGCGGAGTTTTCTGGTCGATAACGTACCGCGCAGCTTCCAGAATTTGGTCGGCAGTCGCCGGCAGATAGCGCCCCTGGTCGTCACGCACCAGCAGCGAGGAATCGAGAGACAGAGAAAGTTGCGACATGATCATGCTCCGGTTGCTCGGGCGGAATTGCCCGGAACCGGCCTCAGCACGGCGCAGCGCAAGCGGTCAGGGGTCAGCGACGGCCGCCAGGACGCAAGCGCGCAAGGCGCGCGCAGCCCTTGACGGCGAGAACGCCGTGATACGGTGAAGGGAACAGCAAGACCGCCCACACCCCGCCCGCAGAGACGACGGATGGGCAAGCGCAGCGCGCAGGCCCACAGGGCCGGAGGCGTCAGGGATCAAAGCCGGATGGCCATGACTCGGTACGAGGCATGGGGCGTAGCCCGCGAGCCCGACGGCGGAACGCCGGGACGCTCTTTTGTCGCTAAGTTCCTATGAAATGTGGAGCTTCAACTCGCGATCTATAGGTAACGACGTGACCACACGCATTTAGAGCATCGTCAGCAGGTTGGAGATGAAAATTGCTTTGTCCATAGAGCCGTCGATTCAGTCAAGAACCGCTGTTGCGCAGTCAGCGCTTCCCTCAAATCATTGCCCAAATCGTGGTGCCCCTGACTCAATAGTTCTGCCATCACGGACTCGGCGATTTGCGAACCCCGGGGGAATGCCAAAAGCGTGCCTTCGGCCAGTACAGGCGGGAACTCCATGTTCGAACCAGAACCTACCAAGCTCTTCACAGTCCATAGCATCTGTCCGGCCAAATCCTTGGGGAGCAATACCAGATGAAATCCATCGAGCAGCCATTGCACAGTCAAATGGTTGAGCTGGTAGAGATAGAGTTTCGAGGCGAGGTGAATGCGCGCGCCAATGCGCTTAGCGACATGCACGGCGCCCGCAAGATGGTGAGATCCGCCACTGTTGTCAAGGAACAAACGGCCATCCCAAGCTCGCACGCTAAACGTGTCGGAGCCACGTCCGTGCAGTAGCCGAATTTCGCCATGAGAACAAAGCTCTTTTAAGCTCGCATCATCCAGTCCGAGCGGGGGCTTTCCTTTTCTGGCATATCGATTCTGCTCATCAATATAGTAGGCACCAAAGACATCCACACTTTCGTGTGGCATATCTGCCGACTTGCTTGCGGAGATGCCCTCTATATCGCTTGCGTCGCATTCAAAGTGAGGCACCATCGTCACTTGCACTAGCGATCCATGAGGACTTTGGAAAGCCTCCTTAGCGCCCGAGGCTAAGCCCGAAAATCGGCTCCGCAAAGTAAAGTTGCTGCGATTAAGATTGTCCAGGATGTCCCATCGACGGCGTGAGTCATCAAAAATCTTCGATTTTGCGGTGTTGAGGAGCACATTTTTTCCTGCCGACTCCTTGAGCCCCAATAGCTCACGCCAAGCTTCACACCGCTTCCGTACAAGCGCCGGCGGTCGATTCCAAAATCTTCGCCACCACGGCCATGTGTGGAGTTCAAGCACAGAAATTGGAAACTCAGAGAGCGACATCGCATGCATAGGTTGCAAGTACCTGGTAGTTAGGCAAGCGCAGGCCCGCAAGGCCGGAGGCGTCAGGAATCAAAGCCGGGTGGCCGCGACTCGGCATGAGGCGCGGGGCGCAGCCCGCGAGTCCGACGGCGGAACGCCGGGACGCTCATAACGTAGGCGGCAGAAAGCCAATGAACAGCACGTCACGCTCAAACTGCCCGCTCAACTCTCTTGCTCTTCGGGGTACTCTGCTTGAGGAATTGATACCCAGCCATCGCGGGTAATGCCCGCCCCAATGCGGAGATTCTTGCTTTCGGTTGCCGCCCAGTGCCCACCCCGGTGCAATACAGCGCGAATTACGGACTTCCGCGGGTGATCCTCATCGGCTTTGGCAGAACTGCAAATGGCATTCCAGGTATGCTTGTCCGGCATGCTGTCCAATCGTGGACCAACCAGTTGATCCAGAATTTCAGTCGAGACATTGTGTCGCCCGCCATGATGAGGCACCTGGAAATACCGAATGCCTGGCAACGCGAGTCCGGCAAAAGGCGCGTAGTCAATAACCTCTTGCAGCGCTTCACGCCCGGCATCGCCAGTAAGCATGACACGATGACCGTTCAGAACAGCCGACTGGACCACACTCATTTCATTTTCACGGCTGGTAGGCTCCGGCGGAAAATATTCCTCGCCCCACAGGGACTTGATGTAGGCGGTCGCGGCCTTCACCACCCGGAATATGCTGCTCAGCGCGCTATCCAAAGCACTTTCTTCAACAGCTTCCGGTGTCTTCGCGGAGTCCACGATCAGGTCGAAGTAGCGATCTAGTGTGGGTGCCATCACCATGAAGGGACCGATGTTCTGCCCCTGAAGAGGGGCATGGATTGGAATTCCCTTCTCAACCGCAAGATCCTCAAGAATTGCCGTGGCATCGTAGATGGAGCGCAATTTCCGTCTCAGTGCTTCAACTGATTCATAGGTCTCGAATCGATCAATCAACTGATCTGCATAGATCCACGGCCTGTTGATCCAGAGATTTTTGACTGTGCATTGCTCCAGGACTTTTCGCAGCCCATTGGCGTGATCGCGATCGGGGTGTGTGAGGATCACATGGTCGATGACTGTTGTTCCATAGTACGTCTTCAGGTGCTCGACGAGCTGATCTCCCGTATCCAGATACCCACCGTCAACGACGTGCACGCCCTCTGTGCCATTCACCGAATAGCGTAGCGTGATTGCATCCCCGCTTTTCGCTGTTTCGACGCCAAGAAAATCGATCTCGAAGTAGTCAGCCATACATCCCTTTCGTTTTATGCCAAGAAAGTGCCGGCGGCTTTGCCTTTACCAGCGATCCACCGCACACCTGAGTCCTGTCGGAGTCCATACCAACGACACGGCGGGAAGGCCGCCAGCATCCTCGGCGATGCCGCGCAACGTATTTCGGTCTATGCCCGAATGTGCGCCGCCTTTCGGGTGGCTATGCCAAGTGCCGATGAAGGCCAGATACCCAAAAGAGGTTCCATTCGCTGTGCGCAAATTTTGAACAAGCCCATTCGTCCCAAGGACGAAGCGGGCGGCCTCCCGAATGCTGTCAGGCGGCGCATCCACGAGGCCAGCAATGGTGATGGTTCGATTCTCAAACGAGATACGACCGACCAAGGCTCCACCTGTTTCCAGAGCGCCCCAGCGCAGCGCATCAGCATGGATCGCTTGCACGACAGGGTGCAGAATCCGAATGTTCCAGCCACCATCGTCTGCTACGTTGAGCACAGTGGTCGGGCCGAGGCTGGTGCTGGTCCATGCCATGCCGAGGCCTTCGGTATCCGAGACCCCGGCGCAAAGCGTCGCCTCCTTCGGGAGTCCGCCAACGAGCCAGCGTTCCAGTTGCAGGCCAGCTAATGAAGCAGAACGCGAAACAACGGCATCGGACATTGGCATCGTCAGTGAACGGCAGTTGTCGCCCACAAAAATACGCGTCGGCTCAGACGTATCGCCAGCAATCGACGCCCGCAGTTCCGGCACAAACCGACAGCACTCGAACAAGAATGCCGTAAGATCGTCAACCCGACCGGCGCGACCAGGCCCTTCAAGCAAAACCGCGACACAGCGCCCCTGGCCATACATGACGATCCGTGCCAACCGCGCAGGGGATTGGTTCAGCGCCGTTGATTGCGTTTCTGCGGCCAACACCTGAAGTGAGGCTGTCGCATCCACGATGAGGGCCGCATCCTGCGGAACGGTTGCAGCAAACTGCGCAGCATCGACCAAGAGAGTCACTGCGTCGGTGTCGAACGCTTGCGATTGAAGATGCGACAGCGACTCAAAGGCCGTCTTCATCAGCGCCGACTTCCGAGGTGGGACCAGCACCGATGCCCGCTCAATGAGTGCATGCCGGGCCGCGTTGTGAGGCGACATGGACTCGTTATCGACGAAGGTCATTGAGCCGAAACCCGCTCGCCCCAGTTGCATCGCGATTTTCGACCCCACGCTTCCGCAGCCGAGCAAGACCAGCGGCTGCGATGTGGCCGCAGATGGAATGCCGGACGTTCTTGCCAGCAGTTCGGGAGACAACGCATGTGCGTGAAAAGCCGGGTGAACCGTGGCGTTTCGCTCCAGGAGCGATTGAGCGTTGAGTTCATAGCGCACCACGTAGGGCAATACCTCGATACTTCTCCCCGGTGAGCCCACAAGCGACGCTGGCCTTTGAACAGTCAGAATCACAATCGCATACAAGCCATGCGTCCAGCCACGCGAGTCTTGCTGCATATCCAGAATCGAACGTCCATAGTAGCCGTCCAAGCCTTGAGCCAAAGCGTCACGATCGACGCCGAGTTCCGCTGCTCGATCAAGCAACGTCGCGAGATCGACAACCGTCTCGGGTTGATAGTGGCCGACCACATGCGGGTTGCCGTCGGTTATTGGAGCCCGCGCAATGAAGGCTGCGGTATGGCCATTTCCCCATTTACCCAACTTGTCGTTGTGAACCTCCTGATAGAACACAGGATCGACTTGAGCAGTCAGTTCGGCATTGACGATGGCGTATAGCCCGCCATCAATCGTCACGTAGCCTGCGGGAACCACCAAAATCGTGCCGTCAGCGGGAGCGGCGGCCGCGACATTCTCGGCACTGAATACAAGGGTCGAAGGACAACTGTCTCGACGAGTCGGCTCCCACCCCTGTTCAAGGTCCAGCAACGTCCCGGCTGCGGCCTTGTGCAACCAAACGATCAACTGATCGACGATGGCGTCCAGACCAAACCGATGCAGCAGCTCGTCCAACGATCCCTCGAACAGACAAGGCGAGACCAACTCGCCTTCGCGATGAGGATTGATGTGCGGCAAGTTGAGTGGGAAGTCCGCACGCAAGAAAGGCTTGGGTGCAGACATGGGCCAGTCACTGCCGAATACCAGAACGCATGTCTCGACCGAGCGCACTCCGGTCCCGGATACGCCATTGCGCCGAGACCTGCTCGGCAATTCAACAGCAACATCGACTTCAATCTGCGTCGATTCACCACTTTTCCTTGGCTCGCCAACGCGGACAAGGCCCCTGTGCCGCTGAAGTTGATGCAGTGCGTCCGCGATGGTGCCCGTCATGATGCCCCGTGTGGCATGGGCGCGCGCGCGGAGGTGATCACGGCGGCGGCCTTCGATCCGGCTTCCTTCTTCGAGGGAGGCTGCACACCCTGAGCGGTGACGGTGAAAACGAGGGGCTCCACGGATTTTTCGCTCGGATATTCGCCCGTGCAGTAAAAGTCGCCTTTTACTTCGTCCACGATTGCTACGTATTCACGCTTTGCGCGGATGCAGGGCGGATCGCTGTCGTCGTCTGCGATCGGCTTGCAACTGGCGACGATGACGGCACCGTTGCGGGTCTGCGAAAGCGCCTTGCGAGCGTCGGCATCAAGTTTGGCCTTTTCGCGGTAGTCCGACCAACTGTCATAGGACAGCGAATGCCAGGAACAGTGATGTGGCGCCTGCATGATGTCGTACTCAAGCACATCGGCTTCGGCCTTGTGGCGCTGCCACTGGCGGTTCCAGATAAATACTTCGGCATCGCCACCAGTAAGGAATTTTGCGCCATCCGGCGTCTGAGCATCAGCGGCCAATGTGAAGTTCAAGATCACGCTGGACTGGTTCTTGACCAGGCACTCTTCCTCTTCTTCGTCGTCCTGGGCGTCCAAGGGTGCCAGAAGAATCGCGGAGAAGAATGCGGAACTCTTGCCATTGATCGTCGAGAAGCGCGTGTCCACCTTCCGCACAATCGAGGTGAGATCATCGGTTTTTCCGTCGATGTCCTCGCCCATGATCTGAATGCGGTCGCCGTTCCCGACGACGAAATTCTTGTCGCGGTTCAGCTGTACGCGCCGACGCGCCTCCGTGTTGAATGCCTTGGCGTCGTCACTCAAGGTGTGCGTCTTGCTGGCGCGTCGAAACACGATCGGAGACGACCATATCTCGCGGATCACGATCTTCTTGTCCTTGTCGTCCTTCTTGTCATCCGGATACTTGTCCAGCGGCCCCAGGTGGAAGTGCCGCGTCAGGCCTCGGCAATGGTCCTGGTCCGGGTGGCTCAGCAGGAACGCATCGACATACGGCCTGCCGTTCTCATCTTTCTTCAGTCGGTCGCGCAGATCCTTGGCGACATCGCGCGCCTCACCGTCAGGGTCGTCGGCGTCTTGCCTGATGTTTACGTCGATCAGCAGGGTGGTTGCGTCGAGGTCGCCGAACTTGATGAGGGTCATGTCCCCGTTGTCGACGGGAAAAAACGTGATGGTTGTGGGCATTGGGGCTCCGGGTAGACGACCGAAGGATGATCGCGTATAGTTAATGTACGACTATTTTTTATATCCGTCTACTTTTTAGGCGCAACTGATGCAAGAGCCCTCTGTCACTGCCGCCAATCCTGCTGAGCCCAAAGGGCTAAGTTGGGGGTTGGAAAGCAGACTTCAATTCATCGATTTCCGTTTGCGCTGGGAACGGCACATTAATCGAATGGATCTCACTGAGCACTTCGGCATATCGGTTCCCCAGGCGTCACTGGACATTGCCAAGTACACGGAGTTGGCGCCGAGCAACCTAACTTACGACCGCAGTTCCAAGACCTACACGGCAGCGCCGAGTTTTCACCCGCTTTACCAACGAAGTTCGGCGCAACACTATCTAGCGGAGCTGCTGGCCACCAAGATGGGAGTCATCGAGCCTGCGGCCAGCTTTATCGGCTCAGCACTTGAGGCAGATTGGGCGCCGTCCCCCTGGCGCACGATCAATGAACAGACCGTCGAAGCAGTGGTCCGGGCAATTCGGCAGCAGGAAGCCATTTGGGTGAGCTACCAGTCCATGACGTCCATGGACGAATCGGTTCGTCTGCTGTCTCCCCACGCCCTTGGTAATGACGGTTTTCGCTGGCACATGCGCGCGTTTTGCCACAAACGCCAGCGCTTCAGTGATTTCGTCCTCGCCCGAATCCTGCGCATCGACGGCTTCGAAGCGAGCCAAGTGGACGCCAGCCAAGATTCGCACTGGCAAACTCTCTTGACGCTGGTGCTTGCACCGCACCCCGATTTGCCCGCTGCCAAGAAACGAGTCCTGGAGTTGGACTATGGAATGGAAGACGGACAGGTCAAACTTCCATGCCGCCAAGCGTTTTTGTATTACACGCTGAGGCGTTTGGGCTTGCATACCAAGGAAGCACCCGACCCTCTCGCGCAGCAGATCACTTTAAAGAACCGCGATGAAATTCAACCCTATATTGATGCCTTGTCGGCCCAAAGCTGAACGCCCATGACAACTATTTTTGAACTGGTCAAAGACCCCTATGAGCGCAAGGCGCGCGTAATCCCAGGACTTCTTGTAGCGTTACCGCTGCTCGTTCCTTTGTTGTGCGTCTACGGCGCAAAGCACCCGGTACTTACAGGCGTGATCGGCTTGCTTGGTGGCTGCGGTGCCATTTATGCGCTTGCGAGCGTAGCTCGCGGGCGCGGGAAGAAGCTTGAAGAGATCCTGGTTGCAAGGTGGGGCGGTATGCCGACAACCATCGCGTTACGCCATCGCGACAAGTTTCTCGATGGTGTCAGCAAGCAGCGCTACCACACGGCGATCACGGCCAAGCTGGGCATCGCCATGCCAACGGCAGAAGAAGAATCAGCAAGCCCTGACAAGGCAGACGACATCTACGTTGGCGCCACAAAGCGGCTTCGCGAACTCACGCGTTCCAACAAGCAGCTCTTGCTGAAAGAGAACATCGCCTACGGATTTCACCGCAATATGCTGGCAATGAAGCCTGCCGGCATCGTGTCGTGCCTCCTGGGCATCGTCTACGGATTGCTGATTGCAAAGATTCTGCAGGTAGTACCTCCTCATTTTAACCTAGAGCACCTTGCCGATCCGGGGCTTGCCGCAGGCTTGACACTGCTCATTTCGCTGGCATTACTTGCCGCTTGGCTGCTGTATTTCGATCAGGGCGCGGTCAGACGGATGGGGTTCGTCTATGCAGAACGCTTGTTTGAGTGCTTGCCGTCTTTGCCTTCTTCGGCCCCGCGGAAAAGAGCCTCAAAACCGACTACGGACTGAGATTCAATGCTCTTTGCAAATAGGCGCGTAACTCCGCAGGAATGCTTGCCTATCGGCTGACTTCCGACGGGGGATGGTCACGCCTCTTGGCTGGCAGCCGCGTGATTGCGATGCAGGTCCGAAACCACCGCGATCAATCTGTTGATCGGTTCAGCCAGCCGCTTCGGCAAGACGCGATGCTGGGTATGGGTTTTCAAGTCGGCGATCCAGCGATGCGCAACCCACACGTCTTCTTCAGGGTGGTGGTTGTCTACGCCGTTGCAATACTTGTAGCCAACGAGCGAATCAGTGTGCGACAGCAGGATGCGCGCCATCGTCATGTGGAAGCGATGGGCCTGGAGATCCGCCGGGCCTTTGGGACGCGGCAGGGTCAGTCGTAGGCATCGCTGGCCGTTGAACTCGCTCCAGTCGGGGCCAACGACTTGTCCCGCGCGTTCCAGCATCTTGCGCGACTGTTCGTTCTTGCCATTGACCAAGGCAACGGCGACCGTACCCTTCGGGTACTCCAGCTTTTCGGCGAGCAGGTTCATCCAGCGCACCAACTTGTTCAGGGTCTCATCGTCGGCAAACACAAGGAACTGATGGCGCTGCTCGTCGTCCAGAAACGCCGGCAATTGCGCGTAGAGGGGGTACAGCAGGTCGTGGAGATAGATGTAGGTCTGCCGGCGTCCTTGCTCGTGGCTCCGCGTGGTCGCAGTCAATACCTGCCGTGCCCACTCGGGCGTGAGTTCGTCCAGCGTCATCTCGGTGATGTCGATGGAGATGAGCGGGAATCCGAGCGACTTCCCGATAAGAGCCTTGCGCCCGTCGAAGGCGTGGCCGAGTTCGATTTCAACGCCGCCCAGCACCATCGGTTCAGCCTGGACCGGGGGGCCGAGCACGGCAACGTCGAGCCGGAATTTGCTGCCGAATGGCGTCTCCAGGGGATGCTCGGTTGCCACCTGGTCGGCGCCGAGCAACAAGTTGCCTTCCAGCGGATAGTCCGACGCATCCATATCCTTGAACGCCCACGGCATCGCAAGCCCGGCATTCAAACGTCGTGAGAGTTCGGCCGCGACAAGTTCTTTCGCCCGCCGGTGTTCAGGACTTTCCTGCACGGCGCGCCATCGGCTGGCTTCTTCATCGTCGAAGTGCGCTTTGGGGTTAAAGGTGTGCTGGGCAGGAAGTACGCGGAAATGGGATCGCCGACGCAGCTTCCCGCTTTCAAAGGAGGGGCTGACCCATGTCACCATCTGGCGCTCTGCGCCTGGAGACACCAAGGGCCACAGCTTGCGCGCATGTTCCCGGCTGCGAACGTCGCGCGCGGCAATCGTGGTCTGGAAAATCCCTTTTCGAGAGAAGACAACGATCGCCTCGTCCATTCCTGTCTCTCACTTACGGCGATACGGCCGCTAATTTCGTGGTGCCATCCAGCTTGCGGTGAATCAGCGATACCAGCGTCAGGATGTCCAGTGCGTCCTGTTCGGACATGGGCCAATTCGTCTTGGGCGCATGGGCCAGCGGATTGCGCACGGCGCCAAATAAGCCGATCAGCAGGTTGGCAAAGCCTTTCTGCTCGCTCTTTTCGGACTCGGTGGTGAGCGGTCCCAAGGCGAGAACGGGTTGCTGGCCTGCGAATGCCTTGTTCACCAAGTCCGCGCCGTCGCCGTTCAGGCCCGACAGCAGGCGAATCCGCTCCGCAACACCTTTCGTTGCCTCGAACACGGCATGGAAGTAGTTTTCCTCCAGCAACTCGGCGCGGCAGTAGTTCAGCACTTCCGCATGGACGACGCGGCTTTCCAGTGCGGCCTTGAGTCGTCCCGCGCGGGCGCGGGCGGCATCAAGCGTCGTGGCCTTATCGGCGTGAGCAACCTTGCCGTCATCGCGCACGTAGAAACCGGAGAAGGCAAGGACGACATTGAGTTCGTCGCGCCGCCAAGCGAACGTCGCGGGATCGCGGGCGTAGTTCACCGGGTTCATCGCGCGGTTGATGAACATGATGAGATGGTTGCCGATCTGGTGGTGGTTCTGCGCACCGGCCAGCGCATTGAACAACCGCTTCCACTTTGTCATGCCGGGCGACGTGTCGGCAACCTCGATTTCCTGCAGCAGCCGCTCGATCTGTGTACCGCTCAGACCGCGTTCGGTATCGGCGAGCACGCGGCAGGCGGCTTCAAGATGCTGTGAGTTGAAAGGGGTAATTCGCGTCGCCAATGCCTGTCTCCCTCGTCAGGCATCAGATGATGGCCTGCAGGCCCTTGTCGGCGATGACGTTGAGCAGTTTGAGCGCTGGCCCCGTGGGATGGGTTTCGCCTTGTTCCCACTTGCGCACGGTCGAGGCCGACGTGTGTAGATGAAGAGCGAACACCGGCTGGCTAAACTTCAAGGCTTCACGCAGCCGCTTGATATCGAAAGCACTGAACTCCCGCACCGGCGGCGGGCAGATTGCGTCGAACTCGCGCATCGTTACCTTGCCGATCGCTCCCGCTTCGTGGAGCGCGGCCAGATCGCCACGCAGGGATTCAATGATCTTGCTCACAATGCACCTCCAATAACACGCCTGACTGCAACGCCTTCGACAATGCTTCGGCGGACAGTTCCAGGAACACCTTGCCGGCGAATTGCAGTGCCTTCTTCTCGTCCTGCGTAATGTTCGCCTTGTCGCTCTTGGGGAACCCATGCAGGAACACATAGCGGCTGCCGATCCGGGCCGACAATAACGTGCGGTAGCCGCCACTCTTGCCACCACCAGGGCGGGCAACCCGTTTCTTGTAAAGGAAGCCGCCCAAGTCCGCGTCAATCAGACCGCTTTCCATCTCCTGAACCGCTTTGCACAAGGCGGCATCGGACAGCTTTTCGCCCGCCTGCCACCGCGCAAAATCCTTTCGTTTGAGGATGCGCGTCATCTTGACCTTCAAACTATACCCGAAACGGGCACACTTTTCCAGTGCTTAGTACGATACGCAGGCGGTGATGGCCACTGAGCCAATTGTCGTAGCGGTGATACGACAATTGGGGCGGCAAGGTGGATTGCTGGCCTCTGATCATGCGGTCACCTCTTTCGGTTCTTGATGCATGCTGACGACCGACTTGCGTCGATTCGCCACCAGTTCGGCGGCTTCCCGCACGGGCTTGTCCTCGGTGTGGACGTAGCGCATGAACATCACCACGGTCTTGTGCGCCGTCAGGGCCATGCCGACCTTGACCGGGATACCCGAATTGGCAATGTCGGTCGCCGAGCGGTGGCGGATGCCGTGCGTCCCCACATGCGTTGCCCCCGCCGCTTTGAGCGCACGGCTCCAGCCGCCGTAATACTCGCCCGTGGTCAGGTGTTGCCCTGGATGGCGCGGCGACGGCAGGACGTAAGGATTGCCTTCCTGCCTCGGCGCCGTCGAAAGCAGCCGGTAGGCTTCCTCGCTGATGGGCTTGGACATACCGCCGGTCTTGCTGTCAGGCCAGACGACGCGGCGGTTTTCCAGATCGATCCATTCCCATTCGAGCGAGACGATTTCGCCACGGCGGCCGGCAAACTCGAATTGCAGGCGGATCGCCAACGGGATGACGTAGTTCTCCAGCCCCTCGGCCTCGATCTTGTCGAGCTGCCGGAAAAGTTTTCCCATGTCCTCGTCGCTGATAAGGTGGGTGGACTTGCCGGCAGGGAACATTGGGACATGGCGGCAGGGATTGGTGCCGTCAGGCCGATAGCCCCACACCTCAGCCAAATTGAACATCTTGCGCAGGATGCTGAACGCCTTGTTCGCCTCGGTCTGCTTGTAGGAAAGCTTTTCCATCAGTCCGGCAATGTCAGGCCGCTTCACGTCGTGGACCTTCTTGCGGCCCAACAACGGGATGATGCAGCGGTCGATGACACCTTGATAGCCGACTCGGGTGCTGGGCTTGTTGCGCTTCTTGGAGTGGTCCTCCATGAACTTCTTGCACAACTCTTCGACGGTGGGCGCTTTGCGTGCTTCCGTCTTGGCTGCGCCGGGATCACCACCCCGGCGTACCTGGGCCAGCCATTCTTGCGCGAGCGAACGGGCCTGTTCGACGGTCAGTTCCCCGTACTGACCCAAGGCGGGCTTGCGGCGCTCGCCAGCGTTCGTCCGGTACTGGAGCATGAACACCTTGCGGCCCGACGGGGTAATCTTGCACAAGAAGCCGGGAACCAACGTATCCCGGAGTTCGACGGCCTGCGCCTGGGGGTGTGCCGCATCGACAGCGGACTTGGTGAGTTTGATTTTTGCCATGATGACTCCTTGGAAAGACCCGGTTCCCAGGAGCCTTCTAGGGGCCAGTAGAGGGAAAGTCAGGTCAAGTTTCGGAAAGCACCGGCATATGATGAACTCGCCTAAGTCATTGATAAACCTGCTGTATCAAGCCTTGGCGTAGTCCAGCGCAGTACCGGGCTGGAGTCATGGTGAAATAAAAAATGGCCGGGAGCCATTTTTAACGTCGCGCAGCGACGGCCCGCAGGGTGGCCGCCATGGATGGCAGGCCATAAAAAATGCCCGCCTCCTCAACGGAGCGCGGGCATTTTTGCCTATGCCTACCAGAATCAGCCGCGAGCAGCCTTGATCACTTCGATGTAGGGCCCGGCATTACGCTGATCCTGAATCAGCGCGATGAAATCATTGCCCTGCGCATCGGTGGCCGAGAGGTCGTAGCCTGCAGCAACGAAGAAACCCACAAAGCGCTCGAAATCATCGATACGCAGACCGCGATAAGCCTTGACCAGCTTGTGCAGCGAAGGCGGTGTGGCGTCCGCCGGCTCCACCGCAAGGAACAGCTTGATCGAGTCATCGCTGATTTCTTCGCCAATCACCTGCTTCTTGTCTTTACGCATCGCCCGCTCCCGCCAGCATTACAGAGGGCCGGCAGTGTACCGCCGCGCCGCGCGCGGCTCAACGCGTAGCCAAGCAGGCTAACACGCGAACAATCGACACGACAGCCGACCTAGGTCATGCCGCGCCCGGAGAACTGACTTCTATAATGCGCCAAGCCATTAGGAGCCAGCATGTCACGCCCATCGTTACCGCTGTTCGCCGCCTGGCGCCAGACCCTGCGCGCCGGTTACTCGTGGAAGGCCCTGCGCGGCGACCTGAGCGCCGGCCTGACGGTGGGCATCATCGCCATTCCGCTGGCCATGGCGCTGGCCATCGCCGTGGGTGTGGCGCCGCAGCATGGGCTCTACACCGTGCTAATCGCCGCACCGCTGATCGCCCTGTGCGGCGGCTCGCGCTTCAATATTTCCGGCCCCACCGCTGCCTTCGTGGTGATTCTGCTGCCGATCACCCAGCAGTACGGCCTCGGTGGCTTGCTGCTGTGCACGCTGATGGCCGGGCTGATCCTGATCAGCCTGGGCCTGCTGCGCGCCGGACGCCTGATCGAATTCGTGCCCTACCCGGTGACCCTGGGCTTCACTGCCGGTATCGGTATCGTCATCGCCGTCCTGCAGATCAAGGATCTGTTCGGCCTGCATCTGGCCGGCGCGCCGCAGCATTTGTTGGAGCAGGTGAATCTTCTGCTGCGCGCCCTGCCCAGCCTGCAGCCCGGCGATACCCTGGTTGGCGCGGTGTGCCTGGCGACGCTGCTGATCTGGCCACGCCTGGCGCCGAAAATTCCCGCACATCTGGTAGCCCTGGCGGTCGGCGCATTGCTGGCACTGGCTCTGGAACGCCTGGGACTGCCCGTGGCGACACTGGGCGAGCGCTTCAGCTATCAACTCGATGGCATTGAATACCCCGGTATCCCGCCCTTCCTGCCGAGCCTGGCGCTGCCCTGGAACCTGCCAGGTCCTGACGGCCAGCCGCTGGTATTGTCGTTCGAGCTGATTCGCCAACTGCTCGCCCCGGCATTTGCCATCGCCATGCTCGGCGCCATCGAGTCGCTGCTGTGCGCAGTGGTGGCCGACGGCATGACCGGCAGCAAGCATGATCCCAACGCCGAATTGATCGGTCAGGGCCTGGGTAATCTGGCCGCGCCGTTCTTTGGCGGCATCACCGCCACCGCCGCCATCGCCCGCACGGCAGCCAACGTGCGGGCCGGGGCCTTTTCGCCGATGGCGGCACTGGTTCACGCCGGCGTGGTGCTGGCAGCGATTCTGCTGCTCGCGCCGCTGTTCAGCTACCTGCCGATGGCGGCTCTGGCCGCGCTGCTGCTGATGGTGGCGTGGAACATGAGCGAACCACACCATGTTGCCCACACCCTGCGTATCGCCCCACGCGGCGATGTGCTGGTGCTGCTGACCTGCCTGGTGCTGACGGTGCTGTTCGACATGGTGCTGGCCGTGGGCGTTGGCCTGCTGCTGGCAGCCGGACTGTTCATCAAACGCATGAGCGAGCTGACCGATACCGCTGCGCTGAGCCGGCAGCAACGTCAGGCCCTGCTGGATTTGCCCGAGCACGTGCTGGCTTACGCCATTCGCGGCCCGCTGTTCTTCGGCGCGGCAGAAAAGGCGCTGAGCGTGCTGCGCCGCTTCACCCCAGGGGTGCGCGTGGTGATCGTCGATATCAGCGCCGTACCGCTGCTGGACATGACCGCCATCGCCGCGCTGGACAATGTGCTGCGCGACTATCGCCAGCAGGGTGTGGCGCTGATCCTCAGCGGCCCCACCGCGCAGGTACGCCTGCAACTACGGCGCGCCGGCGTGCGCAGCCGCGAGGGCGAACTGGCTTATGCGCGGGATCTGCCGCACGCGCGGGAAAAGGCATTGCGCTGGTTGGGAGAGACCCCGAAGCTGTGACCGGATTTCATCCGGCCTTCGCGCCCGACGGCGATCTGTAGGAGCGGCGCCCCGCCGCGAAGCTGGGCGACACTGACATCAACAGCTTCGCCCCGGGGCGGGGCTCCTACGGAAAGCAGGTGTGTGAACCTGGTATCAGGCTTACAGCCCCTTGACCGCGTAGATGCCGGCGGCGTTGCGCCAGTAGCCCTTGTAGTCCATGCCGTAGCCGAAGATGTAGCGGTCGATGCACTGCAGGCCCACGTAATTGGCCTTCAGGTCCGGACGCGCCTTGCGCTCGTGCTCCTTGTCGATCAGCACCGCCGTGTGCACGGCACGCGCGCCGGCATGGCGGCAGAAATCGATGATCGCGCCGAGGGTATGCCCTTCGTCGAGGATGTCGTCGATGATCAGCACGTCGCGGTCGATGAACGACACTTCCGGCTTGGCCTTCCAGAACAGCTCGCCACCGCTGGTTTCGTTGCGATAACGGGTGGCGTGCAGGTAAGACGCTTCCAACGGGAAATTCAGTTTGGTCAGCAGCTTGCCGGAGAAGATCAGGCCGCCATTCATCACGCAGAACACCACCGGGTTGCGCTCAGCCAGCTCGGTGTTGATCTGGCTGGCGACCTTGTCGATGGCCGCTTCCACCTCAGCTTCGGTGAACAGGCAGTCGGCTTCCGCCATGATTTGGCGAATGTGCGCGAGATCGGCGGACATGATGGGACTCTCTCTTGATCGGACTGATGAATGGCGGCGAACAGCCTGAAAGCTGATCGAACCGTCAAATAAAAGCGGGCAAAGGTACAGACCCTGGCAACGCTTGCCAAGTATCGACTGACCAGCGTAGCCGATGCACGGCGCGGGGCGGCGTGACTCATCAGTCACCCACCACTTGGCATGAGCAATGCTTTAATCTAACGCGATTTTTCCCAGAGCCCCGTTGGAGATCCCAGCCCATGCCCACTCGCGAGATTCGCCACCCGCTGATCCGTCACAAGATCGGCCTGATGCGCCGCGCCGATATCAGCACCAAGAATTTCCGTGAGCTGGCCCAGGAAGTGGGCGCCCTGCTGACTTATGAGGCCACCAACGACTTGCCTCTGGAAGCCTACGACATCGAAGGCTGGGCGGGCACCGTTCAGGTGGAGAAGATCGCCGGCAAGAAGATCACCGTAGTGCCCATCCTGCGTGCCGGCATCGGCATGCTCGACGGCGTGCTCAGCCTGATCCCGGGCGCCAAGGTCAGCGCCGTGGGCGTGGCGCGCAACGAGGAAACCCTGGAAGCGCACACCTATCTTGAAAAACTGGCGCCGGAAATCGACTCGCGCCTGGCGCTGATCATCGACCCGATGCTCGCCACCGGCGGTTCGATGGTCGCCACCATCGACCTGCTGAAGAAAGCCGGCTGCAAGGACATCCGCGCCATGGTCCTGGTTGCTGCCCCCGAGGGCATTCAGGCGGTCGAGCAGGCTCACCCGGACGTGACCATCTTCACCGCCTCCGTCGATCAGCGTCTGAACGAGCATGGTTACATCATCCCGGGCCTGGGCGATGCCGGTGACAAGATCTTCGGCACCAAGCAGAAGGACGCCTGACATGTCGCAGACGGAATTCAACGATCCGCTCTGGCGCCAGGGCATTTCCGGCGCGCAGATGCTGTTCGTGGCCTTCGGCGCTCTGGTGCTGATGCCGCTGATCACCGGCATGGACCCCAACGTCGCGCTGTTCACCGCCGGTATCGGCACCCTGCTGTTCCAACTGGTGACCAAACGCCAGGTGCCGGTGTTTCTGGCCTCCAGCTTCGCCTTCATCGCGCCGATTCTGGCAGCCAAGGGCGAGTTCGGCCTGCCGGCAGTGATGGGCGGCGTGATCGCCGCCGGTCTGGTCTACATCCTGCTCTCGGCGCTGGTGAAGCTGCGCGGCCCGAGCTTCATCGACCGCCTGCTGCCACCGGTGGTGATCGCCCCGGTGATCATCTCCATCGGCCTGGCGCTGTCACCGGTCGCGGTGAACATGGCCATGGGCAAGGCTGGTGACGGCAGCGTCGAACTGGTGCCGTACAGCACGGCGATGATGATTTCGATGCCGGCGCTGATCACCACTTTGCTGGTGGCCGTGCTGGGACGCGGGCTCTTCCGCCTGGTGCCGATTCTTGCCGGTATCGCCGTTGGCTGCGCCATCGCCGCCGTACTCGGTGTGATCGACACCAGCGCCGTCAGCCAGGCGGCCTGGATCGCCATGCCCAACTTCATCGCCCCCGAGCTGCACTGGGGCGCCATTCTGTACATGGTGCCGGTCGCCCTGGCGCCCGCCATCGAGCACATCGGCGGCGTGGTGGCGATCGGCAACGTCACCGGCAAGAACTTCGTCAAACAGCCGGGCCTGCACCGCACCCTGCTGGGTGACGGTCTGGCCACCTCGGCAGCCGGCCTGTTCGGTGGCCCGCCCAACACCACCTACGCCGAAGTGACCGGCGCGGTGATGCTGACCAAGAGCTACAACCCGAAGATCATGACCTGGGCGGCGGTATTCGCCATTGCCCTGGCCTTTATCGGCAAGTTCGGCGTGGCCCTGCAGAGCATCCCGGTGCCGGTGATGGGCGGCATTCTCTGCCTGCTGTTCGGCTCCATCGCCGTGGTCGGCCTCAACACACTGATTCGTCACCAGGTCGACCTGTCCGAAGCGCGCAACCTGATCATCGTCTCGGTGACCCTGGTGTTCGGTATCGGCGGCATGGTGATTGGCGGCAAGGAATTTGCCCTGTCGGGTATTTCCCTGTGCGCCATCAGCGCCCTGCTGCTCAACCTGGTACTGCCAGGCGGCGCCGGCTGGCGCAAGCGGGACGCAGAAGAAGCCTGATTACGCCGCCCAACAAAAAGCCCGCGACGATCGCGGGCTTTTTGTTGGCACCGGCTTACCAGCCGACGCCGAACCCCAGGGTGTAGCGAGTTTCGTTCAGATCGCCCTCGGCACCGCTGACGATATCTTTCTCGGCCTTCATGTTCAGCGACGCCCAGTCGGTCACCTTGTAACGCAGGCCGACTTCCGCATCGAGGCTGTAGTCCGCCGCGCCACTGAGCGGACGACCGACCTCACCGACAGTGAACAGCTCGACGGTCTTGCCGATCAGATAGCGGTTGTAGTCCCACTTCACGCTCATCGCATAGAAGCGGTCCTGCTCGCCATTGCTGTAGCGGTAATCACTGCGGTTGGCCAGGGTGGCGAGGGAGAACGACCCCAGCTCGTCATCCCAGAACTGGTAACCCGGACCGGTACCCAGGGTGCGCTGACGCTCCACCTCTTCGATACGGTCGCGCTTGTACTCGAAGCGCCCCTGCCAGAACCATTTCTCCGTGAGGAAACGGTCAAGGGCATATTCGGCGCTCCAGTTATCGGTACTGACGACGTCGTTTTTCAGCTCGCGGTTGTAATCGGCCAGCGCGTTATGCCGCCACAGGCCATGACGGGCCTGGGTCTTGATGCCGACATCGTAGTCGTCGGAGTCGCGCTCACCGCGCTTGTAGTCCAGACCGAGGTCGACATTGCCCTTCCAGGTAAAATCCTCCACCAGCGGCTTGGGCTTCATGATCTGCTCGATCTGCGCCAGCTCGATGGTCTTCGGCGAATCGCCATTGGCCAGCGTGACCTTGCCCGGCTCAGCCGCCAGCAGCGACTTGGCACGCTCGCCATCTACCGGCCCGAGCTTGACCAGCAGCTCGTGGTCACTTTCCAGGGTAGCGATTTTCTTCCAGTCCAGCGGGATGGAGCCGCCGTAGTCGGTTTCCAACAACAGTTTGCTGCCGTCGAAGAAGCGGATGGTGCCAGAGAGACGGTCACCGTTCTTCAACCAGACGGTATCGGCGAAGGTGGCGGAACTGCACAGAGCGATGCTCAGGCCTAGCAGGGACAGCGATTTAGAGCGCGACATAAGTTGGGTAATGGCGTTGGTGGGCGAAAGCCGGGCATTATCCGCAACCCCGGCGCCAGAGCAACAGCTGACCGGGCCGAATACGCAGAGTTCAGCTTTTTCCGTCGGGCGGCGTGCCGTTGGGCAGCGCGCCGCCCGACGGCATCACCACCCCACGCCGATACCGATCAGATAATGCCGATCCGAAACCGTCTGCCCTGGGGCACGCAACTGATCCAGCTCGTACAAAAGCGATAAGCGCGCCCACTGGTTGAGGCGGTAGCGCAGGCCGAATTCGCTATCGAGCACGTAGTCGATTTCTTCGATATGCGGGATCTGCAACTGGGCATTGGCATAGAACTCCAGCCGCGTACCCCACAGCAGGCGCTTGTAATCCAGCTCCAGCGAAGTGGTATTGAACGCCAGATCGGCAACATCCGACTCCAGACGCACGCGATTGAACTGGCCGATCAGGTCGAAACGCCCCAGTTCGTCATCCCAGAAGCGATAACCGGGGCCGGTACCGACGATGCGCTGGCGATCGACAGTCTCGAATTCGTCCTCGGCCTGCTCCACGCCCACCCGCCAGAACCAGTGCTCGGTGAAAAAGCGATCGAGGTCGTACTCCAGTTTCCAGTTGTCCTCGACCTTTCTGTCGTTCTTGGTTTCACGCTCCAGCTCGCCACTGAGCACATGGCGCCAGCGCCCGTGCTCGACACGGGTATTGCCCTTGAGCTTCCATTCATCGACATCGTTCTGGTTGCGCTTCATATCCAGCTTGGCGTCGAGGTTGCCCTCCCAGAGGCGGTCTTCCAGCACTGCCCGCGGCGGAATCAGCCGTTTGATCTGCGCCAGCGGCAGGGTGTACTCGCGCTCCCCCTGCACTCGGACCATGCCCGCCCCGGCTGCTGCCAACCTTTCGCTGCGTTCGTTGTCGAAACCGCTGCGGCGCACCAGCAGGGGTTTGTCCGAGCTGAGGGTATCGATATCCTTCCAGTCGATCAGCACCTGGCCGGCGTATTTGGTCTTGAGCGCCAGCTTGCCGCCATCGAGCAGGATAATCTCACCGCTGAGGCGGTCACCGTTGTTCAGCCAGACGGTATCGGCCCAGATCGGGGCTGCCAGGGTAGAAAGGAACAAGGCGAGTAGTACGCGCATGATGAAGGACGAACCCTATGGGCAAGACGAAACCGCCAGAGTCTGCATGGCCGGCACCACCACCGGCAAGCGTGGAAGCGCGTCGCGAGGCGCTGTATCTGGTACTGGCACAAGTGCCTGAGGGCAAGGTCGTCAGCTATGGTGAACTGGCACAGCTCGCCGGCCTTGGCCGCGCCGCACGCTGGGTCGGCCGCACGCTGAGCCAATTGCCCGACGGCACCACACTCCCCTGGCATCGTGTGATCGCCGCTGGCGGACGCCTCAGTCTGGCTGCCGGCAGCCCCTCTGGTAACGAACAACGGGCACGTCTGCGCGCGGAGGGCATCAACATCCTGAACGAACGTGTGGATATGCGTCGTCACGGCTGGCGCCCGATGGAGCACAGCAGTTAGAGTGCGCCCTACGAACCACCCCTGCCCAGATTCGAGCCTGATGCCACGCAAATCCTGGCGAGAAGCCCTCGCCACCTACGCCAACCCCGCCACACTGGCTCTGCTGCTTCTGGGTTTCGCCGCCGGCCTGCCCTACATGCTGGTGTTCTCGACCCTTTCGGTATGGCTGCGCGAAGCCGGAGTAGCACGCGAGACAATCGGTTTCGCCAGCCTCATCGGCCTGGCCTACGCCTTCAAATGGGTGTGGGCGCCAATGCTCGACCAGTGGCGCCTGCCGCTACTGGGCAAACTTGGCCGGCGCCGCTCCTGGCTGGTGCTGTCGCAAGGCCTGGTCGCCATCGGCCTGATCGGAATGGCGCATTACGACCCGCAAACGCACCTGTCGACGCTGATCGCCCTGGCCGTGCTGGTGGCCTTCGCCTCGGCCACCCAGGACATCGCCGTCGATGCCTACCGTCTGGAAATCCTCGGCGACGAACATCAGGCTGCGCTGGCTGCCGCCTACATGACCGGCTATCGGGTGGCCGCGCTGCTGGCCACCGCCGGCGCGCTGTATTTCGCCGAAGGCTTCGGCTCGACCGCCAAGGACTACCAGTTCAGTGCCTGGACCGGCACCTACATGGTCTTCGCCCTGCTGATGCTGCCCGGCCTGCTCACCTCCATCTGGATGCGCGAGCCGCCAGCACCGCCGCACATTCATGTCGCGCCGCCCAAGCACGGATTTTTCCACCAGTTGCTGGCGATCAGCGCGGTCATCGTGCTGATCATCGCCGTGCCGACCATGTTCATCCAGTTCTACCAGAGTGATCTGGTGCCGATGCTGCTCGGCGACGTCAGCATGCAGGAGCTGCTCTACAACGACCGCGCCTTCCTGCGTGCGCTGCTCTACAGCACCCTGGCCTGCGTGTGCGCCTCCGGGCTGTTCTGGGGTGGGCTGGCGCCGGTGCTGAAAACGGCAGCGGCAAGGTATGGATTCTTCCATCAGCTGCTGTCCGTGCTGCTGCTGATCATCCTGCTGATTGCCGTTCCGGCGATGATCACCCAGTTCTACGAAAGCGATCTGCACCTGGTCTTGCAGGGCCAGATGAGCCTGCAGGAACTGCTCTACCAAGACCGCGCCTTCCTCCGCGCCCTGCTCTACACGCTGCTCACCAGCCTGTCGATTTCCAGCCTGTTCTGGGGCGGCATGGCCCCGGTGCTGACGCCGATCAACGACTTCATCGTGCGCTATCGCTGGCAGGCGCTGCTCTTGCTGAGCCTGATTGCCACCTATCGCCTGTCCGACACCGTAATGGGGGTGATGGCCAACGTCTTCTATATCGACCAGGGCTTCACCAAGGAGCAGATCGCCAGTGTCAGCAAGATTTTCGGCCTGGTGATGACCCTGCTCGGCGCCGGGGCCGGCGGCCTGCTCATCGTGCGTTTCGGCATCATGCCGATTCTCTTGATCGGCGCGGCCGCCTCGGCGGCCACCAACCTGATGTTCATGCTGCTGGTAGGCATGGGCCCGCACCTGAACATGCTGATCGTCACCATCAGCTGCGACAATTTCAGCGCAGGCCTGGCTACCTCGGCGTTCGTGGCCTATCTGTCGAGTCTGACCAACCTGAAGTTCTCCGCCACCCAGTACGCCCTGCTCAGCTCCATCATGCTGTTGCTGCCGCGTCTGATCGGCGGCTATTCCGGCGTGATGGTGGAAAGCCTCGGCTACGCTCACTTCTTCCTTGCCACGGCGCTGATGGGTATACCGACACTGCTGCTCATCGTTATCCAGTGGCGTCGCGATAAACGCCAAGCGCGGCCTGAGACGACACCGCCTGCTGTCGAGCAAGCCTGACACCAGGCAGAAAAAAGCCCCGGATCGACCGGGGCTTTTTCATTGCATCGCGCCTTACTCGGCCTTGGCCAGATGCACCACCCGCTGTGGGAACGGAATGCCGATACCCGCCTCGGTCAGACGCTCCTTGGCCTGCTCGGTAAAGGCGAAGGTCACCGGCCAGAAGTCGCCAGTGGCCACCCACACGCGCAGCGACAGGTTCACCGCACTGTCACCCAGCCCAGTGACGAATACCACCGGCGCCGGCTCGACATGCACGCGCGGGTCCTGGGCAATCTCCAGCAGCACCTCGCGCGCTTTTTTGATATCGCTGGAGTAATCGATACCGATATTGATGTCGGCACGCCGACGCGGCTCGCGCGAGTAGTTGGTGATGTGGCCGTTGGACAGGCTGCCGTTGGGCACGATGACGACCTTGTTATCGCCGGTCTTCAGCGTGGTATGGAAGATCTGGATACTGTCGACGCTGCCTGAAACACCTTGTGCCTCGATCCAGTCACCGGCACGGAACGGGCGGAACAGCATGATCAGCACGCCGCCGGCAAAGTTGGCCAGGCTGCCCTGCAAAGCCAAGCCGATGGCCAGACCCGCGGCACCGATCATGGCGATGAATGAAGTGGTCTCCACACCGATCATCGAGGCCACGCTGATCAGCAGCAGAATACGCAGCACAATGCTGACCAGGCTGCCGATGAAGCTGCTCAACGCACGGTCCACCTTGCGCGCTGCCAGCATGCGCCCGATGCTCGACGTCAGCCGGCTGATCAGCCACCAACCGATCAGCAGGGTGATCACTGCCAAAGTCAGCTTGCCGCTGTACTCCAACACCATCGGCATCCAAGCCTCGGACATTTTCACCAGTTCGTCGATGCTCATCTCCATAGGGTGCTCCTGTTTCCCATACATGAAACGAAACCGCCATGGCATGCCATGGCGGTCAGAATGCTATCAACCTAGCCTGCGACGCCTCAGCATCACAAAGGTTCAATCGCGGAAGTTGTTGTACTGCAGCGGCATGCCGAACTCATGACCACGCAACAGGGCGATGGCTTCCTGCAGGTCATCGCGCTTCTTGCCGGTGACACGCACCTGCTCGCCCTGGATGGCGGCCTGCACCTTGAGCTTGGCGTCCTTGATGTGGGCGACGATCTTCTTCGCCAGCTCCTTGTCGATACCTTCGCGGAAGGTGACTTCCTGCTTCATCACCTTGCCCGAAGCGTAGGGTTCCTTGGTTTCCAGGCACTGGCAGTCGATCTTGCGCTTGATCAGGCTGCTGCGCACGATGTCGAGCATCTGCTCGAGCATGAACTCGGCTTCGGCGGTCAAGGTCAGCGCCTTGTCCTTACTCTCGATACTGCATTTGCCACGCAGGTCGAAACGGCGGTCGAGCTCCTTGATGGCATTGTCGACCGCATTGGTCAGTTCGTGTTTGTCCAGTTCAGACACGATGTCGAACGAAGGCATGAGTGGGCTCCTGATGGACGGCGCGATCCTCTTCACGGAGTGAACGCGCCTGACTTGACGATAACTATGGCGGGCCCATTATATCCAGACTGATACGCGCCGTTTGGCGTCCTTCCTCTCTGTCTGCGAGCCAGTACCATGCCCAACCCCCATCTCAGCATCCTGGTGGTGGACGACGCCAAGTTCTCCAGCGCCATGATCGGTCGAGCACTGAGCCAGGCCGGCTATCAGGACGTGCGTTTCGCCAGCAGCGCCAGCGAAGCGCTGCAGTTGCTCGAACAGCGTCCCGCCAGCGTGCTTCTGGCCGACTGGCTGATGCCCGAGATCGACGGCCTGGAGCTGACCGCGCGGGTGCGCCAACTGGACGAGACCGCCGACCACTACACCTACATCATCCTGCTGACCGGCAAGGAAGGCGAAAACGTCCTGGGCGAAGCCTTCGACCGTGGCGTCGATGACTTCATCAGCAAGGCGGCTATGAACGAACAACTGGTGCCACGCGTGTACGCCGCGGATCGCCTGTGCAACACCCTGCAGCGCCTGCTGCACGAGAACCGCATGCTCACGCAGAACATCGCCAGCCTGGAGCGGCGCAATCTGGTCGATCCGCTCACCGGCCTGGGCAACCCGCGCTATCTGCGCCAGAAGCTCACCGACAGCCTGCGCCAGATCGAGTCGCGCGGCGGCGCCGTGTGCTACCTGCTGATCGGCCTGCAGGACGCCGGTCAGCTGCGCCACCAGTACGGTGACCGCTTCTTCAACGAGCTGCTGCATGGCGTCGCACGGCGCCTGCAGCAGCTTGTCAGGCCACTGGACGTATTGACACGCCTGGACGACAACCACTTCGGCCTGATCACCCTGCTCGACGACCTACACGAGTGCTCGCCGAGCAGCTTCAAGCGCCTGTACGAAGGCCTCAACTACAAAGCGTTCAAGACCAGCGAAGGGTTCATTACGCTGAAAGCCGGCATCAGCCTGGTCGGTCTGGACACCAAGGCGCTGCCCACCGATCCCGAACAACTGATTCAGCACGCGCAAAATCTGCTGCCAGAGTCTTACGCCAGCGGCCGGGTGGCAGCCATGCGCCTGCCTCTGCCGTGACCTGGCACATCCTCGGCGCTGGCAGTCTCGGCAGCCTCTGGGCAGCACGCCTGGCCCGTGCCGGCCTGCCAGTCAGGCTGATCCTGCGCAACCGGCAACGCCTCGAAGCCTATCGCCAGGCCGGCGGCCTGACGTTGGTCGAAGCGGGCCAGCCCATGCAGTACGCCATTCCTGCAGAATTGCCACAAGCGGACACGCCCATCCATCGCCTGCTGCTGGCCTGCAAGGCCTACGACGCGCAAAGCGCGGTAGCGACCATCGCCGGACGTCTTGCCCCGGGCGCCGAGCTGCTGCTGTTACAAAATGGCCTGGGCAGCCAGGATGAAGTTGCCCAACGCCTACCCAAGCAACGTTGCCTGTTCGTCTCCAGCACCGAAGGGGCTTTTCGTCCCGCCGATTTTCAGGTGGTGTTCGCCGGCAATGGCCACAACTGGCTGGGTGACCCGAGCGATCCCCAGCCACCAACCTGGCTGGACGAGCTGCAGCGCGCGGGCATCGCTCACCAGTGGAGCCCGGATATCCTCACGCGCCTGTGGCGCAAGCTGGCGCTGAACTGCGCGATCAACCCGCTCACCGTACTGCACGACTGTCGCAATGGTGGCCTGACCGAGCACCCTGCCGAAGTCGCCACCCTGTGCGCCGAACTCGACGAGCTGCTGCAACGCTGCGGCCAGCCCGCAGCCGCAGAGAATCTGCATCAAGAGGTACAGCGCGTGATCAGCGCCACTGCGGCGAACTACTCCTCCATGCACCAGGACGTTGCACAGGGACGTCGCACCGAGATCAGCTATCTGCTTGGCTACGCCTGCGCAGCGGCGCAGCGTCATCAGCTACATGTGCCGCACCTGCAGCATCTGCAGCAGCGCCTGCTGAGCCACCTGCGTGAACGAGGTTTGCCTCTCGCTTGAGTACGCAGGGCGGGTGCAACCCATCACTCGCAGCTTGGCGGGTTGCACCCGCCCTACACTGGCAGTAGGCAATGGCCTGACAGCCGCGCTAACCTGCCGTCCTCACTCGTCACAACGATACCCTCATGAGACTGCGTCAGCGCCTCGAAAACCTGCCAGTGGGCCGCAAACTGCTCGCCGCACTGCTGGTGTTGCTCGCCGCCGTGATGCTGGTGGCCAATCTGGCTTTCATCAGCGCAGCCTACTGGATCACCCAGCAGAGCATGGCGCCACAGGCCCTGCACACCCTCGGCCGGCTTATCGCCAGCCCGACACTGAGCAAGGAAGCCTTGCACTCGTCCGCCTCGGCCGAGGCCCTGCTCAAACGCCTGGACGATTACGCGCCCCTGCGTGCAGCGATTATCTACGACAGCAATGGCAACAGCCTGGCACAACTGCAACGCGGCGAAAAACTGCAGCTACCGCAGCAACTGAGCCAGCTGCAGAACTGGCGCGAAACAGCCTTTCGCACCAACCTGCTGGTCGATCTGCCCCACCCCAGCGGTCGCCCCGGCGCCCTGCTGCTGGTGGCGTCCAGCGAATTGCCTGGTGCCTTCTATACCGGCACCCTGACCGCCAGCCTGGTGATTCTGGCGTTCAGCGTGCTGCTGTGGTTGCTGGTGGCCAGGCAGATCAAACGCCTGGTGACCAAACCCATTCGCCGTCTGGAAGAACTGTCACGCCAGGTCACCCGCGAAGAGAACTATGCGCTGCGCGCCAATCGCGGCAATCAGGACGAGATCGGCAGCCTGGCCGATGCGTTCAACACCATGCTGATGCGCATGGAAGCGCGTGAGCAGCAGCTCAAGCGTGCCCGCGACGACGCCCAGCAGGCCTTCGATCAGGCGCAGAGCCTGGCCGAGGAGACTCGCCACTCCAACCGCAAGTTGGAGCTGGAGGTGCAGGTGCGCAGCAAGATCGAGAAGAAACTCACCGGCTTTCAGAACTACCTCAACAGCATCATCGACTCCATGCCTTCGGCGCTGATCGCTCTCGACGAACAGCTCTACGTCACGCAGTGGAATCAGGAAGCCAGCGCCCTGTCCGGTACGCGCCTGGAAGAGGCGCTGAGCCAACCGATATTTCTCGCCTTCCCGCCACTCAAACCCTTTCTCGCGCAGCTCAAACGCACCGCCGAGCAGCATCGCGTGGAGAAGATCGAGCGCGTTACCTGGCACAAAGACGAAGAGCCCCACCATTACGCCCTGACCTTCTACCCACTGGTGGGCGGCGCCGGCCGAGGCGTGGTGATCCGTATCGACGACATCACCCAGCGCCTGGCCTTGGAGGAAATGATGGTGCAGTCGGAGAAGATGCTCTCCGTCGGCGGCCTGGCGGCGGGCATGGCGCACGAAATCAACAACCCGCTCGGCGCCATCCTGCATAACGTGCAGAACATCCGCCGGCGCCTGTCGCCGGGTCTGGAAAAGAATGTCGAACAGGCCGAACAGGCCGGCGTCAGCCTGGAAGCCATTGAGCACTACATGGAGGCACGCGAGATACCGCGCCTGCTCGACGGCATCCAGCAGGCCGGCCAGCGCGCCGCCAAGATCGTCAGCCACATGCTCAGCTTCAGCCGCCGCAGCGACCGCCAGCTATCGCCCTGCGATCTGCCGGCGCTGATCGACCAAGCCCTGGAGATCGCCGGCAACGACTTCGACCTGGCCGACAGCTTCGACTTCAAGAAACTGGAGATCGTGCGCCAGTTCGACCCGCTGCTGGGGCCTGTGGCCGGCACCGCCAACGAACTGGAACAGGTGCTGCTCAACCTGCTGAAGAACGCCGCCCAGGCCATTCACCAGCGCGACGAGGATACCGAGCCCGGCCGCATCATCCTGCGCACTCGGCAGGCCGGCAACTGGGCAGAAGTACAAGTGGAAGACAACGGCACCGGCATGAGCGAGGCGGTGCGCAAACGCATATTCGAACCCTTCTTCACCACCAAGGAGGTGGGCCAGGGCACCGGACTCGGCCTGGCGGTCTCTTACTTCATCATCACCAACAATCACAAAGGGCAGATGGAAGTGCACTCGACGCCAGGCCAGGGCACCTGTTTCACCCTGCGCCTGCCGCTGGCCTCGCTGCCCGATCACACAGGACTCTGAGACATGGGCTTTCGCCTCTCGAAGATCTACACCCGCACTGGCGACAAAGGCGAAACCGGGCTGGCCGACGGCCGCCGGGTCGGCAAGGATCACCCACGTATCGAGGCCATCGGCGAACTGGACACGCTCAACAGCCAGCTCGGCCTGCTGCTTGCCGAACTGGATGATGCCGCCACGACCTGGCCGGCACTCAAGGAGATCAGCGAGGTGCTGAGCCCCTGCCAGCACCGTCTGTTCGATCTCGGGGGCGAACTGGCAATGCCCGAGTACCAGGCCTTGCAGCAGGTAGAAGTGCAGCGCCTGGAGACGGCCATCGACAACTGGAACGAAGAGGTCGGGCCACTGGAAAACTTCATCCTGCCTGGCGGCTCCAGGCTGATCGCCCAGGCCCACGTGTGCCGCAGTCTCGCGCGTAGCAGTGAGCGCCGCTGCCAACACCTCAATGCCGTCGAGCCGCTACGTGGTGAGGGCCTGGCCTACGTCAATCGCCTCTCCGACCTGCTGTTCGTCGCCGCCCGCCTGATCGCCAAGCGCCAGGGCATAGCCGAGGTGCTGTGGAAGGCGGCAGACAAGCCGTAGCTCGCGACCTCACATGTAGACGGAGGGTAGGAGCGAGGGGGACGCCTAGTTCTCTGCTCGCAAAGCTTCTTAGACTCGCCGATGTTCGCGAGCAGAGCTCGCTCCTACAGAAATACGGCGTCCCACAAGGGATAATTGGCCAGTTGCGTTACCAGGCCGCTCCGCAGCGGGTTGGCGATGATATAACGAGCGATGTCACGTACATCATCCTCCCGGCGTAAAGCCCGGTCATGGTAGCCGGACTGCCAGACCTTACCGCTGCGTTGCAAGCGCTGATTGATTGCCTTGGCGCTGCGCGACTTGACCTGCTGCAACAGCTTCTCCAAGTCGCACTGCCCCAGTTGAAGCAACCAGTGAAAGTGATCCGGCATCACAACCCAGCACAACGAGGTGGCGAGGTCTTGCTCCTCAGCAAGACGTAATTCGTCGATCAGCAGCCGTCCCACAAAAAAGTCGTGAAACCAAGGTTGTCTACAGTGGGTAACGGCTGTAATCGAATAAATGCGGCCAGATTCAGAAAAACGACCGCTGCGCAGATGAGACGTATGGTAATGGGGCATTCCTTGCCTCCTGCCTGCATGCAACCTCAGGTATAGACCGTAGGAGCGAGCTCTGCTCGCGAAGCTTCTTAGACTCGCCGATGTTCGCGAGCAGAGCTCGCTCCTACAGGGTGCTAGCCGGCCAGAACGCGCGAATACCGGCCACGCCCTGGGCGCCAACCTGCCAGGCACGTTCGATATCGGCCGGGCCTACGCCGCCCAGCAGATATGCCGGCAGGTTGCAATGGGTCAACATCTCGCTTGCGGCGTCCCAGCCCAGCGGCTGCGCCTTGGGATGAGTCGCGGTCGCCTGCACAGGGGACAGGGTGACGAAGTCCACGCCCATCTGCGCGGCCAGCGCCAGCTCATCGGCATTATGGCAAGACGCCGCCAACCAGCGGTCGTCAGGGAACGGGCGGCCGCCAGCGGCGTACTTGCGCAGCTGTTCGGCCGTCAGGTGCCAGCCAGCCGCGGGAAAATCGCCCAGCCACTCCAGCGGTCCCTTGAGCATCAGTTGCGCCTTGCCGGCACACAGGCCCTGCACGTCGACAGCCAGGTCGCGGTATTGCGGGTCGAACATATTCGGCGCGCGCAGCTGAATCAGCCTTACCCCCTGCGCCAGAGCACTGCGGATGCCGGCAAGCAGCTCACTCGGCTCCAGGCCGTCCGGAGTAATCAGGTAACGCTCGGGCAGGCGCGCGGCGGCGACTATGGGTTTGTTGGCGGCGGGAAATTCGTACTCCAGCAACTGCCGTTCGCTGACCCAGGCCAATGGCTGGCCCTCGGCACCATGCGGCTCGCCACTGAAGGCGGAGACTTCCCAGACGTCCAGCAACACCTGCTTGTCCGGGTAATCATGACGAATCTGGATCAACGGGCGCGCAGCCTGCGGACGGATGCCCAGTTCCTCCTGCAGCTCACGATCGAGGGCAACCCGCACCGCCTCACCGTCCTCCACCTTGCCGCCGGGAAACTCCCACAGACCGCCCTGGTGTTTGTCATCGGGTCGCCTGGCGATCAGGATGCGTCCATCGACACCCCGAATCACCGCTGCTGCGACATGCACACGCTTCACCCCTTTACCTCCTGCAATGCTGCCTGATACCAGCGCCGGAACGCCGGCCAGCGGTAGATGGTTTCGACATAGGCCGCTGCCGTTGTCGGTAGCGCCACATGATAACTGCGCAGACGCGCGGCGACCGGCGCATAGAAGGCATCGGCAATGCTGGCCTGACCGAACAGATAGTTGCCTGAAGTGGCGAAGCGCTCGCGGCAATCGGCCCAGATCGCGCAAATACGATCGATATCCGCCTGCGCCGCGTCCGGCAGCTCGGTCAGTGCCTTGTCACGCGCCAGATCCATCGGCAGGTGGCTGCGCAGAGCGCTGAAGCCACTGTGCATCTCCGCACAGACACTACGGGCCAAGGCGCGGGCCTGGCGATCCTGCGGCCACAGCTGCGCCTCGGGGTAGCACTCGGCCAGATATTCGGCTATCGCCAGGGAATCCCACACCGGTCCCTGTTCGGTTAGCAGCACAGGCACCTTACCGGTGGGGGAATGACGCAGCAGTTGCGCGCGGCTGTCAGGCTGATACAGACGCACCAGCACTTCCTCACATTCCACACCGGCCAGCTCGACCGCCAGAGCGGCGCGCAACGACCAGGAGGAATAGTTCTTGTCGCCAATCACCAGTTGCAGTGCCATCTCGCGCGTCCTCGCCTACGATCTTGGAAATACCCCGAAGTCGCTCGACGTTAAAAGCCTGCCTCCCGAATAGCAAATTCCCGCGCGTCATGGGGGCATGAGGCGCGGGAATAATGTACGGCCGGGACTAGGGTCTGTTGCCGTTTCGACGCGAGCCGCGTTGCTGCGCCAAATTGCGCCACGCGAGGCGCGGGGTGCAGGTAATGGTCGTTCCCTTGCCAAATCCCGCAACGACGCATGGCGCAATTTGCCGCGCAACCCGAAGGGACGGGCCAGTTTTTGCGTGGTACGTCGTTACTCGACGGCTCATTTGGGCGACCAAACTTCGCGTCTCGCGCCTAGCCCCACGCAAAAACTGGCTCCGTCGCGGCCGTGCGCGAAACGGCAACAGACCCTAATCAGGTGCGGTATTCGGCGTTGATCTTGACGTACTCGTGGGACAGGTCGGTGGTCCAGATGGTCTCGCTGCAGGTGCCGCGGCCCAGCTCGATACGGATGGTGATTTCCTCACGAGCCATCACCGCCGCACCCTGCTCTTCGGTGTAGGTGGTCGCACGGCAACCCTTGCTGGCGATGCAGACTTCGCCGAGGAACACATCGATCTTGCTCACGTCCAGCTGTGGCACGCCAGCATAGCCGACAGCCGCGAGGATACGCCCCCAGTTGGGGTCGGAGGCGAACAGCGCGGTCTTGATCAGCGGCGAATGGGCCACCGCGTAAGCCACGTCCAGACATTCCTGATGCGTGCCGCCACCGTTGACCTGCACGGTGACGAACTTGGTCGCGCCCTCACCGTCACGGACAATGGCCTGCGCCACCTCCATGAATACCTCGAACACGGCCTGCTTGAGCTTGGCGAACAACTCGCCGGAGGCCTCGGTGATTTCCGCCAGGGCCGCCTGCCCGGTAGCGATCAGCATGCAGCAGTCGTTGGTAGAAGTATCGCCGTCGATGGTAATGCGGTTGAACGACTTGTTCGCCGCGTCACGCACCAGATCCTGCAGCACGCCCTGCGCGACCTTGGCGTCGGTGGCGATGTAGCCGAGCATGGTGGCCATGTTCGGCCGGATCATGCCGGCGCCCTTGGAAATGCCGGTCACGGTGACGGTGACGCCATCGTGCTGGAACTGCCGGCTGGCGCCCTTGGGCAGGGTGTCGGTGGTCATGATGCCGGTGGCGGCCGCTTCCCAGTTGTCGGCCTTGAGATCATCCAGCGCGGCCTGCAGCGCGGATTCGATTTTCTCCACCGGCAGCGGCTCGCCGATCACACCGGTGGAGAACGGCAGCACGGCGCTTTCAGTTACACCGGTCAGCTCGGCCAGACGCGCACAGGCACGGCGCGCACGGGCCAGACCATCGGCGCCGGTACCGGCGTTGGCATTGCCGGTATTGGTCAGCAGATAACGCACTTCACCACCCAGGCGCTCGCGGGTAATCAGTACCGGCGCCGCGCAGAAGGCGTTGGTGGTGGTCACCCCGGCGATCCGCGAACCTTCGGCGCAGCGCATCACCACCACATCCTTGCGCCCGGGACGCTTGATGCCGGCCGAGGCGATGCCCAGCTCGAAACCGGGAACCGGGTGCAGGGTAGACAGCGGGCCAAGACCAACAGCCATAAGGTGAGCTCCTTGTGAGACGTTGCCGACCGCCAAGCGGTCTGAAAGATAGTAAAACGCCGCGAACGGCAGGGCCGTCGCGGCGTCATCGAGGGCGGCGACAGCATAGCCGAAGCCCTCTCTACTGCAAGCGCCTTCAGCGGCGCGCACCTGCCATGATCAGCCGATCTGACCGTGGCAGTGCTTGTACTTCTTGCCCGAGCCGCAGGGGCACGGTTCGTTGCGACCGACCTTCGGCTCGGCGCGTACTGGCGCTGCAGCCACAGCGACGTCGCCCTCTTCGCCATTGCTCTCTTCAGCCGCCAGGGCCGAAGCGTCAGCGTGCTGGAACTGCATGCGCTCGGCCATCGCTTCAGCCTCGCGACGCAGTCGGGCTTCTTCTTCGGCCGGATCTTCGCGACGGACCTGAACATGACTGAGCACGCGGATGGTGTCGCGCTTGATCGACTCCAGCAGCTCCTGGAACAGGGCGAAGGACTCGCGCTTGTATTCCTGTTTCGGGTTCTTCTGCGCGTATCCGCGCAGGTGGATGCCGTGGCGCAGGTGGTCCATGGTCGACAAGTGATCTTTCCACAGGTCATCCAGCACGCGCAGCAGAATCTGCTTCTCGAAGGTACGCAGGGCTTCGGCGCTGGCCTGGGTCTCCTTCTCGTTGTACGCAGCCAGCAGCTCGACAAGGATGCGCTCACGCAGGGTTTCTTCGTACAGCTTGTCATCTTCGCCCAGCCACTGCTGGATCGGCAGCTTGATGCCGAAGTCGCTCTGCAGGGTGGCTTCCAGGCCAGCCACGTCCCACTGCTCCGGCATCGACTGCGGCGGGATATGGCTGTTGATCGCTGCGGTCAGCACTTCCTCGCGGAACTCGGCGATGGTGTCGCCAACGCTCTCGGCAGCCAGCAGGCTGTTGCGCATGTGGTAGATCACCTTGCGCTGCTCGTTGGCCACGTCGTCGAATTCGAGCAGTTGCTTGCGCATGTCGAAGTTGCGGCCCTCGACCTTGCGCTGGGCCTTCTCGATGGCGTTGGTGACCATGCGGTGCTCGATGGCCTCGCCGGACTGCATGCCGAGGGCCTTCATGAAATTCTTCACCCGATCCGAGGCGAAGATACGCATCAGGTTGTCTTCCAGCGACAGGTAGAAGCGGCTGGAGCCCGGGTCACCCTGACGACCGGCACGACCACGCAACTGGTTGTCGATACGACGCGATTCGTGGCGCTCGGAGGCGATCACATGCAGGCCGCCGGCTTCGATCACTTGCTGGTGACGCTTCTGCCACTCGCTCTTGATCTGCGCGATTTGCTCGTCGGTCGGGTTCTCCAGTGCCGCAACTTCCACTTCCCAGTTGCCGCCAAGAAGGATGTCGGTACCACGACCGGCCATGTTGGTAGCGATGGTCAGCGCACCCGGACGACCAGCCTGGGCGATGATCTCGGCTTCCTTGTCATGGAACTTGGCGTTGAGCACCTTGTGCTCGATGCCTTCCTTATTCAGCAGCTGGCTGACGTATTCGGAGGTTTCGATGGTTGCGGTACCCACCAGCACCGGACGGCCCTGAGCCTGGCACTCCTTGATGTCGGCGATGATCGCCTGGTACTTCTCTTCCTGGGTCAGATAGACCAGATCGTTGAAGTCCTTGCGCGCAACCGGCTTGTTGGTCGGGATCACCATCACGTCCAGACCATAGATCTGGCGGAACTCGAAAGCCTCGGTATCGGCGGTACCGGTCATGCCGGACAGCTTGTTGTAAAGGCGGAAGTAGTTCTGGAAGGTGGTCGAAGCCAGGGTCTGGCTCTCGGCCTGGATGTTCACCCCTTCCTTCGCTTCGATGGCCTGATGCAGGCCCTCGGAGAGACGGCGGCCCGGCATGGTACGGCCGGTGTGCTCATCGATCAGTATCACCTGGCCGTTCTGCACGATGTACTCGACATTGCGATTGAACAGCTTGTGCGCACGCAGGCCGGCATACACATGGGTCAGCAGACCGAGGTTGTGCGCCGAATAGAGGCTCTCGCCTTCAGCCAACAAACCGGCAGCGGTGAGCATTTCCTCGACGTACTGGTGGCCGGCCTCGTTGAGTTCGACCTGGCGCGATTTCTCGTCGACCTTGTAGTGACCTTCCTGAGTCACCACGCCTTCCTCTTCCTCGATGTGCTGCTTGAGGCGCGGGATCAGCTTGTTGATCTCGATGTACAGCTTGGAGCTGTCTTCGGCCTGACCGGAGATGATCAACGGGGTACGGGCTTCGTCGATCAGAATGGAGTCGACTTCGTCGATCACGGCGAAATTCAGCTCACGCTGGAACTTGTCTTCCAGGCTGAAGGCCATGTTGTCGCGCAGGTAGTCGAAACCGAATTCGTTGTTGGTGCCGTAGGTGATGTCGGCGGCGTAAGCGGCGCGTTTCTCTTCCGGCGGCTGGAAGGGGGTGACAATACCCACGGTCAGGCCGAGGAACTCATACAGCGGACGCATCCAGTTGGCGTCGCGGCGGGCCAGGTATTCGTTGACCGTGACCACATGCACGCCCTTGCCGGACAGCGCGTTGAGGTAGACCGCCAGGGTCCCCACCAGCGTCTTGCCCTCACCGGTACGCATCTCGGCGATCTTGCCTTCATGCAGGGTCATGCCGCCGATCAACTGCACATCGAAGTGGCGCATGCCCATCACTCGCTTACCGGCCTCACGGGCCACAGCGAAGGCTTCGGGAAGCAGATTGTCGAGGGTTTCGCCCTGAGCCAGACGCCCCTTGAACTCTTCGGTCTTGCCACGCAGTTGCTCGTCCGAGAGGGCGATCATCTGCTCTTCGAGGGCGTTGACGGCCTGCACCGTCTTGAGCATACGCTTTACTTCACGCTCATTCTTGCTTCCGAAAAGTTTTTTCAACAGAGGCGCAAACATATCGACAGGGTCTTCCGGCGAATGGATGGAGGTCGGCGCAAATCGCGACCTGGCAGCCGGCATGGCTGCGGGCGAAGGGGGCATTCTACCCGGAAAAGCCGGGGAGGAAAGTGACGTTGTCAGCCCATTGCTGCCGTGTGATGGCGCAAACCGGGTATCCCCGGAGAACCAGGGACACGGCGTAATATTTTATATGAGGCTCAATACTGGCAATTCAAGGGCGGCGCGAAAACCGCTCACTCGACGCCACTGGCACGTGCGATATACAGCGACGGGTTGACCTGCCGGCCATCCTTGCTGACCTCGAAATGCACGTGATAACCGGTGGAGCGCCCACTGCGACCGACCTTTGCAATGGTCTGACCACGCTGCACCAGATCACCGATCTGCACGGTATTGCTCTGGTTGTGCGCATAGAGCGTGACGTAGCCATCCGTGTGACTGATTTCCACGGTATTGCCGTAACCATTCTTCCTGCCGGAAAAGGTCACCACACCAGCGGCCACCGAAACCACGTCACTGCCAGGCTTGGCCGCGAAATCGATGCCCTTGTGGACACTGGCGCGGCCGGTCAGCGGGTGTACACGACGGCCGAAAGGTGACGACACATAACCTTGCAAGACCGGGCGACCGGACAGTGTTTCCGCTTCACTCAGGCGTCGCTCGCCAAGCAGTTGCTCCAGCACTTCCAACTGCTGCTCGCGACTCTCCACGCGCAGTGCCAGCTCATCCAGGGCGTTCATGAAAGGCGGCGGCGCATAGGCCGAAGCCCCCAGCGGATCTTCCGCTCCGCCCTGACCGACACTGAGGGAGAAGTCGAACTCACCGGCGTCCAGTTCCGCCAGTTCGGTGAGGCGCTCACCCAGGGCATCGAGACGGGTGAGGCGCGCCTGCAAATCCGCCACGTGTACGGCAAATGCGTCGAGCTGACGTTGCGCGTCCTGGCGCACGGCGCCGACCTGTTCGCGCTGCTGGTCGAGCGCTTCGACCAGCGAGGTGTCGACCACAGGTTCGGCGGTCAACCACTTGGCGCCCATCGCAGCACCGGCAGCAAGGCTCAGGACCAGCAGCAGGACAGCCGACAGCAGCAACCAGCGCAGGTCCAGATTGATCGTTCGCGCCGAACCGTGACGGCTGTTGAGCAAGATGATATGCATGGCTTCCCCTTTTCGCAGAACACAGGCCGGCAGCACGCTCTGCTACCATGACGGCTCTGCAATTTAAGGCTTCCTGCCATGACGTTTCGTCCCTTGCCGGCCCAGGCACCCGCTAAGCTGTTACGCGAAGCCAAGCCCCTGAAAGCGCTGTTCGGTCAGGCGCAACGCCTTACCCACCTGCAGCGTCTTGTCGATAGCCAGCTACAGCCTGCTGCCCGGGAACACTGTCATGTAGCGTCCTGGCGCGACGGCTGTTTGCTATTGATCGTGACCGATGGCCACTGGGCAACACGCCTGCGTTATCAGCAAAGAAGACTGCAACGACAACTACAGGCACTCGAAGAATTCGCGACCTTAACGAAAATCATGTTCAAGGTGCAACCTCAAGGCGGCCAGAATCGTGGAACCGGTCGCACCTTGCACTTGTCCAATAGCGCCGCACAAAGCATTCAGGCAACGGCCGAAGGCATCAGCGACCCCAAGCTACGCGCGGCACTCGAGCGCCTGGCCAGTCATACGCAGAAAGACCAATAAGCCCCCGCTCCGCTCGTCGGTAAAACTCGTTTCGACGCAGGTGCCAGGCAAATGGCGCCAGAGACGCTCACCCCAAATCCCAATCCACTGAGCGACCGACATCGGGTAGGAGGCGGCCTCACGGCCGCCGTCCTCCCACACCACCGTGCGTACGGTTCCGTACACGGCGGTTCAGGCCATGCGGTTAAGCCGATTGATCGTATCCAGTATCGAGACCAGTCCAAGTCTGTCCCATAGCTTCTTCGGCAGCGCCTGATTCATATGCGGCGCTCCTGAGTTCCACCACGGGCCTCGGCCATTGAAGGCCGACTTGCAGGCACGCTCCTCGCTCAATCCCAGGCGCATCAGGTTGCGCGCCCTCGTAGAGGGCTGCTTCCATTGCCGCCAGATGACACAGCGAAGTTTGTGCCTGACCCAGCCATCCAGCTCTTCCAGTGGACGCTTGCTCTGGCTGAGCTTGAAGTAGCCTGCCCAGCCTCGCAGCACCGGGTTTACCCGCTCGATGACATTCGCCATCTTGTGGCCCCGCACCCCTCGCAGCAGTTCCCTGAGACGGTCGCGCACACGGCGCAGGCTCATGGTTGCCACTCGCAGTCTAGGCTGCGAGTGCCAACTCATCCCATACCCCAGGTAGTCGCATTTCCACGACCCAGCCAC
>NZ_QASO01000031.1 GCF_003052605.1 Ectopseudomonas oleovorans | reverse complement strand
GCGCAGCCGACCAGTGAGATCGTGCAGAGCGCCGTGCCTGCTTGTCGCAGCAGTTGTGAGAGCAGCGGTTGTGACGTCATGAAGGCTCATCCAATATGCGAATAGTACCGAACCGCTCGGTTTACTATGGCAACAAAATTTAGGCCACCAACTCACAGGGGATTTCAGCAATTGCTAAGCGCAGTTGCCCGTGAGATGGTTGGCTAAGTTGATTCGTACCGAGCGGTTTGGTACTATACCGAAATCAAGCCTCCGTGTCAAAACTTCCAAGCCAAGCAGATGCCACGCACCAACCAAGCCATGACCGCCCCGACGCCGAGCAGCAACGAGCTGAACGCCAAGGCTCTCACCGTCCTGCGCGCTGCGCGCAACGTCTTCCTGACCCGTGGGTTCAGCGCGGCAACCACCGACATGATCCAGCGCGAGGCTGGGGTGTCCAAGTCCACGGTGTACGCGCACTACGCAAACAAGGAGGCCCTCTTCACCGCGGTGATCGAGGCCGAATGTGCGTCATTCACGAACACGGTGCATGGCATCGAGTTCCGCCCCGGAAAGCTGCGGGAGACGTTGACCATGCTCGCCAAGGCCTATCTGGACATTGTGCTTTCCCCTGGCGGGCTGGCCTTATTCCGCGTCGTCATCGCCGAAGGGCAGCGCTTCCCTAGGCTGGCACGGACGTTCTACCTGGCCGGCCCGCAGGTCATGACGACGATGGTGGCCGAACAACTGGCCAATGCGGCGGCATCCGGTGAGGTCGATCTTGGCGAGATTGGCCGCGAGACGGCCGCCAATCTGTTCATCAACCTGGTTCGGGGCGAGCCTCAGCTTCAGTGCCTGACTCATCCGGATGCCGCGCCTTCCTCGGCGCAGATTGACCAGTGGGCGAACGCAGCCGTGGTGACATTCATGCGTGCCTACGGCCGCGGCGATGAAGCGACGAATAAACGTTCCCGATCATGATGCCGAATGGGTCAACCGAAACGGGGAAAACAAGCGATGCCCTCCGGGTGATGGAGCTTTCTACGGCCATCACGCGGCTTTCCACGGCCAGGAATCAAGTGCTGAATCGCATGGCTGCTCCGTTTGGTTTGACCGCTGTGCAGATGATGGCACTACACCATATGTCGGTCACTCCGGCATCTACGCCTAGCACTTTGGCCCGCAGTCTGGAAGTCGATTCAGCCTCGGTGACAAGGCTGTTAGACCGCCTTGAGAAGAAGGGCATGATCCAGAGAGCGGCGCAGGAACGCGTGGATCGCACGCATGACCGAAGAGTGATCGAAATTGTTCTGACCGCGTGTGGAAACAATGCGATAGGCGAGTTGAAGTCACACTGGCGATCCGCGCTTGCGGAATTGACGGAGGCGTTCAAACAAAGCGAAATACATGGCTTGTTGCACTTGCCGGAACTGCGCAACCAGGACGCCCTTCATCTCGCCCTCGATTGCAAACCGTTGTCCGTCACAGAACCACGGCCGTGAAATGGAGAATCGGGGCGCTTCATGGAGCTACGTCACCTTCGCTGCTTTGTCGTCCTCGCCGAAGAACTGCATTTCACCCGCGCTGCCGAGCGCCTGCATATCGAGCAACCGCCCTTGTCTCGGGCGATCAAGGAACTGGAGGATGAGCTAGGCGTCTTGCTTTTCGACCGGGACCGCAGGGGGACCCGGCTGACCGCAGCAGGTACCGCGTTCCTGCAAGACACTCGCCGACTATTCGCCGTCCTGGAACAAGCACGAGAGAATGCCAAGGCCATCGCAGCGGGCTCGCGAGGCAGCCTGCGCATCGCGGTGTCCGATGGCGCGATCGATCCCTGGCTATCGGATTTTCTTGCCAGTTGCCGCGCTGAAGAGCCAGACATCGAGATCCGCTTGTGCGAGGTACCGTTGGCCGAGCAGTTGCGCGGCCTGCGTGCCGGCGACTTCACCATCGGGTTCGCGCACACGGCCGAAGTCGGCGACGACATTGTTGCCGAGCCGATCTGGCAAGACCCGCTGGTGATCGCCGTACCAGTCAGGCATGAACTGCTTGTTCACAAGGCGGTCCCGCTCCATGAACTCGGCGGCCACCCACTCGTACTGTGCGATCCACAGGTATGCGAAGGTTACTGTCGTGAACTGGCTCGGCTTCTACGGCTTCTGGAACGCGAACCGAATGTGGTCGAACACGTCTCCTCGCTGGAGATGATGCTTACCCTGGTCAGCGCGGGCTTTGGTGTCGGTTTCACGACGGCGACCAGGGTTGCCATCAGTCCACGACCAGATGTGCTTACCCGCCCTCTGGCGGTGGAATCGGCAGTAATCACGACCTATCTGCTCCGGCTCGGCGGCGGCGACGCACCGGCTTCGCTGGAGCGATTCATCGTTCGTCTGCGCGATCTCGTCCGCCTACGTGACAGTCTGGGTAGCTGACAGCGCCATCATCGACGGTCACCCTCAAGAATCGGTGTTGCCGCCGGTGCCAAGGTAGCGCTCCGTTGCAGCCATCAATTCAGCAGCGCTTATTCTGAGCGCCATGGCAATTTTCAATATGAGAGGAAGCGTGGGCACGTGCTCCCCGCGCTCGATCTTGCCCATGTGTGAGCGCGAAATGCCTGCCCTAGATGCAAACTCGTCTTGAGCGATGCCTTGAGCGACGCGCGCAGCGCGCACGGCCTGCCCAAAGGCTAACGCTGGCTCGGATTCATATGTCGATGTGCCAGAGGGGCGGCCTGGCTGAATAGTGGGCTTCTGCATTAGCAGAAGCGTCGAACAATCTTCCGAAATTAACCACGTTAAAGTTATAGACGTTAAAGTTCGCTCTTAACTATCATGTCGGCTTGTCCTCGACCTGCCGCTTAGCCGCCTTGCGGCGCCATCATGCACAACGCCATCGGCCAGTTCTCCCGTCTCAGGCTTGCCATAGCGCCAGGCGTGCCGTCGTCAAAGCTCTCGGCGCTGCTGGCGCTGCAACGCGCGGAAGAGCCGGATGTCACCCTCGCGTTCTTCGAGGTTTCAGATGACGATCTGCGTGAGGGACTCCATGAGAGCCGCTACGACGCAGGGCTATCGGTTCAGGGATCGAGCGACGCGGCCCTGAAAATCCAGCCGTTGTGGATCGAGGAGATGGCCGTTGCCGTGCCTCCACGGTTCCCTTTGCTTGACCAGGCGACACTCACGATCGCCGATCTGTTGGACTACTCGCTGTATCGCTGGCAGGCGGAAATCTGCTCCAAGTTGGATGAGCGGCTTTCCAACCTCCTGCCGACCGGTCGGCAGAACATCCAGTACGTGACCTCATTTGGCCTGTTGGCCACGTGGGTCGCGGCCGGATATGGCGTCGGAGTGTCCTCGCAATCGCGCATCGCGCATGCCCATAGATGGGGGATCACGATGCGGCCGCTCATCGATGGCCCCTACGAGATCGTGACGCATTTGCAGCGCCCCAAGGAGGAAACCAGTTCAGTTGTGGACCGGTTCGAGCGTAGAGCGCTGCAAGTTGCCAGGACGGGGGCGGCATAGTGGACGCCCCCTATGGCCGGGGTAACAACCCCGGCCATAGGATCCAGCGCGAAGTTAGGCCCCCTCTAACACCGCTGCGCTATCCACTAGCCGACGGACGCTCTGCCGCACATCCTCGGGGATGGGCCGCAAGGCAATGGCTTCGGGCGCATCCTCATGGCGCTGGTAGTCGCCCACGATGACCCGGATGATGGCGGGCACGTTGGTCGGCGTGACCGCATCGATGGCCGCGCGATCACCTAGGTCAGGGTGCGGCTGGGTCAGCATGCGGTACAGGTCCCACGAATCCGCGTGCGGGCACTGGTTCATGAGCACCTGGGCCAGCTTGTGCTTGAGCGGCACCAGTTGCCAGTCGGGAACCCGCTGCCCCCGATTGCCCAGGCTGATGGACAGCAGCTTGCCCGCCTTCAGCTCGCGGTTGATCTGATCCTTGGACTTACCGGCCAGCTTGCCGAACAGCGGGACCGGCAGATTGTTCGGCGACTCGTACATGGCCAGCATTTCCTCGCGCTCGCGCTGGATGGCGGAGACTTCCGGCTCCGGGGCGTGCACCGGAGGCGGAGGCACCTGCGACAGCCGCTGGAACGTGATTCCGCCGCTGTTGGGGGTCACGACGATGGGCGTGGCCACCACGGGCGGCACGCCGGGGGCAGCGGGCTCGGCCACCGCGGGGATCGCGCCCACCACTTCCTCCACTTCCGCCATCGCCGGCACCCCGTCGATGCGGATGGTCAGGTGCGCGCTCGCGGCTTCCACTTCGCCCTGTTCGAGCAGGTCGAGGCGATCGGCCCAGTCCTGCATCATGCGGCGTCGCGGCTCCACGTACTTGGCGTGGTTGTAGGCCGAGCTGACCTTGTTCGGGTCGGAGTGCGAAAGCTGCGCATCCACCCAAATCTTCGGGTATCCGATCTCGTTGAGCGCGGTCGAGATGGTGCCGCGGATGCCGTGGCCGGTCAGGCGCCCCTCATACCCCATGAGCTGCACGGCCTTGTTGAGGGTGTTCTCGCTGATGCGCTTCTTGAGTTCGCTGCGATGCGACAGCAGGTACTTCTGCGCCGGCCGCATCACGCCCAGGAGATAGCGCACAATCTCGATGGCCTGCAGGGACAGGGGCACGATGTAGGGCGGCACGTCCTGCGGCCGCTTGCCGGCCTTGCGCATTTCGTCCTGGAGCTGCTTGACGACCTGCGGCGGGATGATCCACAAGCCGCGGTCGAGGTCGAATTGCTCGGGTTCGGCCAGCCGCAACTCGCCCGTGCGCACCCCCGTCAGGAACAGCAGACGGACACCAAGCTGGGTCTGCCAGCCGCGGGGGTTGTAGCGCCGGAGCTTCTGAAGGAACTCGGGCAGCTCGGGCAGGTGCAGGTAGGGGTTGTGCGCCACCGGAGGCTTGGGTTCGGCCACCACGTCCAGGTCCGCGGCCGGGTTGACTTCCAGCCCCTCGGCGATGACCAGGGCATAGCGGAACATCTGGTTGAACCAGGTGCGGACCTTCTCGGCGGTGGTGAACGCCTTGCGCTTCTCGATCGCCGCCACGACGCCTACGAGCTGGGGCCGACGAATGTCGTAGATCGACATCTTCCCCAGGGTGGGCAGCACGTCCTTGTTGAAGATGCGCAGGATCTGCGAAAGCGTGCTTTGACGGCCTTCCTTGAGTTCCTTGCGGCGATGCTCGACCCAGGCGTCGAAGACGTTCTTGAAGGTGTATTCGCCTGCCAGCCTGGCCGCGTGCCGCCGCTGGTCGCGCTCAATCTGGGGATCGATCCCCCTGGCGAGCAGAGACTGGGCCTTGTCCCGCTCGGCGCGGGCCTCGCGCAGGCTGAGGGCGGGATAGCCGCCCAAGGACATGCGCTTTTGCTTGCGCAGCCAGCAGTAGCGGAAGATCCATGACTTGCCGCCTGCGGCAGAGACCATCAGGCTCAGGCAGTCGTTGTCGTGGAGGGTGTAGCGTTTGCCGGTGGTCCTTGCCTGCCGGACTGTCAGATCAGAGAGTGCCATTTCGAGGCTCCTAAGTGATGACTTAGGCCCTATGCTCGTCATGGTTCCCGCTCAGCCCCAGCAACTATCCGGAAGCCGTCTCACCCGTATTCCTGTGCCTAGATTGGCGCCTAAAAAAGGCTGGCTGTGGGTGGATTTCCGTGGCGCTCGCTGGAATGAAAAAAGGGGCCGAAGCCCCTCTTTTCAACGACTTACAGACGTCAGTAGAAGTCTGTAGATCATAACTTGGAGCGGGAAACGAGACTCGAACTCGCGACCCCGACCTTGGCAAGGTCGTGCTCTACCAACTGAGCTATTCCCGCTTGTCTTGTCGACGGGCGCCATTCTATAGAATCGAATCGCGCCGTCAACCCTTTGATTCAAAAATACTTATTTCTTTTCCGAGGTGGTGCTGAGGTGTGGCCAGGCGGCCAACAGGTACTGCAGCATCGACCACAATGTGAGCACGGCTGCGACCACCAGCAAGATATATCCGAGCACGACCCAGAAGGTGAACACCGGTGGATTACCCAGCAGGATGACCAGCGCCAGCATTTGCGCGGCGGTTTTCCACTTGCCAAGGTTGGACACGGCCACATGTGCCCGAGCCCCCAGTTCGGCCATCCACTCGCGCAGCGCAGAGACGACGATCTCGCGACCGATGATGATCGCCGCCGCCAGCGTCAGCCAAAGATTGGAATGTTCGGCAGCCAACAGCACCAAGGCTACAGCAACCATCAATTTATCTGCGACCGGATCGAGGAAGGCGCCAAAAGGGGTACCCTGCTCCCAGCGTCGGGCCAGGTAGCCATCTAGCCAATCAGTGACGGCAGCAACGGCAAAAACTCCGCTGGCTGCCCAGTAACTCCAGGCAAACGGCAGATAGAACAGGAGGATGAAAACCGGTATCAGTGCGACCCGGAGCACGGTAAGCAGGTTGGGGATATTCATCGGCACAACAAGGCTGCGAGGTGAGCGGGCATTCTACTCGCTGTGCAGAGCGTCATAAATCGACTCAGCGAGCTTTTTATTGATTCCGGGCGCTTTGGCAATTTCTTCAGCGCTGGCACGGGACAATTCCTGCAGGCCGCCGAAGTGGTTGAGCAATTCGCGCCGCCGCTTGGGGCCGATACCAGGCACTTCTTCCAATGTAGAGGTACGTCGGGTCTTGCCGCGTCGCGCACGGTGCCCGGTGATCGCAAAGCGGTGCGATTCGTCACGGATCTGCTGAATCAGATGCAGTGCCGGGGAGTTGCCGGGCAAGGTGAACTCATGCTCGGCATCGTTCAAGTAAAGCACTTCCAGGCCCGGCTTGCGCGTCGTGCCCTTGGCCACACCAAGCAGAATCAGATCCGGCACGGCCAGCTCCTGCAGTACCTCGCGCGCCATGGCCAACTGCCCCTTGCCACCGTCCACCAGCAGCACATCGGGCAACTTGCCTTCGCCATCCTTGATCTTGCTGAAGCGCCGAGTCAACGCCTGGTGCATCGCGGCGTAGTCGTCGCCAGCGGTCACGCCCTCGATATTGAAGCGCCGGTAATCGGATTTCAGCGGACCTTCGGGACCGAATACCACGCATGAGGCGACCGTCGCCTCACCACTGGAATGGCTGATATCGAAGCATTCCATGCGCTGCGGCGGCTCGTCCATTTCCAGCACGGTAGCCAGCGCCTCGAAACGCTCGGCCAGATGCTGCCGGTTGACCAGGCGTGCGGCCAGCGCCTGTTCGGCGTTGGTCACGGCAAGCTGCTGCCAACGAGCTCGCGTGCCACGCACGCGCAAGCTGATGCTGAGACTACGGCCGCGTAACGACTCGATGGCCTCGATCAGCGTGGCGAAATCTTCATGCTGCACGTTGACGATCAGCTCGCTGGGCAGGTCGCGCTCGGCATTACCCAGGTAGTACTGAGCGAGGAAGGCCATCAGCACGTCGCCACCCTCCTCTTCGATCGCCACCTGCGGGAAGAAATTCTTGCTACCCAGCACGCGCCCGCCACGCACGCTGATCAGGTGCACGCAGGCGCCACCGGGGGTGAGCATCACCGCGACCACGTCGACGTCACCGGTGCCACCTTCCATGCTTTGCTGGTCCCGCACACGGCGCAGCATTGCGATCTGATCACGCAGCTCAGCGGCGCGCTCGAACTCCAGGGCCATCGAGGCCTTTTCCATACTGGCCGAGAGCTCCTCACTCAGTGCATTGCTGCGGCCGTCGAGAAACATCACCGAGTGACGCACGTCCTCGGCGTACTCCTCCGGACTGACCAGGCCGACGCAGGGGGCTTTGCAGCGTTTGATCTGGTATTGCAGGCAAGGTCGCGTGCGGTTCTTGTAGTAACTGTCCTCGCACTGGCGAACCAGGAAGGTCTTCTGCAGCAGGCTCAGGCTCTCGCGAATCGCCAATGCACTGGGATAAGGGCCGAAATAGCGCCCCCTGGCCTTCTTCGCCCCTCGGTGAATGCCGAGCCGTGGAAAGTCGCCGTCAGAGAGAAACACGTAAGGATAGGATTTATCGTCGCGCAGCAGGATGTTGTAAGGCGGCCGCCATTCCTTGATCAAGGTCTGCTCGAGCAGCAGTGCCTCGGTCTCGTTGGCGGTGATGGTGGTTTCGATCTGCGCGATACGTGCGACCAGCGCGGCCGTCTTGGGTGCCTGACCGGTCTTGCGAAAGTAACTGGAGAGACGCTTCTTGAGGTTTTTCGCCTTGCCGACGTAGAGCAGGCGAGCCTCGCTATCGAACATGCGATAGACGCCGGGGCGACCACTGCAGGTCGCCAGGAAGGCACTCGGATCGAATGGGGCAGGCATTTTCAGCTGACGGCGTCGACCATGCCGTGGCGCACCGCGAGCAAAGCCAGCTCGACATCGCTGGTGATAGAGAGCTTCTCGAAGATGCGATAGCGGTAGGTATTGACCGTCTTCGGCGACAGGCACAGTTTGTCCGAGATGTTCTGCACCTTGTGGCAGTTGGCGATCATCAGCGCGATCTGGATTTCGCGCTCGGACAACAGATCGAATGGCGAACCACTGTTCTGCGGCTGGAAGGATTTCAGCGCCAGTTGCTGGGCGATTTGCGGGTCGATGTAGCGCTGGCCGGCGAATACGAGACGAATGGTCTGCACCATCTCATCCAACGCTGCACCCTTGGTCAGATAACCAGCGGCGCCCGCCTGCAGCAGGCGCGTCGGGAAAGGTTCATCCTCACACACGGTAACGGCGACGACCTTGATATCGGGATGACTGCGCATCAGCTTACGGGTGGCTTCCAGGCCGCCGATACCTGGCATCTTGACGTCCATCAGGACGACGTCGGGCTTGAGTTCGCGAACCTTGAGCAGGGCTTCTTCGCCAGTGCAGGCTTCGCCCACGACTTGCAGACCGTCGATATCGGCCAGCATACGGGTGATGCCCGTGCGAACCAGATCGTGATCGTCGACAACCAGGACCCTAATCAATCGCCACCTCGTTGCACCTTGTCAGCCACCGCGCAACGACGGTGAGATTGAACTTGCCGGTCACCTTAACAAAAAGCCAAGGCCTGACCTAGCTTGGCGCACGGTAGTCAAAAAGCAAGCGCCAGATTAGGATCAGTAATTGCGTCGTAGCAATTTTGGAGAGTTGGCGGAAGCGGTGAGATTCGAACTCACGGATAGTTGCCCATCGACGGTTTTCAAGACCGTTGCCTTAAACCACTCGGCCACGCTTCCAGATTCTTGAGTGCGGAGGCTAACGCTCAAACCTCCGCAGCAGTGCGGGCGGCAATCTTACCGGAACGAAACACACTGTCAAACTCTAAGTCTTGGCAGGCAATCCCGCTCTGCTATGATCCGATACATTCGAATTTGAAAGCCTCTTACAACAGGAGCGTCGCCATGCAAGAGCGAGATTATGCACTCAACCATTCTCAGGTTGAGCAACAGGAAGTCAGCAGCGTTCTGCGTAATACCTATGGCCTACTGGCCATCACCCTGGCCTTCAGCGGCCTTGTGGCGTTCATCTCGCAGCGCGCCAACGTTCCTTATCCGAACATCTTTGTCGTACTGATCGGTTTCTACGGCCTGTTCTTCCTCACCGCCAAGCTGCGCAATTCTGCGTGGGGTCTGCTTTCTACCCTCGCGCTGACCGGCTTCATGGGTTACACCCTTGGCCCGATCCTCAACCGCTACCTGGGCATGACCAACGGCGCTGAGGTCATCAGCTCCGCCTTTACCATGACTGCGCTGGTGTTCTTCGGCCTGTCTGCCTACGTGCTCACCACCCGCAAGGACATGAGCTTCCTCAGCGGCTTCATCACGGCAGGCTTCTTCGTTCTGCTGGGCGCCGTGGTTGCCAGCTTCTTCTTCCAGATCAGCGGCCTGCAACTGGCGATCAGCGCTGGCTTCGTGCTGTTCTCCTCGGCCTGCATCCTGTTCCAGACCAGCGCCATCATCCATGGTGGTGAACGCAACTACATCATGGCCACCATCAGCCTGTACGTATCGATCTACAACCTGTTCGTCAGCCTGCTGCAGATCTTCGGCATCATGGGCGGCGACGACTGATAGCTTTCGTCCCCCTTCAAGCCCGCTTCGGCGGGCTTTTTCTTGCGCGGCCATCAGTTGCCTTTGTTTGCCGGGCACCCTGGCCTTATCATTGGCACAGTTTTGCCTCGCCGGAAACGCCATGAAGTTTGCCATTGCCCTGTTCGCTGCTCCTCATCTGCCTGCCTCGCGACGCGCACTGCGTTTTGCCCAGGCGGCGCTGGCGGACGGCCACGAGATCGTTCGCCTGTTCTTCTATCAGGACGGCGTGCATAGCGCCGCTAGCAACGTGGTCAGCCCGCAGGACGAGCTCGATCTGCCCGGCGAGTGGCGCGAGTTCGTCACTGCCAACGGGCTGGACGCGGTGGTGTGTATCGCTGCTGCACTGCGTCGCGGCGTACTCAACGCCGAAGAAGCGCAGCGCTATGCGCGCCCTGCGGCCAATCTGCAGGCCCCGTGGGAGCTTTCCGGCCTTGGCCAATTGCATGAAGCGGCGCAACAGGCCGACCGCCTGATCTGCTTCGGAGGCCACTGAATGAGCAAGTCGCTATTGATCATCAGCCGCCAGGCGCCCTGGAGCGGCCCTGGAGCCCGCGAGGCGCTGGATATCGCCCTGGCTGGCGGCGCCTTCGACCTGCCCATCGGCATGCTGTTTCTCGACGATGGCGTGTTCCAGCTAAGCAAAGCGCAGCAACCTGGTGCACTACAGCAAAAAAACCTTGGCGCGAACCTACAGGCGCTGCCAATGTTCGGCGTAGAAGATCTGTACGCCAGCCAACGCAGCCTGGCCGAGCGCGGCCTGAGCGATGCCGAACTGAATCTGGCGGTAGAGCGACTGGACGACAGTGCGCTGACCGCCCTCCTTGATCGTTATGACCAGGTGATCACCCTCTAATGGCCACCCTGCACATACTTTCCCATTCGCCGTTCGCCGATAGCCGCCTGGCTAGCTGCCTGCGTCTGTTGGGTGCCGCTGATGGTCTGTTGCTCAGCGGCGATGCGGTCTACGCGCTACAGCCCGGCACAGCCAACCTGCAGGCTCTGCAACTGATGCCCGCCAGCGTTGCGCTCTATGCACTGGGCGAAGACCTAAGCGCCCGCGGCCTGCAGGCGCCCGAGCGCGCACAGGTCGTGGACTATCCAGAGTTCGTCGAGCTATGCATCCGCTACGCCAAGGTCAACAGCTGGCTATGAGCACGCTCAACGTCGCCGGACGTGAAATTGCCCTGGACAAGGACGGCTACCTGCTCGACCTGCAGGATTGGTCACACCCCGTAGCCGAGGCGCTGGCCGCAGCTGAAGATTTGCAGCTGAGTGAAGAACACTGGGAAATTCTCGACCTGCTGCGCGCTTTCTACGCCGAATTTCAGCTATCACCGGCCAACCGCCCACTGATCAAGTACGTGGCATTGAAGCTCGGTCCGGAGAAAGGCAACAGCCTGCACCTAAACCGCCTGTTCAAGGGCACGCCCGCCAAACTCGCCGCCAAGCTTGCCGGCCTGCCAAAACCGACCAATTGCCTATGAACCTGATCACCCCCGCCGAACATCCCTTCGCCCAGTTCGTGCGTATTCTCGGCAAGGGCAAGCGCGGCGCACGTGGTCTCACCCGCGAGGAAGCCCGCGAGGCCATGGGCCTGCTGCTCGACGGCAAGGTGGAGGACACTCAGCTCGGCGCTTTTCTGATGCTGCTGCGGCACAAGGAAGAAAGCGCCGAAGAACTGGCCGGCTTCACCGAGGCAATCCGTCAGCGCCTGCCCACGCCCAGCGTTGCAGTGGACCTGGATTGGCCCAGTTATGCCGGCAAGAAACGTCATCTGCCCTGGTATCTGCTGGCGGCCAAGGCGCTGGCCGCCAGCGGCACGCGCATTTTCATGCACGGTGGCGGCGCTCATACCGCAGGGCGGCTGTATACCGAACAACTGCTAAAGCAGCTGGATATAGCCAGCTGCGATAACTGGCAGGCCGTGGAAGAAGCGCTCGACACGCACGGCCTGGCCTACAGCTACCTGGGCAACTGGATGCCGGCGCTACAGCGCATGATCGACCTGCGCAACACCCTTGGTCTGCGTTCGCCGATTCATTCCCTGGCACGGGTAATCAACCCACTGAACGCCCACTGCGGCCTGCAGAGCATTTTTCACCCCGGCTACCAGGCCGTGCATCGTGAAGCCAGCCGGCTACTGGGCGATCATGCCATCGTGATCAAGGGCGAAGGTGGCGAGATCGAGGTCAACCCCGATGTCGCCTGCCATCTGTATGGCACCCGCAATGGCGAGGATTGGGACGAAGAATGGCCCGCGCTGTCGGCACAGCGTCACGTCAAGCCCGAGCGGCTCGACCCGGCCGTGCTGGTCGCGTTCTGGCGCGGTGAACATGATGATGCCTACGGTCGCCTGGCCGTGATCGCGACCATGGCAACCGCGCTACGTGGATTGGGCCTGAGCCGCGATGAGGCCATGCAACAGGCTCGACAACGCTGGGATGCACGCTTTCAATCCAACTGATCGATCAGTTAAGCCAGCTTTTTCCACCTTTCCATCGACCCCACAACGCTAGACTCCAGGTTCATTCAAGACGGAGGCACGTGTTATGGGCTTGTTGATCGATGGCCGCTGGCATGATCAGTGGTATGACACCGGCGACAGCGGCCGCTTCCAACGCGAAAGCGCACAACGGCGCAACTGGGTGACCGCCGATGGCAGTGCCGGCCCGAGTGGCAGCAGCGGTTTCAAGGCGGAGGCCGGGCGCTATCACCTGTATGTTTCACTGGCCTGCCCCTGGGCTCACCGCACCCTGATCCTGCGCAAGCTCAAAGGCCTGGAATCGCTGATCGACGTCTCGGTGGTCAGTTGGCTGATGCGCGAGCAAGGCTGGACCTTCGACCGCATCACAGGCTCCAGCGGCGATCACCTCGATAACCTGAGCTACATGCACCAGCGCTACACCGCCGATGACCAGCATTACACCGGGCGTGTAACCGTGCCTGTATTGTGGGACAAACAAACGGGCGGCATCGTTAGCAATGAATCGGCGGAAATCATCCGCATGCTCAACAGCGCCTTCGATGGCCTGACTGGCAACGCTCTGGACCTGTATCCCGAAGCCCTGCGCGAACGCATCGACTCACTCAATGAGCGCATCTACCCGGCGGTGAACAACGGCGTCTACCGCGCGGGCTTTGCTACCACCCAGGACGCTTACGAAGAAGCCTTCGACGAATTGTTCGTCATGCTCGACGAACTGGAGGCATTGCTGGCTGACACACGCTATCTGGCCGGTGAGTACCTGACCGAAGCCGATATTCGCCTGTTCACCACACTGATTCGCTTCGATGCCGTCTATCACGGGCACTTCAAGTGCAACCTGCGACACATCGAGGACTACCCGAACCTGTCCAACTGGCTACGCGAGCTCTACCAGTGGCCAGGCATCGCCGAGACGGTGGACTTCACCCACATCAAGTCGCACTACTACGCCAGCCACGCCAGCATCAACCCTACGGGCGTGATACCCCAAGGGCCGCGGCAGGACTTCATGCGCGCACATGACCGCCAACGCCTGCCGGGCAAAGGTGTGTTCCAGCGTTAGAAACGCGATGGCTGGTGACTTGAAGCCTCGACAACGAGGCTTCAGTCGCGGGGTTTCAGATGCTGTTCTGAGCGCCTTCGAACCAAGCGAGCTTGTCACGCAGAGTGACCACTTCCCCGACGATCACCAGGGTTGGCGCATGTACTTCATGCGCTGCTACCAACTCCGGCAGGGTCGCCAGAGTGCCGGTAAACACGCGTTGATTCTGCGTCGTGCCTTGCTGCACCAAAGCCGCTGGCGTGGCGCCTGAACGGCCGTGTGCGATCAATTGCGCGCAGATGCCGGGCAGGCCAACCAGCCCCATGTAGAACACCAGGGTTTGTCCCGGCGATACCAGATCCTGCCAGGGCAGATTGCTGCTGCCATCCTTGAGGTGGCCGGTAACGAAACGTACGGACTGCGCATGATCGCGATGAGTCAGCGGAATCCCGGCATAGGCTGCGCATCCTGAAGCTGCGGTAATACCCGGCACCACCTGAAACGGAACGCCTTTGGCAGCCAGTTGCTCGATCTCCTCACCGCCCCGGCCGAAGATGAACGGATCGCCACCCTTCAGGCGCAGCACCCGCTTGCCCTGCTTCGCCAGGTCGATCAATAGCTGATTGATCTGCTCCTGCGGTACGGCATGATCGGCGCGGCGCTTGCCGACGTAGATACGCTCCGCATCACGGCGGCACAAATCGATGATCGCCGGCGCCACCAGACGGTCGTACAGCACCACGTCGGCCTGCTGCATCAGGCGCAGCGCCCGAAAAGTCAGCAGATCGGGGTCGCCGGGGCCGGCGCCGACCAGATACACCTCACCCAGCGCACGTGGCGCAGCACCGGCCAGACGCGCCTCCAGCAGACGCTCGCCCTCTTCCAGTTTGCCGGCAAAAACACTCTCGGCGATCTGTCCCTGGAACACATCTTCCCAGAATACACGGCGCTGCTGTACGTCGGGGAACAGCTGCTTGACCCGCTCACGAAAGCGCTTGCCCAGGTTGGCCAACTGGCCATAGGTGGCCGGAATCCAGGTTTCGATCTTGGCGCGGATCAAGCGCGCCAGTACCGGTGCGTCACCACCGCTGCTGACCGCGACGATCAGCGGCGAGCGGTCGACGATGGCTGGGAAGATCACGCTGCACAGAGCCGGCGCATCCACCACGTTGACGGGGATACCCAACGCCTGGGCCTCGGCAGAGATTCGCGCATTGAGCGGCTCGTCGTCGGTCGCGGCAATCACCAGGCCAACGCCCTGCAGATCATCGCTCTGGTAACCGCGCAGGAAAACACCCTGCTCGCCGGCCATGGCCTGCAGCTCGCGACGGACATCGGGCGCCACAACCCGCAGGCATGCGCCCGCTTCGGCCAGCAGGCGCGCTTTACGCAGCGCCACCTCGCCGCCGCCGACGACCAGCACCGGGCGACCCTGCAGCTTGTGGAACAGCGGAAGAAATTGCATAAAGTCAGCCTCGAATGAGGTGGGAAGGCGAACGACGGGCACGTAGGGTGCGCCATGCGCACCCTACGTCCATCGCCAGGCGCGCCGCTTGTAAACGGGGCAGCCGCACCACCCCGTTTTAGTAGCGGCTCAGCCGATTACTTCAATGCCGCCCATATAGGGTTTCAGAACCTCGGGCACACGAATACTGCCGTCAGCCTGCTGATAATTCTCCAGTACCGCCACCAGGGTGCGACCAACTGCCAGGCCGGAGCCATTGAGGGTGTGCACCAGCTCCGGCTTGCCGGTTTCCGGATTGCGGTAGCGCGCCTGCATGCGGCGCGCCTGGAAGTCGCCGCAGTTGGAGCAGGAAGAAATCTCACGGTACTTGTCCTGGCTCGGCACCCAGACTTCCAGGTCGTAAGTCTTCACCGCGGAGAAGCCCATGTCACCAGTGCACAGAGCCAGCTTGCGATACGGCAACTCCAGCAGTTGCAGCACGCGCTCAGCGTTTGCGGTCATGCTTTCCAGAGCCTCGAAGGACTTGGACGGCTCGACGATCTGCACCATCTCGACCTTGTCGAACTGGTGCTGACGGATCATCCCACGGGTGTCTCGGCCGGAGGCGCCCGCCTCACTGCGGAAACATGGGGTATGGGCGACGAACTTCAGTGGCAGCTGTTTGGCATCGAGAATTTCGCCGGCGACGATATTGGTCAGCGACACCTCGGCAGTCGGGATCAGGTACAGGTCGGCCTGGTCTTCGCGACGGATTTTGAACAGGTCTTCCTCGAATTTCGGCAGCTGACCTGTGCCCTGCAGCGCCGGAGCCTGCACCAGGTACGGGGTGTAGGCCTCTTCGTAGCCATGTTCGCCGGTGTGCAGGTTGATCATGAACTGCGCCAGGGCGCGATGCAGGCGCGCGATGGGGCCGCGCAGCAGGGCGAAACGCGCGCCGGACAGCTTGGCAGCGGTCTCGAAGTCCAGCCAGCCGTGCTGCTCGCCCAGGGCCACATGATCCTTGATCTCGAAATCGAAGCTGCGCGGCGTACCCCAGCGCGCGACCTCGACGTTGCCGTCCTCATCCGCGCCAACCGGCACAGACTCGTGCGGCAGGTTGGGAATATTAAGCAGCAGGTTGTCCAGCTCGTTCTGGATGGCGTCCAGCTCGCGCTTGCCGGCCTCCAGGTCGCTGCCCAACTGATCGACCTCCGCCAGCAGCGGCGCAATATCCTCGCCACGTGCCTTGGCCTGACCGATGGACTTGGAGCGGCTGTTGCGCTCGGCCTGCAGTTGCTCGGTGCGCACCTGCACCGACTTGCGCTGACTCTCCAGGGCCTCGAAGCGGGCGACGTCGAGGGCAAAGCCACGGGTGGCGAGGCGCTCGGCGATTTCGGTGAGTTGCGTGCGGACAAGTTTGGAATCGAGCATGTTCGGGTCTCAATACAACAGCGAAATGATGATGGCCGGCACTGTGGCGCGGGCTGTGGAGTGTAAAGCCTTAGCAGGCTGTTGAAAAACCACCTGCGCTCTTTTCAACAGCCTGCTGCCAGGTCAGGCAGCCAAACGAGCCAGGCTCAAACCTGCCCAGGCCGCCAGCAGACCGCCGATGATGCTGAACGCCAGGTAGCCGAGCGCCTCGACTGCGCGACCACCCTCGATCAGTTTCATGATTTCCAGGCTGAAGGATGAAAAAGTGGTGAAACCGCCCAAAACGCCGGTAATCAACCCCGTGCGCAGCTCCTGTGGAAGATCGGTACGCGTGAGGAACAGCCCCGAAAGCAAGCCGATCAACAGGCAGCCAACGAGGTTGACGGCAAAGGTGCCCAGATAAAAGTGCCTGGGCCAATTGCCCGCGACCCAGCTGGAAGCCAGAAACCGCAGCACCGAGCCAACCGCGCCCCCAGCAGCTACGGCAAGCGCGACGCGGATCATGGTGCTCTCCTCCGCCTTGGGCTCGCAGCGTCCAGGCTGCGCAAATGCAGCAGCTTGTCGCGAATCTTCAGCTCCAAGCCGCGCGGCACAGGGTCGTAGTACTGACGCGGCTGCAAGCTCTCGGGGAAGTAATCCTCGCCCGCCGCATAGGCATCCGGCTCATCGTGCGCGTAACGATATTCGTCACCGTAGCCGAGCTGCTTCATCAGCTTGGTCGGTGCGTTGCGCAGGTGCAGCGGCACCTCCTGCGAACCCTGCTCGGCCGCATCACGCATGGCTGCCTTGAAAGCTGTGTACACCGCGTTGCTCTTCGGCGCACAGGCCAGATAAACGATGGCCTGTGCCACGGCCAGCTCGCCTTCCGGGCTGCCCAGGCGCTCCTGCACGTCCCAGGCATTCAGGCACAGGGTCAGGGCGCGCGGGTCGGCGTTGCCGATATCCTCGCTGGCCATGCGCACCACACGGCGGGCGATGTACAGCGGGTCGCAGCCGCCGTCGAGCATGCGTGCGTACCAGTACAACGCACCATCCGGGCTGGAGCCGCGTACCGATTTGTGCAGGGCGGAAATCTGATCGTAGAAAGCTTCGCCGCCCTTGTCGAAACGGCGGCGGCTGTCGCCCAGCAGGTTCTGCAGCAGCTCCACCCCAATTTCGCCACCGTCCTCGGCCAGGTCTGCAGCGTTCTCGAGGAAGTTGAGCAAACGACGGCCATCGCCATCGGCGGCAGCCAGCAGAATCTGAAAAGCCTCGTCCGGCAGGCGTAGATGGCGTTCGCCCAGGCCTTTCGGGTCGGTCAGAGCGCGATTGACCAGCTTGCGCATCGCCGCCTCATCGAGGCTCTTGAGCACGTAGACGCGGGCCCGCGAGAGCAGCGCATTGTTCAGCTCGAACGAAGGATTCTCGGTAGTGGCACCAATGAAGATCAGCGTGCCGTCTTCCACGTAGGGCAGAAAGGCGTCCTGCTGGCTCTTGTTGAAGCGGTGCACTTCATCGACGAAGAGGATGGTACGCCGGCCATACTGCGCCGCGTGCTGCTGAGCCACTTCGACGGCCTGGCGAATCTCCTTGACCCCGGACAGCACGGCCGAGATGGTCTCGAAATGAGCATCGGTGACCTTGGCCAGCAGGCGCGCCAGGGTCGTCTTGCCCACCCCGGGCGGCCCCCAGAAGATCATCGAGTGCAAGGCGCCCTGCTCCAGCGCCTCACGCAGCGGTTTGCCCGGCGCCAGCACATGCTCCTGGCCGACGTACTCGTCCAGGCTGGTAGCACGCAAACGCGCAGCCAGGGGCTGCGCGACGGGTTGGCGACTGAACAGATCCACGCCTTACTCCTGGATGACGTCCGCACCTTCCGGAATGTCGAAGGTGAACTGCCCATCATCGACCGGCTCGTTCATCTTCACATTGAGGAACAGGATGTTGGTGCGCTGGCCGATGCTGTCGATCAGTTGCATGTCGTTGAGCACGCGGTTGCGGAACGACAGACGCAGGCTGTCGAACAGGCTGTCCTTGGCCTTGGGCTTGAGAATGAAGTCGACCACGCTGCCGCCTTCCTTGTAGTCGATCTCGAAGTTCTCGCGAATCTGCGAGACATCACCGGACAGCAGCAATGCCGGGGTATGGGTCAGGCGCTGGTCGAGGGTCTGGATGGTCACCTGCTCCAGATCCGGGTCGTACAGCCAGACCTTCTCGCCATTGGAGACCAGCAACTGCTCCATGGGTTGATCGGTGTGCCAGCGGAACATGCCCGGACGCTTGAGCGCCAGTTGCCCTGCAGTTTCCTGCAGTTGCGTGCCGCTGGCGTCGAGGGTCAGCTGCGAGAAGCGCGCACTGATGGTCTGGGCCTGGCCGAGTAGCTCGCTCAGCCGCTTGCTCGCCACCTCTTCATCGGCCTGTGCGTTCAGCAGGGTAAAACTCAGAGCAGCCAGCATCAGCAGGCGAATAACACGCATATAAACCCCTTGAGTCGAATGAGAACGGCGAAGCAACTGCACACCTCGCACTGCTCGGCAGCCCGGGCTGCCGTGAATCCTGTAGACCGCGAAATCAGCGGTTTATCCGTGACGGCAACACTCAGTCACGAGATGAACCGGGCGCCAGCACTTCGCGTGAGCCGTTGGTGTTCATCGAGCTGACCACGCCGGCCATTTCCATTGCCTCGATCATCCGCGCGGCGCGGTTGTAACCGATCTTCAGCTTGCGCTGCACGGCGGAAATGGAAGCACGGCGGCTTTCCAGCACGAAGTTGACGGCTTCGTCGTACAGCGGATCTTCCTCGCTGCCCTCACCACCCTCACCACTGCCGCCACCCTCGAAGCCGCTGCCACCTTCTTCGGCGCCGGCGAGGATATCTTCGTTGTAATCCGGCGCGCCACGCAGCTTCCAGGCCTCGACCACGCGATGCACTTCATCGTCGGAGACAAAGGCGCCGTGAACACGAATAGGCAAGCTGGTGCCGGGCGGCATGTAGAGCATGTCACCGTGGCCAAGCAATTGCTCAGCACCGCCCTGGTCGATGATGGTGCGCGAGTCGATCTTGCTCGAGACCTGGAACGCCATGCGGGTCGGGATGTTGGCCTTGATCAGGCCGGTGATCACGTCCACCGAGGGGCGCTGGGTGGCGAGAATCAGGTGAATACCGGCCGCACGTGCCTTCTGAGCGATACGCGCGATCAGCTCTTCGACCTTCTTGCCGACGATCATCATCATGTCGGCGAATTCATCGACCACCACGACGATGGTCGGCAACGGTTTGAGCAGCGGCGCTTCGTCTTCCATGCTTTCGCGGCGGAACAGCGGGTCAGCCAATGGCTCGCCAGCCTCGATGGCATCCTTGACCTTGCGGTTGAAGCCCGCCAGGTTGCGCACGCCCATCTTCGACATCAGCTTGTAGCGGCGCTCCATCTCGGCAACGCTCCAACGCAAGGCGTTGGCCGCTTCCTTCATATCGGTGACGACCGGGCAAAGCAGGTGCGGGATGCCTTCGTAAATCGACAACTCGAGCATTTTCGGGTCGATCATGATCAGCTTGGCGTCTTCCGGAGTCGACTTGAACAGAATCGACAGAATCATCGCATTCACGCCGACCGACTTACCCGAACCAGTCGTACCTGCAACCAGCAAGTGCGGCATCTTGGCCAGATCGGTAATCACCGGTTTGCCGCCAATGTCATGCCCCAGCGCCAGGGTGACCGGCGACTTGGCATCATCGTATTCGGGGGTCGACAGCACCTCGGAGAAACGCACGATCTGGCGGTTCTCGTTGGGAATCTCGATACCGACGGTGGTCTTACCCGGAATGACCTCGACCACACGCACGCTGGTCACGGCCAGCGAACGCGCCAGATCCTTGGCCAGGTTGGCGATGCGACTGACCTTGACCCCGGCAGCCGGCTGAATTTCGTAGCGGGTGATCACCGGGCCCGGGTGGATCGAATCCACCGCCACTTCGACGCCGAACTCCTTGAGCTTGATTTCCAGCAGATGGCCGACGCCCTTGAGCGACTCCGGCGAATACTCGACCTTCTTGGCTTCCGCCGGGTCGAGCAGGGAAATCGGCGGCAAGGTGCCTTCCACCGCGCTGTCAACAAACAACGGCGCCTGCTTTTCTTTCTGCACGCGCTTGCTAGGCTCTGGCGCCTTGACCACTGGCGGCGTGGCGATGACCGGCGCAGGGCGCTTCTCGCGCTCGCTCATGTGCTTGCTCAGCGACTCTTCGCGCTCGAGCAGACGCTCCTTGACCCTGGCCTGCTCACGACGATCCGGCACCACCGGCGCGGCCACCTCGATGACGCGTTCGTCCAGCTCGCGCAGCTGGATCTTCATCTGCTTGCGTTCGCTGCGGGCGTTCCACCAGCTGGTGATGGCACCGTGAATCAGCTCGAGCAGATCGAGGGTGATCTTGCCGGTCAGATCCATCACGCGGAACCAGGACAGGTCGGTGAATACGGTCAAACCGAACAGGAACAGCGCCAGAAAAATCAGCGTACTGCCCTGTACGTTCAGCGCATGCACGGCCAAATCGCCCAGGCTGGCACCCAGCATGCCGCCGCCGGAACCCTGCATGCCGGCCGCGGCGGCAAAATGAATGTCACCCAACGCTGCGCCGGAAAGAATCAGAAAGACCAGACCGATGCTGTGCCAGGAAAACAGCCAGCCATTCCAGTGCCAGGGTTGATTACGGGTGCGAAACACCTGCCAGGTCTTGGCGGCCAGCAACAGGGGGAAGATGTAGGCGAAGTAACCCAGGGCGCCGAACAACGCGCTGGAGAGCCAAGCACCAATACTGCCACCGGCATTGATGATGCGCTCGACCTGCACGCTGTTGTCCCAGGCCGGATCAGCCACGTTATAGGTCAACAGTGCCATCAGCAGGTACAGGCACATCGCGCCCAGGGCGATCAACGCGCCTTCCTTCAGTCGATACTGAAGCTTGTGGCGCCAGTCGGTAATCTGGGTGGTGGAATTCTTCAAAACAGCCATTTCCTGCGCCCTTGGCGCGTCCATCTGGTGGTTGATCACAAGCGGCTTATTGTAGGGCCAGCCTGACGCCGAGGCCAATTGCCAAGCTCCCGCACCCACCCTGCTTCGGTGTAGCATAGCCGCCAGCAGCTTCCATGCGGCTCAATTGGAGCACGCATTCTCTTTTGTGACAAAGGCTTATGGGGTTTTTTTATGAGCGAAGTCAAGCATTCCCGCCTGATCATCCTGGGTTCCGGCCCAGCCGGTTATAGCGCTGCCGTGTATGCTGCGCGCGCCAACCTGAAACCCGTCGTGATCACCGGCATCCAGCCTGGCGGTCAGCTCACCACCACCACCGAAGTGGACAACTGGCCGGGCGACGTCGAAGGCCTCACCGGCCCGGCGCTGATGGAGCGCATGCAGAAGCATGCCGAGCGCTTCGACACCGAGATCATTTACGACCACATCCATACCGCTGAGTTGCAGAGCCGTCCCTTCGTGCTCAAGGGTGACAGCGGCACTTACAGCTGCGATGCCCTGATCATTGCCACCGGCGCCAGTGCCCAGTACCTCGGCCTGCCATCGGAAGAGGCGTTTTCCGGCAAGGGCGTTTCGGCCTGCGCCACCTGCGACGGCTTCTTCTACCGCAATCAGGTGGTCGCCGTGATCGGCGGCGGCAATACCGCCGTCGAAGAGGCGCTGTACCTGTCGAACATCGCCAAGGAAGTGCACCTGGTGCACCGCCGCGACAAGCTTCGCTCGGAGAAGATCCTGCAGGACAAACTGTTCGATAAGGTCGAGAACGGCAACATGCGCCTGCACTGGAACCACACCCTGGATGAGGTGCTGGGCGACCAGAGCGGCGTAACTGGCGTACGCCTGAAAAGCACCCTCGACGGCAGCACCAAGGAGCTGGCCCTGGCCGGCGTGTTCATCGCCATCGGCCACAAACCCAATACCGAACTGTTCGTCGGCCAGCTGGACATGCATGACGGCTACCTGAAGATCAAAGGCGGCAGCGAAGGCAATGCCACTGCTACCAGCATCGAGGGCGTATTCGCCGCCGGCGACGTGGCCGACCACGTCTACCGCCAGGCCATTACCTCGGCCGGCGCCGGCTGCATGGCCGCACTGGACGTCGAGAAGTTCCTCGACAGCAACTGATGGACAAGGGCGAGCCGCCCCGCTCGCCCTCCCCCGCCCCAATGGACAAGCGCGCATGCTGACCTGGCTGCAACGTGACTCCCTGCAGTTCCCGCCACTGGCAAAAGCCATGCGCGAACCCAACGGCCTGCTCGCTGCTGGTGGCGACCTGAGCGCCGACCGCCTGATCAGCGCCTATCGGCACGGCTGCTTTCCCTGGTTTCAGGATGGCCAGCCGATTCTCTGGTGGTCACCCGATCCGCGTACCGTTCTGTTCCCCGAGGAGCTGCATGTCTCCCGCAGCCTGGCCAAGCTGCTGCGCCAGCAGCGCTACCGCGTCACCTTCGATCAGGACTTCGCCGCCGTCATACAGGCCTGCGCCGAGCCGCGCACCTACGCCGATGGCACCTGGATTACCCGTAGCATGCAGGAGGCTTACCTGCAGCTGCATGAGCGCGGCATCGCCCACTCGGTCGAAGTCTGGCAGGAGGATCAACTGGTCGGCGGGCTTTACGGCCTGGCGATGGGGCAGCTGTTCTTCGGCGAATCCATGTTCAGCCGCGCCGACAATGCCTCGAAAGTCGGTTTCGCCACACTGGTCGGCAAACTTCGAGACTGGGGCTTTGTACTCATCGACTGCCAGATGCCCACACAGCACCTGCGCAGCTTCGGCGCCAGGGCCATACCGCGCGCCAGCTTCGCCGAATACCTCAAGTGTCACCTCGATCTGCCCACCGGAGCAGATTGGCTCGCCTAGTCGATCTTCGCAGCCTGGCATACACTCTTTATCAGGCTTCCCCGAGACACCGCCATGACCGAGCTGGCCCGCCTGAAGTTCTATGCCACTCAACCCCATCCATGCAGCTATCTGCCGGAAGAACAGGCCACCACCCTGTTTCTCGACCCCAGCCAGCCCATGGATGTGCTGGTTTATGCAGAACTTTCGGAAATGGGCTTTCGCCGCAGCGGCGACCACCTCTACCGACCGCATTGCCAGCAGTGCACCGCCTGCATTCCTGCACGCATTCCTGCTGCGCGCTTCACACCTAACCGCCAGCAGCGGCGCATCCTCAAACGCAATGAAGACATCGTAATTCGCTGCGTGCGCCCGGCATTCACTGAAGAGTATTACGATCTCTACGTGGGCTATATCGAGCAGCGCCATGCCGATGGTGACATGTACCCACCGAGCCGTGACCAGTTCTCGACCTTTCTGATTCGCGACCTGCCGTTCTCACGCTTCTACGAGTTTCGTCTGCAAGGCAGATTGGTCGCCATCGCAGTCACTGACGTTCTGCCAAACGGTCTGTCAGCGGTTTATACCTTCTATGACCCCACCGAAGAACGCCGCAGCCTGGGGCGATTCGCCATCCTCTGGCAAATCGGCGAGGCCGAGCGCCTGGGGCTGGAGGCCGTCTACCTCGGCTACTGGATCAAGAATTGTCGGAAGATGAACTACAAGACCCAGTACCGCCCCATCGAACTATTCGTTAATCAGCGCTGGACACTGCTTACCTAGGGTCTGTTGCCGTTTCGCGCACGGCCGCGACGGAGCCAGTTTTTGCGTGGGGCTAGGCGCGAGACGCGAAGTTTGGTCGCCCAAATGAGCCGTCGAGTAACGACGTACCACGCAAAAACTGGCCGTCCCTTCGGGTTGCGCGGCAAATTACGCCATGCGTCGTTGCGGGATTTGGCAAGGGAACGACCATTACCTGCATCCCGCGCCTCGCGTGGCGCAATTTGGCGCAGCAACGCGGCTCGCGTCGAAACGGCAACAGACCCTAACCTCTCAGCCACCATCCCAGTCAGTTCGACACTCCAAGCCACTTGGCGCAGCCCACTGTTTTCGGGCACAATGCACGCCGCTTTTGCCTGGCGCCAGTTGCACCGGGCCATTTCCTGGATACCGAGGGCTTTACTGCATGTCGAAAGAAGACAGCTTCGAAATGGAAGGCACTGTCGTCGACACCCTGCCCAACACCATGTTCCGCGTGGAGTTGGAAAACGGGCACGTCGTTACCGCGCACATCTCCGGCAAGATGCGCAAGAACTACATCCGCATTCTCACTGGTGACAAGGTGCGCGTTGAGCTGACGCCTTATGACTTGAGCAAGGGCCGCATTACCTACCGCGCCCGTTAAGCCAAGCACCAAACGAAAACGCCCGGCATATGCCGGGCGTTTTCGTTGACTTACTGAAAGCCACCAGGGCTTTCAGTGCACTTGAGGCCATTCGATCAGGCGACCTCTGCCGCCGTCTCGAACTCGAAGCTGGGCTCGCCACCCTTGATGTCGATGTGCACCACACCGCCATGCTCGGCCAGCTCGCCGAAGAGGATTTCCTCCGCCAGCGGACGCTTGATCTTGTCCTGGATCAGGCGTGCCATCGGTCTGGCCCCCATCATCACATCGTAACCGCGCTCGGCCAGCCAGCTGCGCGCCGCATCGCTGACTTCCAGCGTGACACGCTTGTCTTCGAGCTGCGCCTGCAGCTCGGTGAGGAACTTGTCGACGATGCTCTTGATAGTTTCGTGACTGAGACGACCAAACTGGATGATAGTGTCCAGACGGTTGCGGAACTCCGGCGTGAAGCTCTTCTTGATGACTTCCATGGCATCGGTGGAGTGATCCTGCTGGGTGAAACCGATCGACGCACGCGAAGCGGTTTCCGCACCGGCGTTGGTGGTCATGATCAGGATCACGTTGCGGAAGTCCGCCTTGCGTCCATTGTTGTCAGTCAGCGTGCCGTGGTCCATCACCTGCAACAGCAGGTTGAAGACTTCCGGATGCGCCTTCTCGATCTCATCGAGCAACAGCACGCAGTGCGGCTGCTTGGTGATCGCCTCGGTCAGCAAGCCACCCTGGTCGAAACCAACGTAACCGGGCGGCGCACCGATCAGGCGCGACACGGTGTGACGCTCCATGTACTCGGACATGTCGAAACGCACCAGCTCGATACCCATGGCCTTGGCCAACTGCCGCGCCGCTTCGGTCTTGCCCACGCCCGTGGGGCCGGCGAACAGGAAGGAGCCGACCGGCTTGTCCGGCGCCTTGAGTCCGGCGCGCGACAGCTTGATCGCAGTGGCCAGCGAGTCGATGGCAGCATCCTGGCCGAACACGGTGAGCTTGAGATCACGCTCCAGGTTACGCAGCAGTTCCTTGTCGGAACTGGAGACATGCTTCGGCGGAATCCGCGCGATCTTGGCGACGATATCCTCGACCTGTGCTACCTCAATACGCGCCACGCGCTTGTCTTCCGGCTGCAGGCGCTGGTAGGCGCCGGCCTCGTCGATGACGTCGATGGCCTTGTCCGGCATGTGCCGATCATTGATGTAGCGCGCAGCCAATTCAGCCGCTGCACGCAGGGCTTCGTCACTGTATTCGATGTGGTGATGCTGCTCGAAGCGCGCCTTGAGCCCCTTGAGAATGCCGACGGTGTCCTCTACCGAAGGCTCGACCACGTCGACCTTCTGGAAGCGTCGCGCCAGCGCACGGTCCTTCTCGAAGATGCCGCGGAATTCCTGGAAGGTGGTGGAACCGATGCAGCGAATCTCACCCGAGGACAGCATCGGCTTGAGCAGATTGGAGGCATCCATGACCCCGCCCGACGCCGCGCCAGCACCGATGATGGTGTGAATCTCGTCGATGAAGAGGATCGCATGCGGCCGCTTGCGCAGCTCATTGAGCAGCGCCTTGAAGCGCTTCTCGAAGTCGCCGCGGTACTTGGTGCCGGCCAGCAGCGCACCGAGATCCAGAGAATAGACCACGCTGTCAGCCAGCAGGTCGGGCACCTGCTCGTCAACGATACGCTTGGCCAGGCCTTCGGCGATGGCTGTCTTGCCGACACCGGCCTCGCCTACCAGCAGTGGGTTGTTCTTGCGCCGACGCGCGAGAATCTGCGCAACACGCTCGACTTCATGCTCGCGACCGACCAGTGGATCGATACGTCCCTGACGAGCCAGTTCGTTGAGGTTGCTGGCGTAGGCATCCAGCGGATTGCCGGATGCTGAGGACTCACCGCCCTCCTCATCCTGCATGTCCTGATCATTTTCGTGGTGATCGCCATGCCCAGGCACCTTGGAGATGCCATGGGCGATGTAGTTGACCACATCGATGCGCGCCACGCTCTGCTGCTTGAGCAGGAACACGGCCTGACTTTCCTGCTCGCTGAAGATCGCCACCAGCACGTTGGCGCCGGTCACTTCACGCTTGCCGGAGCTCTGCACATGGAAGACAGCACGCTGCAGAACGCGCTGGAAGCCCAGAGTCGGCTGGGTTTCGCGGTCTTCATCGTGCTGAGGAATCAGTGGCGTGGTGGAGTCGATAAACTCCTGCAGATCGTGGCGCAGCTTGTCGAGGTTGGCCCCACAGGCCCGCAGCACACTGGCGGCTGCCTCGTTATCCAGCAAGGCGAGCAGCAGGTGCTCGACCGTCATGAATTCATGACGCCTGGCACGGGCCTCCTTGAAAGCCAGATTGAGGGTGACTTCGAGCTCTCGATTCAACATAGCTTCACCTCATACCCAATTGGCCGGCGTTAACCGTCCTTCTCTATTTCACAGAGTAGCGGATGCTGGCTCTCTCGCGCGTATTGGTTGACCTGCATTGCCTTGGTCTCCGCAATATCACGGGTGTACACACCACACACCGCACGCCCTTCTGTATGGACGGCCAGCATGATCTTGGTCGCCAACTCCCGGTTCATGCCAAAAAACGTTTCGAGCACTTCGACAACGAAATCCATCGGGGTGTAGTCGTCATTGAATAAGACCACCTTGTACATCGGTGGCGCCTGCAATGCTGGCTTGGATTCCTGAACAGCGATACCAGAGGAGTCATCCTCATGCTCTGCCGGGTGATCCTGATTGAATGTTAGTCGAATCTGGCTACTTGCATGCATGCTGAAATCAGAGGTTCAGGGCCGGGCGAACGGGGATGCTAGAAGGAGTTTGACTGAGTTCTCAGCCATCCGCCGTATAGCCTTGACTAACGGCAAAAGGGTGTTACAACAAATGAGTACCCATACGCGGGTATCAGGGATTCCGCACCTTCGCCCAGCCTGGTCGGTTATCGCGCGGAATCAGGGTGGATGATACTCCAGAGATGGAGTCCTTTGCAGAGGGATATCAGCATGCTCAGCGGTAAGGTCAAGTGGTTCAACAACGCCAAAGGTTATGGATTCATCCTGGCCGATGGCCGAGATGAGGACCTGTTCGCCCACTACTCGGCTATCCAGATGGACGGTTACAAAACGCTCAAGGCCGGCCAACCGGTTCGCTTCGAGATTGTGCAAGGCCCCAAGGGCCTGCATGCCATCAATATCAGCGCGGTTACCGCCAACCAGGGCGCCCCAGCGGCCTTACCCCAGGCGCACACTGTCGCGAGCCCTGTCGAAGCCTGAGCATTCTGGCAAATCGTCACGAAAAGGCCGGTCATTTGACCGGCCTTTTTTCACACCTGAATCAGCCTACATATGGCTGATCATCGCATCGCCAAATTCGGAGCATGACATCAACTTCGCTCCTTCCATCAGGCGCTCGAAGTCATAGGTGACCGTCTTCGCAGCGATGGCGCCATTGGTGCCCTTGATGATCAGATCGGCAGCCTCGGCCCAACCCATATGACGCAGCATCATTTCGGCAGAAAGGATGATCGAGCCCGGGTTGACCTTGTCCTGGCCAGCGTACTTGGGCGCCGTACCGTGCGTCGCTTCGAACATGGCCACCGAGTCGGACAGGTTGGCACCCGGCGCGATGCCGATACCCCCCACCTCGGCCGCCAGCGCATCGGACAGATAGTCGCCATTGAGGTTTAGGGTAGCGATCACGTCATATTCAGCCGGACGCAGCAGAATCTGTTGCAGCATGGCGTCGGCGATCACGTCCTTGACCACGATATTCTTGCCGGTGCGCGGATTCTTGAACTGCATCCACGGGCCGCCATCGAGCAACTCGGCACCGAATTCCTCACGGGCAATCTCGTAGCCCCATTCCTTGAAGGCGCCTTCGGTGAACTTCATGATGTTGCCCTTGTGCACCAGGGTCACCGAGCTGCGGTCGTTATCGACTGCGTACTGCAGCGCCTTGCGCACCAGGCGCTTGGTGCCCGCTTCGGAGACCGGTTTGATGCCGATACCGCACATGTCGGTAAAGCGGATCTTCTTGACGCCCATCTCCTCGGTGAGGAACTTGATGACTTTCTCGGCTTCAGGGCTGCCGGCCTTCCATTCGACGCCGGCATAGATGTCTTCGGAGTTCTCGCGGAAGATCACCATGTCCACGTCACCCGGTTTCTTCACCGGGCTGGGCACGCCCTCGAACCAGCGCACCGGGCGCAGGCAGACATAAAGGTCGAGCTCCTGGCGCAGGGCTACGTTCAGCGAGCGAATGCCACCACCAACGGGCGTGGTCAGTGGGCCTTTGATCGAGACCACGTAATCACGCACGGCCTCGAGGGTTTCTTTCGGCAGCCAGGTGTCCTGATCGTAAACCTGAGTGGCTTTCTCGCCGGCATAAACCTCCATCCAGGAGATCTTGCGGGCGCCGCCGTAGGCCTTCGCCACCGCAGCGTCGACCACCTTGATCATCACCGGGGAAATATCGACACCAATACCGTCACCCTCGATGAACGGGATGATCGGATTGTCTGGAACATTCAGCGACATATCGGCGTTAACGGTGATTTTGTCACCGCTGGCTGGCACCTGGATCTTTTGGTATCCCATGCTGGACTCCATCTTGTGGTTAGGCAGTATGCATCTCCGAGAGTAGCGCAAACCGCTCAAGGAGACACATGTGCAAAGGTCTTATGCAACTGGGCATTCTGTGGCGAGGCGTCGCAGTGGTATACTGCTTAGGTGACTAACGAGTCATAAGGGGCAGCCTGCCTGAACCAGGCAGCAACCTCTTGCAACCGGTACACGGCCACCACTGTCTGCCGGCTCGAAATGCTCGACACTCTACGGGTGCATCCAACATCACCGCGGCGAGTCCTCGACCCAGCCCCGCCATCATGGGGCTCAAGCGCCTACCCGCGCAGGTCGAGTTTCTATGCGCGCTCAGCAAAGAAGAGAGTTAACCCTAAATGTCCACCCCTTCGAAGATCATCTACACCTTCACCGACGAAGCTCCGGCCCTCGCTACCTATTCGCTTCTGCCCATTGTAGAAGCCTTTGCCGCCTCGGCTGACATCTCCGTTGAAACCCGCGACATCTCTCTTGCTGGACGGATCCTGGCAAGCTTTGCCGACCGCCTGGACGCCGACAAGCGCATCGATGACGACCTGGCCAAACTGGCCGAGCTGACCCTGCAGCCGGACGCCAACATCATCAAACTGCCGAACATCAGCGCCTCCGTACCTCAGCTCAAGGCAGCCATCGCCGAGCTGCAGGCTCAGGGCTATAACATTCCGGACTTCCCGGAAGATCCGCAGAACGACGAAGACAAAGAAGTTCGCGGCCGCTACGCCAAAATCCTGGGCAGCGCCGTGAACCCGGTTCTGCGCGAAGGCAACTCCGACCGCCGCGCCCCGGCCGCGGTCAAGGCCTATGCCCGCAAGCACCCGCACAGCATGGGCAAGTGGAGCATGGCTTCGCAGTCCCACGCCGACTACATGCGCGGCGGCGACTTCTTCTCCAGCGAGCAGTCGATCACCATGGCCAAGGCCGGTGACGTGCGCATCGAGTTCGTCGGCAAGGACGGCAAGGTCGAGGTCAAGAAACAGCTCGCCCTGCAGGAAGGCGAAGTGTTCGACAGCATGTTCATGAGCTGCCGCAAGCTGCGTGACTTCTTCGAGAAGACCCTGCAAGACTGCAAGGAAACCGGCGTGATGTGGTCCCTGCACGTCAAGGCGACCATGATGAAGGTCTCCCACCCGATCGTCTTCGGCCACGCCGTCAGCGTTTACTACAAGGACGTGTTCGACAAGTACGGCGATCTGTTCAAGGAACTGGGCGTCAACCCGAACAACGGTATCAGCAGCGTCTACGACAAGATCAAGTCGCTGCCAGCCTCGCAGCAGGAAGAAATCCTCCATGACATCCACGAGGTCTACGCCCATCGCCCGGAAATGGCCATGGTCGACTCGGTCAAGGGCATTACCAACTTGCACATTCCGAGCGACGTCATCGTCGACGCCTCGATGCCGGCAATGATCCGCAACTCCGGTCAGATGTGGGGCAAGGACGGCAAGCAGAAAGACACCAAGGCCGTCATGCCTGAGAGCACCTACGCTCGCATCTATCAGGAAATGATCAACTTCTGCAAAACCAATGGTGCGTTCGACCCGACCACCATGGGCACCGTGCCAAACGTCGGCCTGATGGCGCAGAAGGCCGAGGAATACGGCTCCCACGACAAGACCTTCGAAATGACCGCCGACGGCACCATGCGCGTCGTGGCTGCCGACGGCACCGTGCTGATGCAGCACCAGGTCGAAGCCGGCGACATCTGGCGCGCCTGCCAGACCAAGGACGCGCCGATTCGCGACTGGGTCAAGCTGGCCGTTACCCGCGCTCGTCAGTCCAACACCCCGGCCATCTTCTGGCTGGACCCGGAGCGCGCCCACGACCGCGAGCTGCAGAAGAAGGTCGAGTTGTACCTCAAGGATTACGACCTGAGCGGCCTGGACATCCGCATGATGGGCTACAACGAAGCCATCCGCGTATCCATGGAGCGCATGATCCGCGGCCAGGACACCATCTCGGTGACCGGCAACGTACTGCGCGACTACCTGACCGACCTGTTCCCGATCATGGAACTGGGCACCTCGGCCAAGATGCTGTCCATCGTTCCGCTGATGGCTGGCGGCGGCATGTACGAAACCGGCGCCGGCGGCTCGGCACCCAAGCACGTACAGCAGCTGGTCGAAGAGAACTACCTGCGCTGGGATTCCCTGGGCGAGTTCCTGGCCCTGGCCGTCTCGCTGGAAGAAACCGGCATCAAGACCAACAACGCCAAGGCCAAGGTACTGGGCAAGACCCTGGATCAAGCCACCGGCAAGCTGCTGGACAACAACAAGTCCCCGGCGCGCAAGGTCGGCGAGATCGACAACCGCGGCAGCCACTTCTACCTGGCCCTGTACTGGGCACAAGCCCTGGCCGAGCAGAATGACGATGCCGAGCTGAAAGCCCGCTTCACCCCGCTGGCCAAGCAACTGACCGAGCAGGAAGCGACCATCGTCGCCGAACTGGCTGCCGTACAAGGCAAGCCGGTCGACATCGGTGGCTACTACCGCTCCAACCCCGAGCTGACCAGCAAGGTGATGCGCCCCAGCGCTACCTTCAATGCCGCTCTGGCTGCACTGAATGCCTGATAAGGCTTGAGTGTCAAAAGAACCCCGGCCTTGCGCCGGGGTTCTTTATTTATGGATCTGGACAATCTTTGTAGGAGCGAGCTCTGCTCGCGAAGCCGTTTTTCGCGAGCAGAGCTCGCTCCTACAAAATCCTGCACGCTGATCGTTTTTTTGGAGCACCGAAAATGGAGTGGCAACCCCATATCACCGTGGCCACGGTGATCGAAGATGATGGCCGTTTCCTCTTCGTCGAAGAGTTCAAGGCCGGCCGCCTGGTACTCAACCAGCCGGCCGGGCACCTGGAAGCCAATGAATCGCTACGCGAAGCCGCACTGCGCGAGACGCTCGAGGAAACCGGCTGGGACGTCGAGCTCACCGCCCTGCTCGGCATCTACCTCTATACCGCACTAAGTAATGGCGTGACCTATCAGCGCGTCTGCTTCAGCGCCCGCCCCGTGCGCCATGACGCCGAGCGCGAGCTGGATAGCGACATCAGCGGCATCACCTGGTTGACCCGCGATGAGCTGGCCACCCAGCCCGAGCGCTGGCGCAGCGAGCTGGTACTGCGCTGCGTGGATGATTACCTGGCCGGTATCCTCCGCGGCTCGCTGGAGCTGGTGCGCGACTAAGCGTAGCCCAATGAGATGGACTCCTCCCTCCTACGGCGTCATTGCGCCAGACTGTAGGTTACGAAACAAACAATCCCGGAGGGGGAGCCCGCATGAAACTTAAACGCATAGGCGTGGATTTGGCAAAGCAGGTTTTTCAAGTTCATGGTGTCGACAGCCATGAGCAGGTCAAATGCCGCAAGCAACT
>NZ_QASO01000030.1 GCF_003052605.1 Ectopseudomonas oleovorans | reverse complement strand
TGTTGAAAAACTACCTGCGTTGCCATTGCTGCGTTAAAAACAGGCTCAAAATGCTCATTTACAGCTCGTAAACTCCGCTTTTTCGCCTGTTTTCGCCTTGCACTGGCTGCCTCGCCAACGTTTTTCAACGGCCTGCTAGGCCACTTGAGTTAATATGCCGCGCTTGAATGTGCGACAACCCGAATAGATTGGAGAAGCAAGGCGTGACAACCGAGAATACCGTCAAGCGCTATGTGGTGCTGGATACCGAAACCACGGGTATGCCGGTCACTGACGGGCACCGCATCATCGAGATCGGTTGTGTCGAGTTGTTGGGGCGTCGCCTGACCGGGCGTCATTTCCATGTCTATCTCAACCCTGATCGCGAGATCGACGAAGGCGCCATCGCGGTTCACGGCATCACCAACGAATACGTGGCCGACAAGCCGCGCTTCCGGGAAGTCGCCGATGAATTCTACGAGTTCATCAAGGGCGCCCAACTGATCATTCACAACGCGGCGTTCGACGTTGGCTTCATCAACAACGAGTTCGCCCTGTTGGGGCAGAGCGAACGCGCCGACGTGAGCGATTACTGCTCGGTGCTCGATACCCTGATGATGGCGCGCGAGCGTCATCCGGGCCAGCGCAACAGCCTCGATGCGTTGTGCAAACGTTACGGCGTCGACAACTCCAACCGCGAACTGCACGGCGCCTTGCTCGACTCGGAGATCCTCGCCGACGTCTACCTGGCGATGACTGGTGGGCAGACCAATCTGTCACTGGCCGGTGAAGGTTCCGATGGTGATGGCAGTGGGCGTCAGCAGGCCACGCCGATCCGTCGCCTTGACGCGTCGCGTCCTCGTACTCGCGTCATTCGCGCCAGCGACGACGAACTTGCGGCGCACATGGCACGTCTGGCCGTGATCGAAAAATCCGCAGGCGGTCCGTCGCTGTGGGCGCAGTTGGAAAAAGCGCCGGAATAACCGAACAGCGCAATTGTGACCTTTTCTTATAGCGTGATGCACAGGGGGTTCCGCCGATCAGGGGGAGCCTCTAACCTGAGGTAATGGGCAGGCCAAGCCTGCCAGCCTTCAGGACGTCACAATGTATAAAGATCTCAAGTTTCCTGTCCTAATCGTGCATCGCGACATCAAGGCTGACACCGTGGCCGGTGATCGCGTGCGCGCCATCGCTCAGGAGCTTACCCAGGACGGTTTCAGCATTCTGCCCACGGCGAGCGCCGCCGAGGGGCGCATTGTCGCGTCCACCCACCACGGCCTGGCCTGCATCCTGGTGGCCGCCGAGGGAGCGGGGGAGAACAGCCGCCTGTTGCAGGACATGGTCGAGCTGATCCGCGTGGCGCGAGTGCGTGCACCGCAGTTGCCGATCTTCGCCCTGGGCGAGCAGGTGACCATCGAGAACGCCCCGGCCGAGGCCATGGCCGATCTCAATCAGTTGCGCGGCATCCTTTATCTTTACGAAGACACCGTCTCCTTCCTGGCCCGACAGGTGGCGCGCGCGGCGCATAATTATCTGGAAGGCCTGCTACCCCCATTTTTCAAGGCGCTGGTGCAGCACACTGCGCAATCCAACTATTCCTGGCACACGCCAGGGCATGGCGGCGGCGTGGCCTATCGCAAGAGTCCGGTGGGTCAGGCCTTCCACCAGTTCTTCGGTGAAAACACACTGCGTTCGGATTTGTCGGTGTCGGTGCCGGAGCTGGGCTCGCTGCTCGACCACACTGGCCCGCTGGCCGAGGCCGAGGCGCGTGCGGCGCGTAACTTCGGCGCCGACCACACCTTTTTCGTGATCAACGGCACCTCGACGGCGAACAAGATCGTTTGGCATTCGATGGTCGGCCGCGATGACCTGGTGCTGGTGGACCGCAACTGCCACAAGTCGATCCTGCACTCGATCATCATGACCGGCGCGATCCCGTTGTATCTCTGCCCGGAGCGCAATGAACTGGGGATCATCGGGCCGATTCCGCTTTCCGAGTTCAGCAAGGAATCGATTCAGGCCAAGATCGACGCCAGCCCGCTGGCGCGCGGTCGTGCGCCCAGGGTCAAGCTGGCGGTGGTAACCAACTCCACCTATGACGGGCTGTGCTACAACGCTGAAATGGTCAAGCAGGCGCTGGGTGACTCGGTCGAGGTGCTGCACTTCGACGAAGCCTGGTACGCCTACGCCGCTTTCCATGAGTTCTATGCTGGCCGCTATGGCATGGGCACCCAGTACGATGAGCATTCACCGCTGGTGTTCACCACCCATTCGACGCACAAGCTGCTGGCGGCTTTCAGTCAGGCCTCGATGATTCACGTGCAGGACGGCGGGCAGCGCCAGCTGGATCGCGACCGCTTCAACGAAGCCTTCATGATGCACATCTCGACCTCGCCGCAGTACGGCATCATCGCCTCGCTGGATGTGGCCTCGGCGATGATGGAAGGGCCGGCAGGGCGCTCGCTGATTCAGGAAACCTTCGACGAGGCGCTGAGCTTCCGCCGCGCCCTGGCCAATGTGCGGCGCAACCTGAGCGCCGAGGACTGGTGGTTCAGTATCTGGCAGCCAGGGGCGGCCGATGGCGCCGACAGCCTGTCGACCGCCGACTGGGTGTTGCAACCGGACGCCGACTGGCATGGCTTCGGCGAAGTGGCCGATGACTATGTGCTGCTCGATCCGATCAAGGTCACGCTGGTGATGCCCGGCCTCAATGCCGCCGGCAAGCTGGAGCCGCAGGGCATTCCCGCCGCGGTGGTCAGCAAGTTTCTCTGGGAGCGTGGCCTGGTGGTGGAGAAAACCGGCCTGTACTCCTTCCTGGTGCTGTTCTCCATGGGCATCACCAAGGGCAAGTGGAGCACGCTGCTGACCGAGCTGCTGGAGTTCAAGCGCAGCTACGACGCCAATCTGCCGTTGATCGACGTGCTGCCTTCCATCGCCCACGCTGGCGCGGGCCGCTACCAGGGCATGGGCCTGCGTGACCTGTGCGACGCGCTGCATGGCTGCTACCGTGAAAACGCCACGGCCAAGGCGCTGAAAAGCATGTATACGGCACTGCCAGAGATTGCGATCAAACCGGCTGATGCCTATGACCGCTTGGTGCGGGGCGAGGTAGAGGCGGTACCGATCGACCAGCTCCAGGGGCGTATCGCGGCGGTGATGCTGGTGCCTTACCCGCCCGGCATTCCGCTGATCATGCCGGGTGAGCGCTTTACCACGCAAAGTCGTTCGATTCTCGACTACCTGGCGTTCGCGCACACCTTCGACAAGGCTTTCCCCGGCTTTGACGTCGATGTACATGGCCTGCAAACCGACGCCGGACACTACACGGTGGATTGCTTGGTGGAATAAACCACCCCGGATCTGCCGAAGCGCAAGTTCTTCGGCAGATCAAACGCTTATCTCTGATATTCAAAGCAGTTGATAACGCCCGGGCTGTGGCCTGCGTCACGCTGGCAAGCATCGACTTTTATGGCGTGCTTGTTATAGTTGCTCGGTTATTAATCACAAAATTGTTACTGTGCTGCCGAGCCGCGGCTGAGGATGCCTGCCATGTCCGACTACAAAGCCTTCCGCATCGAGCTGGTGGGCAAGATCGCTCACGTGCAGATCAACCGACCGGACAAGGTCAACGCCATGAATGCCGACTTCTGGCGCGAGATCATCGAGATTTTCCAGTGGGTCGATGACAACGATGCGGTCCGCGTGGTGGTGCTTTCCGGTGCCGGCAAGCACTTTTCCTCGGGCATCGATCTGATGTTGCTGGCCTCGGTCGGTGCGCAACTGCGCAAGGATGTCGGCCGTAACGCCACCACGCTGCGCCGCAAGATTCTCGAGCTGCAAGCCTCCTTCAACGCCGTCGACAATTGCCGCAAGCCAGTGCTGGCTGCCATTCAGGGCTATTGCATCGGCGGCGCCATCGACCTGATCAGCGCTTGCGACATGCGTTATTCCACGCTCGATGCGCAGTTCTCGATCAAGGAGATCGACATGGGCATGGCTGCCGATGTCGGCACCCTGCAGCGTCTGCCGCGCATCATCGGCGACGGCATGATGCGTGAGCTGGCCTTCACCGGGCGCACCATTGACGGTAACGAGGCTGCGCGCATCGGCCTGGTCAATCGCACCTACGAGAATCAGGAGGCGCTGCTGGCCGGGGTGATGGAGATCGCCGCACAAATCGCCGCCAAGTCGCCGATTGCCGTGCGTGGCACCAAGGAAATGATTCGCTATATGCGCGATCACCGGGTCGACGATGGCCTTGAATACATCGCCACCTGGAACGCCGCCATGCTGCAATCGGAAGACCTGCGCCTGGCCATGGCGGCGCACATGACCAAGCAGAAGCCGGAGTTCGCCGACTGATGCCGTATCCGCTGATGTTCGCTGCGAGGCCTAGAGCATGGTAAGTGGAGCCACATCCCTGAATCTGGTGCGCGACGAGCTGTTCGTCACCATGGAAGAGGCCGAGCAGAGCCTGGAGCATTTCATCGCCGAGCGGCATAACGGCAGTCTGTTGCAGCAAGCGGTGGAAAGCCTGCACCAGGTGCGCGGCACGCTCAACCTGATCGAGCTGGCCGGTGCCGAGTTGCTGGCTCAGGAAGTGCTGGGTCAGGCGACCGATATTCCAGCCGGAGCAGGTGAGGAGCGCGACGCACAGCTCTCGGCACTGAGCAATGCCCTGCATGTGCTGCGCCGTTATCTGGAAAACGTCGACACTCATCGGCAGGAAATGCCTGAACTGCTGCTGCCGGCGATCAACGATTTGCGTCAGGCTGGCGCGCAGCAGCCGCTGCCGGAAAGTTTCTTCTTCAGCGTGCGCCTCGATCATGCGCGGCCACATACGACTACCCAGCCACTCGATGGCGCGGCCAAACTGAGCGAAGGCAAGCGCCTGCGTCACATGTATCAGGTAGGGCTGCTGGGCTTCATTCGTGAGCAGAATCCGCAGGCCAGCCTCAAGCTGATGGTGCGTGCGATGGCGCGCCTGGACAGCCTGTTCGCCAATGAGCCGCGTGGGCGCATGTGCTGGATTGGCGCTGCCGCCATCGAAGCGCAGTGCGATGGTCAACTGCTGCCACGTAAATCGCGCAAGCAGCTGTTCTCGCGGGTCGATCGCGAACTCAAGCTGATGCTCGGCAACCCCCAGTACGAAGCACCGCGCAGCTTGCTGAAAGAGCTGCTGTATCTGGTCGCGCTGGCTGACAGCCACGGCCCGCACGCCAGCGCCATGCGCGGAGTGTTCGGTCTCACGCCGTTGCCGTTCACTGACCACCTGCTGGAAGAGGAATACCGGCGCCTGGCCGGGCCGGGCCAGGCGGTGATGCGTTCGTTGTCCACGGCGATTCGCGAAGAGCTGGCCAGCGTCAAGGACATGCTCGACCTGCTCGAGCGCGGCACCTTGCAAGGCGAAACCTTGGGCACCCTGCATGCAATGCTGGGTAAGCTGGCCAAGACCTTGGGCATGGTCGGTCTGACCTCTGCCGGCAACTCACTCGGTGCGCAGTTGCCGCTGGTCGCCGCCTGGAGCGAAGACGCGCCGCCACAGGCTGAGCAGTTGCACAAGCTGGCCGATGCCGTGCTCTATGTCGAAGGCATGGTGGCCAGCCTGGAACGTGGCGAAGGTCGCGATATCAGGCCGGCTGCCGTCGAGCCGGGCAATGAGGCCGATTCTTTCGCTACTCATCAGCTCAACGAAGCCCGTATCGTCGTGGTCGACGAGGCACAGGCCGGTCTGGCTCTGGCCAAGCGCGCGATCACCGCGTATCTGGAGTCGGCTGGCGACAAGATGCACCTGTCCAACGTGCCGTTCAGCCTGCAGGCCGTGCGTGGCGGCTTGTGGTTTCTCGAGCAGCGTCGTGCCGCGATACTGGTCGGTGCCTGTGCCGACTATATCCAGGCGCGCATGCTCGAGTCGGCGCAAATGCCATCGGAGCAGATGCTGGAAACCCTGGCTGATGCCTTGAGCAGCCTCGAGTACTACCTGGAAGCGGGCGCAGTGATGCGTCCCGAAACCCGTCCCAGCGTGCTCGACCTGGCTGAAGAAAGCGTCAAGGCGCTGGGCATGCCGGTGGCAGCCTGATGGTCTGGCGCAATACCTTTCTCGATCCTGCCCAGCCAGGCGGCTGGGCGCTGCTTTACAACCAGCAGCACTTTCTCGCCGACAGCAATGGCGTGCTGTTCCCGCGTGATTGGATCAAGCGCCAGGACCTGCCTATTCTCGGCGAGCAGGGTATCGGTCATTTCGGTGACGATGCCGTTTACCTGCTGCAACTCAAGCCCTCGGCGACGCTGGAGGGCTGCAGCTGGCAGAGCCTGCGTCAGTTTATGCTGCAGGGCGACGCGGAAACCTTTCGCATGCTGGCCTACGCCGCGCAGATCGGCACCTGGTACGCCGAGCATCGTTATTGCGGCAGTTGCGGTGCGCCGACGCGCCAGCTTCCTGGTGAGCGGGCGATGCGGTGCGACAGCTGCGAATCGCAGCACTATCCGCGCCTGGCGCCGAGCATGATCGTGCTGGTGACGCGTGGCGATGAAGTCCTGCTCGCGCGCTCGCCGCGTTTCGTGACAGGGGTATACAGCGCCCTGGCAGGCTTTGTCGAACCAGGCGAGTCGGTGGAGCATTGCGTGGCGCGCGAGGTGCGCGAGGAAGTCGGGCTGGCGGTGAAAAACCTGCACTACATCGGCAGTCAGGGCTGGCCTTTCCCACATTCGCTGATGCTGGGCTTCCACGCCGAATATGCCGGTGGCGATATCGTCATGCAGGAAGACGAAATCGAGGATGCGCGCTGGTTTCGCGTTGATGACTTGCCGCCGTTGCCGGCGTCGCGCTCCATCGCTCGCCATCTGATCGACCTCTACGTCGCGCGCCGCCTCGGTCTGCCCGAGCCGAGTCTGTCGTAGGGCGGGTGCAACCCGCCAAATCGATACTCTGGCGGGTTGCGCCCGCCCTACGCGACCCAGTGCTGCCAGACCAGGCGCGCGGCCAGCGCCAATACCACCGTAATGAACACCGGGCGAATGAACTTCGAACCGCCTTTGATCGCGGTGCGCGCACCGAGAAAGGCGCCGACCATCAAGGCGGCGCCCATGCTCAGACCGAGCCCCCAGGCTACCTGACCAAAGGCGATGAACACCGCCAGCGCCGCCGCATTGCTGACGAAGTTCATGGTACGCGCCACGCCGCTGGCGCGCACCAGATCGAGTGGATACATCAGCAGGCTGCTGACCGTCCAGAATGCGCCGGTGCCGGGGCCCGCCACCCCATCGTAGAGTCCCAGGCCAAGCCCTTGCGGCCATTGCCGACCGCGCGCTATCGGCAGGTCGTGTTCGGCTGGTGCCTCCGGCATACGTCCGAACAGCAGGTAAACACCGCAGGCGAAGACGATCACCGGCAGCATCTGGTTGAGCCAGGCGGCCGGCATCCAGTGCGCGATGACGGCGCCGAGCAGGGCGCCGATCAGGGTTGCCAGCAACGCGTTGCGCCATTGTTTCGGATCGAACAGCTTGCGGCGATAAAACGTGAGAGCCGCGGTGCCCGAGCCGAAGGTGGCGCACAGCTTGTTGGTGCCCAGCACCAGGTGCGGCGGTAAACCTGCGGTAAGCAGAGCAGGGATGGTCAGCAGGCCGCCACCACCGGCAATGGCGTCGATGAAGCCGGCGATGAAGGCGACCAGAGCGAGAATGGCCAGTGTGCTGGGATCGATGGCGAGCTCGAGAGCGAAGGGCATATTAAAGTGTCGACTTGTGGGCGAGTGCGCAGCCTGCTGGCTGTTCGTCGTGGGGAGAGCTGCGCATAATGCCGGGATTTCGTCAGAGAAGGAACGCAATCGATGCAATACGACGGGTTGGCCTGGGCCGTGGCGCTGTTGGCCGTATTGGCGCTGCTGGTGGCATTGCGCATTCTGCTCAATACGGGCTGGTTCCTCGGCTGGTTGCGTGGCACCTGTGGTCTGGCATTTCTCGCCCTGGCCGGCCTGGTCGGTCTGTTAGCTTACGATCTGTATACCTACGAGCCGCTGCAGCCGGGCAAGCCGCTGGTGACGCTGAGCTTCAAGGCTGATGGTCCGCAGCGTTATCAGGTGACGCTGCTCGAAGGGGGGCGCGAGCGCACTGTCACGCTCGAGGGCGACATGTGGCAACTCGACGGCCGACTGATTCGCTGGAAAGGCCTGGCTGAGCTGATCGGTCTTGAGCCGGGTTACCGTCTGGAACGTCTGTCCGGGCGTTTTCTGGCCATCGAGCAGCAGGCGTTGGCGCAACACGGTCGCGTGCAGTTGGCCGAGAGCTCTTATGGCGTGGACCTGTGGCGCTGGCTGCGTCTGAGTCAACGTGATCTGCTGCTGTTTGACCCGCAGGCGCTGCGCGTCACCTACCTGCCAATTGCCGCTGATGCGGTCTATAGCGTCAGCCTGACGCCGACCGGCCTGCTGGCTGAGCCGATGAACCCCGCAGCCGAAGCTGCGCTGAAGGATTGGTAGCGGCCGGGCGGGTGGATGTAGGGTGGGCTTTAGCCCACATTGCAGAGTCATTGGTGGGCTGAAGCCCACCCTACAAAAATTGATGAACCTCTCCCGATTGATGGGGAGGGTGCCCGAAGGGCGGGAGAGGGAAGCGAAGTTGGCGTTCACCTCGGTACTGTAGGGTGGGCTTTAGCCCACCACGATCTTTCATTGGTGGGTTAAAACGGAGCGCCGCCCGGCCCACCCTACAATTGCGTTGCGCTAGGCCTATCCTGTTTACGACAAAGGCACCCTGAGGTGCCTTTGTCGTTTATGCCGTCTGGCCTCAGGAAAGGAAGCCGCCGTCCACGTTCAGCGCCGCGCCGGTGGTGTAGCTGGATGCTTCACTGGCCAGGTACAGCACTGCGCCGGCCATCTCGCTCGGATCAGCCACGCGCTTGAGCGGGATGCGCTGCAGGGCGTGCTTGAGGATGGCGTCGTTCTTGGTCAGCGCCGAGGCGAACTTGGTGTCGGTCAGGCCCGGCAGCAGGGCGTTGCAGCGGATGCCGAACTGCGCGCATTCCTTGGCGAATACCTTGGTCATGCTGATCACCGCGGCCTTGGTCACCGAGTAGATGCCCTGGAACTCGCCCGGGGTGACGCCATTGATCGAGGCGACGTTGATGATCGAGCCGCCGCCGTTTTCCTTCATCAGCTTGCCGCCTTCGATGGACATGAAGTAGTAGCCGCGAATGTTCACATCGACGGTCTTCTGGAAGGCGGAGAGGTCGGTGTCTAGCACGTTACAGAACTGCGGGTTGGTGGCGGCGTTGTTGACCAAGATGTCGAGGCGGCCGAACTGGTCGCGGATCTGCGCGAAGACGTTGGTGATCTGCTCCATCTCGCCGATGTGGCAGGCGATGGCGGTGGCCTTGCCGCCTTCGGCGATGATGGCGTCAGCCACGGCCTGGCAGCCGTCGATCTTGCGGCTGGAGACGATCACGTGTGCGCCTTGCTGGGCCAGCAACTTGGCGATGGCCTCGCCGATGCCGCGGCTGGCGCCGGAAACGAAGGCGATCTTGCCGTCGAGGTCGAACAGTTGGGTCTTGGACATGGTGATTACCCCAGGGTTAGAGAGTGGATTTGCCGATGACCTGCAGGCACATCTGCTCCAGCAGCTTGTTCATGTGAATGAACTGGGCGAAGCGCTTGTCCTGGGTCTGGCCGTGATAGAAGCGGTAGTAGATCTGCTGCACGATACCGGCCAGGCGGAACAGGCCGTAGGTGTAGTAGAAGTCGAAACTGTCGATCGCGATGCCGGCTTTTTCAGCGTAGTAGTCGACGAACTGCTGACGCGTGAGCATGCCCGGCGCGTTGCTCGGCTGGCGACGCATCAGTTGCACCGGCGCAGGGTCGCTGGCTTCGATCCAGTAGGCCAGGGTGTTGCCCAGATCCATCAGTGGGTCGCCGATGGTGGTCATCTCCCAGTCGAGCACGCCGATGATCTGCATCGGGTTGTTCGGGTCGAGGATCACGTTGTCGAAGCGATAGTCGTTATGCACGATGCCCGGCTTGTGGTGATCGGCCGGCATCTTGTCATTGAGCCAGGCCTTGACCGGTTCCCAGGTCGGCGCGTCCGGTGTCAGGGCCTTCTCGTAGCGCTCGCTCCAACCCTTGATCTGGCGTTCGACATAACCTTCGGGCTTGCCCAGGTCGCCCAAGCCGCAGGCGTTGTAGTCGACGTTGTGCAGTTCCACCAGCTTGTCGATGAAGCTCTTGCACAGTGCGGCGGTCTGCTCGGCGCTGAAGTTCAGCTCGGCCGGCATCTCTGAGCGCAGGATGATGCCCTTGACCCGCTCCATCACGTAGAACTCGGCGCCGATCACCGACTCGTCGGTGCAGTGCACGTAGGCTTTCGGGCAGTAGGGGAAGCCGGCATTGAGCTGGTTGAGGATGCGGTACTCGCGGCCCATGTCATGCGCCGACTTGGCTTTGTGGCCGAACGGCGGGCGGCGCAGGACGAATTCCTGCTGCGGGTATTCGATCAGGTAGGTCAGGTTCGAAGCGCCGCCGGGGAACTGGCTGATCTTGGCTGCGCCGCTCAGGCCCGGAATATTGGCTTTCAGATAAGCGTCGATGACGCCGGCGTCGAGTTCTTCGCCGGTACGGGTGCGGGTGGATTGGTCGGTGAGCGCCATGCTTATCCCTTCTGCTTATGATGGGTGCCCCAGATAATTGGCTAATCTAATGCTGCACTCAGGCTGCCACAAGCAATACGCGCCGTTATAGGCGGGCGTGTTGCACCTCGATCAAACTGCCTGATCAGTCATTTCGGTTTGTCGCCTTGGCCGCAAATCACGGGCAAAAAAAACCGGAGTGCCAGGACTCCGGTTTTCGTGCTTTGCGCTCAGCTCGCCGATCAGACCGGGAACAGTTCGCCCAGCTTCATCGCCAGCATCATGTCGCCTTCGGCGCGCAGCTTGCCAGCCATGAAGGCCTGCATGCCATCGGTTTCGCCGCTGACGATGCCCTTGAGGGTTTCGCTGTCCATGATCAGGGTCACGTTGGCGTTCGGATTGTCGCCTTGCTCGAGGGCGCAGGTGCCGTCTTTTACGATCAGCGCGTAGTTCTCGCCATCTTCGATGTTGAATTGGAATACCAGATCCAGGCCTGCAGCGGCGCTGGCGTTGAACTTGGACTGCATGGTTTGGGCGATGTCAGCAACACTCATGGTCTTATCCTTTTTCGGTTTTTTCGCGCAGCCTCGCGGCCGCAGTGGGCTGGAGCTCATCGATAGGTGATAAGCTCCGGCGCCTTCAGCAGCTGTAAATGCACATGGCTGTTGAAGGAAGCCAGACTCACCTCGCTGCCGCGGAATTTCAGCTGGCTGAGCGAGGTATTGACGATTTGCCAATTCAGTTCGAAGGCCTTTGCCGCCGGTACGCCGGTAATCAGGCGGAGCAGGGCGGTGATGGTGCCGCCGGAGGTGAACACGGCGATATTCTGTTTGCTGGTGGCTTGTTCGAGGATGCGCCGCAGACCGCCTTCGACCTGTTCGACATAGGCCTGCCAGCTTTGCAGGCCGGGCTTGTCATGTTCCCCGGAAATCCAGCGGCCGATCAGCTTGGCGAACAGACGCTGGAACTCGGCACGGTTCTGCGCACCGTTGCGCAGGATATGCAGGGCTTCGGGTTCTTCCGGCAGCAGATCCGGCAGCAGCGTGCGAATCACCGCATCGGCGTCGAATTCGTTGAAGGCTTCGTCGATATCCAGCGCCGGCGCCCTGCTCATGTGCTGCAGGGCGGTGTTGGCAGTGTGTTGCTGGCGGCGCAGGCTGCCACTGACGCAACGATCGAGACTGATACCGAGTTGCTCCAAGTGCTTGCCCAGCACTTCGGCCTGGCGCACGCCGACGGGAGACAGGACATCGTAGTCGTCTGCACCGAATGAGGCCTGGCCATGTCGAATCAGATAGATGCTGCCCACGTCCGTATTGGTCCCGGCACGTTGAATGTTTGGCGAGGGTATGAGGAAGCTCGGGGGCTGTCAACGAAAAAACATACGCTTGTTTGAATTGCTTGTATGTCCATTGTGCAGTGCTGCCGCGCTTGGCCGGCGAGGCGCTGCGCCGGTATGCTTGGGGCTTTGTGCGCCCAGGCGCCGCTGCATTGTCCAAGGGGGATCCGTGGAGTTTCTTAGCGAGTACGCCAGCTTTCTGGCGAAAACCCTGACCCTGGTGGTCGCCATCGTCGTGGTGCTGGTGGCGATCGCCGCCACGCGCGGCAGAGGGCGGCGCGGCAGTGGTCAGTTGCAGGTGCAGAAGCTCAATGATTTCTACAAGGATCTGCGTGAGCGCCTGGAGCACAGCGTGTTGTCCAAGGATCAGCTCAAGGCCACGCGCAAGGCGCAGGCCAAGGCGGCCAAGCAGGAAAAGAAAGCGCCGCCCAGCAAACCGCGGGTGTTCGTGCTGGATTTCGACGGTGATATCAAGGCCTCAGCCACCGACAACCTGCGCCATGAGGTGACGGCGCTGCTGTCCATGGCCAAGGCCGATGACGAAGTGGTGCTGCGCCTGGAAAGTGGTGGCGGCATGGTGCATAGCTACGGCCTGGCTTCGTCGCAACTGGTGCGTATCCGCGATGCGGGCATCCCGCTGACGGTGTGCGTGGACAAGGTAGCGGCCAGCGGCGGCTACATGATGGCCTGCATCGGCCAGAAGATTCTCAGTGCGCCTTTTGCCATCCTCGGCTCCATTGGCGTGGTGGCGCAGTTGCCTAACGTGCATCGTCTGCTGAAGAAGCACGAAATCGATTTCGAGGTGCTGACGGCCGGCGAATACAAGCGCACGCTGACCGTATTCGGTGAGAACACCGAAAAGGGCCGGGAGAAATTCCAGGAAGACCTGGAGACCACCCACGAACTGTTCAAAGGCTTCGTTGCCCGTTACCGCCCTCAGCTGGACATCGATGCCATCGCCACCGGTGAGGTCTGGCTGGGCATTGCGGCGCAAGAGCGCCTGCTGGTGGATGAACTGAAGACCAGCGACCAGTACCTGGCCGAGCGCGCCGCCGAGGCTGAGCTGTTCTATCTGCATTTCGTTCATAAAAAGAGTTTGCAGGAGCGTGTCGGGCTGGCGGCCAGCATGGCGGCAGATCGCTTCGTCCTGACCTGGCTGAGCAGACTCAATCAGCAACGTTTCTGGTAAGAGCACGCCACCGAACAACGACAAGAGGAGAAGGTGATGACTGAATTCAAGGCTTTGCTGGTCAGCGAGGGTGCCGATGGCAGTTTTCGGCGCCAGGTAGTAGCCCGGCAGATCGAGGATCTGCCCGCAGGCGATCTGCTGATCCGCGTGCGCTATTCCTCGCTCAACTACAAGGATGCGCTGTCGGCCAGCGGCAATCGCGGGGTTACCAAGCAGTATCCGCATACGCCGGGCATCGACGCCGCTGGTGTGGTGGAGGCGTCCGCCGTGGCCGAGTTCGCCGTGGGCGACGAGGTGATCGTCACTGGCTACGACCTGGGCATGAACACTGCCGGTGGTTTCGGCCAGTACATCCGCGTACCGGCGGCCTGGGCGATCAAGCGCCCACAAGGCTTGCCGCTGCGCGAGGCGATGATTCTCGGCACCGCCGGCCTGACGGCCGCGCTATGCGTGGACAAGCTGGAGCAGGCCGGCGTTACTCCGGAGTCCGGCACCATGCTGGTCACCGGTGCCACGGGCGGCGTTGGCAGCATCGCCGTGGTGCTCCTCAAGCAGCTCGGCTATCGCGTAGCCGCCGCGACCGGCAAGGCCGAACAGGGCGATTTCCTGCGTGGTCTCGGTGCTGACGAGATCGTCAGCCGCGAAGAGCTGCAGCAAGGTAGTGAGCGGCCGATGCTCAAGGAACGCTGGGCGGGAGCGGTAGACACAGTGGGTGGCGACATCCTGTTCAATGTGGTCAAGTCGCTGCGCCACAGCGGCAGCGTGGCCTGTTGCGGGCTGACTGCTGGCGTCGGCTTCCAGGGCAGCGTACTGCCGTTCATCCTGCGCGGGGTCAACCTGCTTGGCGTGGATTCGGTGGAGCTGCCTCTGGTGGTCAAGGCATCGATGTGGGACAAGCTGTCGTTGCAGTGGAAGCTCGATCTCTCGGCGCTGTGCCAGGAAGTCGGTCTGGAAGAGCTGCCCGCGGCCATCGAACGGATACTGGCTGGCGGCATGGTCGGTCGCGTGCTGGTGCGACTCGATTGAGTGGAACAGAGGCCCGTCGATGACGGGCCTCTGCATTTCAGGCCTGGCTGACGCACATGGTGATTTCGGCGCGGAACACCGGCTTGTCACCGACGTAGGCCATCACCGGCACCTTGATGTCGCCGGTCTGATCCCAATCCACCGCGCTGCCAGCGGCAACCGTGCGGATGTCTCCGTCGGCCTTGGCCAGGTATTCCACCGTCATCCCTTTGGGAATCCAGCGGCAACCGTTAGGAATGGAGGCGTCGGTCATGCTGCCGGCGGCAAGTTCGGCAGCATTGCACAGGGCGATGGCATGCACCCTACCGATATGATTCAGCACTTCACGATGTTTGGCGAAGCGGACCTCGGCATAGCCGGGGCGCAGCTCGACCATCGGCGGGGCGATGCACTGCGCGAAGCCAATCGCCAGTATTTCGCACAGATTCTCACGGCGCTCGCCGAGTACCGTCGGCAGGGACTGTTCAAGGCGCTGCCTGATGACTGTTTCGCCTCGGTGGTGATCGGCCCGACGCATGACCTGGCGCGCAACTGGCTGGCTGGCCGCACCCAGAACGAGCTGGGCGAGTGCCGCGAGCTACTGGCGCAGATCGTCTGGGATAGCGTGAAAAAAGTGGCTAACCGAAGCGATAGATATCCATCCCCAGGGCGCCGTAGGTGAAACCGCTGTGCTCAATCGTGAAGGTACCGCCAGCACCACGTGCGAAGAACAGCGGTAGCAGATGTTCTTCGGTAGGGTGATTGCGTACGGCATTCGGCGCCAGCAGTCGGTAATGGTGCAAGGCCTCTTCGTCGTTCGCTTCGAGCTTTTCCACCACCCAGTCGCGAAACGCCTTGGCCCAGGGTGTGATGACGTCCGGGCCGGCACGCCAGTTCAGCTCGCCCAGGTTATGGGTGATGCTGCCGGAGCCAATTAGCAGGATGCCTTGTGCACGCAGGCTGGCCAGAGCACGGCCCACGCGGGTCTGCAACTCGGGGCCGAGGCGGCTGGGTAGCGATAGCTGCAGAACAGGGATGTCGGCTTGCGGATACATCAGCGACAGTGGCACCCAAGCACCATGGTCGAAGGGGCGTTGCGCATCGAGCTGTGCGGACAGACCCACGTCGTTCAGTTGCTGGGCGATCTGCTCGGCCAGCTTCGGTGCGCCGGGGGCCGGATACTGCACCGCATACAGCTCGGCTGGAAAGCCGCCGAAGTCGTGCCAGGTCTGCGGGTGTTCGCCCGCCGTCAGCAGCAGGCGCTGGCTTTCCCAGTGCGCCGACACCACCACTATGGCGTTGGGTCTGGGTATATCGGCGGCCAGTTTGGCCAGCGCCGGGCCGCTGGCACCGGGCTCCAGGGCCAACATGGGGGAACCATGGGAAATGAACAGGCTGGGCAGCATGACGACCTCCAGAAATGTGCTCACATTTTCTCCGAGGTCTTCATCGATTAATAATGATGTTTTTCCGCGGTATCAATCGACTGGTTAGATGTTTAGCGCAGGTTGGCGCCAAACGCGGTCTCGATATTGATGCCCAGGCTGAGCACGCCGAGAAACTGCCCATCCCGTGGGTCGTGAATAGGCGCAGAAACCTTGCTCTGAAAGCTCTGGGTCGAACCATCGTACTCGATATCGCCGATATGGATCTGGCCAGGCGCATGGCTTGTCGAAAGTCATCTTCGTCAGCTTGCCAATAATCGCTGGTGACCATCGCTGATGGCGACTAATTGGCCGGAGTGGTCGCTGAGTGCGGAAGATCTTATTGAGCAGGAGGTGATGTTGACGCGCTATGTTGGTCATCAGGCGTGATGGTGGCGTCTGCTGCAGGCGACGGATCAGTGGCTTTTCCTCAAGCAGGAGCTCACGCAGCCATTGCCGGTCCAGTTCGTTAATGCGCTCCATGCTCGTATTGCGCGTGGCTACCTGGCGAAGGGCGTTCAACAGTTCGTCATGCTAGGGTCTGTTGCCGTTTCGCGCGCGGCTCGCGTCGAAACGGCAACAGACCCTAGGCCCAGCGCTTCAGATGCTGGGCGGTCAACTGGCGCAGATAATGGGCTTCGGCTTCAGTCAGCGCGCTACCTTCGGGGGGCACAGTGTTCGACCTGACGGTTGAAGGCGCTGAGGAAATCAGGGTGGTGCTGCAGGAAATCGTGAGAGAAATAGACGCCCAGTGGTGAGGAGCGTACGAAGCGTCGCTGCAGACCCTGTTGGGATGGCTGCTCAGAGAGGGCGCTACGCATTGCATTGTCATCGGCTAGGAAAAGATCGATGCGCCCACGTTGCAGCAATTCGATCAATTGCTCCAGGCACGGTACCTTCTGCGCTACGGCGATGCCGCGAGCCTCCAGCCAGGTCATGCTGTTGCTTCCCCGCACGCTGCCGATGCGCAGCTCGCGGTCCCAAATCGGCTTGTTGAGGATCAGCGGATCCTGGGCATACCAGTACCATTTCTCCATCAGAAGCGGGGCGGACAGCTGCGCGTAGCCATCGACCTGGCTGTCTGGGGCGGAGCTGAAGAAACCATCGGCGATATGTCGGCTGACATTCTGCCGCGCTCGGCTCACTGATGTGAGCTGGATGCGATAGGGTTGCTGCAAATGCTCGAAGATGCATTCGAGAGCCGTTACCGACTGACCGGCCAATTCGCCATCGACCGCTACCTGATACGGCTCCTCAAGGCTGGTGTCGAGGCGTACGGTAGACTTTCTTCTGCGCAGAGAGCTGGTGTGGCCGTCAGGAGCAGCCCTGTCAGGCAGAGTGAATGACGTGAGAGCATGATGGCGATTCGTTAGCTTTGGGGTGTTTTTTCAGTTTAGGTGAGGGGATAAGAGATGCACGATGCTTTCTGGCAGGAGCGCTGGGCGCGCAATCAAATCGGTTTCCATCAGGAGAAGGTCAACGGTTACCTGCGTCGTCACTGGTCTGCGCTTGGCCTGGCAAAAGGCGCGGCGGTGCTGGTGCCGCTGTGTGGCAAGAGCCTGGACATGGTCTGGCTGGCGGAGCAGGGCCACCCGGTCATTGGTGTCGAGCTGGCCGAGCGGGCCGTGGAGGATTTCTTCAACGAGCGTGATGTGCAGCCGCAGGTGTCACAGCGCGGGGCGTTCAAGGTCTATCAGGCGGGTGAGTTGCAGATTCTGTGTGGCGATTTCTTCGCCCTGAGTCATGCGGATGTCGCCGGGTGCCAGGCCTTTTATGACCGGGCGGCCCTGATCGCGCTGCCGCCGTCGATGCGCGAGCGTTATGTCGCCCATCTGCAGGCGATAGTGCCCGTTGCCTGTCAGGGATTGCTGGTTACGCTGGTTTACGATCAGGCGAAAATGGATGGTCCGCCATTCTCGGTCGCTGACACCGAGGTGGAGCAGCACTTTGCAGATGGCTGGACGCTGCACAAGGTCGAGGAAAAGGATGTGCTGACGGGCAATCCGCGTTTCATTGACAGCGGTCTGACGGCAGTGGATGAGCACGTCTTTCGGCTGATCCGCCGCTAGCGGCAGCCCAATGCAAAAGGCGACCCGAAGGTCGCCTTTTTGTCAGTCGAAGGGTCAGCCCAGACGGCGCAGCGCTTCGATGCGGTCTTCCAGCGGCGGGTGGCTCATCAGCAGACCGGCCAGGCCGTTCTTCAGGCCGCCGTTGATGCCGAAAGCGGTCAGGCTGTCGGGCATCTGCACCGGTACACCCTGCTCGGCACGCAGGCGCTGCAGGGCGGCAATCATCGCGCCAGTGCCGGCCAGGCGGGCACCGGCTTCGTCAGCCTTGTACTCGCGTTTGCGCGAGAACCACATGACGATGATGCTGGCCAGGATACCCAGTACCAGCTCGGCGAAGATGGTCGCGACGAAGTAGCCGATGCCATGGCCGTCTTCGTTCTTCAGGATCACCTTGTCGACGAAGTTGCCGAAGATGCGCGCGAAGAACATGACGAAGGTGTTCACCACGCCTTGGATCAGCGCCAGGGTGACCATATCGCCGTTGGCAACGTGGCCGATCTCGTGAGCCAGTACCGCACGCACTTCATCAGGGGAGAAACGCTCGAGCAGACCCTGGCTGACCGCGACCAGTGCGTCGTTCTTGTTCCAGCCGGTGGCGAAGGCATTGGCCTCGTAGGCCGGGAAGATGCCGACTTCAGGCATCTTGATCCCGGCTTGGCGCGACAGCTCCTCGACGGTCTGCAGCAGCCACTGTTCGTGACGGGTGCGTGGCTGGGTGATGATCTGTGTGCCGGTGCTCATCTTCGCCATCCACTTGGAGATGAACAGCGACACCAGCGAGCCGGCAAAACCGAACACGGCGCAGAAAATCAGTAGGCTGCCATGGTTCTGGCCGGTGAAGCGGTCGACCCCCAGCAGTTTGAGGGTGATGCTGGCGATAACCAGAACCGCCAGGTTGGTGGCCAGGAACAACATAATGCGCATCATGGTGTGAACGGACTCCTCACGGGAAAGACGTACGAGTAATGCCGGCTATATAAGGGCGCACCCCCGGGGCTTTCAACCAGCGACTATTTCAAACTATGTCTCTTGACCTTGTAGCGTACTCTCGAACAGCAGACGAGTGAGGCGGGCGGTGCGCTCGCCGTGCTGCTGGGCCAGGGCCTCGCGCAGCTGAAATGCCAATGTGGCATGTACGCGGCGCACGCTTGGCGGCAGCACTTCACCCTCGCGCAAAGCGTGGGGAATGGCGCGTGACAGGCGCAGAAAACCTTTCTCGCTGAGCACCGCCTGATCCAACGCGTCGTAAGCGATGGTCGACTCGAAACGCAGATAGCCTTCCTCGGCCAGCCACAGCAGCGCGCCGAGGCAGGCCTGGTGACGCTTGCTGGGCAGGCCGAATTCGTCCGGCTCCTCACGCCCGATCAGGTCTTCCACGTACAGCGCCATCTTGCGCGGGAAGGCCTGATAGAGCATGAGCAGGCCGCTGGCGGCATCCTTGTAGAAGTCGTCGATCTGCAGATCCATGTCGGCTTACTGGCTGTAGCCCTTAAGGAAGTTGCCGATGCGGCCGATGGCCTGCTCCAGGTCGTCGACGCGCGGCAGGGTGACCACGCGGAAGTGATCCGGCCATGGCCAGTTGAAGGCGGTGCCCTGGACGATCAGCAGCTTCTCCGAGAGCAGCAGGTCGAGGACGAACTTCTCGTCGTTGTGGATCGGGCAGACCTTGGGGTCGATCTTCGGGAAGGCGTATAGCGCGCCCATGGGCTTGACGCAGCTGACCCCGGGAATGTCGTTGAGCAGTTCCCAGGCGCGGTTGCGTTGTTCCAGCAGGCGGCCGTTGGGCAGCACCAGGTCATTGATGCTCTGGTAGCCACCGAGCGCGGTCTGGATCGCATGCTGGCTCGGCACGTTGGCGCACAGGCGCATGTTGGCCAGGATGTCCAGGCCTTCGATATAGCTCTGCGCCTTGTGCTTGGGCCCGGAGATGGCCACCCAGCCGGAGCGGAAACCGGCCACGCGGTAGCTCTTGGACAGGCCGTTGAAGGTCAGGCATAGCACGTCCGGGGCCAGCGAGGCGGTGCTGATGTGCACGGCGTCGTCGTAGAGGATCTTGTCGTAGATCTCGTCGGAGAAGATCACCAGGTTGTGCTGGCGCGCCAGCTCGACGATGTCCTGCAGCACTTCGCGCGAGTACACCGCGCCGGTGGGGTTGTTCGGGTTGATCAGCACCAGGGCCTTGGTGTTCGGCGTGATCTTGGCACGCATGTCGGCGATATCCGGGAACCAGCCGGCCTGTTCATCGCACAGGTAATGCACCGGCTTGCCGCCGGAGAGGGCCACGGCAGCCGTCCACAGCGGGTAATCCGGCGCCGGGATCAGCACCTCGTCACCGTTGTTGAGCAGCGCCTGCATGGCCATCACGATCAGCTCGGACACCCCGTTGCCGAGGTAGATGTCCTCGATACCGACGCCTTCGACCTGCTTCTGCTGGTAATACTGCATCACCGCCTTGCGCGCGCTGAACAGGCCCTTGGAGTCGCTGTAGCCCTGGGCAGTGGGCAGGTTGCGGATGACGTCCTGGAGGATTTCTTCCGGTGCCTCGAAACCGAACGGCGCCGGGTTGCCGATGTTCAGCTTGAGGATGCGGTGGCCTTCCTCCTCCAGACGCTTGGCGTGCTTGAGCACCGGCCCGCGAATGTCGTAGCAGACGTTGGCGAGCTTGTTCGATTTGCTGACCTGCATGTGAGAAATCCCATTCGGTGGATGACCCGCTGAATCACGCTGCAAAAGTATCCTCTGGCGGAACCTTGGCAGCCCGCAGGGCGGGTGACAGACTGGGCACGAATCATACGTTGCAGCCTGACCCTGGCAAAGCTGTCGGTCGGGCTTTTTTACGAGGAGGGAAGCAGTCCGTGGATAAAGTCGAGAAATCCCTGGATGCCTGGCGTGAAGTGTTGTCGCCGGAACAGTTCCACGTCTGCCGCCTGGGCGGCACCGAAAGGCCTTTTACCGGGCAATATCACGACAGCAAGGTGGCGGGCGTCTATCACTGTGTCTGTTGTGGCGAGGCGCTGTTCGACTCCGCCGCCAAGTACGATTCCGGTTGCGGCTGGCCCAGCTATTTTCAGCCGCTCAGTGCGACGGTGATCCGTGAGCTGGATGACTTCAGCCATGGCATGCAGCGTATCGAGGTCAGATGCGCCAAATGCGATGCGCACCTGGGCCACGTCTTTCCTGATGGGCCGCGTCCGACCGGTTTGCGTTACTGCATCAACTCGGTGTCGCTGAAGTTCGCGCCGCGCGAGCCATGATGGATGAACGATGGACTGCCACGAGCGGGCAGCCCGGCTGAGTTTTTTCAGCGTTTCTGTGGACGGTTCTGCTGGCTTTGTTCCAGAAGCTGGCAGGCCTGCTGGATCATCGCTTCGGTGATCGGCACTTCGCGCCCCTGAGCGTCGATGATGAAGCCACCGATCGGCGTTGGGCGGGCGTGGTTGTTCAGGTGTTGCGGCTGATTGGCAGTGTTGTGCAAGCTCATGGCCTGTCTCCTCATCGATTCTGCGCGCAGTCTAGTGGTGCCGGATGAAGGTGCGGTGACAGTGAAGGTGTACGGAAAACCGTCACGCCGGCAACGCAGAGCAGGTACAAGCAGGCTGCATGCCAGTCTGCCGGTAATTGAGGAAGGCATGTCGCGTTTTCATATAGGTCTGATCATCAACCCTCTGGCCGGGCTGGGTGGCCCGGCTGCACTCAAGGGCAGCGACGGCGTGGCCGAGCAGGCCCTGGCACTCGGCGTTGAACCGAAGGCTGCGCAGCGTACGCGCACGGCGCTGGAGCAACTGTTGGCGCTGCGTGAGCGCATTGAGTTCGTCACCTATCCCGGTGCCATGGGCGGCGATTTGTTGGCGCAGATGGGCTTTGAGCATCGTCTGCTGGGACAGTTGGGCGACGAGCCCAGCACGGCCGACGACACCCGTCGTGCTGTGCAACACCTGCAGGACGCCGGTGCGGCACTGATTCTATTTGCCGGTGGCGATGGCACTGCGCGTGATGTATGTGCCGTGATCAGGGACGGGCAGCCGGTGCTGGGCATTCCGGCGGGGGTGAAGATCCAGTCCGGGGTGTACGCCATTAGCCCGCGAGCGGCCGGTGAGCTGACGGCGCGCCTGGTCGAAGGCGGTTTGGTTCGTCTGGCCAGCGGCGAGGTGCGTGACATCGACGAGAATGCCCTGCGTGAGGGGCGCGTTACCGCGCGCTGGTACGGCGAGTTGTGCGTGCCGCAGGAGGGCGGTTACGTGCAGGCGGTCAAGCAGGGCGGCGTGGAGTCCGAAGAGCTGGTGCTGGCTGATCTGGCTGCCTGGCTGGAGGCTGAATGGGAGCCCGGTGTGCGTTATGTATTTGGCCCCGGTTCGACCTTGCATGGCCTGGCGCAGAATCTCGGGCTGGACACCACCTTGCTGGGCGTCGATGTGATCGAGGACGGCCAGGTGATCGCCCGTGACGTCAACGAGGCCGAGCTGTTCGCCCTGGTCGAGGCGCATCCGACCTACTTGCTGGTCACCGCCATCGGGGGGCAGGGTCATGTCATCGGGCGTGGCAACCAGCAGATCAGCCCCCGTGTGCTGCGTGCGGTCGGCCTGGAGCGCCTGCGTGTGGTGGCGACCAAGCGCAAGCTGGCGACACTGAATGGCCGGCCGCTGCTGGTCGACAGCGGCGACGTGACGCTGGACGACGCCTTTCCCGATGCCATACGGGTCTGGGCCGGTTACAGGGAAGAGTTGCTGTACCCTCTGGCGCGATAGGAGAGCGAGATGCGCGGGCTGATTCTGCTGTTGCTCTGGTCACTGGCGCTGGCCGCACAGGCCATCGAAGCTGAAAAGCTGGTGCGCGATGCACGCCAGCAGATCGGTGTGACGCTGAGCTATGACCCGGCCTACCGCCAGTTGAGCTATCCCGGTGGTGATGTGCCGATGGCCACAGGGGTCTGCACCGACGTGGTGATCCGCGCACTGCGCCAGCAGGGGCTGGACTTGCAGGAAGCGGTGCACCGCGACATGCGCGGCAGCTTCTCCGTCTATCCGAAGAACTGGGGGCTGAATCGCCCGGACAGCAATATTGACCACCGCCGTGTGCCCAACCTGATGACCTGGTTCAAGCGTCAGGGCTGGTCGCTGCCGCTTAGCCAGGCGGCTTCGGCGTATCGGCCGGGCGATATCGTCACCTGGGATCTGGGCCGTGGTCTCACGCATATCGGTATCGTCAGCGATCATCGGGCGGCAACGGGTGTGCCGCTGATTCTGCACAACATCGGCCGTGGTACGCAGGAGGAGGACATCCTCTTCAGCTATCGCATTACCGGCCATTATCGTCCGCCAGCAGAGCTGGCGAAGACGGGCTCATAAGCCGTCGCGGTCGCCTGCCTCGGCAATGGACGCAGCCGCTTGAGGTTGCGCGCCGCCGCCCCCAACTGCTGACTCAGACATTCAACTTCCTGCCGCCAGCGGCTGCGACACCTTCGGCCGCTGACCTGAGACCTGCCATGATTTCGATGCTCTCTTCCCGTCAGCGCGGTGCCATACGCCTGGCCTGGCGCTTTATCGCCCCGTATCGCGGCCGGGTACTGGGCGCGCTGCTGGCGCTGATGTTCACGGCAGCCATCACCCTGTCCATGGGCCAGGGCATCAAGCTGCTGGTGGATCAGGGGCTGGCCACGCAGTCGCCGGCCGCGCTGCGGCAGTCCCTGCTGCTGTTCTTCGTGCTGGTATTGGCGCTGGCCTTCGGCACCTACACGCGCTTCTACCTGGTGTCATGGATCGGCGAGCGGGTGGTCGCGGATATCCGCCGGCGGGTGTTCGATCACCTGATTGAGTTGCATCCTGGCTTCTACGAGAGCAATCGCAGCTCGGAAATCCAGTCGCGGCTGACCGCCGATACCGCGCTACTGCAATCGGTGATTGGCTCGTCGCTGTCGATGGCGCTGCGCAACCTGATCATGTTGATCGGTGGCAGCGTGCTACTGGTGGTCACCAACCCCAAGCTCAGCGGTATCGTTCTGTTGGCTCTACCCTTGGTGGTAGCGCCTATCCTGCTGTTCGGCCGCCGTGTGCGTGCGCTGTCGCGGCAGAGCCAGGACCGCGTGGCCGATGTCGGCAGTTATGTCGGCGAAGTGCTGGGGCAGATCAAGACGGTACAGGCTTACAACCATCAGGATGAGGACAAGCGCCGCTTTGGCGAGTCTGCCGAAGCGGCTTTCGATGTGGCGCGCAAGCGCATCGCCCAGCGTTCCTGGCTGATCACCGTAGTGATCGTGCTGGTGCTCGGCGCTGTCGGGGTGATGCTCTGGGTCGGCGGCATGGATGTGATCGCCGGGCGCATCTCCGGCGGTGAGCTGGCGGCTTTCGTGTTCTACAGCCTGATCGTTGGCTCGTCCTTCGGCACGCTGAGCGAGGTGATCGGTGAATTGCAGCGTGCCGCAGGCGCCGCCGAGCGCATCGGCGAGCTGTTACGTGCCAGCAACGCCATCGTGGCGCCGGAGCAGCCGCAGCATCTGTCGCAGCCGGTACAGGGGCGCATCGAGCTGCAGCGTGTGCGATTCGCCTATCCGTCGCGTTTGGACAGCTACGCCATCGATGGCATCGATCTGCAGGTAGCGGCAGGCGAGACGCTGGCACTGGTAGGACCGTCCGGGGCTGGCAAATCGACGCTGTTCGATCTGCTGCTGCGCTTCTTCGATCCGCAGGGCGGGCGCATCCTCATCGATGGCGTGCCGATCGATCAGCTCGATCCGCGCGAGTTGCGTGCCAGTTTCGCCCTGGTGTCGCAGAATCCTGCGCTGTTCTTCGGCTCGGTGGAGGACAACATTCGCTATGGTCGCCTGGATGCCAGCCAGGCCGAGGTGGAGGCGGCCGCGCGGGCGGCGCATGCCCATGAGTTCATTCAGCGCCTACCGCAGGGTTACCAGACTCATTTGGGGGAGGCCGGGCTCGGGCTTTCCGGTGGCCAGCGTCAGCGCCTGGCGATTGCCCGTGCCTTGCTCGCCGATGCGCCGATCCTGCTGCTCGATGAGGCCACCAGCGCCCTGGATGCCGAGAGCGAGCACCTGATCCAGCAGGCGCTGCCGTCACTAATGGCCGGGCGCACCACCTTGGTGATCGCTCATCGCCTGGCCACGGTGAAGCAGGCGGATCGCATTGCGGTGATCGAACAGGGCCGTTTGGCTGCGATCGGCAGTCATGCCGAGCTGATCGAGAGTAGTCCGCTCTATGCGCGTTTGGCCGAGTTGCAGTTCGGCAACTAGCTCTTGGGTTTGATGGTGGCGGCTGCCCCGGCAGAGGCGATAATGATCGCACCGACGGCCAGCCACTGGCCCCAGAGCAGCTTCTCGCCGAGAAAGGCCAGACCGCACATTGCCGCGACTGCCGGCTCCAGGCTCATCAGCACGCTGAAGGTGCGTGCGGGCAGGCGCGTCAAGGCGACCATCTCCAGGCTGTAGGGCAGGGCCGAAGACAGTACCGCGACACCCAGGGCGATGGGTAGCAGGTCCGCGCTCAGCAGGTCCGTGCCGGCATGCCAGATGCCAATGGGCAGGACCAGCAAGGCGGCGACCCAGGTGCCCAGGGCGACGGTGTGGCGGCCATGCTGGGCGCCGGCTTTCTGGCCGAAGATGATGTACAGCGACCAGCACACCCCCGCGCCGAGGGCCAGAGCTGCGCCGAGTGGGTCTATGGCGCTTTGCGTGGCGCCGGTTGGCAGCAGCATCCACAGGCCGGCGATGGCCAGAATCACCCAGACGAAGTCCAGCAGGCGGCGCGAGGAAAACAGCGCCAGAGCCAGCGGCCCGGTGAATTCCAGCGCCACGGCGATGCCCAGCGGGATGCTCTGCAGGGACATGTAGAACATCAGATTCATGCCGCCCAGCGCCAGGCCGTAGGCGAGCAGGGCATGGCACTTGCGCAAATCCAGTTTGGCCCGCCAGGGCTGCATCACCAGCGACAGAATGATCGCGCCGAGCACCAGGCGCAGGGCTGTGGTGCCTTCGGCGCCGACCAGCGGGAACAGGTTCTTGGCCAGCGACGCGCCGCTCTGGATCGAGACCATGGCCACCAGCAACAAGGCAATGGGGGCGAGAAGTGCACTGCGTGACATGGGCTATGTCCTGGTGGTGATCATCAAAGAAAAAACCGGCCGCTGGGGCCGGTTCTTCGTGGCGCGTAGTGGCTGCCAGACCGTTGAGAAAAACGTAGGCGAGGCAGGCAAGACAATACCGATGGCGGCCCCGCAAAAACGACCGAAAAACGGTCGGAGTCGCGCTCGACTTTACGAGCTGTAAATGAGCATTTTGACTGGGCTCGCACGCGAGGTCGCTTTTAAACGCAGGTAGTTTCTCAACGGGCTGTTAGGGTCTGTTGCCGTTTCGCGCACGGCCGCGACGGAGCCAGTTTTTGCGTGGGGCTAGGCGTGAGACGCGAAGTTTGGTCGCCCAAATGAACCGTCGAGTAACGACGTACCACGCAAAAACTGGCCCGTCCCTTCGGGTTGCGCGGCAAATTGCGCCATGCGTCGTTGCGGGATTTGGCAAGGGAACGACCATTACCTGCATCCCGCGCCTCGCGTGGCGCAATTTGGCGCAGCAACGCGGCTCGTGTCGAAACGGCAACAGACCCTAGCGATATTCGCAGAGATAGGCGGTGTCTACGGCCACCTTGAGCTGGAACTTGCTGTTGGCCTCGACGGTGAACTTGCTGCCGGCTTCGAAGGTGTTCCAGCTGTCGCTGCCCGGCAGTTTGACGGTCAGGGCGCCGGCGACGACATGCATGACTTCCAGTTGGCTGGTGCCGAATTCGTATTCGCCCGGGGCCATTACGCCGATGGTGGCAGGGCCTTCAGCCATTGTGAAACCGATGGATTTGACGGTGCCGTCGAAGTATTCGTTGACCTTGAACATCTGCGATTCCTCGGAAGGGGTTGAAAAAATTGCTGGAAGCCATGTTTAACGTCGTGTGACGACGGCCAGAAGGGTGACCGCCATGCATGGCAGGCCATAAAAGGGCCGCCAGTATGCCCAAGCGCCTTTTCTTCGTCATCAGTCTTTGAGGGGCAATACCAGTGGCAGCAGGCGGGCGGTGTTACGCGCATCTTCGAGGGCGCGGTGCTGTTGCCCTTGAAACTGCATGCCAGCCAGTTGCAATGCACTGTGCAGGCCAACCGGCCGCTGCAGTTGGCGCGCCTTGGCGAAAGCCTGTTTGAGGTTAAGGTGCGGCACCTGGGCCAGCAGGCTGTGCAACTGATGTTGACGCCATTCCTGCTCCAGCTGGCGGCGATCGTAATCACCCCAACTGCTCCAGCCGACCAGGCGTGGTGCATGCTGCGTCAGCCAGCGCTCGAACTGAGCCCAGACCTGGGACAGGGTAGCGGCGCTGTCGATCTCGGCCTGGGTGATATGGGTGAGTTCGCGGCAGAACTCGGTCAAGCACGGGCGGCGCTGTGGTTTGACGATGCGCTGAAAGTGATCCCGTTCATGGCCGTCCACACCAACCAGGCTGGCACCGATCTCGATGATTTCCATTTCCTCCATCGCCCAGCCGCCCTCATCAGTGGTGGCCTCCAGGTCGATGACTAGCCAATGCCCCATGGGCGCTCCTTAGAACCTGTCTGCGATCTGTTGCGCTTCGGCCTCGCTGCATGGAAAAGGCTCCTGGCATCAGGGCCAAGGCTCCAAGCTCAAGCATCCGTTCTGAATCGAATCGCAGGCAGTATGGAAGGCCTTTTCGGCCAGGGCAAACGTCGTTGACGCGTGCGTGGCGCAGCGACGGTTTCTGATGTTCTTCTCCTGTGGCAGAAGGTGGCGCGTAGCGTCGGATGAGGGGCGGCGTGCTGCAAAGGCTTTGATGATTCGCGCCATGCCCGTTAGGCTCTGGCGCCTATATCTGCAGGAGGTTGCTATGGCAAAGGTCACGTTTCTCGGTTTGGGCGTCATGGGGTATCCGATGGCCGGGCATCTGGCACGCAAAGGGCATCAGGTGACGGTCTATAACCGCTCGCCGGGCAAAGCCGAGCAATGGATGGGTGAATATGCCGGCAGCTCTGCGCCGACCCCGCGTGAGGCGGTGGCGGGCGCCGAACTGGTGATGTGTTGCGTCGGTAACGATGACGACCTGTGCAGCGTGATTCTGGGCGAGCAGGGCGCGTTCGCCGGTATGGCTCCGGGCGCCATTCTGGTCGATCACACCACCGCCTCGGCCGATGTGGCGCGTGAGCTGGCGGCTGTTGCGGCCGAGCATGGCCTGGGTTTTCTCGATGCGCCGGTATCCGGTGGTCAGGCCGGTGCGATCAATGGTGTGCTGACCGTGATGGTCGGTGGCGAGGCCGAAACCTATGCGCTTGCCGAGCCGGTCATCCAGAGTTACGCGCGGATGATGCGCCTGATGGGGCCGGCCGGCAGCGGCCAGTTGAGCAAGATGGTCAATCAGATCTGCATCGCCGGTCTGGTTCAGGGTTTGGCAGAGGCGCTCAACTTCGCTCAGTGCGCGGGGCTGGATGGCCATGCGGTGGTCGATGTGATCAGCAAGGGCGCAGCGCAGTCCTGGCAGATGGAAAATCGCTACAAGACCATGCTGGCCGGCGAGTTCGACTTCGGTTTCGCGGTCGACTGGATGCGCAAGGATCTGTCGATTCTGCTCGACGAGTCGCGTCGCAACGGTGCTCAACTGCCTGTGACGGCGCTGGTCGATCAGTTCTACGCCGACGTTCAGGCCATGGGCGGTGGGCGCTGGGATACCTCCAGCCTGCTGGCTCGCCTGCAGCGTAACCGCTGATCGCCAAAGGCCTCGACGGCATGCGCGGAGCTCATTAGGATCGCCGCCGTTCGCTTCCAGTCGAGGTCGTTTCATGGAGTGTCGTGCCGGTTGCGGTGCCTGCTGCATCGCGCCTTCCATCAGCTCACCGATTCCGGGCATGCCTGACGGCAAGCCCGCTGGCGTGCGCTGTATCCATCTCAATGCCGAGTTTCTCTGCGCCATCTTCGGTCGCCCGGAGAGGCCCGCAGTGTGCGGTGGGTTCAAGGCGGAAGAGCAGCTGTGCGCGGATGATCGCGAGAGCGCCATTCGTATGTTGGGTTGGCTGGAGCAGGCGACTGTCTGACGATGTGAACCGCTCACGGCCCGTGCGGGTCGAAACGCAAACAGTTCCACCGGGAGTTGCTCGAAGATGATGCGTTATTCCGTTCTGGCCATGCTGTTGTGCGTGGCCGCTGTCCAGGTTGCCGAGAGGCAGTGGCAGCTGGAGCGCGAAGAAGACGGTGTGAGCGTTTACCAGGCTGATGTACCTGTATCCAAGTACAAGGCCTATCGCGGTGTGGTGGCGATCAACGCTGACCTGGCCGGGATACAGGCGGCGCAGGAGGATGTCGCGGGGTCCTGCTCCTGAATCTTCAGCTGCCAGCAGCAGCGACTGCTCGAGACCTAGGGTAATGTGAGCGAGCTGTACACCCGTTTCGAGACGCCCTGGCCGGTGAAGGCGCGTGATTCGGTGATCCATGTGACCAGGCGCACTGATGCTGACGGCGCTGTCAAGCGCCTGCTCAAGGCGGTGCCGCAGTGATTGCCGGAGGATAAGGATTTCGTGCGGGTGTAACGTGTCGACGGCGAGTGGCATCTCAAACCGCGGACCAGGACAGGGTGGAGGTGACCTACGAGGTGCACACTGAACCGGGCGGCAGTGTGCCCTCCTGGCTGGCCAACAGTTTCGTCGTCGATGCGCCGCTGCAGACGCTGCAGGGTTTGCGAGCGAAGGTGGAAGGGCGCTGAGCGAGATACTCGCCAGGGAATAAAAAGGCTGCCAGATGGGCTAATGCCGATCAGATAAGGTTTTTTGCTCTTGCAGGGTGGACTTCAGCCCACCAACGGCGGCCGGCGTGGGCTGAAGCCCACCCTACAAGTCGAACCGACTGGCAACAGTTAAATTCCTTCCTATACGATTGCAGCGCCCGTAAACCAAGTGCCTAGGCGCTTAACTGACTGACATTAGCCAGATGGGCAGCCTTTTTCGTCTCGGGGCGCTATCAATCGCGGTTGGTCGGCAGATCGCGCTGCTCGTAACCGGTGTACAGCTGGCGCGGACGGCCAATCTTGTACGGACCCGAGAGCATTTCCTTCCAGTGCGAGATCCAACCCACGGTACGTGCCAGGGCGAAGATAACGGTGAACATCGAGGTCGGAATGCCGATGGCTTTGAGGATGATGCCCGAGTAGAAGTCGACGTTCGGGTACAGGTTGCGCTCTTTGAAGTAGGGATCGGTCAGGGCGATCTCTTCTAGGCGCATGGCCAGTTCAAGCTGCGGGTCATTGGTGATGCCCAGCTCGCCGAGAACTTCGTCGCAGGTCTGCTTCATCACGGTGGCGCGCGGGTCGCGGTTCTTGTACACGCGGTGGCCGAAGCCCATCAGCTTGAACGGGTCGTTCTTGTCCTTGGCCTTGGCGATGAACTTGTCGATGTTCGAAACGTCACCGATCTCGTCGAGCATGGCCAGTACGGCTTCGTTGGCGCCACCGTGTGCCGGGCCCCACAGCGCGGCGATACCGGCTGCGATACAGGCGAACGGGTTGGCACCCGAGGAGCCAGCCAAACGTACGGTGGAGGTGGAGGCGTTCTGCTCATGGTCGGCATGGAGGATGAAAATCTTGTCCATCGCCTTGGCCAGAACCGGGCTGATCGGTTTGATCTCGCACGGGGTGTTGAACATCATGTGCAGGAAGTTTTCCGCGTAATTCAGGTCATTGCGCGGGTACATCATGGGCTGACCCATGGAGTACTTGTAGGTCATGGCGGCGATGGTCGGCATCTTGGCCACCAGGCGCATGGCCGACACTTCGCGGTGCTGCGGGTTATTGATGTCCAGCGAGTCGTGATAGAAGGCGGACAGGGCACCAACCACGCCGCACATGATGGCCATCGGGTGGGCATCGCGGCGGAAACCGTTGAAGAAGGTTTTCAGCTGTTCATGAACCATGGTGTGGTTCTTGATGGTGCTGACGAACTTGGCCTTTTCTTCCTTGCTCGGCAGTTCGCCGTTGAGCAGCAGGTAGCAGGTTTCCAGGTAGTCAGACTGCTCGGCGAGCTGCTCGATGGGGTAGCCGCGGTGCAGCAGGATGCCTTGATCGCCGTCGATATAGGTGATTTTCGACTCGCAAGAGGCGGTCGACATGAAGCCAGGATCAAAGGTGAACCGACCCGTGGCGGTCAGGCTCCGCACATCGATTACATCGGGACCAACAGTGCCGGTCAGAACGGGCAGTTCGACGGGGGCATTGCCCTCGATGATCAACTGCGCTTTTTTGTCAGCCATATGTGGCCTCCTAGTTATGCTTGAAATCATCAGACAGCCCCCCACGCAGGGCCCGCACCACTATAGTGGGATAAATCCGAAAGTCAATTTGCGAGAACCCAGGCAGTAGAAGGGTTTGAACGGTATTTTCAACGAAAAAAGGGCGCTATTTACGCCATTTGTTTAAAGGCTGCAATGCGCTTTTTGGGGGAGGGCATTGCATTGTCATTAGTCTGCTAACTGTCTATACTCTGCGGCCGACCGCCACAGGCTTTAGGCCGTGTCATGGCGGTTGTCACTCATTGGGTGATGGGTACCTTGCCAGTGCACTTCCCAACAACTTTGCCCTGATCGTTAGGGGCTCTCAGTGTGATAAAAAAGCCGTGAATAGCCAACGACCTGTAAACCTAGACCTTCGGACTATCAAGCTTCCGATCACCGCTTACACGTCCATTCTTCACCGTATCTCCGGTGTCATCCTCTTTGTCGGTATCGCCATTCTGCTGTTTGGCCTCGACAAGTCGTTGACCTCCGAGGAGGGCTTCGCCCAGGTGAAAGAATGTCTGACCAGTCCGCTGGCCAAGTTCGTGATCTGGGGTCTGTTGTCCGCTCTGCTGTACCACCTGGTGGCCGGTGTACGCCACTTGATCATGGACATGGGCATCGGTGAGACGCTGGAAGGCGGCAAGCTGGGCTCGCAAATCGTCATCGCCGTCTCGGCGGTCGTGATCGTGCTGCTGGGGGTGTGGATATGGTAACTAATGTCACGAATTTCTCGCGTTCGGGCCTCTATGACTGGATGGCTCAGCGCGTTTCTGCGGTCGTTCTCGCGGCTTACACGCTGTTTCTGCTGGGCTATGTGATCTGTAATCCAGGTATGGGCTACGCCGAATGGCATGGTCTGTTCTCGCATGCCGCAATGCGTATCTTCAGTCTGCTGGCTCTTGTAGCGCTGAGCGTGCACGCCTGGGTTGGCATGTGGACCATCTCCACCGACTACCTGACGCCGATGGCGCTGGGCAAGTGGGCGACTGGTGTGCGTTTCCTGTTCCAGGCTGTGTGTGGCATCGCGATGTTCACGATGTTCGTCTGGGGCGTGCAGATTCTGTGGGGTTTCTGATTCATGGCTAGCATCCGTACTCTTTCCTATGACGCCATCATTGTGGGTGGCGGCGGCGCCGGCATGCGTGCTGCGCTGCAACTGGCCCAGGGCGGTCACAAGACTGCCGTGGTCACCAAGGTGTTCCCGACTCGTTCGCACACCGTTTCCGCTCAGGGTGGCATTACCTGCGCCATCGCTTCGGCCGATCCGAACGATGATTGGCGCTGGCACATGTACGATACCGTCAAGGGTTCCGACTACATCGGTGACCAGGACGCTATCGAATACATGTGCTCCGTCGGTCCGGAAGCTGTGTTCGAGCTCGAGCACATGGGTCTGCCGTTCTCCCGTACCGAGCAGGGCCGCATCTACCAGCGTCCGTTTGGTGGTCAGTCCAAGGGGCCGGACAATCCGACCCAGGCTGCTCGTACCTGTGCTGCTGCCGACCGTACCGGTCACGCACTGCTGCACACCCTGTATCAGGCCAACCTGAAAGCCGGCACCTCGTTCCTCAACGAGTGGTACGCGGTTGACCTGGTGAAGAATCAGGACGGCGCCATCGTCGGCGTCATCGCCATCTGCATCGAGACTGGCGAAACCGTCTACATCCGCTCCAAGGCCGTGGTTCTGGCCACCGGCGGTGCTGGTCGTATCTACGCCTCCACCACCAACGCCCTGATCAACACCGGTGACGGCGTGGGCATGGCCCTGCGTGCCGGCGTGCCGGTGCAGGACATCGAAATGTGGCAGTTCCACCCGACCGGTATCGCCGGCGCTGGCGTACTGGTCACCGAAGGTTGCCGTGGCGAGGGTGGTTACCTGATCAACGCCCATGGCGAGCGTTTCATGGAGCGTTATGCGCCGAACGCCAAAGACCTGGCTGGTCGCGACGTGGTTGCCCGTTCCATGGTCAAGGAAGTCATCGCCGGCAACGGCTGTGGCCCGGACAAGGACCACGTACTGCTCAAGCTCGACCACCTCGGCGAAGAAGTGCTGCACAGCCGTCTGCCGGGTATCTGCGAACTGTCCAAGACCTTCGCTCACGTCGACCCGGTCGTCGCTCCGGTTCCGGTGATCCCGACCTGCCACTACATGATGGGCGGCGTGCCGACCAACATTCACGGCCAGGCCATCACTCAGGATGCCAACGGCAACGACAAGATCATCGAAGGTCTGTTCGCCGTAGGTGAAGTGGCGTGCGTATCGGTACACGGTGCCAACCGTCTGGGCGGCAACTCGCTGCTGGACCTGGTGGTATTCGGCCGCGCCGCTGGCCTGCACCTGGAAAAAGCGCTGAAAGAAGGCGTGGAAGTCCGTGGTGCCAGCGAAACCGACATCGAACAGTCGCTGTCGCGTCTGGCTGGTGTCAACGAGCGCAGCACCGGTGAAGACGTCGCCCCGCTGCGTAAAGAGCTGCAACAGTGCATGCAGAACTACTTCGGTGTATTCCGTACTGGCGAATACATGCAGAAGGGCATCCAACAACTGGCCGACCTGCGTGAGCGCATCGCGAAAGTCAAAATCGCGGACAAGAGCCAGGCGTTCAACACTGCGCGTATCGAAGCGCTGGAACTGCAAAACCTGCTCGAAGTGGCTGAAGCGACTGCGGTTGCCGCCGAGGCTCGTAAAGAGTCCCGTGGTGCCCATGCTCGTGAAGACTTCGAGGAGCGCGATGACCAGAATTGGCTGTGCCACTCCCTGTACTTCCCAGGCGAGAAGCGCGTTGCCAAGCGTGATGTCAACTTCGCGCCGAAGACCGTTCCGGCATTTGAACCCAAGGTTCGGACTTATTAAGGGTGACTGATATGTTGCAAGTCAGTGTTTATCGCTACAACCCGGAGAAGGACGCTGCTCCGTTCATGCAGGACTTCCAGGTCGACACCGGCGGCAAGGACATCATGGTCCTCGACGTGCTGGCGCTGATCAAGGAACAGGATGAAGGTTTCTCCTACCGTCGTTCCTGCCGTGAAGGCGTGTGTGGTTCAGACGGCATGAACATCAACGGCAAGAACGGCCTGGCCTGTATCACACCGATCTCCGCTGCCGGCCTCAAGGGTGGCAAACTGGTGATTCGTCCGTTGCCGGGCCTGCCGGTCATTCGTGACCTGGTCGTCGACATGAGCATCTTCTACAAGCAGTACGAGAAGGTGCAGCCATTCCTGCAGAACGATACGCCGGCTCCGGCCATCGAACGTCTGCAGACTCCGGAAGAGCGCGAAAAGCTCGACGGTCTGTACGAGTGCATTCTGTGCGCATGCTGCTCGACCAGCTGCCCGTCGTTCTGGTGGAACCCGGACAAGTTTCTCGGTCCCGCTGCACTGCTGCAGGCCTATCGCTTCCTGGCCGACAGCCGTGACACCAAGACCGCCGAGCGTCTGGCCTCGCTGGACGATCCGTTCAGTGTGTTCCGTTGCCGCGGCATCATGAACTGCGTGAACGTCTGCCCCAAGGGTCTGAACCCGACCAAGGCGATCGGCCACGTGCGTAACATGCTGCTGCAGAGCGGTACCTGATTCGCAAGTTGCTATACCTGTAATACCTGCGAGTCCGGCCCAGGTCGGCCTCGCAGTAAAGCCAGAGCTGCAGCCCACAAAGCTGCGGCTCATACTCGAAAAATATGACGACCAGCAGGGGCATCCGGGCTGGTGCCCGGACTATCTGCGGGAACCCAAGTGGCTTTATCCGAGTCGCAGCATCATGACTTTGATCAGGACCATGCGGTATTCGCGCCGGTGGTGTCCCTTTACCGAGGGTGACCAAGCATGCAAGAAAGCGTGATGCAGCGCATGTGGGACAGTGCCCACCTATCCGGTGGCAACGCTGCCTACGTGGAAGAGCTCTACGAGCTCTACCTGCACGATCCCAACGCTGTGCCAGAAGAGTGGCGCACTTACTTCCAGAAGCTGCCGACCGACGGTAGCGCTGCAGCGGATGTGCCGCACTCGACCATTCGCGATTATTTCGTCCTGCTCGCCAAGAATTCGCGTCGTGCCCAGCCGGTTTCTGCCGGGGCCGTCAGCAGCGAGCACGAGAAGAAGCAGGTAGAAGTGCTGCGTCTGATCCAGGCCTACCGCGTGCGTGGCCACCAAGCCGCCCAGCTCGATCCGCTGGGGCTGTGGGTGCGTACCGCGCCGTCCGATCTGTCGATCAACCACTACGGCCTGACTGACGCTGACCTGGATACCACTTTCCGTACCGGCGAGCTGTACATCGGTAAGGAAGAGGCGACCCTACGTGAAATTCTCGGCGCATTGCAGCAGACATATTGTCGCACCATCGGTGCCGAGTTCATGCACATCGTCGATTCCGGCCAGCGCCACTGGTTCGCCCAGCGCCTGGAAAGCGTGCGTGGTCGTCCGCAATTTTCCGCTGAAGTGCAGGCGCACGTGCTCGAGCGCATCACCGCCGCCGAAGGCCTGGAGAAGTACCTGGGCACCAAATACCCGGGGACCAAGCGTTTCGGCCTGGAGGGTGGCGAGAGCCTGATCCCGCTGCTGGACGAAATCATCCAGCGCTCCGGCTCCTACGGCACCAAGGAAGTGGTCATCGGCATGGCTCACCGCGGCCGTCTGAACGTTCTGGTCAACACCTTCGGCAAGAACCCGCGCGACCTGTTCGACGAGTTCGAAGGCAAGAAGATCGAAGGTCTGTCGTCCGGTGACGTGAAGTACCACCAGGGCTTTTCCTCCAACGTCATGACTGCCGGTGGCGAAGTACACTTGGCGTTGGCGTTCAACCCCTCGCACCTGGAGATCGTTTCTCCGGTGGTCGAAGGTTCGGTACGTGCCCGCCAGGATCGTCGCAACGACGCCAGTGGCGACAAGGTACTGCCGATTTCCATCCACGGTGATGCGGCATTCGCCGGTCAGGGCGTGGTCATGGAAACCTTCCAGATGTCGCAGACCCGTGGCTACAAGACGGGCGGCACCATCCACATCGTGATCAACAACCAGATTGGTTTCACCACCAGCCATCCGGAAGACTCGCGCTCGACCGAATATGCCACCGACGTGGCGAAGATGATCCAGGCGCCGATCTTCCACGTGAACGGCGACGATCCGGAAGCCGTGTTGTTCGTGACCCAATTGGCTGTCTATTACCGCATGCAGTACAAGCGTGACGTGGTCATCGACCTGGTCTGCTACCGTCGTCGCGGTCACAACGAGGCCGACGAGCCGAACGGCACCCAGCCGCTGATGTACCAGCAGATCGCCAAGCAGCGCACTACTCGTGAGCTTTATGCCGATGCACTGGTCGCTGCCGGTGTGCTGAGCAGCGAAGACGTGCAGGCCAAGATCGACGAATACCGTACCGCGCTGGATAACGGTCAACACGTGGTCAAGAGCCTGGTCAAGGAGCCCAACAAGGAACTGTTCGTCGATTGGCGTCCGTACCTGGGCCACACCTGGACTGCGCGTCATGACACTCGCTTCGACCTGAAGACCCTGCAGGATCTGTCTGCCAAGCTGTTGGAAATTCCTGAGGGCTTCCTGGTTCAGCGTCAGGTGGCGAAGATACTCGAAGACCGTCAGAAGATGGGCGCGGGCGGCTTGCCGATCAACTGGGGCTTCGCCGAGACCATGGCTTACGCCACTCTGCTGGTCGAAGGTCATCCGATCCGCATGACCGGCCAGGACATCGGCCGTGGCACCTTCTCGCACCGTCACGCGGTGCTGCACAACCAGAAGGATGGCTCGACCTACGTTCCGCTGAAGAACCTGTACGACGCTCAGCCGAAGTTCGAACTGTACGACTCCTTCCTCTCCGAGGAAGCAGTACTGGCGTTCGAATACGGTTATGCCACCACCACGCCGAACGCGCTGGTGATCTGGGAAGCCCAGTTCGGCGACTTCGCCAACGGTGCCCAGGTGGTATTCGACCAGTTCATTTCCAGCGGCGAGACCAAGTGGGGTCGTCTCTGCGGTCTCACCGTTCTGCTGCCGCACGGCTATGAAGGGCAGGGGCCTGAGCACAGCTCGGCGCGTCTGGAGCGTTATCTGCAACTCTGTGCCGAGCACAACATGCAGGTCTGCGTACCGACCACCCCGGCGCAGGTCTATCACATGCTGCGTCGCCAGGTGATCCGTCCTCTGCGCAAGCCGCTGGTGGTGCTGACGCCCAAGTCGCTGCTGCGTCACAAGCTGGCCATCTCGACCCTGGAAGATCTGGCCGAAGGCTCCTTCCAGACCGTAATCGGCGAGATCGATTCGCTGGATCCGAAAAAGGTCGAGCGTCTGATCCTGTGCAGCGGCAAGGTCTACTACGACCTGCTGGAAAAACGTCGTGCCGAGGGACGCGAAGACATCGCCATCATTCGTATCGAGCAGCTCTATCCGTTCCCGGAAGACGATCTGGCCGAGGCGCTGGCGCCGTACAAGAACCTCAAGCACATCGTCTGGTGTCAGGAAGAGCCGATGAACCAAGGCGCTTGGTACTGCAGCCAGCACCACATGCGTCGCGTCGCTACCGCGCACAAGAAGTCGCTGATTCTGGAGTACGCCGGTCGTGATGCGTCGGCAGCGCCAGCCTGCGGTTATGCGTCGATGCACGCCGAGCAGCAGGAAAAACTGCTGCAGGACGCCTTTACTGTTTAACGCCTTCATCCGCCAGGTGGCAGATGCCACCTGGCGGTAAAACCGAATTTAAGGAAACGCATACAATGGCTATCGAGATCAAAGCCCCAACCTTCCCGGAATCGGTTGCCGACGGTACCGTGGCCACCTGGCACAAGAAGCCTGGCGAAGCGGTCAAGCGCGATGAGCTGATCGTCGACATCGAAACCGACAAGGTCGTGATCGAAGTACTGGCCGAGGCCGATGGTGTCCTGGCTGAAATCATCAAGAACGAAGGCGACACCGTTCTTTCCAACGAGCTGCTGGGCAAACTGACCGAAGGTGGTGCTGCCGCCGCCGCTCCGGCTGCTGCACCGGCCGCTGCCGCTGCGCCGGCCCAGGCTGCTGCTCCGGCTGCTGCTGGTGACGACGCCATCCTCTCGCCGGCCGCGCGCAAGCTGGCCGAAGAGAACGGCATCGACCCGAACAGCATTGCCGGCACCGGTAAAGGTGGCCGTGTGACCAAGGAAGACGTGGTCGCTGCCGTCGAAGCCAAGAAGAACGCTCCGGCTGCCGCTGCCAAGCCTGCCGCTGCCCTGGCTGCTGCCGCTGCTGTAGTCGCCACTGGCGACCGCCCCGAGAAACGTGTGCCGATGACCCGTCTGCGCGCCAAGATCGCCGAGCGTCTGGTTGAAGCCCAGTCCACCATGGCCATGCTGACCACCTTCAACGAAGTGGACATGACCGAAGTCATGGCCCTGCGTTCGAAGTACAAGGACCTGTTCGAGAAGTCCCACAACGGCGTGCGCTTGGGCTTTATGTCGTTCTTCGTCAAGGCAGCTACCGAAGCGCTGAAGCGTTTCCCGGCAGTCAACGCCTCGATCGACGGCAACGACATCGTTTATCACGGCTACGCCGACATCGGTGTTGCCGTGTCCAGCGACCGTGGCCTGGTGGTGCCGGTATTGCGTAACGCCGAGCAGATGAGCCTGGCTGAAATCGAGAGCGGCATCGCCACCTTCGGCAAGAAAGCCAAAGACGGCAAGCTGTCGATCGAAGAAATGACTGGCGGCACCTTCACCATCACCAACGGTGGTACCTTCGGTTCGATGATGTCGACCCCGATCGTCAACCCGCCGCAGGCTGCGATCCTGGGTATGCACAACATCGTTCAGCGCCCGATGGCGATCAACGGCCAGGTGGTGATCCGTCCGATGATGTACCTGGCGCTGTCTTACGACCACCGCCTGATCGATGGTAAGGAAGCCGTGACCTTCCTGGTAACCATCAAGAACTTGCTTGAAGACCCGGCTCGCCTGCTGCTGGAAATCTAAAAGCCAGTCTCCTCCACGGCGGCCCTGTTCTCAGGGCCGTCCGGTTTATTCGAGAAGGAATACGTTATGACCCAGAAATTCGACGTGGTAGTCATCGGTGCCGGCCCTGGTGGCTATGTAGCCGCCATCAAAGCAGCGCAGCTCGGCCTTAAGACTGCCTGCATCGAGAAGTACCAGGGCAGCGACGGCAAGGTCGCTCTCGGCGGCACTTGCCTGAACGTCGGTTGCATTCCGTCCAAGGCGCTGCTGGACAGCTCCTGGAAGTACCACGAAGCCAAAGAAGGCTTCGCTGTACACGGCATCGAAGCCAAGGGTGTGACCATCGACGTGCCGGCCATGGTGGCGCGCAAGAACACCATCATCAAGAACCTCACCGGTGGTGTTGCCGGCCTGTTCAAGGCCAACGGCGTGACCCTGCTGGAAGGCCACGGCAAGCTGCTGGCTGGCAAGCAGGTCGAAGTGACCGGCACTGACGGCAAGAGCCAGGTGGTCGAAGCCGCTCATGTGATCATCGCTTCCGGCTCCAAGCCGGTCGAGATCCCGCCGGCACCGGTCGACCAGGATGTGATCGTCGACTCCACCGGCGCCCTGGAATTCCAGAGCGTACCGAAGAAGCTGGGCGTCATCGGCGCTGGCGTCATCGGTCTGGAACTGGGCTCGGTCTGGGCTCGCCTGGGCGCGGAAGTCACCGTCCTGGAAGCCATGGACAAATTCCTCGCAGCCGCCGACGAGCAGATCGCCAAGGAAGCCCAGAAGACCCTGACCAAGCAGGGCCTGGACATCCGCCTGGGCGCTCGCGTTACTGGTACCGAGGTCAAGAAGAAGCAGGTAACCGTCACCTTCACTGACGCCAATGGCGAGCAGAAGATGACCTTCGACAAGCTGATCGTGGCCGTAGGCCGTCGTCCGGTGACCACTGATCTGCTGGCTGCCGACAGCGGCGTGGACCTGGACGAGCGCGGCTTCATCTTCGTCAACGACCAGTGCGAAACCAGCGTTCCGGGCGTTTACGCCATCGGTGACGTGGTGCGCGGTGCCATGCTCGCGCACAAGGCCTCGGAAGAGGGTGTGATGGTTGCCGAGCGTATCGCCGGCCACAAGGCGCAGATGAACTACGACCTGATCCCGTCCGTGATCTACACCCACCCGGAAATCGCATGGGTCGGCAAGACCGAGCAGCAGTTGAAGGCCGAAGGCGTTGCCGTCAACGTCGGCACCTTCCCGTTCGCTGCCAGCGGTCGTGCCATGGCGGCCAACGACACCGGCGGCTTCGTCAAGGTCATTGCCGACGCCAACACCGACCGTGTACTGGGCGTGCACGTGATCGGCCCAAGCGCTGCCGAGCTGGTACAGCAAGGCGCGATCGGCATGGAATTCGGCACCAGTGCCGAAGACCTGGGCATGATGGTCTTCTCCCACCCGACCCTGTCCGAGGCGCTGCACGAAGCGGCCCTGGCGGTCAACGGTGGCGCGATCCATATCGCCAATCGCAAGAAGCGTTGAGTGTGCAAATGGCCGGTAGCGTCCGGCCACTGCAGCAGTTGTTGTAAGCCACCGTGGTAGGTGGGGCGTCGTGTAATCGCCTCATCGCCACGGTGGTATTTGCAAGCAGAACCACGTCGGGTGGCCCGCGTCGAGCTCGACTCGCGGCGGAAGGCCCGGCGGACTGCTTCGGCAGTCACAGGTGGTGCGGTATCACAAGTACAGCGCCGAATGCGCAATACCTAAACGAAGACGGTAGACAAGCATGAATCTTCACGAGTATCAGGGTAAGCAGCTCTTCGCTGAATACGGCCTGCCCGTATCCAAGGGCTTCGCGGTAGACACCCCGGAAGAAGCCGCAGAAGCCTGCGAAAAAATCGGCGGTAGCGAGTGGGTCGTCAAGGCTCAGGTCCACGCTGGTGGCCGCGGTAAAGCCGGTGGCGTAAAGCTGGTCAAGAGCAAAGAAGACGCCAAGGCCTTCGCCGCCAACTGGCTGGGCAAGCGTCTGGTGACTTACCAGACTGACGCCAATGGTCAGCCGGTCAGCAAAATCCTGGTCGAATCCTGCACCGACATCGCCAAGGAACTGTACCTGGGCGCTGTAGTGGACCGCTCCAGCCGTCGCATCGTGTTCATGGCTTCCACCGAAGGTGGCGTGGACATCGAGAAAGTGGCCCACGAAACCCCTGAGAAGATCCTCAAGGCCACCATTGATCCGTTGGTCGGCGCTCAGCCGTACCAGGGTCGCGAGCTGGCTTTCCAGCTGGGCCTGGAAGGCAAGCAGGTCGCTCAGTTCGCCAAGATCTTCGTAGGTCTGGCCAAGCTGTTCAAGGATCACGATCTGGCTCTGCTGGAAGTCAACCCGCTGGTCATCAAGGCCGACGGCGACCTGCACTGCCTGGACGCGAAGATCAACATCGACGCTAACGCCATGTACCGTCAACCGAAGCTGAAGACCTTCCACGACCCGTCGCAAGACGATCCTCGTGAAGCCCACGCTGCCAGCTTCGAGCTGAACTACGTGGCCCTGGAAGGCAACATCGGCTGCATGGTCAACGGTGCCGGTCTGGCCATGGGTACCATGGACATCGTCAACCTGCACGGCGGCAAGCCAGCCAACTTCCTCGACGTAGGTGGCGGCGCAACCAAAGAGCGCGTGACCGAAGCCTTCAAGATTATCCTGTCCGACAGCAACGTCGCTGCCGTTCTGGTGAACATCTTCGGCGGCATCGTTCGTTGCGACATGATCGCCGAAGGCATCATCGGCGCCGTGAAAGAAGTCGGCGTGAAAGTGCCGGTCGTGGTCCGTCTGGAAGGTAACAATGCTGAGCTGGGCGCCAAGGTCCTGGCCGACAGCAGTCTGAACATCATCGCGGCTACCAGCCTCACCGACGCTGCCCAGCAGGTCGTCAAAGCCGCGGAGGGCAAGTAATGAGCGTCCTGATCAATAAAGACACCAAAGTCATCTGCCAGGGCTTCACCGGCTCGCAGGGCACTTTCCACAGCGAACAAGCCATCGCCTACGGCACCAAGATGGTTGGCGGCGTGACTCCGGGCAAGGGCGGCACCACTCATCTGGGCCTGCCGGTGTTCAACACCGTCAAGGAAGCTGTAGAAGCTACCGGCGCTGACGCGTCGGTCATCTACGTACCGGCTCCTTTCTGCAAGGACTCGATCCTGGAAGCCGCCTTCGGTGGCATCAAGCTGATCGTCTGCATCACCGAGGGTATTCCTACCCTCGACATGCTGGATGCCAAGGTCAAGTGCGACGAGCTGGGCGTGACCCTGATCGGCCCGAACTGCCCAGGCGTGATCACTCCGGGCGAGTGCAAGATCGGCATCATGCCGGGTCACATCCACCTGCCAGGCAAGGTCGGTATCGTTTCGCGTTCCGGCACCCTGACCTACGAAGCTGTCAAGCAGACTACCGACGCCGGCTTCGGCCAGTCGACCTGCGTCGGCATCGGCGGTGACCCGATCCCGGGCTCCAACTTCATCGATATCCTGAAGCTGTTCCAGGAAGACCCGCAGACCGAAGCGATCGTTATGATCGGTGAGATCGGCGGTTCCGCTGAAGAAGAAGCTGCGGCCTACATCAAGGCCAACGTCACCAAGCCTGTCGTTTCCTACATCGCCGGTGTTACCGCACCTGCGGGCAAGCGCATGGGCCATGCTGGCGCCATCATCTCCGGTGGCAAGGGCACTGCAGACGAGAAATTCGCTGCACTGCAGGACGCTGGCGTGAAAACCGTGCGTTCCCTGGCTGACATCGGCAAGGCCCTGGCCGAGCTGACCGGTTGGGAAGTCAAGAAGGCCTAAGCCTTCGCTGACTGCTCGCGATAAGGCCACCTTCGGGTGGCCTTTTTCGTTGTGCGCCAGGCATGGCGCGTAGCGCCGTGACTGGCGCTGTTCGGTTCATTGTGGTGGTGGACTGGACGACTTGGAGGTGAAAGTCCTCTACACACCCGGCAAGGGGAAGTGTTAGCCAGAGGCAAGGGTGTCGCGGGCGNCTGCGAATCTGAAGGAAGCCCGAGGCAAAATGCTGGCCTGACGAACAGGAAGCGGATAGAGGCGGCGTAGCGGGGTGAGGTAGCAGCGATTGCCAAAGCCCGATACTTGCACGGAACGCTACGACGTAAACCGCCTTATACGGAACCGTACGTACGGTGGTGTGGGAGGACGGCGGGGGTAACCCCGTCTCCTACCCGATTTTGAACGCGTGCGTATCCGGCGCCTTACCCCACAAGTGGGGCAGAGGGTCTCAGGACCGGGTATTGGATGCGCGCATGCTTCGCCAAGCTCAATCGAACTGGTACTGCACGCCCGCGCCAACATACCAGGCGCGCTCCGGGCCGGGTTCGTAATAGCGGCCTGCTGGGCCCGGGCTGCCATTGTCATTGGCCACGATCACCGAGCCGATGTACTCGCGATCCAACAGGTTGTCGATGCGTAGCACCTGGTTGAAAGTCATTGCACCGACCTTCTGTTCGAAGCGTGCCTGCCAGTTGAACAGTGCATAGCTGGGCGCTGCCTTGGCAGTATTGCTGTCTTCGACGTACAGCTTGCTGCGGTACAGGCCTTCGACTGCGGTGCTGAACCAGCCCACCGGCTGCCAGGCGAGTTCACCATACAGGGTGTTGGCGGGAATGCCTGGCATGTGCTTGCCGGATTCTACGAGTTGATTACGACTGGTGAAATCCTTGCTGTAAGTGGCGTCGATGTGGGTGTAGGCGAGGTTGGCGCGCAGGGTTTCGCTCAGATGGCTTTCCAGGGAAAGCTCAAGGCCACGGCGGCGGGTTTGGGCGGCGTTCTGGAAGCTGTTGCGGCCACCACTGGCCGATGCTACGACCAGCTCGTCGTCGGTATCGATCTGGAACAGCGCCACTTGCAGATTGGTGGCCTCGGCCAGACGGGCTTTCAGCCCAATCTCGAACTGCTCGCTAGTTGCAGGTTTCAGATCGAAGCCGAAGCTGTTGCCTGGGCCTGAGTAGGAGAGTTCGTTGAGCGTGGGTGTCTCCAGCCCCTTGCCCCAACTGGCATAGATATTCAGATCTGGCAGCAAGGCGTAACTGGCGCCAAGAGTGGGCGTGAGCTTGCGGTAGGTGACCGAGCCGCTGTCGTCGCCATTGCTCAGGAAGCGGTCATCCACGTCGAACTCCACCTGGCTGTGGCGCAGCCCAGCCTGTATCTCTAGCTTGCCCAATTGCCAGGCTGCCTGCAGATAGGGCGACAGACTGGTGACCTCATTACGCTCGTCGCGGCGCAGATCGCCCTTCACACCGAGGGTGTCACCGACGAAGTTCTCGTAGCCCTGACGGTCATCGCGCGAATAGTCGTAGTCCAGGCCGGTGGTGACGGTCAGCAGGCTGCTACCCAGGTCGAACGATTGAATCCAGCGGTTGCCGATACCGTGGAAGCGGCGCTCGAAGTCGATCACTCCGCCGGAGTGGCTTTGTGGTGCTTGAAAGTTTGGGCGAATCGACTGGTACTGAATCACCCGCCGTGTCCCGCTGTACAGCGTGCTTTGCCAGATGCCAGCGGCAAAGCTGCGTTCGTAGTTGAGACCGAATTGACGATGATCAACGGTCTTGCGCGTATTGAACTCCAGAGCGCTAGGCGCGGCAGCACGCCGGTTGGCTTTTACATCTTTCCACTCCAGCCCCTGCGGGTCCTGGGTGTCGTTCTGATCCAGTTCGCTGAAGCTCAGGCTGAGCTTGCTGAGGTCATCCGGGTACAGGGTCAGCTTGGCAAAGGTCTTGTCGAGGATGGCGCCGCTGTGGTCGCGGTAACCGTCTGTCTCGAAATGCGAGCGGTTGATGATGAAACCGGCTCTGTCGTTGCCGCCTTCGGCCGAGACGCGGGTACGGCTGGTGCCGTAAGCGGCCTGGGAGGTGTCGAGCGCGACCTTGGGGGCACCTTCGCCATCGCGCGAGAACAGCTGGATGACACCACCGGAGTTGCTGCCGTAGACGCTGGCGAATGGCCCACGCAGGACCTCGATGCGCTCCAGGGTGTCGAGGTCGAAGGTCGCCGCCTGGCCCTGGCCGTCCGGATTGGACAGCGGCACACCATCAGCCAGCAGCTTGATGCCACGAATACCGAAGGCCGAGCGGGCGCCAAAGCCGCGTGAGGATATTTGCAGATCCTGCGCATAGTTTTGCCGATTCTGCACCACCAGTCCCGGAACGCTGCCGAGTGCTTCGGAGAGGTTGACGCCGGTTTTGCCCAGTGTGGCCTGTTCGGCATCGATGCGGTTGACCGAGAAGGGCAGTTGCCAGCCGCTGGCCAGATAGCGGCTGCCGGTGATCACCAGTGGGTCGGCCTGGTAGGTGGCGTTTTCGGCCTGTGCAGCCAGTGGCAGGAACAATGCGGGCAGCCAGTAGCGGGCCAGCGCTGGGTGATAGCCATTAGCGGAAATGCTCTACGAAATGTTGCCGAAATAGGGTTGTCGGATGATTTGGGTAGCGCTGACATTTGGATCAAACAATGAGCGGCGCCACCTCGATGGTGCCCATGGAGTTCCCATGCAACAGCAGTCTTGCGCATTGGCCGCCCGTACCACCCTGGTGGTCATGGGGGTCAGTGGCTCCGGCAAGAGCGAGATCAGCCAGGCGGTCGCCACCGCACTCGGTTGGCGCCATATCGAAGCCGATCATTTCCATCCTCCCGAAAACATAGAGCGCATGCGCGCGGACAACGCGCTGAGCGACGAAGACCGTCGCCACTGGCTGGATGCACTGTGCGAGCAGATTCAGGGCGCGCAGGCCGCAGGTGAATGCTTCGTGCTGGCCTGCTCGGCGCTCAAGCGCGCTTACCGCGAGCGCCTGCGTCAGGTGGTTCCGGGGTTGCAGTTCGTGCATCTGGATATTGATCACGCCACCGCGGTGCAGCGTGTCGGCGCTCGGCCTGGACATTTCATGCCGACTTCTCTGGTCGACAGCCAGTTCGCCACCCTCGAAAGCCCGGCAGGTGAACCATACGTACGAGTCGTCGATGCGCAGCAGTCGCGGCAAGCGTTGGTGGCCGATATCCAGGCCTGGGTTCGTCGCGAAGCCACGGAGGCCGTGTCGAGCCAGGCCCAGGATATGCTCGATAGCGAAATTGATAGCGCTAACCAAGCAGCCCAGCTAGGCGCCGAACCGATCTATGAGGGTCGCATCGCGCGCATGTTCGATCGCCTGACCGATGGCCTGATGGCGGTGCTGATGGCCTTCATGGTGGTGGCGGTGTTTACCAATGTGGTGCTGCGCTACGCCTTCGGCACCGGCTGGCCGGGCGCCGAGGAGCTTTCACGGTTGGCGTTCGTCTGGCTGGTCTTCGTCGGTGTGGCCTCTGGCATGCGGCGGGGCGAGCTGATGACATTCCGCATGATTCGCGACCGCTTCCCACTGCTGGCGCAACGGCTGGTGGATTCACTGAGCTGGATTCTCGTGGCAGGAGCGAGCCTGCTCTCGGCCTTGGGTGCTTGGAATCAGGTGCAGTTCGGTTGGGGCAACGTCAGTACGGTGGTTGGTTACCCAGTGGTGCTGGCGATGCTACCGGTGCTGGCAAGCATGCTGGTGCTGGCGATTCTCGCCGTGGTGCAGTTGATCAACCTCTGGCGGCGTACGCCGCAGCCGGCCCTGAGTGAGGCGCACGTCGAATGAAGCTGGCTCCATTCCAACAAGACGGGCACTGCCCACCGAGGACCTGCCGATGACTGTCGCGGTATTTCTTTCTTCCCTGCTGGGGTTCATGGCATTCGGCATGCCCATCGCCTTTGCCCTGATCCTTACCGCGGCCGTACTGATGTGGTACCTGGATTTCTGGGACGTGCAGTTGCTGGCGCAGAACCTGCTCGCCGGCGCTGACAGCTTCCCGCTGCTGGCGGTGCCGTTCTTCATCCTGGCCGGCGAGCTGATGAACGCCGGCGGCATTTCCCGGCGCATCATCGCCATGGCGCAGGCCTACTTTGGCCACCTGCGCGGAGGCCTCGGCTACGTTGCCATTGCGGCCGCCGTGCTGCTGGCCAGCATGTCCGGTTCGGCACTGGCCGATACTGCTGCGCTCGCCACCCTGCTGTTGCCGATGATGCGTCAGCGCGGTTATCCGGTGCATTCCTCGGCGGGCTTGGTAGCCGCTGGCGGCATCATCGCGCCGATCATTCCGCCGTCGATGCCGTTCGTGATCTATGGCGTGGTCACCAACACCTCCATCAGCCAGCTGTTCATGGCTGGCCTGGTGCCGGGATTGATCATGGGCGCCGGCCTGATCGTCGCCTGGACGCTGATCGCTCGCGACTTCACCGAGCCTACGCCGCCCAAGGCTACTGCTGCCGAGCGTCGCCGCGTGCTGATCGACGGCGCCGCTGCCCTGATGCTGCCGGTGATCATCGTTGGCGGTCTGCGCTTCGGTATCTTCACGCCCACCGAGGCCGCCGTGGTAGCCGCCATGTACGCGCTGGCCGTGTCCACCTTGCTCTACCGCGAGTTGAGCTGGAACGACCTGATGGAGACCCTGACCCGTGCCAGTCGCACCACGGCGTCGGTGATGTTCCTGTGCGCCGCGGCGACGGTCTCGGCCTACATGATTACCCTGGCGCAGTTGCCTGACGAAATCGGCGCCATGCTCGGGCCGCTGGCCGAGCACCCCAAACTGCTGGTACTGGCGATCATGCTGCTGATGATCGCAGTGGGCATGGTGCTCGACCTGACGCCGACCATCCTGATTCTGGCGCCAGTGCTGGCGCCCATCGCGATCAAGGCTGGGGTCGATCCGGTGTACTTCGGCGTGATGTTCGTGCTGATCGGCTCCATCGGCCTGATCACGCCGCCTGTGGGCACCGTGCTTAACGTCGTCGGCGGTATCGGCAAGTTGCGCATGGAGGTGCTGGTACGCGGCGTCATGCCGTTCTTCCTGATTTACCTGATCATCGTCGCGTTGCTGGTGGCGTTCCCGTCCATCGTCACCGTGCCGCTGGCCTGGCTGCGCTGAGTTGACCTGACGGCGTTGGCGCGCCGACATCATTCACAACAATAAGAGGTAGACCCGATGAAACGTCCACTGCTCGCCATCCTCACCGCTGCCATGCTGTGCAGCCCGCTCGCCAGTTTCACCGCCCATGCCGATGACGTGCGTTCGCGCATGATCCGCTTCGGTTACGGTCTCAACGAGAACAGCAATCAGGGCCGCGCGGCCAAGCTGTTCGCCGAGGAGGTGGCCAAGGCCTCCGACGGCAAGCTCAAGGTGCGCACCTTCGGCTCCGCCAGCCTGGGCTCGGATGATCAGATGCAGAGTGCGCTGATCGGTGGCGCGCAGGAAATGATGGTCGGTTCCACCGCGACTCTGGTGGGCATCACCAAGGAAATGGCGGTGTGGGACACGCCTTTCCTGTTCAGCAGTGCCGAGCAGGCCGATGCCGTGCTCGACGGCCCGGTGGGCCGCCAGGTCATGGACAAGCTGGAGGAGAAGGGCCTGGTCGGCTTGGTGTACTGGGAGAACGGTTTCCGCAACCTGACCAACAACACGCGGCCGATCAGCAAGCTGGAGGACTTCTCCGGCGTCAAACTGCGCGTGATGCCCAACCCGGTATTCCTCGAGACCTTCAAGCTGATGGGCGCCAATGCCGTGCCGCTGCCGTTCTCCGAGCTGTTCACCGCGCTGGAGACCAAGGCCGTCGACGGCCAGGAAAACCCTTTCAACACCATTCTTTCCTCGAAGTTCTACGAGGTGCAGAAGTACCTGACCGTGACCAACCACGTGTACAGCCCGTGGATCGTCACCGTATCCAAGCGCTGGTGGGATGGCCTGTCGCAAACCGAGCAGAACATCCTGCTGGAGGCGGCGAAGAAGGCGCGTGACTTCGAGCGTAAGGACACCCGCGAGGAAGCAGCCCGTGCCCTGGCCGAGCTGAAAGACAAGGGTATGCAGATCAACGAAGTGGAAGCGGCGCAAGTGCAGCGCATGCGTGAGCAGGCCGCGCCGGCGATCCAGAAGGTCGTCGACACAGTCGGTCAGCAACTGTTCGATCAGGTGCAGACTGAGGCCGAAAAGGCCGCTCTATAAGGGCTTGCCCAGGACCGGCTAGGCCAGTGCGCCGCTGATTCTGGGCAGGTTCGCAGTTTCGCGGGGCACGCAGGTGGTATCGCTCCTTGCATGGTGGCGTTACCCCGGGCGGCGTGTCCCGCGCTTTATTCCCCGGCGGGGCTGGTAGAATCGGCCGCTGAAAATCATTGGAGGCGCTATGAGCCAACGCCGTCGCCGGTCCGCAGAACGTGTCACCTTGTCCGACGTGGCCAAGGCCGCGGGCTGCTCGTTGATGTCCGCTTCGCGCGCGCTGTCGCAGCCGGGGCGGGTGTCTGATGCGTTGCGCGAGCAGGTGATGCGCGCGGCCCAGGCGCTGGGTTACGTGCCCAACCCGGCAGCGCGGGCATTGGCCAGTTCACGCTCGAACCTGGTGGCTGTGGTGATCCCGTCGCTGTCGAACTCGGTGTTCGTCGATACCGTGGAGGCCATCCAGCGGGTGCTGATGCCGGCCGGCTTCGAAATGATGATCGGCGTCAGTCACTACCGGGTCGAGGAGGATGAGCGCCTGTTGCGTTCCTATCTGGCGCACCAGCCAGCGGGTCTGCTGCTTACGGGTTTCGAGCGCAGCGACGCGGCGCGCGAAATCCTCGGCGCCAGCAGTTGCCCGTTGGTAACGCTGATGGAGCTGAGCGAGGAGCCGGAGGATTACTGCGTCGGCTTCTCTCAGGTCGAAGCCGGCGCCGCCATGACCCGTGCCCTGGTGCAGCGTGGTTACCGCCATATCGCCTTCGCCGCAGCGCAGCTTGACCCGCGCACCTTGCAGCGTGCAGAAGGCTACCGACAGGTGATGCGCTACCTCAATCGACATGATCCGGCGTTGGAGTTGCTGACACCGCAGTTGTCATCCATCGGCTTGGGCGCCGAGTTGCTCGATCGCCTGCTGGCGCAGCAGCCGCAGATTGATGCGGTGTTCTTCAACAACGACGACCTGGCCATGGGCGCGCTGTTCCGCGCGCGTCAGCTGGGCCTGGACGTGCCGGGACGCCTGGCCATCGCCGGTTTCAACGACCTGCCGGCAGCGGCCTGGATGCATCCGGCGCTGAGCACGGTACGTACCACGCGTGGGCGTATCGGCGAGCTGGCGGCGAACATGCTGCTGGCGCTGATGCGTGGCGAAATGCCGGAACAGCACTGCATTGACGTCGGTTTCGAACTGGTGATGCGCGACAGCGCCTGAGACCTACTGCTTCTTGTTGGCCGCCGCCAATTGCTCGGCGGCGTCGAGGCGCAGGCGTTCACGCTCATCGAAACGTTCTGCAGCCAGCGCCTCGATCGCCGCGCGCTTGTCGCCACTGCTGAGTCCCTCATTGACCTGAATCTTCGTCTTGGCGGTGATGTAGTCATCCAGACGCCGCTGCCAACTCTGTCGTTGGCTATCCAGCGCCTCCAGGCGCGTGGTGGCTTCGGCGCCTACCAACTGCTGACGCATCTGGCGGATCTGCGCCGCGCTGGCGCCTTCGGCCTGCAGGCGCGCGGTGTGCTGCCGCAGTTCCTGCTGCAGTTGCGGCAGTACGGCGTCCTGCAGCTCTTCAGGCAGGGATGCGCGCAGGCGGTCGACGGCAACGCCTTTCTCCTCTGCGCTCATTGTGCTGTCGTGCTGGATGGCCAGGCGCTCCAGGGTGAAGCGGTTGTAACCTTCCTCACGGGCGAAGAAGGCCTGGTGGGTTTCGCTGTCGAACAGTCTTGCGCGCAGGGCCTGCACGGCGGTCTCGCGCTGGCGCATGGCATCCAGGCTGGCCATTTGCGGCAGGTCGCGCTCCAGCAGCACCAGCTCTCGCTTGTAGCTCAGGTATTGCTCCAGCAGTGCCTGCGCGCGGGTACGCGCAGGTTCCTGCAATTGGCTGTCAATGTAATTGCGCAGGCGTGACACGCTGGCATCCAGGCTTTCCTCGCCGATGCTGGCGAGGAAGTAATCGAAGATCCGGCGGATGTCTTCGCTGATGATCAGATTGCCGGCAGCATCCACGCGAAAGCTGCCGTCGACTTCGGTGCCGACGAAGGAGCTGGGCAGGGCCAGCGTCGTGGCCTTCTTCTGGGTATCTTGGCTGGTCGGTGTTAAGGCCTCTGCAGCCGGCGCCGGCCCGGGCTGCGTAGGCGTGGCAGTGGCGGCGGGAGGCGTGAATTGGGTCGGTTGGTGTCCGGGTTGCAGGTAAAGCATCAACGCCAGGCCGGCAACGATCAGTAAAGGCAGGGCGAACAGGGTTTTCTTCACGGCAGGTTCCAGTAAGGCGTTCGAACCATTGCTCAGCGCTGGTACCTCGCAGGGTGCGACGCGCGCACCGAAATGCCGACGTTCCCAGCATCCGGTGCGCGCGGCGCAGCCTACGAAGCGCAGCAGTTCAGAGCCCGGCGTTCTTCAGGCGGTTGGCGTGCTGGCGGTAGACGGTCACCGGGTCGGTCTCGAACAGGCTGGTCAGGCCCAGGGTCTGATTGACCTCGTCGAGATGGTTCATTCGGTAGTTGTCACGAATCACCTGGCCCATGCGCGAGCTGCAGCGGCCGACCAGACCGTCATTGGCTTCATTGCCGAAGGTCAGTGAGGAGGCACCCATCAGCAGGTCGCTCGGGTCGAGCAGGTTGGTCAGCGGGCTGGTGCCGCTCCAGGAGTAGTAGCGCACGCCGTTGACGCTGTAGGCACCTTCGCCGCAGGCGCTGGTGGGTATGCCTTGTGGGAACTTGGCATTGAAGCGTGCTGCGCCCTCGCTGTTGAGCGACTCCAGCGAGCCCAGCGCATTCTGCGGGGTGGTGCTGGAACTGCCGGAAAGGAAGTTGATCAGCGTCCCCAGGCCGTTGACGATGCCAACCAGCAGCGGGGTGGCGACCGGACCGGCCGGGCCGTCGCTGATGCCCTTGAGGAAGTCGGCGGTGGCCGAACCCTTGTGCGGTGCACCGACGCTGGTGACCGATGCCACCAGATCCGGGCGCACGGCGGCGACGTAGCGGGTGGTTGGGCCGCCATGGCTGTGGCCGATCAGGTTGACCTTGCCTTTGCCGCTGATGGCGACGATGTCCTCGACCTGCTGCAGCAATTGCTCGCCACGTGCTTCGGAGGTGTCCAACTGGCTGACTTCGGTGACGTAGACACTGGCACCGTCACGGCGCAGTGCTGCCGGGATGCCATACCAGTAATCGACGCCGAGGATGCTGTCGAAGCCGAGCATGCCGTGGCCGAGGACGATCGGGTACTTGGTCTGGGTGTAGCCGGATGAACCGAACCAGAAAGCCTGGGTCTGGCCGCTGGCGAGCAGGCCGGTACCGAGGCAGAGGGCGAGCAGGGTTTTATTGTTCTTCATGGGCGCTCTCGATGGGGGTTTGTTGAGGCAGTCAGCTGCTTCCAGCAACACAGATCACGCCCATTCCGTGGCGCGTACGGCGCAAGAACGATGGCAGGAAACATGCCATCGTCCTGCAGTTTCCGGCGAACCCTCTATACAGGCACCTTCCGGGGTTATCGGGCGACTTGGCCTCGATATCGCTGCGTACTTTCTGTTACGTGCCGAAACGTCAGGTCGCGCCGAGGGCCGCAATCGATCTGGCCAGGCGGGGCGTCCAGGGCCAGGAACGGGTCTTTTGAGCGGATGGAAATGCGCGGACTGACCGTCGCCCAATCGAAGGTTGGGGTCGAAGTGGGGGCGCCTTGACAGTTTGCCGTGGGCTTCTCTAGGATGCGCCCTGCGCCGATTTAAACAGCTACTTGCGGGGCGCCACAGGGGGTTGTCATCAACGCCTGAAATTCCGCTAAAGCGCTGGTTCGGTGTCGCCTCTCACCGCTGCCCAGCGGGATTTTCGAGGCGGAGACTCGACCATGATCTGTCCCCAACCCTTTATTCGTCTGGCGCCCATCACCTCGGGCCTGCTGCTGCGCAACTCGCGTGTGCTGCTGGGCGGCAGCCACCAGCCCACCTTGCTGCGCTATCTCGAAGGCTGGCCCAAGCGCTGGGCCGGGTCGCGTGCCTTTCGCATCCAGTTCGTGCAGAACGGCGAGTCGCTGAGTCGTTTTGCGCGGGACAGCTTCGACCTGGCGGTGATCCAGGCCCCCAGCGCCGAGGACGTGGCACAAACCGTCGGTGAGCTGGTGCGGGTGGCGCGTCAGGGGCTGATCACCCGGCGCTAGTTGGGCTGTGGGGAAGCCGGCCATCTGCGTAGGAGCGAGCTCTGCTCGCGAAGCTTTTTAAGCGCCAGTATTCGCGAGCCGAGCCCCTACAGCACCTACGGATATTCGATCTCGACGATGTAGCAGGTCTTCTCACCACTGGGGCTGTGCACCCGCACTTCGGCGTCCAGCTCCTTGCCGACCAGGGCGCGGGCCAGAGGCGAGTCGATACTGATCAGGCCCTGTTTCAGGTCCAGCTCGTCGGGGCCGACGATGCGGTAGCGCGACTGTTCGCCGTCTTCGTCTTCGATGGTGACCCAGGCACCGAAGTACACCTTGTTCGGATCGGACGGCTTGTCGCTGACGACCTTGAGCTTTTCCAGACGCTTGGTGAGAAAGCGCACGCGACTGTCGATCTCGCGCAGCATCTTCTTGCCGTAGGTGTATTCGGCGTTCTCCGAGCGATCGCCTTGGGCCGCCGCTTCGCTGACCGATTGCGTCACCTGTGGCCTGCGCACATGCCACAACTCGTGAAGCTCGGCACGCAGGCGCGCTTCGCCTTCAGGCGTGATCAGGGGAGTACCGGCAGGGCGAGGAGGGCGATAGCGGCTCATGGTGGCTCTGAACGATGAAAGGGGCGCCAGTCTAGCAAACCCCTTCCGTCAAACTCAGCCTTCGCGCAATACGCTCAATGGACTGGCATTCAGTGCACGGCGGGTACCGAGTACGCCAGCCAGGCCGACCAGCAATGCGCCGATCAGCGGCAGCACCAGCAGCCAGGGATGAGGCTGCCAGTTCATGTCGAAGGCATAGCGGTAGAGCAGGAAGCTCACCAGTTCGCAGCCCAGTGCGGCGAGCAGGCCGGCGGCTGCGCCGAGCAGGCCAAATTCGGCGCGACGGGCGCTGATCAGCAGCTTGCGTTCGGCGCCCAGTGCACGCAGCAGCGCGCCCTGGCGAATGCGCTCGTCCAGCGTGGCTTGCAGCCCGGCCAACAGAACGGTGATGCCGGCGGCGAGCACGAACAACAGCACGTATTCGATGGCCAGAGTGACCTGGGCGAGGATGCTGCGCAGCTGCGCCAGTAGTGCGTCGACCTGCAGCAGGGTGACACTGGGGAAGGCGCGGCTGAGGCTGACCAGTTCCGCGTCCTTGCCGGGGGGCAGGTAGAAGCTGGTCAGGTAGGTGGCAGGCAGATCCTGCAGGGTTTGTGGCTCGAAGATCATGAAAAAGTTGGGCTGGAAGCTGTCCCAGTCCACCTGGCGCAGGCTGGTGACCTGCGCTTCGCGTTCGATGCCACCGACGTTGAAGCGCAGGCGGTCACCGAGCTTCAGTTGCAGGCTTTCGGCCAGTTCTGCTTCGACGGAGACACCAGGCAGGTCAGCGGCTGGTGCGGCGCCCCACCAACTGCCGGCGGTAATCAGATTGTCCGCTGGCAACTCCTCGGCCCAGGTCAGGCTGAGATCACGTTGCGTGGCGCGTTCACCGCGGCTTTCCTTGCTCACCAGTTGGCGTACCGGCTCATCGTTGATCATGATCAGCCGGCCCGGCACCACCGGATACAGCGGCGCCGGATGCGCTGACAATTCAGCTAGGCGTGCGGCAAAGGCATCGCGCTCGGCCGGTAGCACATTGAGGGCGAAGTGGTTGGGCGCGTCCTCCGGCAACTGGTCCTGCCAGGTGTCGAGCAGCTCGCCACGCAGCAGGGCGATCAGCGCCATGGCCAGCAGGATCAGGCCAAAAGCCAGCGACTGCCCGGCAGCAGCCAGCGGATGGCGCAGCAGTTGCCCCAGGCCCAGGCGCCAGGGTAGGGCGGCACGCTGCAGCAGGCGGCGCAGGCTCTGCAGGCCGAGCAACAGCAAACCACCGAGCAGCAATGCGGCGAGCAGCCCGCCACCCAGCAGCGCCAGCGTCAGGCGCAGATCCAGGCTCAGGCGCCACATGATCAGACCCAGTGCGATCAGCGCTGCACCATAGACCAGCCAGGAGCTGGCCGGTACCGGAAGCATATCGCGGCGCAAGACGCGTAATGGCGGTACGCGGCCCAGCGCGGCCAGCGGCGGTAGAGCAAAGCCGGCCAGCGCCACTAGACCGGTGGCCATCCCGGCCAATGCGGGCCACAGGTCGGCAGGCGGCAGATCATCTGGGATCAGCCCGCGCAACAGGTAGAAAAGAACGTGCTGCCCAGCCCAGCCGAGCAGGGCGCCAATCACGCAGGCGACTAGCCCGAGCAGTGCCAGTTGCAGGCCGAACAGGGCCAGCGCTTCACGCCGCGACAAGCCGAGGCAGCGCAGCAGGGCACTGGCATCGAAGCGCCGGGCAGCGAAGCGTGCCGCTGACAGGGCCACAGCGACACCGGCGAGCAATACGGCGGCCAGGCTGGCCAGGTTCAAATAACGTTCGGCGCGACCGAGGGCGCCGCCGACCTGGCGATTGCCGTCGCGCGCGTCATCCAGGCGCTGGTTGGGCTGCAGGCCGGCTTCGACTGCCTGACGGTAGGCCGCCAGGGCATTGGCGTCGCCGCGCCAGAGTTCACGAAATCGTACGCGGCTGCCGGGTTGTACCACCTCGGTCGCGGCTAGGTCGTCCAGGTGCATCAGTACCCGTGGCGTCAGGCTGTAGAAATCGCCAGCGGTGTCCGGGTCATAGGTCAAGACGCGGCTAAGGCGCAGGGTCCTGGCGCCTATTTCCAGTTCATCACCGATGTTCAGGTTCAGCGCGGCCATCAGCCGTGCTTCGGCCCAGACTTCGCCCGGCCGTGGGCCGGGGCCGGCTTCTTCCGGGGCATAGGGTTCGGTTGCACTGCGCAGCTCTCCGCGCAGCGGATAAGAGTTGCTGGCTGCCTTGACGCTGGCCAACTGAATGCCGCCCTGTGCCGCGACCACGCTGGAAAATTCCACGGCCTGAGCATGGTCGAGCCCCAGCTTGAGTCCTGCATCGATCTGCTCCTGGCTGGCGGGCGTGCTACCGCTCAGGCGCAGGTCTGCAGCGAGAAATTCACTGGCGCGCAGCAGCATGGCGTCATTCAGGCGTGCGCTGAAATAGCCGATGGCGCTGCTGGAGGCCACGGCCACCAGCAAGGCGAAGAACAGTACCCGCAACTCGCCGGCACGGGCATCGCGCAGCAGTTGGCGGGCAGCGAGCGAAAACAGGCGAGACAGGGGCACGCGTTTCATCAGGGCTCCACGCGATCGATCAGGTGCCCAGCTTCCAGACGGATCAGGCGCTGGCAACGGTGCGCCAGGCGCTCGTCATGAGTGACCAGTACCAGCGTGGTACCGCGCTCCTGGTTGAGCTGAAAGAGCAGTTCGGTGATGCGCTCGCCGGTATGGCTGTCGAGGTTGCCGGTGGGTTCGTCGGCGAACAAGACATCCGGCTCGGCGGCGAAGGCGCGGGCAATGGCCACACGCTGTTGTTCGCCACCGGACAGCTGGCGTGGGTAGTGCGTCAGACGCTGACCGAGGCCAACCCGTTCGAGCAGGGCGCGGGCGCGCTGACGGGCATCGGCCTGACCTTCCAGCTCCAGCGGCAGCATGACGTTTTCCAGCGCAGTGAGGCTGTCGAGCAGTTGGAACGACTGGAAGACGAAGCCGACATGCTCGGCACGCAGGCGTGCACGCTGGTCTTCATCGAGTTCGCTGAGGTTGTTGCCGGCCAGCAATACAGCGCCGCCGCTGGGCAAATCCAGGCCGGCGAGCAGGCCAAGCAGGGTGGATTTACCAGACCCTGAGGCGCCGACAATGGCCAGGCTGTCGCCTTTGTTCAGTTCCAGGTCGAGATCATGAAGGATGGTCAGTGCGCCTTCCGCGCTGTTGACCACTTTGCTAAGGTTCCGCGCAGCGAGAATGCTCGAAGTCATGGAGATTCCAAATGCGTGCATGGTGGCTCAGTGGTGCCTTGACCCTGATGCTTTGGGCTCAGGGAGCGGTTGCAGGCACCCTGCTTGTGGTCGGCGATAGTATCAGCGCCGCTTTTGGCCTGGATAGCCGGCAAGGTTGGGTCGCTTTGCTGGAAAAACGCCTGGTGCAAGAGGGTTTCGAGCATCAGGTGGTCAATGCCTCGATCAGTGGCGACACCAGTGCAGGTGGTGCCGCACGGCTGTCTGCGCTACTTGTCGAGCACAAGCCGGAGCTGGTCATCATCGAGTTGGGTGGCAATGACGGGCTGCGTGGACAGCCCCTTGCGCAATTGCAACAGAATCTTGCGTCGATGGTCGAGCAGTCGCAGCAGGCAGGAGCCAAGGTGCTGCTTCTGGGGATGAAGCTGCCCCCCAATTATGGCGGGCGTTACACTACGGCTTTCGCCCAGGTTTTCACTGATCTGGCGGAGCAGAAGCAGGTTCCTCTGGTGCCGTTCTTTCTTGAGGGGGTGGGCGGTGTACCGGGCATGATGCAGGCTGACGGCATTCATCCGACCGAGGCAGCGCAGGAAATACTGCTGGATAATGTCTGGCCGACGCTCAAACCCATGCTCTGAGTCGGTTTTGAGTGCAGCACACTGCAACGAGCAAGGCTTTTCCGCCTCGAGCCTTTCGGCTAATGTGGCCGGCCTGTCACGGAGCCCCAGATGCCGCGTCTCGCCTGGTCCCTATATGCCTATCAATTGATCGAGCCGGATGAGCAGCTGGATCTGTTCGCCTGTCGTGAGGTGCGTGTTCATCTTGTGGCTCGCCAGTTGCGTCTGGGCGGCCATGCTGATCGGACATTGTGTGGCGGTTTGTTACCGGCCCGGCCACGCTGGCAGGCACTGGAAAAGCCCTGGCTGCGCGATAGTCGACTCTGTGCCGCCTGTTTGGCGACGCTCGAGGCGCAGCGGCAGGGTCTGTGCTCGAACTGGGCGGACGGCTGAGGCCTGCCCGCTGTTATAAACGCGGTGTACAATCGCCGCCATATCTTTCCATTCACAGGGGACATCCCGGATGTTGTCGCGCTTCTCTGCGGTCAACCGCTGCCTGACGTTGCTCGCACTGTGCTGCAGTGCCACGGTGCAGGCTCTCGAACTGCCATTGCCGCCGCCAGGCGAGGATGTGGTGGGCCAGGTACAGGTGATCAAGGCCAAGTACGAGGATACGTTCGCCGATCTGGGAACGGCTAACGATCTTGGCTACCTGGAAATGGTCGCCGCCAACCCCGGTGTCGATCCCTGGCTGCCGGGTGAGGGAACCGAGATCATCCTGCCGACCCGCTATGTGCTGCCACCTGGCCCGCGGGAAGGTATCGTGATCAACCTGGCCGAGTACCGTCTGTATTACTTCCCGAAAGGGCAGAATGTGGTGCACACCTTTCCGTTGGGTATCGGCCGTGAAGGCTGGGGCTCGCCATTGGGAACCGGGCGTGTGACCGTCAAGACGCCGAACCCGGCCTGGTATCCGCCCAAGTCGATTCGCGAAGAGCACGCTGCCGAGGGCGACATTCTGCCCACCGTGGTGCCGCCTGGCCCGGACAACCCGTTGGGGCCGTACAAGATGACGTTGTCCTTCCCGGGCTACCTGATCCACGGTTCGAACAAGAAGTTCGGCATTGGCATGCGCGTCAGCCATGGCTGCTTCCGCATGTTCAACCATAACGTGCTGGAACTGGCGGACATGGTGCCAGTGGGAACGCCGGTGCGCATCATCAATGAGCCCTACAAGTTCGGCGTGAGTGGCGACAAGGTCTACCTGGAAGCGCATGCACCGCTCGATGATGAAGGTGTTCCGTCGGTTGTCGACAAGCACACGGCCGTGATCAACGCCCTGCTCAAGCGCGACGAGCTCAGCGGTCTGCGTCTTGACTGGGACATGGTACGCGAGGTGGTGGCTGCCGAAGACGGTATGCCAGTACCGATTGCCGCGCAGACCGAGCAGGTCGTTGCGAGCAGTGATAACCCGTTCTGATTCGATACCGTAGTCTACAACCCGCCTGCATTCGTGTTGGCGGGTTTTTTATTGCCTGGTCAGCGCCGCCCAATAAAAAAGCCGCACCAGTTGCCTGGGCGGCTTTCTAAAAACGAGTCGCAAATTACTTGCGGCTTGCTTTTTCCAGCATGCGCAGAGCGCGCTCGTTGGCTTCGTCAGCGGTCTGCTGAGCTTTCTGAGCGGCGGCCAGAGCTTCATCAGCCTTGCGGTAGGCTTCGTCGGCACGGGCTTGAGCGCGGGCAGCTGCGTCTTCGGTAGCAGTCAGACGAGCTTCGGTTTCTTTGGACATGCTGCTGCAACCGGTAGCCAGAACTGCGGCCAGAGCCAGAGCAGAGAATTTCAGAACGTTGTTCATCGTGTTCCCCTTTAGGTGGAGTTTTCCATAAAAAGCAATTTCCCTACTGTGGGAAATTAGCCGGCGTACATACTACCTATTACTTTTAGTAAGTAAACGGAGCTAAGGCAAGAGTTGCAGTTTTTTTTCTGCGCGCAGGGTGCCGCCCAGGGGTGTTGGCTAAAAAACACTCAGTTACGCAATCGCAACAGTGCAACGCTTTTACCAGCTGTTATAAATGCCCCAGCTTTGCAACTAAAACAAAAAGAGGGAACGCAGATGCTTGGGAATTTGGGGCTGTTGCTCGGTTTGGCGTTACTTATCTTCATGGCGTTGCGTGGGGTGAATATATTCATCGCGGCATTGCTTTGTTCCATTCTGGTGGCGTTGAGCAATGGTGTAGCGGTACCGGGAGCGCTACTCGAGCATTTTCCTTTTGGTCCGTTGGGCGCCTTTACCTTCGCCGGCAAGTTCTTCGTGCTGTTTCTCTGCGGTGCGATCTTCGGCAAGGTCATGGCTGCCAGCCAGGCCGCCAGCAGTATCGCTCAGGCCATCACCCGTGGGCTGGGCACGCAACGCACGCTCTGGGTGGCAATGCTGGTATGTGCCGTGCTGACCTATGGCGGGGTGGTGGTGTTCGTGGTGATCTTCACCATGTATCCGCTGGGTATCACCCTGATGCGCGAGGCCAATCTGCCCAAGCGGCTATTCTGTGCCGCCACTGCGCTGGGCTCTGGCACCTTCACCATGACGGCGTTGCCTGGCTCACCTTCGATTCATAACGTGATCGCCGCCAGTGCGCTGGGGACCGATCTGTTCGCCGGTGCCTGGATCGGTTTGTTCGCATCACTGGTGATGATCGTTCTGGGGATGGCCTATTTGCAGCGCGAGTGGCGTCTGGCGCGTGAGAGTGGCGAGGGCTTCGAGCCCAATGCTCAGGATGAGCGCATGCAGCAGTTGGCCGGTACGCCCGGTAGCGGGCCGCACTGGGGGATGGCGCTGGTGCCGATCATCGTGGTGCTGGGGATCATTCTGCTGCCGCGCCTGCTCGCCTTGTCAGGTATGGCTGCGCCTGGCGAGAGCGCGCTGGGAGGCTTGCTGGCCTTCAGTCAGGCGCAGCCGATTCTCTGGCCCAGCCTGGCCCTGGTGATTGCCACAGGGGGGGCCGTGATGCTGTTCCCGAGCCTGCGCCGTAACACGGTCAGTCTGCTTGGGCAGGGGGCCGATGATGCGATCATGCCGCTGCTCAATACGGCTGCGGTGATCGGTTTTGGCGGTGTGGTGACGCAGACTGCGGGTTTTGCCCAGTTCGCCCAATGGATATTGGCGGTGGATCTGCCGCCGCTGCTGTCGGTGTTCGCTTCGGTCAGTGTGGTTTCCGGGATCGTCGGTTCGTCTTCCGGTGGCCTGCAGATTTTCATGCAGACGCTGGCGCCCAGCTACCTGGAAATGGGCATCGAGCCTGAGGTGTTGCACCGTATCGCCAATATTGCTGCGGGTGGATTGGACTCGCTGCCGCACTGCGGTGCGGTGATCGCCATGCTGATGATCATGGGTTTGACGCACAGGCAGGCCTACAAGGACATCTTCGTCATCACCGTGTTGATTCCAGTGGTTGCCGTATTGCTGTGCATTGCACTTCTGAGCCTCTGAACCTGCACGGGGAGTCTGTGCCCGCAAGGCCGGGTCTTGAAGGGAATGCGCTGAAATGTAAATTTACGCTTTCGTCGACATGCGGGTATGAGGTAAAAATAGGTGCGCCGCTAACGGTTTGCGGCTTGAGGAGAGAAGATGAGCGAAGGGCTTTCCATCCATCACGACCAGACGAGTCATCAGTTTGTGACGACCGTCGATGGTGATCGCGCCTATCTGGCCTATATGGATCTGGGCAAGCAGACGCTGGATATCTATCGCACCTTCGTCCCCAATACCCTGCGCGGGCGCGGTATTGCCGCCGCGCTCACCGAGCATGCCCTGCAGTATGCCGAAGGCAAGGGCTATACGGTGATTCCCTCCTGTTCGTATGTTGAGCGCTACATGGAACGCCGTTCGCGGCACCAGTAGAGTCGGCTCGGCAGGGGTGGGCTGAAGCCCACCCTACGTTGAGCGCAGATATGAAAACGCCGGGCAATGCCCGGCGTTTGTTTTGCTGCGCTACCGCTTAGCCGCGAGGGCGCTTGGGCAGCACATCCTTGAGCTTGGCGTGCATGCTGCGCAGACTTTTCTCGGTGGTATCCCAGTCGATGCAGGCATCGGTGATGGATACGCCGTACTTGAGGTCGCACAGGTTCTTCGGAATCGACTGATTGCCCCAGCCCAGGTGGCTCTCGACCATCAGGCCGACGATGGAGTTGTTGCCCTCGAGGATCTGGTTGGCCACGTTCTCCAGCACCAGCGGCTGCAGGGCCGGGTCCTTATTGGAGTTGGCGTGGCTGCAGTCGACCATGATGTTTGGGCGGATGCCGGCTTTGGTCAGTTCCTGCTCACAAATGGCCACACTGACCGAATCGTAGTTGGGTTTACCGTTGCCGCCGCGCAGTACCACGTGACCGTAGGCGTTGCCCTTGGTGGTGACGATGGACACGCCGCCTTCCTGGTTGATGCCGAGGAAGCGGTGTGGGCTGGAAACCGACTGCAGTGCATTGATCGCCACGGTCAGACCTCCGTCAGTACCATTCTTGAAGCCGACTGCCGAGGACAGGCCAGAGGCCATTTCGCGGTGGGTCTGGGACTCGGTGGTGCGTGCGCCGATGGCCGACCAGCTGATCAGGTCCTGCAGGTACTGCGGGGAAATCGGATCGAGCGCTTCGGTGGCGGTGGGCAGGCCCATTTCCGCCAGGTCGCGCAGCAGCTTGCGGCCGATGTGCAGGCCGTCCTGGATCTTGAACGAGTCATCCAGATAGGGGTCGTTGATCAGGCCTTTCCAGCCGACCGTGGTGCGCGGCTTCTCGAAGTACACGCGCATGACCAGGAACAGGCTGTCGGACAGCTCGGCAGCCAGCACCTTGAGGCGCTCGGCGTACTCATGAGCGGCCTTGATGTCGTGGATGGAGCAAGGGCCGACGACCACGAACAGGCGATGATCCTTGCCGTCGAGGATGTCGCGTACCACCTGACGACCATGGGCGACGGTCTTCAGCGCGGCATCGGTCAGAGGGATTTCGCGTTTGAGCTGATCGGGGGTGATCAGGGTTTCGTTGGAAGCGACGTTAAGGTCGTCGATCGGTAAATCAGCCATCGTGCTATTCATCAGGTCAGGTCGTCAGGTCACGGGTGCCGGCCGCCAGCGATCCCCTATGGCGGTGCACAGCTAGTTGGTGCAGGGGGGAGCCGAACCTTAGCGCGTACGCGGCTGCGCGACAATGGGCGTTAAGTTCAATAGGCCCGATAGATGGGCAGTATCGGATGATTGTCTGCCTGTACCACAGTGGCTTCAGGCCAGGTCGGGAAAGGTGGCGGCATGCCTGGCGATCCAGTCCTGCGCGAATTGCTCGATGGCGACTGGCTGGCCAGACTCGTGTTCGAGCTGTTGCCGGTAATGCTGGATCTGGCAGACCTGTTCGACCATGCGGGCGCGGAACAGGGTGTCCTCATCGATGAAGGCGATGCCCACCAGATAGTCGCTCTCCTGGCGTCGGCACCAGGCTACCACGCCGGGATAGCACGCCTGATCGCCCAGCAGCGGGATGCGCAGCTCGACCGAGGTGCCGCGACGAAAGCCCCGTGATGACTTGCATGCGACCCCGCCCAGGCTGATATTGTTCAGCCGTTGCCGGGGGATGCAGGACTGTCTGCGCAACACCAACTCCACCGGCATGTCACTTGGATGACGCAGAAATTTACGCATGAACACCGACCTCGAATGCAGGCAAACTGATATCAGTGACTTCAGTATAGCGACGCAATTGGAACTGACCGATCTGGATGCCGACCGCTGCCTGCTCGATCTTCCCGGTGCCTCGCTGGTAGTGTTTACAAGCACGGGCTGTGCCAGCTGTCGCTGGGCACGCCAGGCGTTGCCCGCCATGCTGCTACCGCTCGAACGCCTGTGCTGGATCGACGCCGGGCATAACGCCGGGCTGGTGACGCGCTACGAAGTTTTCCATTTGCCAGCATTGTTTATGGTCAAGGACGGTCATTTCTTTGGCGCACTGTCTGCGCGCCTTACCCATTGCGATCTGTTAACCGCCATGCACGAGGCGTTGCTTCGTCCGGCTGAGGAGCTTCCCTGATGTCCCAATCCCGCGTGCCACGCATCGGTATCATCGGTACCGGCGCCATCGGCGGTTTCTACGGCATGTTGCTGACTCGTGCCGGCCATGATGTGCACTTTCTGCTGCGCAGCGAGTACAGCGCGGTGGTCGAGCGCGGCCTGCAGTTGAACAGCGCGGTGCATGGCGCACTGAATCTGGCGCCGGTACAGGCCTACCAGTATGTTGACGAGATGCCTCCGTGCGACTGGTTGCTGGTCGGTGCCAAGACCACGGCCAATGCCGAGCTGGCACCACTGATTGCCAAAGCGGCCGCGCCGGGTGCCAAGGTGGTGCTGTTGCAGAATGGCCTGGCGGTGGAGGATGAGCTGCGTCCGTTGTTGCGTGACGATCTGCATCTGCTCGGTGGGCTCTGCTACATCTGCGTTCATCGCAGTGCCCCCGGGGTGATGGAGCATCAAGCCTTGGGTGCGATCAACCTGGCCTATCACTCCGGGCCGCTGGATGACGACGATGCGCGTCTGGCGCTGGCCGAGGAGGGCGCCAGCCTGCTGCGCAGCACCGGCCTGGATTCGGCGGCAATGCGTGATCTGGCGCAGACGCGCTGGCAGAAGCTGGTGTGGAATATCCCTTACAACGGCCTGTCGGTACTGCTCGATGCCGATACGCGGCGCCTGATGGGCAATGCCGACAGTCGCGCGCTGATTGCCGATATGATGCTGGAAGTGGTGCAAGCCGCGCAGGCACTCGGTTACAGCATGCCGGACAGCTACGCAGACAAGTTGCTGGCCGCCACGCAGCGCATGCCCGATTACCTGCCGAGCATGTACCACGACTTTGCCCAGGGGCGACCGGCTGAGTTGCATGCCATCTACGAGGCACCTCTGGCGGCTGCGCAAACCGTGGGTTTGGCAATGCCCAGGGTGCGTGCGTTGTATCAGGCGCTGCGGTTCATTCAGGCTCGCCAGGAGGCCTAAGCATGGGCAAGGGGCTGGGGGACAAGCTGGTGCTGGCGATATCCTCGCGAGCGCTGTTCGATCTGAGTGAAAGTCACCAGATTTATGAAAGCGAGGGCGTGGAGGCCTATCGCCGCTACCAGATCGAGCATGAGGACGAAGTGCTGATGCCGGGCGACGCCTTCCCGCTGGTGGAGAAGCTGCTTGGCTTGAACGCGCGACTCAGTGAGCAGCGCGTGGAAGTCATTCTGGTGTCGCGTAACAGCGCCGATACCGGGCTGCGTGCGTTCAACTCGATCCAGCACTACGGTCTCGGCATTTCCCGCGCCGCCTTCGTCGGCGGTCGTAGCCCTGATCCGTATTTGGCGGCTTTCGGCTGCCATCTGTTTCTGTCTACCCATGCCGATGATGTGCGCAACGCACTGAAGGCCGGTTTCGGTGCGGCTACCTTGCTGTCAGGTGGCGCCCGTCGGGCCACTAGCAACGAGTTGCGCATCGCCTTCGATGGCGATGCCGTGCTGTTTTCCGACGACTCCGAGCGCGTCTACCAGAGTGGTGGCCTGAACGCGTTTCAGGATCATGAGCGTGAATCCGCTCGACAGGCCCTGCCTGGAGGGCCTTTCAAGCCGTTTCTCGCCGCGTTGCATGCACTGCAGCAGGAGTTTCCCGAAGCCGAATGCCCGATTCGCACCGCGCTGGTGACCGCGCGTTCGGCGCCTGCGCACGAGCGAGTGATTCGCACCCTGCGTGAGTGGAACATTCGCCTGGATGAGTCCTTCTTCCTCGGTGGTCTGGACAAGTCAGCCGTTCTCGAAGCCTTTGCCGCCGATGTGTTCTTCGATGACCAGACCGGGCATTGCGAGAGCGCGCGTCAGGTGGTGGCCACAGGTCATGTTCCGCATGGCGTGAGTAACGAGCTGCTGCCCTGACCCCAGGGCACGCAGGCGCCTGCATATAGCCATTCGTCCTAAATAACGCTGCCGATCTTGCATTGCCTGATGCGCTGCTAAGCTCAATAAGGGCCTGCGCCAGCAGTCAAGGAGGCCGCGTGATCCGCTCGATACTCTATGCCACCGATCTGGGGCTTTATGCTTCCTATGTGCTGCAGCATGCCCTGGCGCTGAGCCGCAGCTTCAAGGCCGAACTGTACGTGGTGCATGCCGTGGAGCCTATGGGGTTGTTTGCCGAGTCCGTCCTGCAGACCTACCTGGACGAATGCACCCTCGGCGAGTTGCGCCGTAATGGGCTTGGCACTGTCATGAGCAGTATCGAGCAGCGTGTGTTCGAAGGGTTCCATGACGAGTTGGGGGAGGGCCAGCAGGATCTGCAACTGATTCGAGCCGTGCGCGTACTGCAGGGCGACCCGCCTGCGGTGATTCTCGATGAGGCCCAGAAACTTGGGGTAGATCTACTGGTCGTAGGCAGTCACAGCCACGGCACGGATCTGACCGTACCGCTGGGGCGTACGTCCGCACGGATCGTGCAGCTATCAGAAGTGCCGGTGTATCTGGTGCCCATGCTGCAGCATCGGGGGCGGGGAGAATTGTAAGTTTAAATAATAAAATGTGCGGATATAAAGATTAGACCAATAATATGGTTATATATGGCGTTGGCAGCTCTTGGCCCGCCTTACTGCTCTGAGGGAAATCTATGAAGCTTCAGCAATTGCGCTACATCTGGGAAGTTGCGCACCACGACCTCAATGTATCGGCTACGGCTCAGAGCCTCTACACCTCGCAGCCAGGGATCAGCAAGCAGATTCGCTTGCTCGAGGATGAGCTGGGCGTGGAAGTCTTCGCCCGCAGCGGCAAGCATCTGACCCGCGTAACTCCGGCGGGTGAACGCATCATCACCACGGCCGGCGAGATCCTGCGCAAGGTTGAAAGCATCAAGCAGATCGCTCAGGAATTCTCCAATGAGAAGAAGGGTACGCTATCCATCGCCACCACTCACACCCAGGCACGCTACGCGCTGCCGCCGGTGATCAGCGCTTTCATCAAGCAGTACCCGGATGTTGCCTTGCACATGCATCAGGGCACGCCGACGCAGATCGCCGAGATGGCGGCCGACGGTAGTGTGGATTTCGCCATCGCCACCGAAGGCCTGGAGATGTTCAACGACCTGATCATGATGCCTTGCTACCGCTGGAACCGCTGCGTGGTGGTGCCGCAGGGGCACCCACTGACCAAGCTGCCGAAGCTGACCCTCGAGGCTCTGGCCGAGCACCCCATCGTCACTTACGTATTCGGTTTCACCGGGCGTTCGAAACTGGACGAAGCCTTCAGTCATCGCGGTCTGACGCCCAAGGTGGTGTTCACCGCCGCCGACGCCGACGTGATCAAGACCTACGTACGCCTGAACCTGGGCGTTGGCATCGTGGCCAAGATGGCGGTCGACGCCAAGCTCGATCCGGATCTGGTGATGCTCGATGCCGATGACCTGTTCGAGCCCAGCGTGACCAAGATCGGTTTTCGTCGCGGCACCTTCCTGCGTGGCTTCATGTGTGACTTCATCGAGCGTTTCGCCCCGCACCTGACCCGCGAGATGCTGGCCAAGGCAGTGCAGTGCCACAACAAGTCCGAACTCGAAGAGCTGTTCGCAGGTGTCGAGTTACCGATGCACTGAAACAAAACAACTGAAACGAAACATGGCGCCCAAGGGCGCCATGTTTCGTTCTAGCCAGCGTCAATCAATGACTGAGGTGCAGGCCGCACTCGCGATTGTCTTCACCCTTGGTCGGGTCGAAGTAATCGAATTCGTTCGGCAGGTCGTGGGCGACCAGGTACTGATACAGATCCTTGGAGGTCCAGTGCAGCAGCGGGGCGACCTTGATCAGGCCGTCCGGGTTGATGCTGATAGGGGCCATCTGCGCGCGCACGGCGGTGTCGGTGGCACGCAGGGCGGTGAACCAGACGCTGGGTGCGGTCTCGCGCAGGGCGCGGGCGAAGGGCTCGAGCTTCACTTCCTCGGTGAACGCGGCGTGGCGCGGATCATCCAGGCCAGGCACCGGGCCGTCGATGGCCTCGCGGTGCGCGCGTGAACGCTTGGGCAGGTAGATGATCAGGTTGAGGCCCAGCTTGCGGGTTACCTCGTCGGCGAAGCGATAGGTGGCTTCGGTGTTGTAGCCGCTGTCCATCCAGACCACCGGGATATCCGGTTTGACCTGGCTGACCATGTGCAGGATCACCGCTTCGAAAGGGCGGAAGTTGGTGGTGCAGATGGCGGGTTTGCCCAGCCCTATGGCCCACTGCACCAGCTTTTCAGGCTGGTTGCCGAGTTCGGCGTTGAGCGCGTCCAGGTCGAGTTCCATGGTGAGGATTCCAGATCGTGTGCGTGAAGGTGCGATGGTAGCAAAGGCCGGTTATGCAGCTAAATAACTAGCTGGATGGTAGAGCTTCAGTATGGTTATAAGCCGTCGCATTGCGCCCACCAGGCTCAGCGGCTAGAGTGCCGGCTTTTGGCTCAACCGAGGAGTGGCCTGTGGAAATCGCGTGTCTCGACCTGGAAGGCGTACTGGTCCCGGAAATCTGGATCGCCTTTGCGGAAAAAACCGGTATCGAGTCGCTCAAGGCGACCACCCGCGACATCCCCGATTATGACGTGCTGATGCAGCAACGCCTGCGCATTCTCGATGAGCACGGCCTGAAGTTGAAGGACATTCAGGACGTGATCGCTACCCTGAAGCCGCTCGATGGCGCAGTGGAGTTCGTCGACTGGCTGCGTGAACGTTTTCAGGTGGTGATTCTCTCCGACACCTTCTACGAGTTCTCCCAGCCGCTGATGCGTCAGCTCGGTTTCCCGACTCTCCTGTGCCACCGCCTGATCACCGACGAGAACGATCGTGTGGTCAGCTACCAGCTGCGCCAGAAGGATCCCAAGCGTCAGTCGGTCATCGCCTTTAAGAGTCTGTACTACCGCGTTATCGCGGCCGGTGACTCGTACAACGACACCACCATGCTCAGCGAAGCCCATGCCGGCATCCTGTTCCATGCGCCGGAAAACGTGATTCGCGAGTTTCCGCAATTCCCGGCCGTGCATACCTACGAGGATCTGAAGCAGGAATTCCTCAAGGCATCGAACCGCAAGCTGAGCCTGTAGCTGACGTAGTGCGGGTGTAACCCGCCATCGCAATCTGGCGGGTTGCACCCGCACTACGTTTCTAAAGCCCCTCCAGCGTCTCCAGCAATACCTTCACCTTGGTGATGGATTCCTGGTATTCGGCCTGCCAGTTGGAGTCGGCGACTATACCGCCGCCGCCCCAGCAACTGACCTTGCCGTCCTTGACCAGCAGGCTGCGAATGGCGATGGAGCTGTCCATCTCACCGCGTACGTCGAGATACAGCAAGGAGCCGCAATAGAGCCCGCGCCGTGTCGGCTCCAGCTCATCGATGATCTGCATGGCGCGGATCTTCGGTGCGCCGGTGATGGAGCCACCAGGGAAACTGCAGGCGATCAGGTCCAGCGCATCCTTGCCGGGCGCCAGCTCGGCGGTGACGCAACTGACCAGATGATGCACGTTGGGATAGCTCTCCAGGGCGAACAGCTCCGGTACTTTCACCGAACCGATGCGGCAGCTGCGGCCCAGATCGTTGCGCAGCAGATCGACGATCATCAGGTTCTCGGCGCGGTCTTTGCTGCTCGCCAACAGCTCCTGCGCCTGCGCTTGATCATCGTCGGTGTCATCGCCGCGGCGCCGAGTGCCCTTGATCGGACGGGTTTCCACCTGACCGCTGCTGACCTTGAGAAAGCGTTCGGGCGACAGGCTGAGAATGGCGTCGCCATCGCCCAGGCTCTGAAAACCCGAGAAAGGCGTGGGGCAGGCCTGGCGCAGTGCGAGGTATGCCGCCCAGGGATCACCCGTGCAGGGCGCCTGGAAGCGCTGGGCGAAATTCACCTGATAGCAATCGCCAGCGAGGATGTAGCCCTGGATGCGCTCGATCGCCTGGCGATAACGGTGCTCGTCGATAGCGGCCTGGAACGGCTGAGTCAGTCGGAAGGGCGCGAGTTCCTCGTCATGCGCTGCTTCGAACAGCATCCGCAGGCGCCGGCGCTCTGCCTCCGGCAGCGCCGGGTGAAACAGCAGGGTGCTGGTACCCAACTGGTGATCGCTGATCAGTGCCCAGGCGTAGAGACCGAAACGGGCATCCTCGAGATCGAGATCATCGACGCTCTGTTCGGGCAGCACTTCCAGGCGGCGGCCGAAGTCATAAGACAGGTAGCCGATCAAACCACCGACGAATGGCAGCTCCTGCTGTGCTGGAGCCTCGGCGGGGCCGAGGCTCTGCAATGCGCCTCGCAGACGTTGCAGAAAGCCGTTGGCCGATTCGTCGGGCGTGGGCGCCAGTTCTGCCAATGGCCAGGCGCTCATAAGGTCATAGCGTCCACGCGTGGCATTCGGTCGTCCGGCATCCAGCAGTACGGCGCCGGGGGCCTGGCGAATGCGCTGGAAGTAGTCGCTGGGGTCGGTGCGGTAAGCAATAGGGTGCAGAGAGCAGCTGGGCATGCGTGGCAGTCGAATGGGTTGAAAGAGCGATTGTAGTCCGCCGCTAATATTCATCCTAGGGCTTCGGCCAGGTTTGCTCCGGTACGCTCGGCTGATTAGTATGGAGTCGTGCCAGGGTGTTGAACTGCCGTACCAAAACAACAGTGAATGAAGGAATCCAGGCCATGGATGTAGTGATCGGCCCTGCCGCTGGAAGCCTGCTGCGTTCAAAACTGTCGCCGCCCAGGCATCCGTGGACTATCTGAAAAGGCCCCAGGTGGAAGCCGCGCTTTCGGCCTACCCCCCCCACGCCCGCCTCGTGTTGTTTTGCGCGCCTGCTGGTTTTGGACCACCGCGTTGGCGATGCAGGTCGAGCAGCGTCGTCAGGCCGGCAGCGCTGTTGCGTAGCTATCGCTGGGCGATGCTGATGATGAGCCGGTACGTTTCTTCCAGCAACTGATCGAAGTATTGGGCGTTCACTGCCCGGTCTGGGTGATTACGCCCTGGGCTACCTGCGCAATACCATGCGGGTGCCGGTCGAGGCCGTGATGGAAAGTCTGCTGGTGAAATGCCTGATCGGCGCCGAGTGGGAAGAGGCGCGCAGCCTGTTCATCGAGGAAGGCGAAGCCATACGCCAGTTACTGCAGCTGTTGGAATCCGTCGAGCACCAGCCGGCGCTGCAGGCATTCATCCGTAGTCTGTTGAGCGCCTGGCCCTGCCAGGAATCGCCGCATGCCATTGCCGTGCTGGAGGAGGGGCTGACCGAGCGCGAGCGTGAGGTGGTCTGTCTGGCCGCCAAGGGCATGTCCAATGATGAGATCGGCCAGCAATTGGCGCTGGCCCTGGGTACCGTCAAATGGCACCTGCATAACCTGTTTTCCAGGCTGGGCGTACGCAGCCGTACGCAAGTCGTACTCAAGGGCAAGAGCCTGGGGCTGCTGAGCGAGGCATGAGACGGTGGGGTGAGGGGGGGCGAGCTGGCGAGGGTGCATTGAGCGGGTCGTAAGGTGCGGCAGCACCTTACGACGTTCGCTGGTCAGATTTCCTTGCTGGCGACGTGACCAAACAGCTCCTGGGAGAAACGCACGCGCTCTTCTGCGTCTTCCTGAATACCCTTGGCTTTCAGTTCTTCCAGGCGGGCTTCCACGGCATGGGCGCGGTGGGTCAGGCCACAGTCATTGGCGATCTGGATATTCAGGCCGGGGCGGGCATTGAGCTCGAGAATCAGCGGGCCCTTGTCCTGGTCCAGCACCATGTCCACGCCTATGTAACCCAGGCCACACAACTCGTAGCAGCCGGCAGCGAGCTTCATGAAACCGTCCCAGTTCGGCAGTTGCACGCCGTCCACCGCATTGGTGGTGTCCGGGTGCTTGCTGATCTTGTTGTTCAGCCAGGTGCCGCGCAGGGTCACGCCGGTGGCCAGGTCGACGCCGACGCCGATGGCGCCCTGGTGCAGGTTGGCCTTGCCGTTGGACTGGCGGGTCGGCAGACGCAGCATGGCCATCACCGGGTAGCCCATGAGCACGATGATGCGGATGTCCGGCACGCCTTCGTAGCTGATGCTCTTGAAGATGGTGTCCGGGGTCACGCGATATTCGATCAGCGCACGGTCGCGGTGACCGCCGAGCGAGTACAGACCGGAGAGGATGTTGGAAATCTGCTGCTCCAGTTCCTCGTGGCTGACGATCTTGCCGGACACCGTCTTGAATCGGTCCTCGAAGCGGTCGGCGATGACCATGATGCCGTCACCGCCGGCGCCCTGCGCCGGCTTGATGACGAAATCGGTGCGCCCGGCGATGATCTCGTCGAGTTTGTCGATGCCTTTTTCGGTGTCGATGATGCCGTACAGCTCCGGCACATCGATGCCGGCCTCAATGGCCCGCTCCTTGGTGATGATCTTGTCGTCGACGATCGGGTACAGGTGCCGTTTGTTGTACTTCAGCACGTAATCCGCATTGCGTCGGTTGATGCCCATGATGCCTTTGGCTTCAAGGGCCTTCCACGTTTTGATTAGGCCGAACATGGTCTTAGTCCTTGAGGAAGGCTTTGAAACGGAACAGTTCGGTCAGGCGGTAGCCGCGGTAACGGCCCATCGCCAGCATGAAAGCCACCAGAATCAGCAGGATCGCCGGGAAGGTGAACACGAAGTACACCAGTTGGGGCACGCTCATCAGCAGGTGGGCGATGGTGGCGGCGAACAGGGTGCCGATGGCGACCTTGAAGGCATGGCTGCCGCCGCGCTCTTCCCAGGTGATCGACAGGCGTTCGATGGTCATGGTCAGAATCACCATCGGGAACAGCGCCACCGACAGACCACGCTCTAGGCCCAGCTTGTGGCTGAACAGGCTGATGGCGGCGATCAGCACCACGACGAAGGTCAAGACCACCGACAGGCGCGGCAACATCTGTAGCTTCAGGTGTTCGAGGTACGAGCGTAGTGACAGGCCGAGTGCAGTGATCACGGTAAACAAAAAGATACCGAAGCCCAGCTGGGTTTCGCGGAAGGCCAGAGCGATCAGCACCGGGGTAAAGGTGCCCAGCGTCTGCAAGCCACCGAGGTTGCGCAGGATCAGGATGACCAGCACGCCAATCGGGATCATCACCATGACCATGAAGGTCTGCTGGGTCTGCAGCGGCAGGCCGTACAGCGAGTATTCGAGGAAGCTGGCGTCGGTGTTCTCATCGGTCAGTTTGGCTAGGCGGATGGCGTTCATCTCGCTGTTGTTCAGACTGAAGCTGACTTGCGCCTGACGGCCGCCTTCGAGGCTGACCAGATCACCGTCGCCGATCCACCAGATCAGGCGGTCTTCCGGCAGGCCCTGTTCACCGGTTTTCGGGTTGAAATACAGCCACTTCTGACCGTTGAAGCTGCGCAGCCAAAGCTCCGGCGACTGCGCCACTTCGGCCTGCAGGCGAATGGTGTGCACACGCTCCATCGGCACATGGGCGATGGACAACAGCAAGTCGACGGCCTTGGCCTTGTTGGCGATGGAGGCGTCGCCGCCGAGCAGCAACTTGACGTTGTCGTCATTGACGTTGTTGACGCGCTTGATGGTTTCGCTGATGAAGGTTTCGACATCCGCCGAGTGCTGGCGGATCGGCGCCAGCAGGGCTTCGGCCGCGATCTTCTCGGGGCCTTCGACCGGGATGCTGTCGCGGAAGATCGGGCCTTTTGCAGGCGCCTGCTCGCCGCTGTAACGCTTGGTCAGAACCAGTCGGTAATAGAGGGTCTGCTTGCCATTGGCACGACGTGCCGACCAGGTGACGCGGCGGTTGCCGTCGACACGGTTGACGCTGACGCCGTAATTGTTGGAGATGAAGCTCTCGTTGAGGCTGACGTAGTCCTGGTTCAGCGGCGGGACGAACATCTGCAGCTTCACCGGCTCACGCGGGTTGGCCTGGAATTCGACCTTGGCGTCGATGTTCCACAGATCGTCGGTCTCATCCTCGGTCACCGGAATGCCGAGAATGAAGATTTGGTATGCCGTAATCAGAACGCCCAGGGCCACCAGGAGGGTGATCAGGACTTTCAGATGCAGGTTCAGAGAGCGCATGGGAATTACTCGCCAGGGGTTGCGTCATTGGTGCAGTCGGGTTTGCCGGCTGCATATTTAAGGCTTGGATCGACTATGGCCTCGAAGTGCTTGAGCGCTTCGGAGCCGATCAGAAGCGGGTATTGGAATGCGCTTCGGTCGGTCAAGTTCACTTCGATCATGCGCAGGGTCTTGCCCATGCACAATTCAAGGTCGATTACCGGGCGTGCCGTATAGGTCTTGCCTTCATCGGGGTCGAAATCGCCAGCACGGCGTTTGATCTTGCTGATTCGCGCCAGCGGACGCTCGATGGTGCGCTCTTGGGCATTGTCGATGGCCAGCACGAAACGCACCCAGGTTTCTCCGTCACGCTTGAAGCGTTTGATATCGCGGGCACTCAAGGACGCGGTTTTGGCGCCAGTGTCGAGTTTGGCGGCTACCTGCAGGTCCAGTTCTTCTACGTGAATATATTCATTCAGACCATAGATCGACTTGCCCATGGCCAGAGCAGGGCAGGACAAGGTCAGCAGGCAGATCAGCAAAGAGAAGGGTTTCAGTCTCATGTGTCCTTGAGAGGGTATTGCCAGTGGCGGGATGGGGGCAGCAACTCGCAGGCATCCTGCCATACAACTTTCTGCCGTGAAGTCTAGCAGGCATGGCAAAAGGAGATGGCCAGGCAGGAACAGTTGGATTCTAACATGGGGATTTTACGTGCCGACAGACGCTTATGTAGCTTTCTGCAAGTAAGGTGGCGGTTTGCCTGATCGGGCGAGCTGGACGTATTGTCGACAATGCTTTGGTCTGCTTTGACATTTTTGGCTTTATGGTGTAGTTATATCGCCCTGAATATCTATTGGTGTTGACAATCATGCTGCTTCAATCAGATGCGTCAGCAGCGCCGCAGGTGGATTCGGAGACGCTTTCCGAGCACGTCTTCCGTCTGATCCAGGCCGCTATCGTCAAAGGCGAGATCGCCCCGGGTAGCAAGATCTCTGAGCCCGAGCTGGCGCGCACCTATGGCATCAGTCGTGGCCCTCTACGCGAGGCCATTCATCGCCTGGAAGGGCAGAAGCTGCTGGTGCGCGTGCCACATGTGGGGGCGCGGGTGGTGTCGCTCAGTCATGCCGAGTTGGTCGAGCTGTACGAGATTCGCGAGTCGCTCGAAGGCATGGCCTGCCGCCTGGCGGCCGAGCGCATGACCCAGCAGGAGATCGATGAGCTACGCCAGGTGCTGGAGCTGCACGAGCAGGATGCCGCGTTCAAGGCTGGTGTCGGCTACTACCAGCAGGAAGGCGACTTCGACTTCCACTACCGGATCATCCAGGGCAGCGGCAATCGCACCCTGGCCAAGCTGCTGTGCGACGAGCTGTACCAGTTGGTGCGCATGTACCGACTGCAGTTCTCCACCACACCCAATCGGCCGCACCAGGCCTTCGCCGAGCACCACCGCATTCTCGACGCCATCGAAGCTCGTGACGGTGAACTGGCCGAATTGCTGATGCGCCGCCACATCGGCGCCTCCAAGCGCAATATCGAGCGCCACTACGTTTCCCAATGTGGACAGGAAGCGCTCACCCCTTCATCCAAGACTCGAGGTGATTCATGACCCAGCTTTCCGCCGGCCAGCGTTTCCGCCAGGCCCTCGCCGAGGAGCAGCCACTGCAGGTTATCGGTGCGATCAACGCCAACCATGCACTGCTGGCCAAGCGCGCGGGCTTTCGCGCTATTTACCTGTCCGGTGGCGGTGTCGCCGCCGGCTCGCTCGGCTTGCCGGATCTGGGCATCAACACCCTGGATGACGTGCTCACAGACGTGCGCCGCATCACCGATGTCTGTGACCTGCCGCTGCTGGTGGATATTGACACCGGCTTTGGCCCCAGTGCCTTCAATATCGAACGCACCATCAAGAACCTGATCAAGGCCGGTGCTGCCGCTGCGCATATCGAGGATCAGGTGGGTGCCAAGCGCTGCGGTCACCGTCCGGGCAAGGAGATCGTCTCCTGCGAGGAAATGGTCGACCGTGTCAGGGCCGCCGCCGATGCCAAGACTGACCCGGACTTCTTCCTCATCGCCCGCACCGACGCCATCCAGGCCGAGGGCGTGGATGCCGCCATCGAGCGCTGCCAGGCCTACGTCGAGGCAGGTGCTGATGGCATCTTCGCCGAGGCCGCTTATGACCTGCCGACCTACAAGCGCTTTGTTGACGCGCTGAATGTGCCGGTACTGGCCAACATCACCGAATTCGGCGCCACGCCGCTGTTCACCCGCGATGAACTGGCGTCGGTCGGCGTGGCCATCCAGCTCTACCCGCTGTCGGCCTTCCGCGCGGCGAACAAGGCGGCCGAAAGTGTCTACACCTCGATCCGCCAGAACGGCCACCAGAAGGATGTGATCGAGCTGATGCAGACCCGCGCCGAACTCTACGACCGCATCGGCTACCACGCCTTCGAGCAGAAGCTCGACGCGCTGTTCGCCGCCGGCAAGAAGTAAACCAGCAAGGTCGTAGGGTGGGCCGGGCGACGATTCGCTTCAGCCCACCGTGTCAGCACTGCCGGTGGGCTGAGGCGGATCACCGCCCGGCACCCTACGCAGAGCACAGCAGAACAAAAAGAGTCGAGGAGATAACCATGAGTGCCACCGAAACCACGCCAGGCTTCAAGCCGAAGAAATCCGTTGCCCTCAGCGGCACAGCCGCCGGCAATACCGCGCTGTGCACCGTTGGCCGCACCGGTAACGACCTGCATTACCGTGGCTATGACGTGCTCGATTTTGCCAATCGCTGCGAGTTCGAGGAGATCGCTCACCTGCTGGTGCACGGCAAGCTGCCCAACGTCGCCGAACTGGCCGGCTACAAGGCTAAGCTCAAGGCTCTGCGCGGCCTGCCGGCCGGGGTGAAGGCGGCACTTGAGCAACTGCCGCCTTCGGCGCACCCGATGGACGTGATGCGTACCGCAGTCTCCGTACTCGGCTGCCTGGCGCCGGAAAAGGACGATCACAACCACCCTGGCGCCCGTGATATCGCCGACAAGCTGATGGCCAGCCTGGGCTCGGCGCTGCTGTACTGGTACCACTACAGCCACAACGGCAAGCGCATCGAGGTGGAAACCGACGACGACTCCATCGGCGGCCACTTCCTCCATCTGTTGCACGGCGAGAAGCCACGCGAGTCCTGGGTGCGCGCCATGCACACCTCGCTGAATCTGTATGCCGAGCACGAGTTCAACGCCTCGACCTTCACCTCGCGGGTGATCGCCGGCACCGGTTCCGACCTGTTCTCCTGCATCGCTGGCGCTATTGGCGCGTTGCGCGGGCCGAAACACGGCGGCGCCAACGAAGTGGCCTTCGAGGTGCAGAAGCGCTACGACAGCCCGGACGAGGCTGAGGCCGATATCCGCGAGCGAGTAGGGCGTAAGGAAGTGGTGATCGGCTTCGGTCATCCGGTCTACACCGTGAGCGACCCGCGCAACAAGGTGATCAAGGAAGTGGCCCGCGAGCTGTCCGTGGAGCAGGGCAACACCAAGATGTTCGACATCGCCGAGCGTCTGGAAACCATCATGTGGGACATCAAGAAGATGTTCCCCAACCTCGACTGGTTCAGCGCCGTGAGCTACCACATGATGGGCGTGCCCACCGCCATGTTCACCCCGCTGTTCGTCATCGCCCGCACTGCCGGCTGGTCGGCGCACGTCATCGAGCAGCGTATCGACGGCAAAATCATCCGCCCGAGCGCCAACTACACAGGCCCCGAAGACCTGAAGTTCGTACCGCTCAAGGATCGTAAATAACCATGAACGACACCGTGAATAGCCAATACCGCAAGCGCCTGACCGGCACCGCACTGGATTACTTCGACGCACGTGAGGCGGTCGAGGCGATCCAGGCCGGTGCCTGGGACAAGCTGCCCTACACCTCGCGCGTACTCGCCGAGCAACTGGTGCGTCGCTGCGAGCCGCAGGATCTGACGGCCTCGCTGGAACAGCTGGTCTACCGCAAGCGCGACCTGGACTTTCCCTGGTATCCGGCGCGGGTGGTCTGTCATGACATTCTCGGTCAGACCGCGCTGGTGGATCTGGCCGGCCTGCGCGATGCCATCGCAGAAAAAGGTGGTGACCCGTCCAAGGTCAACCCGGTGGTGCCGACCCAGTTGATCGTCGACCATTCGCTGGCCGTCGAGGCGCCGGGCTTCGATCCGGATGCCTTCGAGAAGAACCGCGCCATCGAGGATCGCCGCAACGAGGATCGCTTCCATTTCATCGACTGGACCAAGACCGCGTTCAAGAACGTCGACGTGATCCCGGCCGGCAACGGCATCATGCACCAGATCAACCTGGAGAAAATGAGCCCGGTGATCCAGGCACGCGGCGGCATTGCCTTCCCCGATACCTGCGTCGGCACCGACTCGCACACTCCGCACGTGGATGCCCTGGGCGTGATCGCCATTGGCGTCGGCGGCCTGGAGGCCGAGACGGTGATGCTCGGCCACCCGTCGATGATGCGCTTGCCCGATATCGTCGGCGTCGAGCTGACTGGTAAGCGCCAGCCCGGCATCACCGCCACCGATATCGTCCTGGCTATCACCGAGTTCCTGCGCAAGGAAAGGGTGGTGGGGGCCTGGGTCGAGTTCTTCGGTGAAGGGGCGGACAGCCTGTCCATCGGTGATCGCGCGACCATCTCCAACATGTGCCCGGAATACGGCGCCACCGCCTCGATGTTCTACATCGACGGCCAGACCATCGACTACCTCAAGCTCACCGGTCGCGAGCCGGAACAGGTGGCGCTGGTAGAAAACTACGCCAAGACCCTGGGTCTGTGGAGCGACGCGCTGAAAACCGCCGAGTACGAGCGTGTGTTGCGCTTCGATCTGGGCAGTGTGGTGCGCAACATGGCTGGGCCAAGCAACCCGCATCGCCGCCTGCCGACCTCGGCGCTGGCCGAGCGTGGCATCGCTGACGAAGCCAAGCTGCAAGCTGGCAAGGGTGAAGAAGCCCAGGGGCTGATGCCCGATGGCGCGGTGATCATCGCCGCCATCACCAGCTGCACCAACACCTCCAACCCGCGCAACGTCATCGCTGCTGGTCTGGTGGCGAAGAAGGCCAACGCGCTGGGCCTGGTGCGCAAGCCCTGGGTGAAGACGTCATTCGCTCCAGGTTCGAAAGTCGCCAAGCTGTATCTGCAAGAGGCTGGCCTGCTGCCGGAACTGGAGAAGCTCGGTTTCGGCATCGTCGCCTACGCCTGCACCACCTGTAACGGCATGTCCGGCGCGCTCGATCCGAAGATTCAGAAAGAAATCATCGACCGCGACCTGTACGCCACCGCTGTGCTCTCAGGCAACCGCAACTTCGACGGGCGCATCCATCCCTATGCCAAGCAGGCCTTCCTCGCTTCGCCACCGCTGGTTGTGGCCTATGCCATTGCCGGTACCGTGCGCTTCGATATCGAGCAGGACGCGCTGGGCACCGATGCCCAGGGCAACCCCATCACGTTGAAGGACCTGTGGCCGAGCGACGAGGAGATCGACGCCATAGTCGCGGCGAGCGTCAAGCCCGAGCAGTTCAAGCAGATCTATATCCCGATGTTCGACCTCGGGACGGTGAAGGAAGCCGACAGCCCGCTGTACGACTGGCGGCCGATGTCCACCTACATCCGCCGCCCGCCTTACTGGGAGGGTGCGCTGGCCGGCGAGCGCACGCTCAAGGGCATGCGTCCGCTGGCGATCCTGCCGGACAACATCACCACCGACCACCTGTCGCCGTCCAACGCCATCCTGGCGGACTCGGCCGCCGGTGAGTACCTGGCGAAAATGGGCCTGCCGGAGGAGGACTTCAACTCCTACGCCACCCACCGTGGCGACCACCTGACCGCACAGCGCGCCACCTTCGCCAACCCGCAACTGGTCAACGAGATGGCTGTGGTCGACGGCCAGGTGAAGAAGGGCTCGCTGGCCCGCGTCGAGCCGGAAGGCCAGGTGATGCGCATGTGGGAAGCCATCGAGACCTACATGAACCGCAAGCAGAACCTGATCATCGTCGCTGGTGCCGACTACGGCCAGGGCTCGTCGCGGGATTGGGCGGCCAAGGGCGTACGTTTGGCGGGCGTGGAAGTGATCGTCGCCGAAGGCTTCGAGCGCATCCACCGCACCAACCTGGTGGGCATGGGCGTGCTGCCGGTAGAGTTCAAACCGGGCACCACGCGCCTGACCCTGGGGCTGGACGGCACCGAAACCTATGACATCGAGGGCGATATCTCGCCGCGCTGCGACCTGACCCTGGTGGTCAATCGCCGTAACGGTGAAGTGGTTCGGGTGCCGGTGACCTGCCGACTGGATACCGCGGCGGATGTCAGCGTGTACAAGGCCGGCGGCGTGCTGCAGCGCTTCGCCAAGGACTTCCTCGAAGGTGCGGTGGCTTGATGTAACGACCGGCCCGCGAGCGGGCCGGTACAACTTCTGTAGGAGCGAGCTCTGCTCGCGAACCAAGCTTCGTTGCGAGGCTATTCGCGAGCAGAGCTCGCTCCTACGAAAAGCCGGTAGCGCGAGGCCCGGATGCAATCCGGCGAAAAGCGAGCACCGTCATTCCCGGATTGCATCCGGGCTACTTCAGGACTGCACTCATGGCTTATCTGCCGCAAGTGAAAATCCCCGCCACCTACATGCGTGGCGGCACCAGCAAGGGCGTGTTCTTTCGCCTGCAGGATCTGCCTGAGCGTTGCCAGGTGCCGGGCGAGGCGCGCGACAGGCTGTTCATGCGCGTGATCGGCAGCCCCGATCCGTACTCGGCGCAGATCGACGGCATGGGCGGCGCCACGTCGAGCACCTCCAAATGCGTGATTCTGTCGAAAAGCAGCCAGCCCGATCACGATGTCGACTACCTCTACGGTCAGGTCTCCATCGACAAGGCCTTTGTCGACTGGAGCGGCAACTGCGGCAACCTGTCCACCGCGGCCGGTGCCTTCGCCATCCATGCCGGTCTGGTCGACCCCGCACGGATTCCCGACAACGGCACCTGCGTAGTGCGTATCTGGCAGGCCAATATCCAGAAAACCATCATCGCCCATGTACCGGTCACGGGTGGCCAGGTGCAGGAAACCGGTGACTTCGAACTGGACGGGGTGACCTTCCCGGCGGCGGAGATCGTGCTGGAGTTCCTCGACCCGTCCGACGATGGTGAGGAGGGCGGTTCGATGTTCCCCACCGGCAATCTGGTCGATGACCTCGAGGTGCCGGGCATTGGCATCTTCAAGGCGACCATGATCACTGCCGGCATCCCGACGGTGTTCGTCAATGCTGAGGACATCGGCTACCAGGGTACCGAGCTGCGCGAGGCCATCAATGGCGATCCGGCGCAACTGGCGCGCTTCGAGCAGATCCGCATCGCTGGTGCGCTGCGCATGGGGCTGATCAAGACGGCCGAGGAGGCTGCGACACGTCAGCACACCCCGAAGATCGCCTTCGTCAGTCCGCCCAAGGATTACCGCACATCCAGCGGCAAGGATGTAAAAGCTGGCGATGTCGATCTGCTGGTGCGCGCGCTGTCGATGGGCAAACTGCACCACGCGATGATGGGCACTTGTGCGGTGGCCATCGGCACGGCGGCGGCGATACCAGGTACGTTGGTCAACCTGGCCGCTGGCGGCGGCGAGCGCGAGGCGGTGCGTTTTGGCCATCCGTCCGGCACCTTGCGTGTTGGTGCACAGGCTCGTCTGGTCGATGGTCAGTGGGCAGTGACCAAGGCAGTGATGAGCCGCAGTGCGCGCATCCTCATGGAGGGCTGGGTGCGTGTGCCGGGTGGCAGCTTCTAACCGCTGAAACTAGAAAAGGCTCGAAGTATCGAGCCTTTTCTCTTTTGAAACATGAGCTTATGGTGGTTATTTAAGGCGTCGTTCAACACCTTTTTCCACCAGGATCTTGGCCGAAATCTCCTCGACCGAGAAATGCGTGGAGTTGATGAAGGCGATATTTTCGCGACGGAACAGACTTTCCACTTCACGCACCTCGAACTCACATTGGGCGAAGCTGGCGTAGCGGCTGTTGGGCTTGCGTTCATGGCGGATGGCGGTAAGGCGATCCGGATCGATGGTCAGGCCGAACAGCTTGTCGCGGTATTTTTTCAGCGACTCCGGAAGTTGCAGGCGCTCCATGTCGTCTTCGGTCAGCGGGTAGTTGGCTGCGCGAATGCCATATTGCATGGCCATATACAGGCAGGTGGGCGTCTTGCCGCAGCGTGATACGCCGACCAGGATCAGATCGGCCTTGTCGTAATAGTGGGTGCGGGCGCCGTCGTCATTGTCGAGGGCGAAGTTCACCGCCTCGATACGCTCCATATAGTTGGAGTGCTGACCGATGGAGTGCGACTTGCCGACGGAGTAGGAAGAGTGCGAGCTCAACTCCTGTTCCAGCGGCGAGAGAAAGGTCGAGAAGATATCGATCATGAAACCATTGGCGGTATCGAGAATGGCTCGAATATCGCGATTGACGATGGTGTCGAAGATGATCGGACGCACACCGTCCCTTTCAGCGGCGGCATCGATTTGTTGTACCATGGCGCGCGCTTTATCGGCGCTGTCGATATAAGGGCGCGTTAGTTTGGTGAACTGAATGTTCTCGAACTGCGCGAGCAGACTCTGACCCAGGGTTTCGGCGGTGATGCCGGTGCCGTCGGAGATGAAGAAAGCGGTTCGTTTCATTTGCGCCAAAGGCCTTAAGCTGAGTTCGATTCTTGGCTATGATAGGCCGCGTTTTTCGCCGGGGCCCACGGGTTCTGGCATTGTTACTTATTCAAGGGCAAGGCCACAATCGCGCGACCTCGGTCGTTCGACATTGCGCAGCCCGCTGAGCTTTTCCAATACAGTTAGTGGAGAGATCACCTTGGTAGAGTACGTAGTTTCCCTCGATAAGCTCGGCAATCACGATGTTGAGCATGTGGGGGGCAAGAACGCATCCCTCGGCGAGATGATCAGCAACCTGGCCGGCGCCGGTGTCTCGGTGCCCGGCGGTTTCGCCACTACGGCTCAGGCCTACCGCGACTTTCTCGAGCAGAGCGGCCTGAATGCGCAGATCCACGCAGCGCTCGACACGCTCGATGTCGATGACGTCAACGCCCTGGCCAAGACCGGCGCGCAGATTCGCCAATGGGTGATGGACGCCGAGTTCCCCGCCGAGCTGGACAAGCAGATTCGTGAAGCCTTCGCCACCATGAGCGCCGGCAACGACAACATGGCCGTGGCCGTGCGTTCCTCGGCCACCGCCGAAGACCTGCCGGATGCATCCTTCGCCGGCCAACAAGAAACCTTCCTCAACATCCGTGGCGTGGACAACGTGATCCGCGCCGCCAAGGAAGTCTTCGCCTCGCTGTTCAACGACCGCGCCATCGCCTATCGCGTGCACCAGGGCTTCGACCACAAGCTGGTCGCCCTGTCCGCTGGCGTGCAGCGTATGGTGCGTTCGGAAACCGGCACCGCCGGTGTGATGTTCACCCTGGACACCGAATCGGGCTTCCGTGACGTGGTGTTCATCACCGGCGCCTATGGCCTCGGTGAGACCGTCGTGCAGGGCGCAGTGAACCCCGACGAGTTCTACGTGCACAAGCCGACCCTGGAAGCGGGGCGCCCGGCCATTCTGCGTCGCAACTTGGGCAGCAAGGCGATCAAGATGGTCTACGGCGACGAAGCCAAGGCTGGTCGCTCGGTGAAGACCGTAGAAGTCGACCGCGCCGAGCGCGCGCGTTTCTGCATCAGCGACGCCGAGGTCAGCGAGCTGGCCAAGCAGGCACTGATCATCGAGAAACACTATGGTCGCCCAATGGATATCGAGTGGGCCAAGGACGGTGACGACGGCAAGCTGTACATCGTGCAGGCCCGTCCGGAAACTGTTAAGAGTCGCTCCAGCGCCACCGTGATGGAGCGCTACCTGCTCAAAGAGAAGGGCACCGTGCTGGTCGAAGGCCGTGCCATCGGCCAGCGCATCGGCGCCGGCAAGGTGCGCGTGATCCACGACGTATCCGAGATGGACAAGGTGCAGCCGGGCGATGTGCTGGTTTCCGACATGACCGACCCGGACTGGGAGCCGGTGATGAAACGCGCCAGCGCCATCGTCACCAACCGCGGCGGCCGCACCTGCCACGCAGCAATCATCGCCCGTGAGCTGGGCATTCCGGCCGTGGTCGGTTGCGGCAACGCCACCAGCGTACTCAAGGACGGTCAGGGTGTGACCGTATCCTGCGCTGAAGGCGATACCGGCTTCATCTTCGAAGGCGAACTGGGCTTCGACATCCGCAAGAACTCGGTCGATGCCATGCCGGATCTGCCGTTCAAGATCATGATGAACGTCGGTAACCCGGATCGCGCTTTCGATTTCGCTCAACTGCCGAACGAAGGTGTTGGCCTGGCTCGTCTGGAGTTCATCATCAACCGCATGATCGGCGTGCACCCGAAGGCGCTGCTGAACTTCTCCAGCCTGCCGCCGGAGATCAAGGACAGCGTCGAGAAACGCATCGCCGGCTACGGTGATCCGGTCAACTTCTACGTCGAGAAGCTGGTTGAGGGTATCAGCACCCTGGCCGCCGCCTTCTGGCCGAAGAAGGTCATCGTGCGCCTGTCGGACTTCAAGTCCAACGAATATGCCAACTTGATCGGCGGCAAGCTGTACGAGCCGGAAGAAGAGAACCCGATGCTGGGCTTCCGCGGTGCTTCGCGTTACATCAGCGAGTCGTTCCGTGACTGCTTCGAGCTGGAATGCCGTGCGCTGAAGAAGGTGCGGGGCGAGATGGGCCTGACCAACGTCGAGATCATGGTGCCGTTTGTGCGTACCCTGGGTGAGGCCTCGCAAGTGGTCGAGCTGCTGGCCAGCAATGGCCTGGCCCGTGGTCAGGACGGCCTGAAGGTCATCATGATGTGCGAGCTGCCGTCCAACGCCATTCTGGCCGAGGAGTTCCTCGAGTTCTTCGATGGCTTCTCTATCGGCTCCAACGACCTGACCCAGCTGACTCTGGGCCTGGACCGTGACTCCGGCATCGTTGCCCACCTGTTCGATGAGCGTAACCCTGCGGTGAAGAAGCTGCTGGCCAATGCCATCGCTGCCTGTAACAAGGCCGGCAAGTACATCGGCATCTGCGGCCAGGGCCCTTCGGACCATCCGGATCTGGCCAAGTGGCTGATGGAGCAGGGTATCGAGAGCGTGTCGCTGAACCCGGACTCGGTACTCGACACCTGGTTCTTCCTGGCTGAGGCTCAGCCAGCCTGAGGTCTGTGATCAATCCAGAAAGGGCGGGTTGATCCCGCCCTTTTTGGTGTCCAGCGCGTTTTACCACTCATCCCAAGCCGTCGCCAGCGATATGCGATATCGCTCCCGGCGGTTTTTTTATGCGTGTCGTTATTCTTTTATGGCGTCTTGCCGGTGCGGTCATCTGATTCATGCAAAGCAGTAGTGAGCTTTTTCCCGTTTCCCTGATGAGTGCCGAGCTGCGTGGCGATCTCAGTGAAGACGTCTATCTTCTCAAGCCCAACAACAGCCCGGATTCCAGCGTCGAGCTGGCCTTGACCCGGCTCGGTCGCGCAGGGGCGGAAGGCGAGCGCGGCGTGCCCGTGGTATTGCTGCACGGCAGCTTTTCCAATCGGCGCTTCTGGTATTCGCCCAAGGGCATTGGCCTGGGGCCTTACCTGGCGCGCGCGGGATTCGATGTGTGGATCGCCGAAATGCGCGGCCACGGCCTGTCGCCACGCAACGAAGGCTACCGCGACAACAACGTGGCGCAGTACGTGCGTTACGACCTGCCGGCGATTGCCGATTTCATTTTTGAACAGACCGGGCAGGCGCCACATTGGCTGGGGCACTCGCTTGGTGGCGTAGTTCTGGCGGCGGCGCTGGGCGGCAGCTACCTGCAAACCTCACGCGCGCGTTCGGCAGCACTGTTCGGCAGCCAGGTCAGCCGCATCTACTGGCCGCTCAAATTACCGCCGTTGGAGTGGGGGGCGCGCCTGCTGCTGCGCAGCTTTCCCTACTTGTCCGGGCGGCGCCTGAAGCGCGGCCCGGAAGACGAACCCATCGGGCTGGCACTGGAAACCCTGCGTTGGCTCAAGCTGTTCGGGCGTTTCGGTGATGCCGATCAGGATTGGTGGGCGGGGCTGACTCAGGTGCGCGTGCCGATTCTGGCGGTAGGAGCTGCGGCCGATCAGCAGGATCCAGCCTGGGCATGTCGCAAGCTGCTGGAACAGTGCAGTGCGGCGCCGTCGCAGTTCTTACTGCTGGGCAAGGAGAACGGCTTCTCCAGTGACTTTGGCCACATCGAAATGCTGGTCAGCAAGGACGCGCAACGTGAGGTGTGGTCACTGGTCGAGTATTGGCTGCAGCATCTGCAATTGCCTGATGGTTTTGCCGAGCCGTTGCCCAGTGAGGGGCTTTGAAGGGCCAAGCGTTTCTTCGGCGGGTGCTTAACGGTAAGATGTGACGCGCAGCGCCTGCCTGGTCATTTCCCGGGCTGCTGCCGTTTCGCTGTTCGCTTTGCTCGAGCACTTGGCCGTTGTGCAACGTGAATTGCCCCGCTTTCAGCAGGCCATGCAGATGACTGCCTGCCCCACCCTACGTCGAGAGGAGTTCTGCCATGCACTACATCACCCCTGATCTGTGCGATGCCTATCCGGAACTGGTTCAGGTCGTCGAGCCGATGTTCGCCAACTACGGCGGCCGCGATTCTTTCGGCGGTCAGATCGTCACCATCAAGTGCCATGAAGACAACTCGCTGGTGAAGGAGCAGGTCGATCTGCCTGGTCAGGGCAAGGTCCTGGTCGTGGATGGCGGCGGTTCCCTGCGACGTGCGCTGCTCGGTGACATGCTGGCCGAGAAGGCCGCCAAGAACGGCTGGGAAGGCATCGTCGTATATGGCTGCATTCGTGATGTGGATGTCATCGCACAGACCGTTCTGGGCGTGCAGGCGCTGGCCAGTCATCCGATGAAAACCGACAAGCGCGGCATCGGCGATCTGAATGTGCCCGTCAGCTTTGGCGGCGTGACCTTCAAACCGGGCGATTATCTGTACGCCGACAACAACGGCATCATCGTTTCCCCGCAAGCCCTGAGCATGCCGGAATAAGCCGATGCAGGATCAGGATTCGGCGTTGCTGCATGCCTTCGTGCTCGATGGTCGGGGCGGTGCACACAGCATCACTCGCCATGAACTGGATGGCCTGCAGTTAGGCGAGCAGGAAAGCCTGTGGCTGCACTGGGATCGCGGCCAGGAGCAGTCACAGCGCTGGTTACGTGAGCACAGCGGGCTGGATGAATTCAGCTGCAACCTGCTGCTCGAGGAAAATACCCGGCCGCGTCTATTGCCCCTGCCCGATGATGAGCTGCTGTTGTTCTTGCGCGGGGTCAACCGTAATCCAGGCGCAGAACCGGAAGACATGGTTTCGGTACGTATCTTCGCTGATGCCCGGCGGGTGATCTCCCTGCGTCAGCGTCCACTGCACGCAACCGATGCATTGATTGCTGATCTGCTCGCGGGCAAGGGGCCGAAGACGTCGTCCGAGCTGCTCCTGGAGCTCGCCCGTCACCTCACCAGTCGCGTCGATGATCTGATCGCCGAGTTGAGCGAGCAGCTCGATGTCGAAGAGGATCGTCTGGACGCTGACGAGCGCTATCGTCCCGATCACGGCCTGGTGTTGCAGGTGCGTCGGCGTGCGGCCAGTTTGCGTCGGTTTCTCGCGCCGCAGCGCGATCTCTACGCGCAGCTGGTGCGTAATCGACAGCCCTGGTTCGTCGAGGACGACGGTGACTACTGGAACGAGCTTAACAATCGCCTGACCCGCTATCTGGAAGAGCTGGAGCTGATTCGCGAGCGCGTCGGCCTGGTACTGGAAGCTGAGAATCAGCGCCTTGCAGAGCGGATGAACCGCATCATGTACCGTTTTACCGTGATCGCCGGCATGTTCCTGCCGCTGACTTTTCTCACGGGGCTGCTGGGCATCAATGTCGGCGGGATTCCAGGCTCCGAAAGCCCGATCGGCTTCTTTATCGCCTGTGGCCTGATGATCCTTCTGGCGCTGGGTCAACTGCTGCTTTTTCGACGTTGGCGTTGGCTGTGATGTGTGACTCATCCGCCGGCTACTGCGTCTAGCCGTGACATCCCGTGAGGTGCGCATGCACGATCCATTTGAAGAGTCTCTACGCGATTTGCTCAAGTCCTCGTCGTCCAGCCATGACGACGATGCTTGCCTGCACCGGGTTCTCAAGACCGCCAACCGCCAGGTCGGCGCTGGTGACCTGTTCAGCCTGGTAGGCCACTGGGCGCAGGCCCTGATGATCGCCCTGAACAACGGTTCGGCGCATGTCGCGCCGGTTTCGCGCCGTACCCAATCCTCTGCTTCTGCTGATAAGGCTGACTGAAATGGAACTCGATCCCTGGACCCAAAGCCTGATCTCCGCGATGACCGCATTGTGGGCCAAGGTTGCTGGCTTCATCCCCAATCTGTTCGTGGCGCTGGTACTGGTATTGCTTGGCTTCGTCGTGGCCAAGTTGCTCGACACGCTGCTGTCCAAGCTGCTTGGCAAGGTTGGCCTGGACCGTTTGATGACCGGTACCGGCCTGACCAAGCTGCTGGCGCGCGTCGGCATTCATGCGTCGGTATCGACCCTGATCGGCAAGATCGTTTACTGGTTCGTGCTGCTGATCTTCCTGGTGTCTGCCGCTGAATCGCTCGGTCTGCAACGTGTTTCCGCGACCCTTGACGTGCTGGCGCTGTATCTGCCCAAGGTGTTCGGCGCGGCGCTGGTGCTGCTGGCTGGCGTGCTCCTGGCGCAACTGGTCAGCAGCCTAGTGCGTGGCGCCGCCGAAGGCGTCGGCCTGGAGTATGCCAACGGCTTGGGACGTGTGGCACAGGGCCTGGTGATCATCATCAGCATCTCGGTGGCCATCGGTCAGCTGGAAATCAAGACCGACCTGCTCAACAACGTCATCGCCATCGTACTGATCTCCGTTGGCCTGGCGGTCGCGCTGGCATTGGGCCTGGGTAGCCGCGATATCGCCAGCCAGATTCTCGCTGGCATTTATGTGCGCGAGCTGTATCAGGTCGGGCAACATGTGCAGGTGGGTGAGGTCGAAGGCCAGATCGAAGAGATCGGCACAGTGAAAACCACCCTGTTGACTGATACCGGTGAGCTGGTATCGGTGGCCAATCGAGTGATGCTCGAGCAACGCGTGAACAGTCGCTGACGCCAATCTGTTATTTTATGCAGCTGCCCGACAGGCGTGACCTGTCGGGCACTTTTCGTCCTGACTGTCGGCCCGACTCGTTTTGAACAAAGCTCAAGCCCTGCCAACGCGCTACGACCCCCGCGAGCTCACCGATGAAGAGCTGGTGGCACGCGCCCACGACGAGCTGTTTCATATCACTCGTGCTTATGAAGAGCTGATGAGACGCTACCAGCGCACATTATTTAACGTGTGTGCGCGTTATTTAGGGAACGAAAGGGATGCTGACGATGTCTGTCAGGAGGTGATGCTCAAGGTTCTCTATGGCCTGAAGAACTTTGAGGGTAAGTCCAAGTTCAAGACTTGGCTCTATAGCATCACCTACAACGAATGCATTACTCAGTATCGAAAAGAGCGGCGCAAGCGTCGATTGATTGACGCCTTGAGTTTGGATCCGCTCGAAGAAGCTTCCGACGACAAGACACCCAAAGTCGAGGAGCGAGGCGGTTTGGATCGCTGGTTGGTTCATGTCAACCCGATCGATCGCGAGATTCTGGTGCTACGTTTTGTCGCAGAGCTCGAGTTTCAAGAGATTGCCGACATCATGCACATGGGCTTGAGCGCAACGAAGATGCGCTACAAGCGCGCTTTGGATCGGTTGCGGGACAAATTTTCGGAAACTTCCGAAACTTAGTTCAGCTTGCCGACCACTAAGGGAGTGGCGAAACCTGCTAAAATCGCCGCCAAGTTGCCGCCTGAAGTTAACGGCGACTTATTAACCACCAAGATGGGGATTTAACGGATGAAAGTAAAAAACACCTTGGGCGTAGTCATTGGCTCTCTCGTTGCCGCAACCTCCTTCGGCGCGCTGGCGCAAGGCCAAGGCGCTGTCGAGGTGGAGGGCTTCGTCAATCGCTACTTCACCGACGTTCAGCGCGATTTCGCTCACGACGAAGGCAACCTGTTCGGTGGCAGCATCGGCTACTACCTGACCGACGACGTCGAGCTGGCGCTGTCCTATGGCGAGTACCATGACCTGCGTGGTGAAGGTTCGCAAGGCAGCAAGAACATCAAGGGCAACCTGACCGACCTGAAGGCCATCTACCACTTCGGTCAGCCGGGTGTTGGTCTGCGTCCGTACGTCTCTGCCGGTTTCGGCCATCAGAGCATCGGCGACGCCAACAGCGGTGGTCGTAACCACTCCACCCTGGCTATCGCTGGAGCTGGTGCCAAGTACTACTTCACCGAAATGTTCTACGCCCGTGCTGGCGTTGACGCTCTGTACAACATCGACCAGAGCGACACCGAGTGGCAAGCTGGCGTGGGTGTTGGTCTGAACTTCGGTGGTGGCAGCAAGCCTGCTCCGGCTCCGGTCGTAGCTGCTGCACCCGAGCCGATGCCTGAGCCTGCTCCGGAGCCGGCTCTGGAAACCGTTCGTGTTGAGCTGGACGTCAAGTTCGACTTCGACAAAGACCTCGTCAAAGAAGAAAGCTACGGCGACATCAAGAACCTGGCTGACTTCATGAACCAGTACCCGCAGACCACCACCACCGTTGAAGGTCACACTGACTCCGTCGGTTCTGACGCTTACAACCAGGGTTTGTCCGAGCGTCGCGCCAACGCCGTGCGTAACGTACTGGTCAACCAGTACGGTGTAGATGGCAACCGCGTCAACGCTGTTGGCTACGGCGAAACCCGCCCGGTAGCTGACAACGCCACCGACGCCGGTCGCGCTATCAACCGTCGCGTTGAAGCTGAAGTGGAAGCCCAGATCCAGCAGTAATGCTTCTGGTGCTGTAAGAGAAACCCGGCTTCGGCCGGGTTTCTTTTTTCTGGGATAAAAGCCCGCAATGGGCAATGCCAGCCACACCGCGTCGATTTACCCAGGTGTTGGAGCTGCGCCTCGCAGCGAATCGCAGGCAATGACTGCGTAGCGCTCAGGCATGCAGACGCTGGGGCATGCTGAGCGAGCTGCTGGCGCGGACGACTTCGCCGATCACCAGAATAGCCGGGCTCTTCAGGGCGAATGCTGCCGCGTCATGCTGCATGGCCGCGAGGCTGCTGCGGCATTCGCGTTGCTCGGGTAACGAGGCGTTCTCGATCATCGCTACCGGCATTTCGCCGCGCATACCGCCGGCGAGCAACCCGATCTGGATGTCCGCCAGCTTGGCGACGCCCATATAGACCACCAATGTGGTGCCGCTCTGGGCCAGTGCCGCCCAGTTCAGGCTGCTGTCGTCCTGGGTGTGGGCGGTGACCAGGGTCACGCCACGGGCCACACCGCGCAGGGTCAGAGGAATGCCGCAGTTGGTGGCACCGGCCAGCCCGGCGGTGATGCCGTTGACCATCTCCACTTCGATGCCGTGCTCGCCGAGCCACTCGGCTTCCTCGCTGCCGCGGCCGAAGATGCACGGATCACCGCCTTTGAGGCGCACCACGCACTTGCCCTGGCGTGCATAGCGCAGCATCAGGCGATGGATGAAGGCCTGCGGGGTGGAGCGACAACCGCCGCGCTTGCCCACCGAGACGATACGCGCGCCGGGGCAGTGCTCCAGTACGGCCGGGTTGACCAGATCGTCGATCATCACGATCTCGGCCTGATTCAGCGCCTTGACCGCCTTGAGCGTCAGCAGCTCGGGATCACCAGGGCCAGCACCTACCAGCCAGACTTTTGCGCTCATGTTCACCACCTCTCTCGTGTCACGTGCCGGCGTTTGCCGCTGGTTCCCACGCTCCGGCGCGGGAACGGATTCGGGGACGCTCTGCGATCAATTCATGCGTTCACTGCAGTGGACTGTTGCGCCAACAGGCGTTTGATTTCGGGTACGCAGGAGCCGCAGCTGGTGCCGCACTTGAGCGTTTGTTTGAGGCCATCGAGATCCAGGCCACGCTCGATGCCGGCGCACACCGCGCCTTCGCTGACGTTCAGGCAGTTGCACAGGGTCTTGCCGCGTGTGTTGGCGCTGGCGTTGCCCGGCGGCACGGAGAGGGGGGCCAGCAGCCAGCGGCGCAGATCGGCGTCGGCCTGGCCATCCAGCCACAGGCTTCTGAGCCATTCGCTGGCAGCGGTTTCGCCGGCCAGGCGGATGCTGACGATGCGACCGTCCTCGATGCGAACGCGCTTGCCCACCGCGCGGCGCGGGTCGTCGTAGGCCAGCACTGGGCCCTGGTTCAGGCGCAGTAGGCGGTCGATCTGCGCCAGCAGCTCGGGCTGCGGCGCCACGGCGCTGGCGGCGCGGATCAGCAGAGCGGGGCGCTCGCGACCGGTGGGGGTGAGGCTGGCGTAGGCGAAGTCCTCGAACAGCGGGCGCAGGGCCTCGAAGCGGCTCTGCACCTCGCCTTCGACCAGGGCGAACAGTTGCCAGGGCAGCTCGACCTTGTCCACCTCAACACCAGCATGCTTGAGCTCCGGTTGTTTGGATAACGGATCGAAAGCCGGCTGGGTCAGAACGTTGGTGCCCAAACCCTTGAGGAAGCGGTCGCCCCAGTGCATCGGCAGCCAGGCCTGACCGGGGCGCACCGATTCGTCGGTTTGTACCGGCAGGATCAGACTGCCGCGACGGCTGCGCAGCTTGATCAGATCGCCGTCCTGCAGGCGGCGGCGACGCAGCTCATCCGGATGCAGGCCGAGCACGGCGGCCTCGACATGGCCGAACAGGCGTGCGGCGGTGCCGGTGCGGCTCATGCCGTGCCACTGGTCGCGCAGGCGGCCGGTGTTGAGGGTGAGCGAATAGCGCGCCTCGCGTTTTTCCTTCGGCGCGCGATACGGGTCGGCATGGAACTGCGCGCGCCCACTGGTGGTGGGGAAGCGGCCGTCGGCATAGAGCCGCGCGGTGCCCTGGCGCGCGCCAGGTGCAAACGGCCACTGTTGCGGACCTAGGTTATCCAGCAGCGCGTAGCTCAGCCCCGAGAGGTCAAGGTCGCGCTGGGCGGTCAGGTGCTTGTATTCCTCGAACAGCGCTTCGCTGTCGGCGAAATCGAACAGGCTGGGCAGGCCGGGGCGCAGCAGCGTTTCCAGGCGACGGGCAAAGTCGCAGGTGATCGACCAATCGGGCCGCGCCTCTGCGGGCGCTGGCACGGCGCGGCGTACGTGGCTGACGCGGCGCTCGGAGTTGGTCACCGTGCCTTCCTTCTCGCCCCAACTGGCGGCGGGCAGCAGCAGATCGGCGTAACGGCAGGTCTCGGTGGTGCAAAAGGCTTCCTGCACCACGACGAAGGGACAGGCGGCCAGAGCCTCGTGCACCTTGTTCTGGTTCGGCAGCGATTGGGCCGGGTTGGTGCAGGCGATCCACAACGCCTTGATACGGCCGTCGTGCACCGCATCGAACAGCTCGATGGCGGACAGCCCGGGCGTCTCCGGCAGGGCGTCGACGCCCCAGTAGGTAGCGACTTCGGCGCGGTGTTCGGCATTGCCAGCCTCGCGGTGGCCAGGCAGCAGGTTGCTCAGGCTGCCGGTTTCGCGGCCGCCCATGGCATTGGGCTGGCCGGTCAGCGAGAAGGGGCCGGCGCCGGGCTTGCCGATTTGCCCGGTGGCCAGGTGCAGGTTGATCAGCGCGCTGTTCTTCGCGCTGCCAGACGAGGACTGGTTGAGCCCCATGCACCACAGCGAGAGGAAGGAGGGCGCACGGCCGATCAGCTCGGCGCAGCGCTGCAGGCTGTCCAGGCTGATGCCGCAGATGTCGGCGGTGGCCGCCGGGCTGTAGTCGCGCACCAGGTTCTTCAGCGCCTCGAAGCCTTCGGTATGGGCGTCGATATAGCGGCGGTCGATCCAGCCTTCCCACAGCAGGATATGCAGGATGCCGTGAAACAGCGCCACGTCGGTGCCGGGTAGGATCGCCAGGTGCAGGTCGGCCAGCTCGCAGGTGTCGGTGCGCCGCGGATCAATGACGATGATCTGCATCTCGGGGCGGCGAGCCTTGGCTTCTTCCAGGCGGCGGAACAGCACCGGGTGGGCGTAGGCCATGTTGGAGCCGGCGATCAGCAGGCAGTCGCTTCGCTCGATGTCTTCGTAACTGCAGGGCGGGGCGTCGGCGCCGAGGCTGCGCTTGTAGCCGACCACCGCGCTGGACATGCACAGGCGCGAGTTGGAGTCGATGTTATGAGTGCCGACCAGGGCACGGGCCAACTTGTTGAAGGCGTAGTAGTCCTCGGTCAGCAACTGGCCGGAGATATAGAAGGCCACGCTGTCCGGGCCGTGCTCGCGGATGGTCTCGGCGAACACCGCCGCGGCGTGGTCCAGGGCGCTGTCCCAGTCCGTGCGTGAACGTGCCAGGCCCTTGCCCAGGCGCAACTCGGGGTAGAGGGCACGGGCGTCGAGGTCGCCGGTCAGGTGCAGGGTCGAGCCTTTGCTGCAAAGCTTGCCGAAGTTGGCCGGGTGGCTGGGGTCGCCGGCGACGCCGAGGATCTTCTCGCCGTCGTGCTCGATCAGCACGCCGCAGCCCACGCCGCAGTAGCAGCAGGTGGAGGCGGTGACTTGAGTGGGGCTGGCCATGTTCGGAGCTCCTGAGGCGCGGGGAAGTTCTGGTGGGAGGGGCTTCAGCCGCGACCGTCGCCGCTGAAGCGCCTCCCACAGGGCTGGCTAGTTGCGTTGCGCGAATGCCAGCAACACGCGGCCGCTCTCCACCTTGGCATGGTGCCGATGGGCGCAGCCCACGTCCGGCGCCACGGCCTCGCCGGACTCCAGCTCGATCTGCCAGTTATGCAGCGGGCAGGCCACGCGCTTGCCGTAGATCAGCCCCTGGGACAGCGGCCCGCCCTTGTGCGGGCAGCGGTCGTCGAGGGCGAATACTTCATCGTTACTGGTGCGGAAGATGGCGATATCGCCTTTCGGCCCGGCGATGATGCGCGAGCCGAGTACGTTGATCTCTTCCAGGGCGCAGATATCCAGCCAGTTCATACGGTGGCCTCCTCGATTTGCACGACCTTGATGGTGTCGAACTCTTTCTTCAGTTGCGGCGTCTCGATGCGTTCCTTCCACGGGTCCTGCTCGAACGACAGGGCGTAGTGCAGGCGTGCGGCCAGGGCCTTGCGATTGGCTTCGTCTTCCAGCACCGCCTTCTTGATGTGCTCCATGCCGACGCGCTGCAGGTAGTGCACGGTGCGCTCGAGGTAGAAGGCCTCCTCGCGGTACAGCTGGAGGAAGGCGGCGTTGTACTCGCGCACTTCCTCGGCGGTCTTGACCTTGACGAAGAACTCGGCCACCTCGGTCTTGATCCCGCCGTTGCCGCCGATATACATCTCGAAACCGGAATCCACACCGATGATGCCGACGTCCTTGATGCCGGCCTCGGAGCAGTTGCGCGGGCACCCGGAGACCGCCAGCTTGACCTTGTGCGGCGACCACATGTTGAACAGGTCGTGCTCCAGGTCGATGCCCAGCTGAGTGGAGTTCTGCGTGCCGAAGCGGCAGAACTCGCTGCCGACGCAGGTCTTCACCGTGCGGATGGACTTGCCGTAGGCGTGGCCGGAAGGCATGTCCAGATCCTTCCACACCGCTGGCAGGTCGTCTTTCTTGATGCCCAGGAGGTCGATGCGTTGGCCGCCGGTGACCTTGACCATGGGCACGTTGTACTTGTCGGCCACATCGGCGATGCGGCGCAGCTCGGAGGGATTGGTCACGCCGCCCCACATACGCGGAACAACGGAATACGTCCCGTCCTTCTGGATATTGGCGTGGGCGCGTTCGTTGATCAGGCGCGACTGCGGGTCGTCCTTGGCCTCGCCCGGCCAGGTGGAGATCAGGTAGTAGTTGAGCGCCGGGCGGCAGGTGGCGCAGCCGTTGGGCGTGCTCCAGTTGAGAAAGGCCATGGTCTGCGCCATCGACGTCAGGTGCTGCTCGCGGATGGCCTTGCGAATCTGCCCGTGGTTGAGGTCGCTGCAGCCGCAGATGGCCTTCTCGCTCTTGGGCTTGACGTCGGCGGCGCCGCCGACGGTGCTGATCAGGATCTGCTCGACCAGGCCGGCGCAGGAGCCGCAGGAACTGGCGGCCTTGGTGTGCTTCTTGACCTCGTCGACCGAGAACAGGCCATTTTCCTGGATGGCCTTGACGATGGTGCCCTTGCACACGCCGTTGCAGCCGCAGATTTCCATGCTGTCGGGCATGTTGGCGGTCTTGTCGGCGCCCTGATGGCCGACGTCGCCGATGGCACCTTCACCAAACATCAGGTGGTCGCGGATCTCGCTGACGTTGTGATTCTCACGGATCTGGCGGAAGTACCAGCCGCCGTCGGCGGTGTCGCCGTACAGGCAGGCGCCGACCAGCACGTCGTCCTTGATCACCAGCTTCTTGTACACGCCGCCGATGGGGTCCGACAGCGTTATCGTTTCCGTTCCCTCGCCGCCCATAAATTCGCCGGCGGAGAACAGGTCGATACCGGTGACCTTGAGTTTGGTCGAGGTCACCGAGCCCTGATAGCGGGAGAAACCGAGCTGGGCCAGGTGATTGGCGCAGACCTTGGCCTGCTCGAACAGCGGCGCCACCAGACCATAGGCGATGCCGCGGTGACTGGCGCACTCGCCGATGGCATAGATGCGCGGGTCATAGGTCTGCATGGTGTCGTTGACCAGGATGCCGCGGTTGCAGGCGATGCCGGCGCTCTCGGCCAGTTCGCTGTTGGGGCGGATGCCGGCGGCCATCACCACCAGGTCGGCGGGAATCACTTCGCCGTCCTTGAATTTCACCGCGCAGACGCGGCCTTCGCCGTTGTCCAGCAGTTCAGCGGTGTGCTTGGGCAGGAGGAACTTCAGGCCGCGGTCTTCCAGGGATTTCTGCAGCAAACGGCCTGCGGTGCTATCGAGCTGGCGCTCCAGTAGCCAGTCGCCGATATGCACCACGGTGACGTCCATGCCGCGCAGCTTGAGGCCGTTGGCCGCTTCCAGGCCGAGCAGGCCGCCGCCGATGACCACCGCGTGCTTATGAGTCTTGGCGGTGTCCATCATCATCTGGGTGTCGGCAATGTCGCGATAGCCGATCACGCCCTGCAGGTCCTTGCCCGGAATCGGCAGGATGAAGGGGTTGGAGCCGGTGGCGATAAGCAGGCGGTCGTACTCGGCCTCGCTGCCATCGTCGGCGATCACCAGGCGCTTCTTGCGGTCGATCTTGACCACCTTGCGCCCCAGCAGCAGCTTGATGTCGTTTTCCGCGTACCAGTTGAGATCGTTGAGCACGATCTCCTCGAAGGTCTGTTCGCCAGCCAGCACCGGCGAGAGCAGGATGCGGTTGTAGTTGGGGTGCGGCTCGGCGCCGAACACGGTGATGTCGTAGAGATCGGGGGCGAGCTTGAGCAGCTCCTCGAGGGTGCGTACACCCGCCATGCCGTTGCCGATCATCACCAGCTTGAGTTTTTGCATGCCGGCCATCTCCTGAAGAAAAATCACGGTCGAAAAAATTGTCGGGAGCAATTTTTAACGTCGCTCCGCGACGGCTCGAAGAGTGGCCGCCAGGGATGGCAGGCCATAAAAAACAAAAAAGGCGTCCCGCTAGTCACCTAGCGAGGACGCCTTTGTCCAGGTCCCGTTCTATCGGGAAGTGCAGCCTTCGTCGTTGAAGGTCGCACTTTATGTGGTTTGTGGTAGTTGTGAATGCAGCCCTTGTGCCAACTCGATCAAATCACGGTTTTTCAGGCTTTTCAGTCACTTGGGTGAAGCTGGTGAGTGGGTTTGTGCACCGTTGAGAGGCGCTTTGCGCTGCTTTAGTGCGGGATGGGCTATTTGAGCAGGAGGAACGCCAGCAGCAGGTTGAGCAGCAGCGACACCAGCGCCACGCTGCGCCACACCAGCAGTGGCTCGCGCTCCAGCAGCGGTCGTGGGTGGTTGTTCAGGGACTGGCGCTCGCCACTTTCCAGTGCCAGCAGCCACTCCTCGGCGGTCTCGAAGCGCTGCGCTGGGGCGGCGGCTACCGCGCGGTTCAAGACCTCATCGAGCCAGGCAGGCAAGTCCGGGCGGTAGCGGCTGGCCGGTGTCGGTTGGCCGAAGCGCGGGTGCTGGAAGGCTTCGACTTCGCCATATGGATAGTGTCCGGTAAGCAGGTGATAGAGCGTCACGCCCGCGGCGTAGAGGTCCTGCTGCGCACTGGGCGGGCTGCCGGCAAAGGCTTCGGGGGCAATATAGCTGGGCGTGCCGGGCAGGCTGTGGGCCTCGTCGCGGGTCAGGCCCGGGCAGTAGGCCAGGCCGAAGTCGAGCACGCGCAGTTCGCCGTCGTCGCCGAGCAGCAGATTCTCGGGCTTGATGTCGCGGTGGATGATATTGCGCCTGTGCAACAGGCCGAGTGCCTTGATCAGGCGCGGCGCCAGGTCCTGCCAGTCGGCCAGGCTCAGTGGGCCATGCTGCTGCAGGCGCGCGGCCAGGGTCTGGCCGGCATATTCGCGCTGCACGTAATACAGATGCTGGCGCTGCGGTAGGGCATGCAGCTCGGGAAAGTGACGACCGGCGACGCGGCGCAGGAACCATTCCTCCTGCAGCAGCGCCGGGCCGGCCTGCTCCTCGCCGGCGCGGCTGGGCGGCAGGGTCTTGAGCAGCCAGGGCTGGTGGTCCGCGTCGCGCACCCGGTAGATCAGCGACTGGCGCGATTCGCCGAGCAGGCCTTCGACCTGCAAGCCTTCGAACTCCTGGCCTTCACGCAGGCGCGGCGGCAGAGGCCAATGTTCGAGCTGGGCCAGGGTGTCGGCCAGCGCGGCTTCTGGGAGCTGCTCGACGTGCACCAGCAGGGCGCTGGCGTTGTCCTGGCTGCCGGCGTGATGCGCCTCGTCGACCAGTGCCTGGCAGATCGCTTCGGCGTCATCGTCTCGTTGCAGCAACTCGCCGATGCGCTTGTCGTTAAGGCACGCCCAGACGCCGTCGCTGACCAGCAGGAAACGGTCGCCGGCCTGCAGCTCGCCGTCGCGGTAGTCCACCGCCAGGTGTTGATCCAGACCCATGGCGCGCTTGAGCACGTGCTGCATGCCCGGCTGTTCCCACACATGGTCCTCGGTCAGGCGCAGCAACTGGCCGTTGCGCCACAGGTAGGCGCGGCTGTCGCCGATGTGCGCCAGGGTGTAGCGCCGCCCGCGCAGCACCAGGGCGGTGAGAGTGGTCAGCAGCGGCTGGCCGCCGCCGTTGGCCTGTAGCCAGCGGTTATGCGCAATGAGCAGGCGGTCCAGACTGTGCTGCACCGGCCAGGTTTCCGGGGTGGAGTAGTAATCCAGTGCCAGCGCCTGCAGGGTCGCGCGTGCGGCCAGGCCGCCGTCGGCGCACTGGCTGACGCCATCGGCCAGACCGAGCAGGTAGCCCTTGCTGGCGGCCAGGGCCGGCGCCGGGGTAACCACACGCAGCGCGTCCTGGTTCTCGCTGCGCGGGCCGATGGCGCTGGTTTCGCCGATGCTCAGTTGCAGGGCCATGATGCGGTTTCCGTAGATCTTTGGACCGTAGGGTGCGCCGTGCGTACCAGGCTCGACGCAAATCGCTGGTGCACGCGGCGCACCCTACGCAGTGTGGCCGGTCGTTGAGGGCTCGCTCACACCCGTGCGGCGGTCACCGCGGCGCTACCCCAGGTGGTGCGCCAGCGCTGCTTGACCCCATGCAGGCCGACCCAGGCCAGCACGCCGAGGCTGGCGAACAGCCAGAGGCCCAGCTGGTAGTCACCGGTGTGCTGCTTGATGGTGCCCAGGCCTGCAGCGAGGAAGAAACCACCGATGCCGCCGGCCATGCCGATCAACCCGGTCATCACGCCGATTTCCCTGCGAAAACGCTGCGGTACCAGCTGGAACACCGCGCCATTGCCAGCACCAAGGCCGAGCATGGCGGCGACGAAAAAGGCCAGGGCAGCGGTCGCGCTGGGCAGGTTGAAACCCACCACGGCAATGCACAGCGAGGCGATGGTGTACATCATCAGCAGCGTGCGAATGCCGCCGATGCGGTCGGCCAGAGCGCCGCCCAGCGGGCGCAGCAGGCTGCCGGCGCAGACGCAGGCGGCGGTGTAGTAGCCGGCGGTCACCGGGTTCAGCCCGTACTGGTCGCTGAAGTAGCCGGGCAGGGCGCTGGCCAGGCCGATGAAGCCGCCGAAGGTGACGCTGTAGAAGAACATGAACCACCAGCTGTCGCGATCGCCGAGGGCCTTGAGGTAGTCGCCGAAGGCCTTGGGCTTGGGTCGTTCCGGCGCATTCTTGGCCACCAGGGCGAAGATCACCAGGGTCGCCAGCAGCGGGATCAGCGCCCAGCCGAACACGTTCTGCCAGCCGGACAGCGCGGCCAGGCCGGGGGCGAACAACGCCGCCAGCACGGTGCCGGAGTTACCGGCGCCGGCGATGCCCATGGCCTTGCCCTGGTGCTCCGGCGGGTACCACTGCGAGGCCAGCGGCAGGGCCACGGCGAACGCCGCGCCGGCGAAGCCGAGGAACAGGCCGAGCAGCAGCGCCTGCTCGTAGCTGCCGATGCCGATCTGCCAGGCGCAAAACAGCGCGACTATCACCACCACCTGGCCGAGCAGGCCGGCGGTCTTTGGCGACAGGCGGTCGGCGAGAAAGCCCATCAGCAGACGCAGCACGGCGCCGGCGAGAATCGGCGTGGCCACCATCAGGCCGCGTTGCTGGGCGTTGAGGTCGAGGTCGGTAGCGATCTGCACCGCCAGTGGGCCGAGCAGGTACCAGACCATGAAGCTCAGGTCGAAATAGAGGAAGGCAGCAAACAGGGTGGGGGCGTGGCCGGCTTTCCAGAAACTTGTATTCATCGATCACCTCATCAGCGAGAAGGAGCCCGGCCAGGCGCGGCGAACCGTGGTCGTGGACACGGCGGCCGCGTCTGCCGGGAAGGCCGTGCACTTGTGGTGCAGAGCCCTGCGGCCGAAGCCACAGCAGGTTTGCGCGATTGCGGTGCAGGCTCGGATCGCGATGCCTGCGCCGGCCCCGGTCACTGGGGCGAACACGAAAAAAAACGCCGCTTCACCACAGGCCATGAAGGCGAGGTGAGGCGACGTCTTTGTCGTGAGGGAGGTGGCCGCCGTTGGCTACCTGGTGCGAGGGAATAAGCAAGAGCCGAGCCAACCGAGCAGAGGCCCTGGGATCAGGCGCTACGCACCTTCAATACGCGCAGTACTGCCGTAAAACGAGGCGTTTGCGCCGTCTATGCCCCCGAATGGGGCGATCGCTGCGTACTGAGAGTGGCTTGAGACTGGACGCTGGAAAGTTGGGCAACGCTGGTTGCGTGAGTGGGTAGCGGCGCGGTCAGCAGGGCGAGTGCCAGCAGATTGCTGAGCAGCCCCGCCTGACGGGCACGGCGGTAGGTGTCGGTCATCCTCGATCCCCCCTTTTTTCTGTTCTGACCTAGGCGTAGCAGACGAATGACAATGTGTCACGTTATTAGCAGCAATAACTGTGCAAGTTTGCAGACGCCTGTTCGCCCGTAGCCCTGAAGCATTGGTATCGCTGAGTCAGTCGAGCCGATTGACCTTGGGGAACTTGGCGCTGAAGGATTCCGGCATCGGCACCACCTTCGACTGCAGATAATCGAAGAACACGAAGCCGGACTTGGCCATGGCCACCAGCGCACCATCGGCCGGACGGGTGATGCGGAAGGTGATATCGCCGCCATAGCGGTTGAAGTCCATCACCCCGACCTCGAACAGTAACTGGTCGCGTGCATGAGCCTCTGCGCGGTAAGTGGTGGCCAGGTCGGTGACAATGATACTGGTGCCTTTGCCGTCGGTTTCGCGAATGCCGAACTCGAAGAGGAAACGCGCACGCGCCTCGGAAATCATCGAGATCATCGAGTCGTTGCCCAAGTGGTTGGCGCCGTTGATGTCGGTGACGCGTACGGTCAGGTGAGTGCTGTAGCAGTACTGGTCTTCGGGAAAATCGAGGGTCAGGCGTGCCATGGTCGAGCCTTGGTCGAGGGGGGGCGGCGATTGTAACCTCAGCGATGCAGGCTGTTGAGGTGATGGAAGGTGACGCGGCCGCCTTCGGTGTCTGGCCCGTAATTGTCCTGAATGTAGGCGCCGGCCTTGAAATACAGGTATTGCTTGCTCCAACTGATGCTCAACTGGCGGTAGAGCGAGCCGTCGTCGCCATCCGCGCTGGCCACGCTGATACCGATGCGTCCGCTGGGCGTAACCCGCAGGTCGTAGCCGAAGCGCTCGCCAAGCTGGATGTTCTCGGCCAGCAGGATGTTCTGCACCTCGCTGTCGCCTGGGCGGGCGCGCAGCAGTGCCTCCACCCGGCCAACACCTCGTCGATAGTGATATTGCAGCTTGAGCAACGGGTCGTTCTGGCTGCCTGACGCGTCAGTGCTGTGGATCTGACCGATCACCACCTTGTTGCGGCTGGGCACCTGGTCGACCTGCAGCACGGCACTGAGATAGCTGTCCGAACTGGCATGCAGCCAGTTATCGAGTGTGCCGTCGTGCTGGGTTTCGCGCAGTTCGCTACGCGGATAGCGGGCATCGGGCGTGGTCGAACCGGTGACCGGTACCCAGAAGGTCACGCTGCCGTCGGCATTGCGGCGAAAGTAACGGCTCTCGTAGCCGTTGTTCAGGCGCTGGGTGGTGATGGTGATGGGCGTCGGTTCGGTGGGAATCGACAGATTCCAGGTGCTGAGGTCGAGCACGGGATTCTCTGCTTGTCAGTTGAGGACATTCGTTCGTCCCTGCGATGAGCCAGAGGTTCAACCGCTCCAGCCCTTGAGCCAGAGCGGTTGCCGGTACTCAGGCGGCAGGCCGCTGCTGACGCTGGTAGAGGAACTCGAGCACGGAGGTGCGATAGGCGTGGTACTGCGGGTCGTTGGCGAGAGCCAGTCGATCACGCGGACGAGGCAACTCGACGGTGAGGATTTCACCGACAGTGGCGGCCGGGCCGTTGGTCATCATCACGATGCGATCGGACAGCAATACGGCCTCGTCCACGTCATGGGTGACCATCACCACCGTGCTCTGGGTTTCGCCGACGATACGCAGCAGCTCGTCCTGCAGGTGCGCGCGGGTCAGGGCGTCGAGGGCACCGAACGGCTCGTCCATCAACAGCACCTTGGGCTCCATGGCCAAGGCGCGGGCGATGCCGACCCGCTGCTTCATGCCCCCGGAAATTTCGTTGGGATGCTTGTGCATGGCGTGCGCCAGGCCAACCATGTTCAGCGCCTGTTCGGTACGAGCCTTGAGCTGCTCCTTGTTCTCGTGTTCGCCGAACACGCGTTCCACTGCCAGGTGCACATTGCCGAAGCAGGTCATCCACGGCAGCAGGCTGTGGTTCTGGAACACCACGGCGCGCTCCGGGCCGGGGCCGTCGATTTCGCGACCGTTGCAGATCAGGCCGCCCTCGTTGGCATCGAGCAGGCCGGCGATCAGGTTGAGCACCGTCGACTTGCCACAGCCGGAGTGGCCGATCAGCGCGACGAACTCGCCGCGGGCGATGCTCAGGTTGACGTCTGCCAGTGCCTGGAAGCGGCCTTTCTTGGTGTCGAAGTGCTTGCTGACAGCGGTCAGCTCCACGAATTTGTCCATCGGAGTTCTCCCGTTCTGGCGCCGTGCCCCGGATTTAATCAGAGACACTTTCATTTAAAACAAATACTTGGCGTCTACTGTTAAACTGATTTGCAAGCTCGCGTAGCCCAATGCAATTCGGGGAAACGGAGATCGCGTTCCCTGATTGCATCTCATTGGGCTACGAGTTGGCCGAACGCGCCTCTTCAGCTTGCGTAGTCAAAGCGTTTGGCGATCAACAGCAGCATCTGCTCCAGCGCCAGGCCAACCAGGCCGACGATGATGATGGCGATGAGAATGTGCTCGACGTTGAGGTTGTTCCATTCGTCCCACACCCAGAAGCCCAGGCCGATGCCGCCGGTGAGCATCTCCGCGGCGACGATCACCAGCCAGGCCACGCCGATGGCCAGGCGGATGCCGGTCATCAGGTGCGGCAGCACGGCGGGAAACAGGATGCGCGTCAGCACCTTGAACTCCGACAGCTTCAGCACGCGGGCCACGTTCAGGTAGTCCTGCGGCACGCTGGCCACGCCGGCGGCGGTGTTGAGGATGATCGGCCAGATCGAGCTGATGAAGATCACCCAGATCGACGCCGGGCCGGCCGCCTCGAACACCAGCAGGCCAATAGGCAGCCAGGCCAGCGGCGAGACCGGGCGCAGCAAGCTGATGATCGGCGCGAGCATGCCGGCGAGGAAGGCGAAGCGGCCGATGGCGAACCCCAGGGGAATGCCCACCAGCGCCGCCAGGCCGAAGCCGACGCCGACGCGGCCGAGCGAGTTGAGGATGTTCCAGCCAATCCCCATGTCGTTGGGGCCGTTGTCGTAGAAAGGATCAGCGAACAGCACCAGCGCGGCTTGCCAGGTGCTCAAGGGGCCGGGCAGGCCCTCGCTGTACTGCGCCAGCAACGACCAGAAGCCGATAAAGGCGAGAATGCCGAGGAGCGGCGCGATGCTGGTCTTGCACAGGTTGCCCAGGGTTTCGACACTCGGTAGCAGGGCCGTGGGCGAAAAGCGCGGTTTGACGCTGTCCGGCAGAGGCGTTTTCAGGGGCGCATTCATATCGACCTCCGATCAGGCTTTGATGGTAAAGGAGTCGGCGTAGGCGGCTGGATTGCTGCCGTCCCAGACCACACCGTCGATCAATGTGCTGCTGCGCAGCGGGCTGCTCGGCACGGCCAGCTTGAGGGCGCCGGCCGCCTCGGCGTAGAGCACGGTCTGGTTGACCTGGGCGGCCACGGCGGCGTAATCCGGCGCCTCCTTGAGCAGGCCCCAGCGCTTGAACTGGGTGAGGAACCACATGCCGTCGGAGTGATAGGGAAAGTTGACGCTGCCGTCCTTGCAGAAGGCCATGGCGTGTTCGTCCTTCCAGCTGTTGCCGAGGCCGTCCTCGTACTGGGCGAGAAAGCGCGGCTCGATCACCTGCACCGGCGCGTTGACGTAGGCCTTGCCGGAAATCAGTTTGGCGGTGCTCTTGCGGTTCTCCTCGCTGGCCTCGATAAAGCGGCTGGCATCGAGAATCGCCATGATCAGTGCGCGCGCTGCGTTGGGATACTGCTCGATAAAGGCGCGGGTGGTGCCGAGCACCTTCTCCGGGTGGTCCGGCCAGATCTGCTGGGTGGTGGTGGCGGTGAAGCCGATCTTATCGAAGATCGCCCGCGCGCCCCAGGGCTCGCCGACGCAGAAACCGTCCATATTGCCGACGCGCATATTGGCGACCATCTGCGGCGGCGGCACGACGATGGTCTTCACATCGCTCATGGGGTTGATGCCGACACTGGCCAGCCAGTAATACAGCCACATGGCGTGGGTACCGGTGGGGAATGTTTGGGCGAAGGTCAGCGGATTACCGCCTTTTTTCACGTGTTCGGCCAGTTGCGCGCCGTTGGTCACACCGGCCTCACGCAGTTGCTTGGAGAGGGTGATGGCCTGGCCATTCTGGTTCAGCCCCATCAGCACTGCCATGTCCCGCTGCGGCCCGGCCAGGCCGAGCTGGGCGCCGTACATCATGCCGTAGAGCACATGGGCAGCATCCAGTTCGCCGGTGTTGAGCTTGTCGCGCACGCCGGCCCAGGAGGCCTCCTTGCTCGGGTTGATGGTCAGGCCGTATTTCTCGCCAAAACCCTGGGTGGCGGCGACCACTACTGAAGCGCAGTCAGTCAGGGGGATGAAGCCGACGTTCAGCGCGGCTTTCTCCGGCGCATCGGAGCCGGCCGCCCAGGCTGCGCTGCGTAGCGAAGCTGGCGCCGACAGGCCGAGTGCGGCGATGCCGCTTACGGCGCCGGCCAGAGCGATGGATTGCTTGAGGAAATTGCGGCGGCTGGTGGCCAGGGGCTTGTTCGAATCACGATCGGTCATGAGTCTAATCCTTGTCAGGCGCATAAACAAAAACGGCGTACGCCAGGCCGCCTCGATGAGAGGAAGGTGACCTGACGGACGCCGTTGTCCGTGATCCTCGGCCCGCCGCCGTTGGCGTGCTACGCAGGATGGTTGACAGGGACTTAGCAAGGGGCTTGCCAGCTTTCGTGCACAGCGGCCGAGTAGCGGCATGTGGCACCTGGCAGGTAGGGGCCGGATGCCGGCTTTCCAGAGGCTAGCTGTTTAGGATCAATAAGTTGCAGCTGAATTCTGAGAGGATTTTGAAGTGTGTGGAGCGAGCGCAGGCTTGGCTCACCCCACATGCTTCTGAGCCAATGCCGTGCATGAGTGGGCGCCGCTGAGCCTTTTTGGTTCGTATCGTAGGCTCAGGATGCCGGTTGAACGCGCGCCTCCTCGACGAAGTCGCGCAGCCAGCGCAGCACTTCGACGGCTTCCCAGCGAGCTGGATCGAACAGCGCATAGGCCAGCCCCTGATAGCCGACCACATCCAGTTGCCGATGGTAGCCGGCGCGCTGCAGCAGCGCCTCGATCTCGGCGAAGCAGGTGTTGAAGTGCTGACGATTGAAAGGGGTGCGGCTCTCGGTGACGATGCCCTCGAGCTGCAGATCCTCGACCATCTCGTGTACCCGCTCCAGCGGCATGCGGTTCACTCGGTGTTTTAGCTGCAGTACGTCCAGCATGATGGCGCTCCTGTGCAATCGATCATTTACCTGCGATATAGCCTAATCGAAAAATACTGTACAAATAAACAGTATTGAGTGATATTGGCCTCACTTAGGCGACAACAACCCGTCCACCACCTGAAGGTGGGCGCCTTGCGAGGGGGGTATTGGCAATGCAACAGATGCTGATGACGATTGTGCTATTGGCCCTGCTGAGCGGCTGCGCGCAACCGCAGATTGATCGGCCACAGGCCAACGGTGCCTATCTGGTGATCGAGGGCGAACAGGCCTGGGCCGTGCTGGTCTCCGATGGCCAGCGCGTCGAGGAGACGGGCATAGTGCTCGACGTGATTCGACTGCCCAGCCATCACTCCAACATTGCCGCCAGTTACGTGATTGAAACGCCCAACTGCGGCAAGTTGCAGTGGCTGACCGAACGCCATGGCGCAGCAGAGGGGGAAACCACGCTGTTGCCGGCCGCCTTCAACGAGCAACTGAGCAAGCCCGGCTGCGTGCTCGCGCAAGGCCTGAGCCGAGCCTGGACGGCCCTGGATTATTCCGGCTGACCCGTAGGGTGCGCCGCGCGCACCGACATTCGCCGGCGGGTTAATTGGCGAGACGCGCAAAGAAAAAGCGCCGCGACCTCAACGGAAGCGGCGCTTTTCATTTATGGGTTACCGAATGCTTACAGCAGGTGTTGCTTGTCCATCTCGATAGCGGCATCGAGTGTTTCCAGCAGCGCCTTGCGCACCTTCAGCTTGGTGTTCTTGTGCGCGGTCATGTTGATCTTCTTCATCTGCTGCGCAACCGCCTGAGTGGTAGCCAGCAATTGTTCGGCCGGCACCACCTTGTCCAGGAAGCCGGCCTCTACCGCGCCAGCCGGGTCGAACATCTCGCCATTGATCACCGAACGGTGGAACGCCGACTTGCGCAGACGATCACGGGCCAGCTCGATACCGACGTGGTGCATGGTCATGCCGATCTGTACTTCATTCAGGCCGATATTGAACGGACCTTCCACACCGATACGGTAATCGGCCGACAGCAGGATGAAAGCACCCTTGGCCACGGCATGACCCGGGCAGGCGACGATGATCGGGTAGGGGTGGGCGAGCATGCGTCGCGCAAGCGTGGAGCCAGCAGCCACCAGGTTGATTGCATTCTGCGGGCCGGATGTCATCACCTTCAGGTCATAGCCGCCGGAAAGAATCCCCGGCTGGCCAGTGATGACGACGATGGCGCGATCCTGCTCGGCGCGGTCGAGGGCGGCATTGAACGCAGCGATCACGTCAGGCGAGATGGCATTGACCTTACCATTGCTCAGGGTGAGGGTGGCGATGCCGTCTTCGAGTTGATAGCTGATCAGGTCGCTCATGGCGGTTTTCCTTGTTGGAGCCTTGGGGGCGAATGTTGGCAGAAGGTACTCAGCCGAAGCGCTCTGGTAAAGCGCCGCGGCTGACTGGCTGGTCAGTGTTTTTGCCTATCGCGGCGATGCCGGATGGCAATTGGTCGAACGCAAAGCCAGGCCTTTAAGGTGAGCAGCGAACCGAAGGAGCTGCCCCATGAACACTCTCTACTCCATCCTTTATATGGTCACTGTGACCGGCCTGCTGCTGGCATCGGTCGTGCTCAGCGAAACCCTCTACCTGCGCAGCCCATCCGGCGTGCTGCTGCTATTCGGCTTGGGTCTGCTCATGTCCCTGGGTTTTCTGCTGTTCGGCCACATTCGCTTCGACGAGCAGCCCTGCGAGAAGCGCGAGGAAAACCCGCTTCGCTCTTAAGCGCATGAATCCTTTAAAAAAAATTTGCCATCGGGAAAACATTCGACTACATTATCGCGCCTCGACGGGGTAAACGCTAAAACGTCGAGATCCGGTGAAGTGTCCGAGTGGTTGAAGGAGCACGCCTGGAAAGTGTGTATACGGGAAACCGTATCAAGAGTTCGAATCTCTTCTTCACCGCCACTTTCAATAAGCCCTTGATTTTCTTAGAGAATCAGGGGTTTTTTGTTTCAGCTAGACGCCTTTCTGATCCCATAGGTACAGAAGGGTGGTACAGATGCACGTCATGACCAAGCCGTGGAAGCATCCTCGTTCGGGGATTTTTTACCTCTGCCGTGAAGTCCCCGAAGACATCTGACAGATCATCGGTAAGCGCGAATGGAAGGTCTCACTCAGAACCCGAGACTTCGCCACTGCCCGTCCTCGTTTCGCATCGGAGCTGATCCGTTGTGAGGACATCTTCTTCCCAGCCAGAGAGCAACTCGCTGGCCGTCCACGAGTTCTAGCCTCTGATGCCCCCAAGCTCGCCGATAGGTGGGCGCAAGCTGTGCTTGAGTCATGGGAAGGCAAGCCGGAGGATCTCACCGATTTTCTGATCCAGCCTCTTGATGGCGATGACGCCACCGGTGTCCAGCTTGCCTGTGATGTTGTCGATAGCAGCAGCTACAAGGCTCGCCAGAACGCTGTAGAAGGGTTCATGAAGTCGGTGCTGGCTGAGCACCATTTGCCTGTTCCTGATGCCTCTGAGCCCGCCTACAGGTCTCTGGTGGATGCGTTCTACAGCCGCTGGTGTGACCTCTGCAGGATGGCACTGGCGCGCTTTGCAGGTGACTGGCGAGAAGCCATGGAGCTTCCGTTCGTTGAGAAGTCACTCGCGGTGGAGCAGAAGGTTGCAGAGAACAAGCTGAGCGGCCCCAGGCTTTCAGAAGTCTTCCGTAAATGGGCGGATGACAAGCGCCTGACCGATGGCGATACCCGCAGCACCAACAAGACCATCTCCGAGTTTGGCGCAACGGTCACGCGCTTCGTTGAGCTATACGGCGACCTTCATGTACCCCGGATCACCCGTGCGCTTTGCCAGGAGGTCAAGACGGCACTGAGCAAGCTGCCGACAAAGGGCGAGGCATTCGCGGGCTGGCTGCTCCGGAATTGATTGCCAAGGCTGAGGCGGAGTAACCGCTCCATAAACCCCGTCCTGGCGGACGGGTTTTTTCAGGAAGCAGAGGCAGAAGCTGGCGAGCAGTTCCACGGCAGCAGCGCTTCGTAATCCTCGATGCTACTGGCGGTCGGCAGGCGTTCAAGGATGTGGCGCAACCAGGCGTAAGGCTCTTGCCCGTT
>NZ_QASO01000003.1 GCF_003052605.1 Ectopseudomonas oleovorans | reverse complement strand
GCCTGGGGCCGCACCAGCGTGCAGGAGCGTTCGCACATCCTGCTGAAAATCGCCGACCGCATCGAAGCCAACCTCGAACTGCTCGCCGTGGCCGAAACCTGGGACAACGGCAAGCCGGTGCGTGAGACGCTGAACGCCGACGTACCGCTGGCCGTCGACCACTTCCGTTACTTCGCCGGCTGCATCCGCGCTCAGGAAGGCAGCACCGCCGAGATCAACGACGGCACCGTGGCTTATCACTTCCACGAGCCGCTGGGCGTAGTCGGGCAGATCATCCCGTGGAACTTCCCGCTGCTGATGGCCGCGTGGAAGCTGGCTCCGGCGCTGGCTGCCGGCAACGCCATCGTGCTCAAGCCGGCCGAGCAGACGCCGCTGTCGATCACCCTGCTGGTGGAAATCATCGGCGACCTGTTGCCACCAGGCGTGCTCAATATCGTCCAGGGTTTTGGCCGCGAGGCCGGTGAGGCGCTGGCCACCAGCACGCGCATCGCCAAGATCGCCTTCACCGGCTCCACCCCGGTGGGCTCGCACATCATGAAGTGCGCTGCCGAGAACATCATCCCGAGCACTGTCGAGCTGGGCGGCAAATCGCCGAACATCTTCTTCGCCGACATCATGAACGCCGAGCCGGCCTTCATCGAGAAGGCTGCCGAAGGCCTGGTGCTGGGTTTCTTCAACCAGGGCGAGATCTGCACCTGCCCGTCGCGCGCGCTGGTGCAGGAGTCGATCTACGACGCCTTCATGGTCGAGGTGATGAAGAAGGTCAAACAGATCAAGCGCGGCAACCCGCTGGACACCGAGACCATGGTTGGCGCCCAGGCCTCGCAGCAGCAGTTCGACAAGATCTTGAGCTACCTGGAGATCGCCCAGCAGGAAGGCGCGCAGGTGCTTACCGGCGGTGCTGCCGAGCGGCTCGAAGGCGACCTGGCCAGCGGCTATTACATCCAGCCGACCCTGCTCAAGGGGCACAACAAGATGCGCGTGTTCCAGGAAGAGATCTTCGGCCCGGTGATCGGCGTGACCACCTTCAAGGACGAAGCCGAAGCCCTGGCGATTGCCAACGACACCGAGTTCGGTCTGGGCGCCGGTGTGTGGAGCCGCGACATCAACACCGCGTACCGCATGGGTCGTGGGATCAAGGCCGGCCGTGTGTGGACCAACTGCTACCACCTGTACCCGGCGCACGCCGCCTTCGGTGGCTACAAGAAGTCCGGTGTCGGCCGTGAAAACCACAAGATGATGCTCGACCACTACCAGCAGACCAAGAACCTGCTGGTGAGCTACGACATCAATCCGCTGGGCTTCTTCTGATAGCCAGCACACGATCTGCTGCGCGTCGGCCCTACTGCGTTAGAAGCAGGCTCGGCAGGCCGCTTGCGGCCAACGCACTTCAGTGCGGCCCTGGAGGGGCGAGCGGAGCGAGTCATGCGGACGAAAGTACAGTCGCCCGCGACTCCGACCGTTCCTCACCTGCTTCTGCCTTGTAGGTCTCTAGCTCGCAAGATCGTGAGCCGGCTATGTACCAAAGATGGCGCGCTCGCTCCGGTGCGCCGCCTCTTGCCAGGCGAACAACCCTACCCGGGTGGGTCTGCAGGCAGCCATGGGCCTGAACGGCAGCAGATCCTTATCGCGACGCGGCTTCGGCCGCGTTTTTTATTCGCGCATGTTTCAGGCCAGGCGATGACTGGAACCTTCCAGGCGTGAGCCATGCCTACTGATAGCGTCACCTACCAATGCCAGTGCCGATTCATCCCAAAGTACCATTTGGCCTCTTGCCTGGCGGGGGCTTAATGGGGTTGCCGGAATGCCCCGGCTTCATAACAAGAGGACCGCACCATGTGGACTAAACCCGCCTACACCGATCTGCGCATTGGCTTCGAAGTGACCATGTATTTCGCCAACCGCTGATTGCTCCTGGCCCCGGCTAGTCCGGGGCATCCCCGCTGGTGACTTCCATGCATATCCAGATTCTCGGTTCCGCCGCTGGCGGCGGCTTTCCCCAGTGGAACTGTAACTGCCGCAATTGCCGCGGCGTGCGTGCCGGTACCCTGCGGGGGCAGCCGCGCACGCAATCGTCCATCGCTATCTCCGATGACGGTGAGCAGTGGATCCTGTGTAACGCCTCGCCGGACATCCGTGCGCAGATCGAGGCCTTTCCGGCGCTGCAACCAGCGCGCAAGCTGCGTGACACGGCCATCGCCGGCATCGTCCTGCTCGATAGCCAGATCGACCATTGCACCGGTCTGCTGACCTTGCGCGAAGGCTGCCCGCATCAGGTCTGGTGTACCGAGATGGTGCATCAGGATCTGACTACCGGCTTTCCGCTGTTCAACATGCTCAGCCACTGGAACGGTGGCCTGCAGCATCGGTTGATCGAGCTGAATACCGAACCTTTCAGCATTCCCGCCTGTCCGGCACTGAGCATCACCGCCATCGCCCTGCGCAGCAGCGCGCCGCCGTATTCGCCGCATCGCGGCAACCCGCACCCGGGGGACAACATCGGCCTGTTCATCGAAGACTGTCGCAGCGGCCGCAGCCTTTTCTATGCGCCGGGCCTGGGCCAGGTAGACGAGCACCTGCTGGGCTGGATGCGCCGCGCGGACTGCCTGCTGGTCGATGGCACGCTGTGGCGTGACGATGAGATGCGCGTGTGTGAGGTGGGCGACAAGCTCGGCAGTGAGATGGGCCACCTGTGCCAGAGCGGCCCTGGCGGCATGATCGAGGTGCTAAACGGCCTGCCGTCCGCGCGCAAGATCCTTATCCATATCAACAACACCAACCCGATTCTCGACCTGGACTCGCCCGAGCGCACCGAACTGGACGCCCACGGCATCGAGGTCGCGTTCGATGGCATGAGCATCGTTTTGTAGGGTGTGCGGGGCCGCTCAGGCCATGCGTACCTTGAAGAATGCTGGTGCGCACGGCGCACCCTACGGCAACGCGTATCGGAGATACTGATGAGCCAACCTGCCATGACCCCTGCCGAGTTCGAGCAGGCGCTGCGCGCCAAGGGCGCGCTGTATCACATCCATCACCCGTTCCATCGCGCCATGTACGAAGGGCGCGCCACCCGTGAGCAGATCCAGGGCTGGGTGGCCAACCGCTTCTACTACCAGGTCAATATCCCGCTGAAGGATGCGGCGATCCTCGCCAACTGCCCGGATCGCGAAACCCGGCGCGAGTGGATTCAGCGCATCCTCGACCATGATGGTGCGCCAGGTGAGGAGGGCGGTATCGAGGCCTGGCTGCGCCTGGCCGAGTCGGTCGGTCTCGACCGTGATCAGGTGCTGTCGCAGGAGCTGGTGCTGCCTGGCGTGCGCTTCGCCGTCGATGCCTACGTCAACTTCGCTCGTCGCGCCAACTGGCAGGAAGCGGCCAGCAGTTCGCTGACCGAGCTGTTCGCCCCACAGATCCACCAGTCGCGCCTGGATGCCTGGCCGCAGCACTACCCGTGGATCGACGTCAGTGGCTACGACTATTTTCGCAAGCGTTTGAAAGAAGCGCGCCGTGATGTCGAGCATGGCCTGCGCATCACCCTCGAGCATTACCGCACCCGTGAAGCGCAGGAGCGCATGCTGCAGATCCTGCAATTCAAGCTCGATGTGCTGTGGAGCATGCTCGATGCCATGAGCATGGCCTACGAGCTGCAACGCCCGCCGTATCACACGGTGACTGACCAGCGCGTCTGGCATCGGGGCATAGCGCTATGAGCCTCAAGCAAGCGGTGCGCACGGCGCACCCTGCGGCCGAGTCCTTTGTAGGGTGCGCCGCGCGCACCAGTGAGGAGTCTGAACAATGACTACTGCCATCCTGCCACCTAGCGTGCCCGCCATCCGCCGTGGCTTTCGCTTGCAGTTCGAGCCTGCCCAGGGTTGCCACGTGCTGCTCTACCCGGAGGGGATGATCAAGCTCAACGACAGTGCCAGCGAGATTCTCCAGCAGGTCGACGGCAAGCGTTCGGTGGCCGAGATCATCGGCAACCTGCAGCAGCGCTTCCCTGATGTGCCGAGTATCGACGAAGACATTCTTGCCTTCATGGAGGTGGCCCATGCTCAGTTCTGGATCGAGCTTCGCTAAGCCGGGTGTACAGGTTGGCCCACCCCTTTGGTTGCTGGCGGAGCTGACCTATCGCTGCCCGTTGCAGTGCCCGTACTGCTCCAACCCGCTGGATTTCTCCCAGCAGGGTGCGGAGCTCAGCACCGCCGAATGGATCGAAGTCTTCCGCCAGGCGCGTGAACTGGGGGCGGCGCAGTTGGGCTTCTCCGGTGGCGAACCACTGGTGCGCCAGGATCTCGCCGAGCTGATCGCAGCGGCGCGCGGCTTGGGTTACTACACCAATCTGATCACCTCCGGCATCGGCTTGACCGAAGCACGTATCGCCGAGTTTGCCGATGCCGGGCTGGATCATATCCAGATCAGCTTTCAGGCCGCCGACGAGGAAGTGAACAACCTGCTGGCCGGCTCGAAGAAGGCCTTCGCGCAGAAGCTGGCCATGGCCCGCGCAGTCAAGGCGCACGGTTATCCGATGGTGCTCAACTTTGTCACCCATCGGCACAACATCGACAACATCGAGCGCATCATCGAGCTGTGCCTGGAGCTGGAGGCGGATTTCGTCGAACTCGCCACCTGCCAGTTCTACGGCTGGGCCGAGTTGAACCGGGCCGGGCTGCTACCGACCCGCGCGCAACTGGAGCGCGCCGAGCGCATCACCAATCAGTGGCGCGACAAACTGGCGGCCGAGAACCACCCGTGCAAGCTGATCTTCGTCACTCCTGACTACTACGAGGAGCGCCCCAAGGCCTGTATGAACGGTTGGGGCAACCTGTTCCTCGATATCACCCCGGACGGCACGGCGCTGCCTTGCCACAGCGCGCGGCAGTTGTCGGTGCAGTTCCCCAATGTGCGCGAGCACAGTCTCAAACACATCTGGCGCGAGTCGTTCGGCTTCAACCGCTTTCGCGGCGATGACTGGATGCCCGAACCTTGCCGGTCGTGTGATGAGAAGCACAAGGATTTCGGCGGCTGCCGCTGCCAGGCCTTTATGCTCACCGGCGATGCCAGCAACGCCGACCCGGTGTGCAGCAAGTCGGCTCACCATGGCGTGATTCTCGCGGCACGCCAGCAGGCCGATGAAGCGCCGATGGGGCTGGATGCCCTGCAGTACCGCAACGAGAAGGCCTCGCGAATCATATGCAAGGCCTGACCGACCCCGACTCGATCTGGAGCGCCGAACAGGCCGCGGCCGCCAGTGCCGATTTCGCCGAGCTGCACGCTGCACACAGCGGCGTGCTGTGGGTGGCGTTCGATCCCGGGCTGGCGCGGTGCGGGCTGTTCTTCTGTCGCGACGGCGTTGTGTGCGAGCTGACGCCGTCAGGGTTTTCCGTGCGCAGCCGGGTCTACGAGTACGGCGGTGGCGCCTGCTGCGCCACGGAGCTGGGGGTGGCCTTCATTAATGAGAGCGATCAGCAGATCTACCATCTGGCAATTGCAGGTATTTCTGTAGGAGCGGCTTTAGCCGCGAACCGCGGTGAGCCAAAGGGCTTCGCGGTTAAAGCTGCTCCTACGGGCCTTGAGCCACAGGCGCTGACTGCTCGCTCCCTCTGCCGTTATGGCGACTTGTCTTTCGTACCGGCCTGGCAGGCGCTGCTGGCGGTGGAGGAGTGCCACGAGGCCGGCGCGGTGCTGCATCGCCTGGTGCGCATCGGTCTCGAGGGCCAGCGCGAAGTGCTGGTCGAGGGCGCCGATTTCTACGCAGCGCCCGTGGCCGACTCCGCGGGCCAACGCCTGGCCTGGATCGAGTGGGATCGCCCGCACCAACCCTGGGTCGCCACGCGCCTGTGCCAGCGTGAGTCGGGCCAGCCTACCCGGGTGCTGGCCGGGCAGGCGGGTGATCGATCTTTGCAGCAGCCAGGCTTCGATGCGCAGAACCGGTTGTGGGTGTTGAGCGACAAGGCGGGCTGCTGGCAACCCGGGTGTGTCGATCACGACATCGAGTTGCAAGTCGCACCCTTCGATCACGCGCCGGCGCCCTGGCAGCTGGGGAGCCGCACTTACCTGCCGCTGGAAAATGGTGAGCTTCTGCTGACCCGTTTCGAGCAGGGGGTGGGTGTTCTAGTAGGGTGCGCCGTGCGCACCAAGAGTTCATACAGCAATAACATCGGCGCGCACGGCCCAGGCGTCCCCGCGACATCCTACGAGTCGCGGCTGGCCGAAGGTTTTACGCGTTTCCGTTCCCTTACCGCCGATACCGAACATTTCTACTGTATCGCCGCCGCACCAGATCGCCTGCCGGCGGTGCTGGCGATCGGCAGGGCCGACGGCGCGGTACGGATACTGGCTGGTGGCGAGCAACCCCTGGGCGAAGCGCAGTTGGCCCGGCCACAGCTATTCAGCTGCGCGCTGGGCGAGGACGAGCGCTGCCATGGATTCTTCTACGCACCTCGGCCTGCTGCCGGGCGGCCGCCGCTGGTGATTTTCCTCCACGGCGGCCCGACTTCCGCCAGCTACCCGGTGTTCGACCCGCGTATCGCTTTCTGGACGCTACGCGGCTACGCCGTACTCGATCTCAACTATCGCGGCAGTAGCGGTTATGGGCGTGCCTATCGGTTGTGTCTGGCAGGGCAGTGGGGCGAGCTGGAAGTGGAAGATATTCGCGCTGCCATCGACTCGCTCGCCAGCAATGACAGTATCGACCCGCAGCGTGTATTCGTACGCGGTGGCAGCGCTGGCGGCTTCAGCGCGCTACGTGCACTGGTCGAGCTGCCGCAGCTACGCGGTGGTGCCAGTCTCTACGGCGTCAGCGACCCGCTGGCGCTGCGCCGGGTCACCCACAAGTTCGAGGCGGATTATCTCGACTGGCTGATCGGCGACCCCGAGCAGGATGCCGAGCGCTACCGAGAGCGCACGCCCTTGTTGCAGGCCGAGCGGATCAAGGTACCGGTGATTTTTTTCCAGGGCGCGCTGGATGCCGTGGTGGTGCCAAGCCAGACCGAAAGCATGGTCGAGGCGCTGCGTCAGCGCGGTTTCCCGGTTGAATATCACCTGTTCGCAGAAGAACGCCACGGTTTCCGTCAGGCCGCGAACCTGGCCGAGGCTCTGCGCGCCGAGCATGCCTTCTATCTACGTCTGGGCTAAGCGCAGGTCGCATTGCATAAACCGGGCAATGCAGTAGGCTGATCGCCATTCCATAACAAGAAATTTCAGGCCGTTGTATGAGCCACGAATTGAATCAGCTGCGAAAGTTCGTTTCCCCCGAGATCATCTTTGGCGCCGGCTCCCGGCATAACGTCGGCAACTACGCCAAGACCTTCGGCGCGCGCAAGGTGCTGATCGTCTCCGATCCCGGTGTGGTTGCCGCTGGCTGGGCCGGCGATGTCGAGGCCAGCCTGCAGGCCCAGGGCATTGCCTACTGCCTGTACACCAGGGTATCGCCCAACCCACGCGTGGAAGAGGTGATGGAGGGCGCCGAGCTGTATCGCAGCGAGGGTTGCAACGTCATCGTCGCGGTCGGCGGCGGTAGCCCGATGGACTGCGCAAAGGGCATCGGCATCGTCGTTGCCCATGGCCGCAGCATTCTCGAATTCGAAGGCGTGGACACCATTCGCGTGCCCAGCCCGCCACTGATCCTGATCCCGACTACCGCCGGCACCTCGGCCGACGTGTCGCAGTTCGTGATCATCTCCAACCAGCAGGAGCGGATGAAGTTCTCCATCGTCAGCAAGGCCGTGGTGCCGGACGTGTCGCTGATCGATCCGGAAACCACGCTGAGCATGGATCCGTTCCTGTCGGCCTGCACCGGCATCGATGCCATGGTGCATGCCATCGAGGCGTTCGTCTCCACCGGCCATGGCCCGCTGACCGACCCGCACGCGCTGGAAGCCATGCGCCTGATAAACGGCAACCTGGTGCAGATGATCGCTAACCCGGGCGACATTGCCCTGCGCGAGAAGATCATGCTCGGCAGCATGCAGGCCGGCCTGGCCTTCTCCAACGCGATTCTCGGTGCGGTGCACGCCATGAGCCACAGCCTCGGTGGCTTCCTCGACCTGCCGCACGGCCTGTGCAATGCCGTGCTGGTCGAACACGTGGTGGCGTTCAACTACAGCGCGGCGCCGGAGCGTTTCAAGGTCATTGCCGAGACCCTCGGCATCGACTGCCGTGGGCTCAACCATGCGCAGATTCGCCAGCGCCTGGTCGAGCACCTGATCGCCTTCAAGCACGCCATGGGTTTCCGCGAGACGCTCAGCTTGCACGGCGTGAGCACTTCGGACATTCCGTTCCTGTCCAGTCATGCGATGGACGACCCGTGCATCCTCACCAATCCGCGTGAATCGACCCAGCGTGACGTCGAGGTGGTCTATGGCGAGGCGCTCTGACGAAGCGCTTGCCGGGCTGCTGGGGCTCGGCAGCCAGTCGGCGCGCAAGAGTCATTACCCCGAGCTGCTGGCGCGCCTGGAAGAGCTGGAAGTCGAGCGCAATCGCTATAAATGGCTGTTCGAACACGCCGTACACGGCATCATCCAGGCCAGCCTGCAGGACGGCGTACTGGCGGCCAATCCGGCGATGGCGCGCATGCTCGGTTATGACGACCCGCAGCAGGTGCTGTGGTCGCCGGGCGATCTGGCTCGGCACCTGTTCGTTGGCGGCTTCGACGAGCTGGAAGTGATTCGCCAGCGACTGAGCCAGGGCCAGACTCTGCTCGGCTACGAGACGCGCCTGCGCAGGCGCGATGGCAGCACCATCGACGTGTTGATGAACCTGCTGCTCAAGCCTGAAGGCGAGGGCATCTTCGAAGGCTTCGTCGCCGATATCACCGAGCGCAAGCAGGCGCAGCAGCGCCTGCAACAACTCAATGACGAACTGGAGCGTCGCGTCGCGTCGCGCACCTTCGAGTTGCTCGAATCCAACCGCAACCTGCAGCGGCAGATCGAGGAGCGCGAACGCATCGAGCTGGCCCTGCGCGAGGCGCGCGACGCCGCCGAGGCGGCCAACCGCAGCAAGGACAAGTACCTGGCCGCGGCCAGTCATGACTTGCTGCAGCCACTTAACGCGGCGCGCTTGTTGATCTCCACGCTACGTGAGCGTGAACTGCCGAGTGCCGAGCAGAACCTGGTGGAGCGCAGCCACCTGGCCCTGGAAGGTGCCGAAGATCTGCTGGCGGATCTGCTGGACATTTCCAAGCTGGATCAGGCGGCGATCAAGCCGGATCTCGATGTCTATCGCCTGGAAGAGGTACTCGCGCCGCTGGTATCTGAATTCGAAAGCGTGGCCTCGGCCAGTGGTTTGCGGCTACGAGCGCGAGTCCCGAGTTATGCGGTACACACCGATTTCCGTCTGCTGACACGCATTTTGCGCAACTTCCTCAGCAATGCCTGCCGTTACACCGAGCAGGGCGGCGTGTTGCTCGGTGCACGGCGCCGTGGCGCATTCGTCGAGCTGCAGGTGTGGGACAGCGGCCGGGGCATTGCGGCCGATCAGTTGGACAAGATCTTTCTCGAGTTCAACCAACTGGAGGTCGGGCGCGCCGCCGAGCGCAAGGGCGTCGGCCTGGGCCTCGCCATCGTCGAGCGTATCGCGCGCATGCTGGGCTACCCGGTGCAGGTGCGCTCGCTGCCGGGGCGCGGTTCGGTCTTCAGCATCCGTGTGCCGCTGGCGCAGGAGGCTCCACGGCGTCAGGTGCAATCCGTGGCGCAGCCGCTGCTCGGCAATCCCCTGCCGGGCCGGCGCTTGTTGGTGATCGACAACGAAGTGGACATCCTTCACAGCATGGACGCACTGCTCCGACAGTGGGGCTGCGAGGTGGTGACGGCCGTTGATCTTCCCGAGGCGCTGCAGCGTCTGCAGGGCAGGGCGCCGGAAGTGATTCTGGCGGATTTTCACCTCGATCACGGGGTGCTTGGTTGCCAGGTGATTCAGCAGCTGCGTGACGAATTTTCCAGGCTGATTCCGGCGCTGATCATCAGCGCTGATCGCAGCGATGCCTGTCGTCGCGAGCTGCAGGCGCTGGGTGCACCGCTGCTGAACAAGCCGGTCAAGCCAGGCAAGCTGCGTGCGGTGCTCAGCCAGCTTCTGATGGAAATGTGAACCCGCGCAGACTGATGGAGTGAACCCGAGCGATTTGGAGGCTGTCTATTGGCTACCTCGTCCCTCAGGAGATAACCACAATGACAATTTCCATGAACCCCGTTATGCGCCGTCTGGCAGCCATTACCGCGCTGTTTCACCTGCTGCTGGTGGTGCAGATTCCTGCCGCGAATGCGGCGATGGTCGGCACTCACGAGGTGATCGCCGAGCAGCAGCACAAGGTCGATCAGCAGCAACTGATGGCCATGCTCGACGACGAGCAGGTGAAGGAGAAGCTGGTGGCCATGGGCGTCGACCGTGATCAGGTCGAATCGCGTATCGCCAGCCTGACCCCGGCCGAGCTGGCGCAGTTCAACCAGCAGCTGGATCAGGCGCCGGCAGGTGCGGGGGTGGTCGGCATCATCGTGTTGTTTCTGGTGATCTTCATCATCACTGATATGCTGTGCGCCACCAACATCTTCAATTTCGTCAAATGCATAAATCGCTGATTTGCCTCTGCTGTATCGCTTCGATCGTTCTACTCACAGCCTGCGCTCGGTCTCCGGTGTTATCACCGGAGGCCGAGCGTCTGCCTGAGCGGGTAGAACTCACCGACGTTCCCTTCTTCCCTCAGGACGCCTTCCAGTGCGGGCCGGCGGCTTTGGCCACCATGCTCAACCAGCGCGGCGTGCTGACCACACCGGGCGCGCTCAAGGACAAGGTCTACATCCCCAGCCGTGAAGGCAGCCTGCAGGTGGAGATGGTCGCCGCGGCGCGCAATCACGAGATGCTGGTGTATCCGCTGCAGCCACGCCTGGAGGCGGTGCTCGCCGAAGTGGCCGCCGGTAACCCGGTGCTGGTGCTGCAGAACCTGGCGTTCGACTGGTATCCGCAATGGCATTTCGCGGTGGTGGTCGGTTACGACCGCCGTGAGCGCACGTTGATTTTGCGTTCTGCTACCACACGCCGTCTCGAAGACAGCTTCAACAGTTTCGACAGAACCTGGGCGCGCGGTGGTCGTTGGGCGGTAGTGACCCTGCCACCGGAGCGCCTGCCGGCACAGGTCGATATGCATGTCTGGATGAAGGCCGCCAACGATCTCGAGCAGACCGGCAACGCCCAACCGGCGCGGCGCGCCTATCGCCGAGCGACGGAGGCCTGGCCGGAGCAGGCGCTGCCCTGGTTCGCCCTGAGCAACAGCCGCTACGCCGATGGTGACCGCAAGGGCGCCGAGCAGGCATTGCGTGAGAGCCTCAAGCGCGAGCCGGATTTCGCCGCCGGTTGGTTCAATCTGTCGCAGGTGCTCGGGGAACAGGCTTGCGCCCGTGAGGCGCAGCAGGCTCAGGCCTGTGCGCAGCGCCTGGCTCCGGAGGATCCGCGCTTCGCTGCGCCACCGAATGTCGGTGGTTCTGCCGGGCAATGTCAGGCCTTGCCGGCCTGTCCATGATGCAAACGAAAACTGCGCCATCGGGCGCCGTTTTCGTTGATGGCCGGGATTACACGCCGAGCTTGTCACGCAACGTGTAGTACCAGGCGCCGAGGGCGCTGAAGGGGGCTTGGAACATCCGTCCGCCCGGGAAGGGATAGTGCGGCAACCCGGCGAACGCATCGAAACGCTCGGCCTGACCACGCAACGCTTCCGCCAGCACCTTGCCCGCCAGGTGCGTGTAGGTGACGCCATGGCCGCTGCAGCCTTGCGAGTAGTAGATGTTGTCGCCGATACGGCCCACTTGCGGCAGGCGCGAAAGCGTCAGCAGGAAGTTGCCGGTCCAGGCGAAATCGATCTTCACGTCCTTCAATTGCGGGAAAGTCTTGAGCATCTTCGGGCGGATGATCGCCTCGATGTTGGCCGGGTCGCGCGCGCCATAGACCACGCCGCCACCGTAGATCAGGCGCTTGTCGCCAGTCAGACGGTAGTAGTCGAGCAGGTAGTTGCAGTCTTCCACGCAGTAGTCCTGCGGCAACAGGCTAGCCGCGACTTCGTCGGACAGCGGCTCGGTGGTGATCACCTGAGTGCCGCACGGCATCGACTTGGACGCGAGTTCCGGTACCAGATTACCCAGATAGGCGTTACCCGCGACCACCACGAACTTGGCCTTGATTCGACCTTCCGGGGTATGCACCACCGGGTTGGCGCCGCGGTCGATGCGGGTAGCAGGGGACTGTTCATAGATCACACCGCCGAGCGATTCGACCGCAGCCGCTTCGCCGAGCGCCAGATTCAGCGGATGGATATGGCCGCCGCTCATGTCCAGCATGCCGCCGATATAGTTCTCGGTGGCAACGACTTCGCGGATACGCGCCGTATCCATCAGTTCCAGTTGGGTATGGCCGTAGCGCTCCCACAGTTTCTTCTGCGATTCCAGGTGCCCCATCTGCTTGGCAGTCAGCGCCGCGAACACGCCGCCATCCTTCAGGTCGCATTTGATGTCGTACTTGGCGATGCGCTCACGGATGATTCGCCCGCCCTCGAACGCCATCTGTCCGAGCAATTGCGCCTGCTTGGGGCCGACCGTCCGCTCGATCACGTCGATGTCGCGGCTGTAGCTGTTGACGATCTGTCCGCCATTACGACCCGACGCACCGAAGCCGACCTTGGCCGCTTCGACGATGCTCACCTTGAAGCCGTTCTCCAGCAGGAACAGCGCAGTGGAAAGACCGGTGTAGCCCGCACCGATGATGCATACATCGGTTTCCACTTCGCCTTGCAGGGTAGGGCGTTGTGGGACGGGGTTGGCTGAAGCGGCGTAATAGGATTGTGGATAGGCCGTGTGCGCCATTTTGAACCTCTGTTCTTTATTTTTTACGAATGAACCGATGCTACCTGAGTTGAAAATAGCCGGCTAGTGTCCGTGCAAAATATTCAACGATCCGGTTTCGATAAAAAATTGGCCTATTTCAGTGAGTTAGCGAAAAAACCTGTTGACGGCCAAAAAGATCTGCGTAGAATGCGCACCCATCGAAGGCACATAGCTCAGTTGGTTAGAGCACCACCTTGACATGGTGGGGGTCGTTGGTTCGAGTCCAATTGTGCCTACCAAATCGATAAAAAGGGGTCGCTAAGCGACCCCTTTTTTATTGCTCGATTTTTTCGGGCGATGATGCATCAGGTTTTTGCGTGTTTTGTTTCAAGCGGCAGCTTGTCAGGGCTCAGGCTTTCTGAAAGCATCCGCACTCTTTTACTTCCAGTGACTCTGGTTCGGACTGGTTGGCCTTCGGGCTCCTGCCATCGTTAGGTGGGTATACCGCTGAATCGCTTCCTGGCTCATCCCAACCCACGTGACCTTTGGTAGGGGTCACCACTAGGAGAGGAGGCGCCATGCCCATCATTACTCTTCCCGACGGCAGTCAGCGTTCGTTCGATCATCCGGTATCCGTGCTGGAGGTCGCGCAGTCCATTGGTGCAGGTCTCGCCAAGGCCACCTTGGCTGGCAAGGTAAACGGCAAGCAGGTTGATGCCTGTGATGTGATCGATACCGATGCCACCCTGCAGATCATCACGCCGAAAGACGAAGAGGGGCTGGAAATCATCCGCCACTCCTGTGCTCACCTGGTTGGGCATGCCGTCAAGCAGCTGTATCCGAACGCCAAGATGGTGATCGGGCCGGTCATTGACGAAGGCTTCTATTACGACATCGCCATCGATCGTCCCTTCACGCCGGAAGATATGGCGGCCATCGAAAAGCGCATGGCCGAGTTGATCGAGAAGGACTACGACGTCATCAAGAAGATGACACCGCGTGCCGAGGTCATTGAGCTGTTCAAGTCGCGTGGCGAGGAATACAAGCTGCGTCTGATCGACGACATGCCGGACGAAACGGCCATGGGTCTGTATTTCCATGAAGAGTACGTCGACATGTGTCGCGGCCCGCACGTGCCGAACACGCGTTTTCTCAAGGCATTCAAGCTGACCCGTATTTCCGGTGCCTACTGGCGCGGTGACTCGAAGAACGAGCAGCTGCAGCGTGTATACGGCACGGCCTGGGCGGACAAGAAGCAGCTGGCTGCCTATATCCAGCGCATCGAGGAGGCCGAGAAGCGCGATCACCGTCGCATCGGCAAGCAGCTGGATCTGTTCCACCTGCAGGAAGAAGCGCCGGGCATGGTGTTCTGGCACCCCAATGGCTGGACTGTCTATCAGGTGCTGGAGCAGTACATGCGCCAGGTGCAGCGTGAGAATGGCTACGTCGAGGTACGCACGCCGCAGGTGGTCGATCGCATCCTCTGGGAGCGCTCAGGGCACTGGTCCAACTACGCCGAGAACATGTTCACCACGGCTTCGGAAAACCGCGATTATGCGGTCAAGCCGATGAACTGCCCGTGCCACGTACAGATCTTCAATCAGGGCCTGAAGTCCTACCGCGACCTGCCGCTGCGTCTCGCCGAATTCGGTGCTTGCCACCGCAACGAGCCGTCCGGTGCATTGCACGGCATCATGCGCGTGCGTGGCTTCGTGCAGGACGACGCGCACATCTTCTGCACCGAAGATCAGGTGAAGAAAGAGGCGGCCGACTTCATCAAACTGACCCTGCAGGTCTATGCGGACTTCGGTTTCAGTGATATCGCCATGAAACTCTCGACCCGCCCTGCCAAGCGCGTGGGCTCCGACGAGCTCTGGGATCGCGCCGAAGGTGCGCTGGCCGAGGCGCTGAATGAATCCGGTCTGGCCTGGGAATATCAGCCGGGCGAGGGTGCCTTCTACGGTCCGAAGATCGAATTCACCCTGCGTGATTGCCTGGGTCGTAACTGGCAGTGCGGTACGCTGCAGTACGATCCGAACCTGCCGGAGCGTCTGGATGCCAGCTACATTGCCGAAGACAACAACCGCAAGCGTCCGGTCATGTTGCACCGTGCGATCCTTGGTTCGTTCGAGCGTTTCATCGGGATGCTGATCGAGCACTACGCCGGTTCTTTCCCGGCTTGGCTCGCTCCAACCCAGGCGGTGATCATGAATATCACCGACAAGCAGGCCGATTTTGCCCGGGAAGTCGAGAAAACTCTCAATCAAAGCGGTTTTCGTGCCAAGGTTGACTTGAGAAACGAAAAGATCGGCTTTAAAATCCGCGAGCATACCTTGCTCAAGGTTCCCTATCTCTTGGTTATTGGAGATCGGGAAGTCGAGACTCGATCCGTTGCTGTCCGTACCCGTGAAGGCGTCGATCTGGGCTCTCTGCCCATCGAGCAGTTCGCCGCACAGTTGCAGCAAGCGGTTTCCCGGCGTGGTCGCCAAGATTTGGAGTAATAACTATTAAGCGTGAAATGAGACAGGACAAGCGGGCCGCCCCTAAGGCGCCGATCAACGAAAACATCACCGCTCGTGAAGTGCGCCTGATTGGTGCAGATGGCGAGCAGATCGGTGTTGTTTCGATCGATGAGGCATTGCGCGTGGCTGAAGAAGCCAAGCTGGATCTGGTAGAGATCTCGGCTGATGCAGTACCGCCAGTTTGCCGCATCATGGACTACGGCAAGCACCTGTTCGAGAAGAAGAAGCAGGCTGCTATCGCCAAGAAGAACCAGCACCAGCAGCAGATTAAAGAAATCAAGTTTCGTCCAGGGACGGAAGATGGGGATTACCAGGTAAAACTACGCAACCTGGTACGTTTCCTTGAAGACGGGGACAAGGCCAAGGTATCTCTGAGATTCCGCGGTCGTGAGATGGCTCACCAGGAACTGGGTATGGAGCTGTTGAAGCGGGTCGAAGCTGACCTCGCTGAAATCGGCACCGTAGAACAGCATCCTAAGCTGGAAGGACGCCAGCTGATGATGGTCATCGCACCCAAGAAGCGTAAATAATCTACCGGGCACTGGCAGGCCTGATGGTTATCAGTTGTTAATGAATGCGGAGTACAAAACATGCCAAAAATGAAAACCAAGAGCGGCGCTGCGAAGCGCTTCCTGAAGACTGCTACAGGCTTCAAGCACAAGCACGCTTTCAAGAGCCACATCCTGACCAAGATGTCCACGAAACGTAAGCGCCAGCTGCGTGGCAGCTCGCTGATCGGTCCGTCGGACAAAGCTAAAGTCGAGCGCATGCTGCGCGTTCGTTAATCGGTCAAGATACTTAGAGGTAATTACTCATGGCTCGTGTTAAGCGTGGCGTTATCGCTCGTGCTCGTCACAAAAAGATTCTGAAACTGGCTAAAGGCTACTACGGCGCTCGTTCGCGTGTGTTCCGTGTTGCCAAGCAGGCTGTCATCAAGGCTGGTCAATATGCCTACCGTGACCGTCGTCAGAAAAAACGTCAGTTCCGCGCACTGTGGATCGCTCGTATCAACGCTGGTGCTCGCGTCAACGGTCTGTCCTACAGCCGTCTGATCGCTGGCCTGAAGAAAGCGTCGATCGAAATCGACCGTAAGGTTCTGGCTGATCTGGCAGTGAACGAAAAAGCGGCGTTTGCTGCGATTGTCGAGAAAGCTAAGGCCGTTCTGGCTTAAGTCCCCCGACAATCACCGGGCTCGCCCGGTGGCAACGTCAAAGATAGGGGAAGAGCCTTAACAGCTCTTCCCCTATTTCGTATCTGGAGTCTGTAAATGGAAAATCTGGATGCATTGGTCTCCCAAGCGCTCGAGACCGTGCAACAAAGCGAAGATGTCAATGCCCTGGAACAGCTCCGGGTTCAGTACCTTGGCAAGAAAGGCGAGCTGACAGCCCTGATGCAGACCCTGGGCAAGCTGTCGGCTGAAGAGCGCCCGCAGGCCGGCGCCCTGATCAATACTGCCAAGAACCAGGTGCAAGACGCTCTGAATGCCCGCAAATCCGTGCTTGAGCAGGCTCTGCTCGCCGAGAAGCTGGCCTCCGAGCGTATCGATGTGACTCTGCCTGGCCGTGGCCAGGCGTCCGGTGGTCTGCACCCACTAACCCGCACGCTGGAACGTATCGAGCAGATTTTTTCGCACATCGGTTACAGCGTGGCGGAAGGCCCGGAAGTCGAAGACGACTACCACAACTTTGAAGCGCTCAATATTCCCGGTCACCACCCGGCCCGGGCGATGCACGATACCTTCTATTTCAATGCGAACATGCTGCTGCGCACTCACACCTCGCCGGTGCAGGTGCGCACCATGGAATCGCAGCAGCCGCCGATTCGCATCATTTGCCCTGGGCGTGTTTATCGTTGCGACTCCGATCAGACTCACTCGCCGATGTTTCATCAGGTTGAGGGGCTGCTTATCGATGAAGGTGTGAGCTTTGCCGATCTCAAGGGCACCATAGAGCAGTTTCTGCGGGCATTCTTTGAGGCGGATCTGGAAGTGCGTTTCAGGCCCTCTTTCTTCCCCTTTACCGAACCATCGGCCGAGGTGGACATTCGCCGGGTGGTTCGTAAGGACGGGCAGGAGTCTCAATCCTGGCTTGAAGTGCTGGGTTGCGGAATGGTTCACCCGGACGTGCTGCGTATGAGTGGTATCGATCCAGAGCGGTATCAGGGTTTCGCATTTGGTATGGGGGTAGAGCGGCTGACCATGCTCCGTTATGGCGTCAACGACCTGCGCATCTTCTTTGATAACGATCTGCGTTTTCTTGAGCAGTTTCGCTAGTAGCAGATCGTCTGAGCAGATTTAGGAGAGCAGGATGAAATTCAGTGAACAGTGGCTGCGCAGCTGGGTGAACCCCGACGTATCCCGTGAGGAGTTGGTGGCGCGCCTGTCCATGGTCGGCCTAGAGGTCGATGCGGTGCAGCCGGTGGCCGGTGCCTTCAGTGGTGTGGTGGTCGGTGAGATCCTCAGTGCCGAACAGCACCCGGATGCCGACAAGCTGCGCGTGTGCCAGGTGAGCAATGGCGCCGAGACCTTCCAGGTCGTCTGCGGTGCGCCCAATGCCCGTGCCGGCATCAAGATTCCGTTCGCCATGATCGGTGCCGAGCTGCCGGGCGACTTCAAGATCAAGAAGGCCAAGCTGCGTGGCGTGGAGTCGCAGGGCATGCTGTGCTCGGCTTCCGAGCTGCAGGTCAGCGAAGACAATAGCGGCCTGATGGAGCTGGCGGCGGATGCGCCTGCCGGGCAGGACATCCGGGCCTACCTGAGTCTCGACGATGCCAGCATCGAGATCGGCCTGACCCCCAATCGTGGCGACTGCCTGTCGCTCGCTGGCCTCGCTCGCGAAGTCGGAGCTATGTACGGCGCCGCAGTTTCGCCGGTGGCTGTCGAAGCCGTAGCGCCCGCCCACGATGAAGTGCGTCCGGTCGAGGTGCTGGCGGGCAATGCTTGCCCGCGCTATCTGGGGCGCGTGGTACGCAACGTCGACCTGTCCAGGCCGACCCCGCTGTGGATGGTCGAGCGCCTGCGCCGGTCCGATATCCGCAGTATCGATGCAGCAGTGGATATCACCAATTACGTGATGCTCGAGCTGGGTCAGCCGATGCATGCTTTCGATCTCGCCGAGCTCAACGGCGGCATTCGCGTACGCATGGCGGAAGAGGGCGAGAAGCTGGTGCTGCTCGATGGCCAGGAAGTCAGCCTGCGCGCTGACACCCTGGTGATCGCCGACCATGGTCGTGCTCTGGCCATTGCTGGCGTAATGGGTGGTGAACACAGCGGTGTGAGCGACAAGACGCGTGACCTGTTCCTGGAAAGCGCTTTCTTCGACACCATCGCCGTAGCCGGCAAGGCCCGTTCCTATGGTCTGCATACCGACTCTTCGCACCGCTTCGAGCGTGGTGTCGATTCGCAGTTGGCGCGCAAGGCGATGGAGCGCGCCACTGCGCTGCTGCTGGAGATCGTCGGCGGTGAAGCTGGGCCGATCATCGAGGTCGCCAGCGAGGCCGATCTGCCCAAGGTGGCGCCCATCACGCTGCGTGCCGAGCGCATCAGTCAGATGCTGGGTATGGACATGGACGGTGCCGAAGTCGAACGTCTGCTCGCCGCACTGGGGCTGGGCGTCAGCGCTCAGGGCTCCGGTCAATGGCAGGTCAGCGTGCCGAGCCACCGCTTCGATATCAGTCTGGAAGTGGACCTGATCGAAGAGTTGGGCCGCCTGTATGGCTACAATCGCCTGCCGGTGCGTTACCCGCAGGCTCGCTTGGCGCCACAGGCCAAGGCCGAAGCGCGTGCCGAACTGCCGGCTCTGCGTCGCCTGCTGGTCGCCCGTGGCTACCAGGAAGCGATCACCTACAGCTTCATCGATCCTAAGCTGTTCGAGCTGTTCACCCCTGGCGTCGAGCCGCTGCAGTTGGCTAACCCGATCTCTGCCGATATGGCTGCCATGCGTTCGTCGCTATGGCCGGGCCTGGTCAAGGCGCTGCAGCACAACCTCAACCGTCAGCAGTCGCGTGTGCGCCTGTTCGAAAGCGGCTTGCGCTTCGTCGGCCAGTTGGAAGGTCTGCAGCAGGAGGCCATGCTTGCGGGTGTGATCACTGGCAGCCGTCTGCCGGAAGGCTGGGCCAACGGCCGTGAGAGCGTCGATTTCTATGATCTGAAGGCTGATGTCGAGGCGTTGCTGGGTTATGCCGGCGCGGCCGATGCATTCAGCTTCGTGCCGGGCGAGCATCCTGCTCTGCATCCAGGCCAGACCGCTCGTATCGAGAGGGAAGGGCGTCTGGTCGGCTTCATCGGAGCCTTGCATCCGGAGCTGACCAAGACCCTGGGCCTGGATCAGCCGGTGTTCCTCTTCGAGCTGGTGCTGGCCGAAGTCGCTGCTGGTCGTATGCCTGCGTTCAGCGAATTGTCTCGCTTCCCTGAAGTGCGTCGTGACCTGGCGCTGCTGGTCGATCGCGAGCAGCCGGCCGAAGCCGTGTTGTCGGCAATCCGAGAAACTGCGGGCGAATGGCTGACAGACCTCAAGCTATTTGACGTCTATCACGGTAAAGGTATTGATCCGCATAGAAAAAGCCTTGCTGTTGGCTTGACCTGGCAACATCCATCGCGCACTCTTAATGACGATGAGGTGAGTACTACTACGCAAAACATCCTCACCTGCCTCGAACAAAGGTTCAACGCCACGTTAAGGAAGTAGCGTATGGGGGCTCTGACGAAAGCTGAGATGGCGGAACGTCTGTATGAAGAGCTCGGCCTGAACAAACGGGAAGCCAAGGAACTGGTGGAGCTGTTTTTTGAAGAGATCCGCCAGGCTCTTGAGCTGAACGAACAGGTCAAGCTGTCCGGGTTCGGCAATTTCGACTTGCGCGACAAGCGCCAGCGACCCGGCCGTAACCCGAAAACAGGGGAAGAGATTCCAATCACGGCTCGCCGTGTGGTCACTTTTCGTCCAGGGCAAAAATTGAAAGCCAGGGTCGAGGCCTATGCTGGAACCAAGTCATAACGACGAACTACCGGCAATTCCCGGCAAACGCTACTTCACCATTGGTGAGGTCAGCGAACTCTGCGCGGTCAAGCCCCACGTTCTACGTTACTGGGAACAGGAATTCCCACAGCTGAATCCGGTAAAGCGGCGGGGTAACCGTCGCTATTACCAGCGTCAGGATGTGCTGATGATTCGGCAGATTCGTGCACTCCTGTACGATCAAGGCTTCACCATCGGTGGCGCACGTCAGCGCCTTTCTGGTGACGAAGCCAAGGACGACACCACTCAGTATCGTCAGCTGATCAAACAGATGATTTCCGAGCTCGAGGATGTTTTGCATGTACTGAAGAAGTAAGGCCAAGAAAAAGTTGCCTTATTTCAAAAGCTTAATGTATAGTTCCTCCCGCTTTCAGTCACCCGAAAGCACCGTCGGGGCGTAGCGCAGCCCGGTAGCGCACTTGCATGGGGTGCAAGGGGTCGAGTGTTCGAATCACTCCGTCCCGACCAAAAAACCCTAGAAAATCCAGTCACTTAGCGGTGACTGGATTTTTTTATGCCTGACGATTTTGGGAAGGCTGTTAAAGAGCGCCTCCCTGGTTGCCAATTGGTTGCCAATTGAGATTGGCTTTTCTGTATTCTGAGCTGATACGGAACCGAAGGTTTTGGTTGTCTTTGTACTTGAAAAGTATCTTTGAGCATGGAGCGCGAAGCTATTGGCCATCCTTACCGAACACCAGCGCCAGTACTACGCTTGGCTGCTGACCCGACGAGCTGCAGGGGATTCGGTTGAATCGCTTGCCTCAACGCTAGTCGATTCGCAGGTCGATCTCAATCCTCATCAGGTCGATGCGGCGCTGTTTGCCTGTCGCAATCCGCTGTCCCGTGGAGTGATCCTGGCCGATGAGGTGGGGCTGGGCAAGACCATCGAGGCCGGGCTGGTCATTTCCCAGCGTTGGGCCGAACGTCGTCGGCACCTCTTGATCATCGTTCCGGCTAACCTGCGCAAGCAATGGCACCAGGAGTTGCAGGACAAGTTCAATCTGCACGGCCTGATCTTGGAAACCAAGAGCTACAATACGCTTCGCAAGCAAGGCGTCAGAAATCCCTTCGTGTTCGCTAGCGGTCCGGTTATCTGCTCCTACCAATTTGCCAAGGCCAAGGCGAAGGACGTCAAGGCCATTGCCTGGGATCTGGTGGTACTGGATGAGGCGCATCGCTTGCGCAACGTCTACAAGAACAACAACGTAATCGGCAAGACGCTGAAGGACGCCCTGGCCCACGTACATTCCAAGGTGCTGCTGACTGCAACGCCGCTGCAGAATTCTCTGCTCGAACTGTACGGACTGGTCAGCATGATCGATGACCGAGTCTTTGGCGATATCGACAGCTTCCGCGCCCAGTTTGTTAACACCGCCCGAGAGCAGGCCTTTGCTGGTCTGCGGCAGCGCTTGGGCAGCGTCTGCAAGCGCACCCTGCGCCGTCAGGTGCAGCAGTACGTTCCCTATACCGCAAGGCGCGCGATTGTTCAGGAGTTCACCCCCAGCCAGGAGGAGCGTGAGCTCTCCGGTCTGGTGGCCGAATACCTGCGTCGCCCGAACCTCAATGCCCTGCCCGAAGGCCAGCGGCAACTGATTTCTCTGGTGCTTTGGAAACTGCTGGCGTCTTCGACCCATGCGATAGCCGGAGCGCTGGACACAATGGCCAGACGCCTGCAGGGAAACCTCGATAAAGCGTCTGAAGTCATCGATCTCACCCAGACTCTGGATGAGGACTACGAAGGCCTCGATGAGCTGGCCGATGAAAGTGAAAAGGAGCTGGACAGCGAAGAAGTCGTGACTCTGAGCGCTGGCGAGCGTGATGCCATCGCCGCTGAAATCGCCGAGCTGCAGCGGTTCAAGAACCTGGCCACCAGCATCCGCGAGAACGCCAAGGGCAAGGCCCTGCTGATCGCCCTGGAGCGTGCCTTTGCCGAGCTCGAACGCCTAGGCGCCGCACGCAAGGCCATCATTTTCACTGAGTCGCGGCGTACCCAGGACTACCTGCTGTCGTTGCTGGCCGACACGCCTTATGGCGACGGCATCGTGCTGTTCAATGGTACTAACACCGATGCCACGGCCCAGCGCATTTACAAGGACTGGCTGCAGCGTCACGCCGACAGTGATCGCATCACCGGCTCCAAGACCGCCGATACCCGCGCCGCGCTGGTCGAGCACTTCAAGGAGCGCGGCACCATCATGATCGCCACAGAAGCGGGTGCTGAAGGTATCAACCTGCAGTTCTGCTCGCTGGTGATCAACTACGACCTGCCCTGGAACCCACAGCGCATCGAGCAGCGCATTGGCCGCTGTCACCGCTATGGCCAGAAGCACGATGTGGTGGTGGTGAACTTCGTCGACCGCAGCAATGAAGCGGACGCTCGGGTATACGAACTTCTGGCTGAGAAATTCCAGCTGTTCGAGGGCGTATTCGGCGCAAGCGACGAGGTGCTGGGCTCCATCGGTTCCGGTGTCGACTTCGAGCGTCGCATTGCCGACATTTACCAGAACTGCCGTGACCCCGAAGAGATCAAGCGCAGCTTCGAGCAGCTGCAGTTGCAACTGTCTGGCGAAATCAGCGAGGCGATGGTCAAGACCCGACAGGTACTGCTGGAGAACTTCGACGAAGAGGTGCAGGACAAGCTGCGTATCCGGGCCGAAGACAGCAGCAGCACGCGTAACCGTTTCGAAAGGCTGCTGCTCGATCTGACCCGCGCCGAACTCGACGACTATGCGTACTTCGGGGGCGACAGCTTCGAGCTGCGCAGGATACCGGCCGGTAGTGCTCCCGGCATTGCTTTGGGGCGTTATGAACTGCCACGCCGTGCCGGTGATTCGCATCTGTATCGTCTAGGCCACCCGCTGGCTGCCTGGGTGATCGACCAGGCCAAGAGCCGTCCGCTCGATCAGCAACCCGCCGCCAAACTGGTATTCGACTACGCCGGCTATGGAACCCGGATCAGTACCCTGGAGCCCTTGCGTGGCCAGTGTGGCTGGCTGACCCTGAAACTGTTTTCCGTCGAGGCGCTGGGCAACCTAGAACAGCATCTGGTGGTTTCCGCCGTCACGGCTGACGGGCAGGCGCTGCCCGAGGATGATCCAGAAAAGCTGCTGCGCCTGCCGGCATGTCTGGAGCAGGGTGACTACGCGGCAGCCGGAAATACACTGTTGGCCGACGACTTGGAGCAGCGCAAGAATCAGCTGCTGCGCGAGATCAACCAGCGCAACATGGGCTACTTCGATCAAGAACTCGCCAAGCTCGACGCCTGGGCTGAAGACCTCAAGCTGGGGCTGGAGCAGGAAATCAAGGCGATTGATGGAGATATCAAGGAAGTGCGCCGAATCGCGGCGACCGCGGCGACGCTGGAGGAGAAGCTCGGCTACCAGAAGCAGCAGCGTGAGCTGGAGGGCAAGCGCAACAAGCTGCGCCGCGAGCTGTATGCTCGTCAGGATGAGATCGATGCAGAGCGCAACGAGCTGATCGATCAGCTAGAGCAGCAGCTGCAGCAACAGGTACAGGAAGTCACCCTGTTCACGGTGGAGTGGGTACTGCAATGACAAGGCATATGTGCAACAGGAAGGCCTCTACATGATTAAGCAGGTCAACGACTCGGATCAGATCTCGCGACTGGTGCTGCGCGGCTACAAGTCCATCGCCGATTGCGAGCTGGAGTTGGGCCGGCTCAACGTGTTGATCGGTGCCAACGGTGCAGGCAAGTCCAACCTGATCGGTTTTTTCCGGTTGATCGGTCGGATTCTGGACCAGCAGCTGCAGACTGCCGTTGGCCTCGCAGGTGGTCCGGATGCTCTGCTGCATTTCGGACGCAAGAAGACCGAGGTAATGCATGCCGAGCTGTATTTCGGCAACAACGGTTACCGCTTCACCCTGCGCCCCACTCAGGACAACCGCATGATGTTTGATCGTGAGGCGCTTTGGTGGAATGCACATGGAGACTGGCGCCCGACGTCAGGCCATTTTGAGTCCTATGCGGAAAGCCAAAAAAACAAGACATTGATCTACCGACACGTCGTTCCTGCAATGCGCAGCTGGCGTCTTTACCACTTCCATGACACCAGCAGCAGCGCTCTGGTCAAGCAGATCCATAACCTCAACGACAACGAATACCTGCGCGACGACGGTCGCAACTTGGCAGCCTTCCTGCTGCGCCTGAAGAACCATCACGAAGAGCACTATCGCCGTATCGTCAAGACTATCCGCCTGGTGGCGCCCTTCTTCGGCGATTTCCACTTGCGCCCGACCGTCGACAACCGGGAAAAGATTCAGCTCGAATGGAGCGAACAGGGCCAGGACGAGCCGTTCACCGCGAGCGCCTTGTCTGACGGCACTCTGCGCTTCATCTGCCTGGCCACCGTGCTGCTGCAGCCGGAAGAGTTCATGCCGGCGGCTATCCTGATCGATGAGCCGGAGTTAGGCCTGCACCCGTTCGCGATCAGTGTGCTGGGCGGCCTGATGAAGTCGGCAGCCCAGCAGCACCAGCTGATCGTTTCCACCCAGTCGGTCGAGCTGGTCAACGAGTTCGACGCTGAAGACCTGATTGTGGTCGACAAGCGTGGCGGAGCCTCCACCTTCGTGCGTCCGGATATCTCAGTCCTGGCCGAGTGGCTGGCTGACTACAGCTTGGTCGACCTTTGGAAGAAGAACCTATTGGGCGGGAGGCCTGGACGATGAGTCGGGTCTATCTGTTGGTCGAAGGACAGACCGAAGAGGCCTTCGTTAACGAGCTACTGATGCCTCATTACGCCCGGCAGGGGCTGTACCTGGTGCCGATCATTGTCAGTACCAGCCCCGGCCACAAGGGCGGGGTGGTCAGCTATGCCAAGGTGAAACCGCAGATCGACAAACTCTGCAAGCAGGACGCTAGTGCCCACGTATCTACCCTGTTCGACCTCTATGCACTGCCCGGCGACTTCCCTGGCAAGTACAGCGCTGACTACCCAGCGATGGGCAGCGGCCGGCAGAAGGCCGAGTTTCTCGAAGCTGCCCTGGCTCAGGACATCGGCCAACGCAACTTCATCCCCAATTTGCTGGTGCATGAGTTCGAGGCGCTGCTATTCGTCCGCGTCGAGGCTTTCGCCGACTGGACGGACGATGATCGAGTGCTGGAACCATTGTGTGCGGTGAGCGCGACGACTGCGCCGGAAGACATCAACGACAGCCCGCAGACCGCGCCCTCCAAGCGCATCCTCGCCGCCATGCCCGGCTATCAGAAGACCCTCCATGGCCCGCTGATCGCCTGTGATATCGGACTGGATGCAATTCGGGCGGGGTGTCCACATTTTGCTGGCTGGCTGAACAGAATTGAATCGCTTGTATAAAAGGAGTTTGGGTTGATATGACCAGTCCACAAGGTAGTGTGAGAAAGGTGGGAGTTTCACGGCGGGTGGGGGGCGAAGGTTGATGGCTGCCCTTGCCCCTGATTACATGGCCACCCTCAAGAAGATCCTGCGTGAGAGATTTGTAGGTTCACTGCCGCCGCTGCTGGATACCCAAAAGCCAGCAGCTGAGCAGCAAGAAAAGCAGCTGTCACGCGCATTCAGTGCTTTCGTGTTGCACAAGCTGCTCGATCTGGCACCAGCGGATGCCGCTGCGGCGGTGGTCGATGACTTCAATGACAAGGGCATTGATGCCATTTACTACCACGAGCCGTCGGAAACGCTTTACCTGCTCCAAGCCAAGCTGAAGGAGTCTGAGCAGTTCAAGCAGGAGGACGCACTTCCGTTCTGTGAGGGCGTTCGTCTGCTGTTGAAGCAGGACTTCGCTGCCTTCAACCAGAATGTCCTGCGACGTCAGGCTGAGATTGAGGCCGCACTGGATGCCTGCAGCCATATCCAGCTGGTTGTTCCCTACACCGGCGACGGTGTCTCAAAGACCGCCAGCGATGCCTTGCAGGTACTGCTTGACGACAAAAACCTCGATGAAGAGCGCTTGCTCAAGCAGGTGCAGTACTACGCGGCAGATGAGATCACTCGCGATCTTCGGGCCGAGCATGCTTACTCGCCGGTGCATACCGACATTTTTCTGCAAAAGTGCAGCAAGGTTGAGGAGCCACGCACGACCTACTTCGGCCTTGCCAGGCTGTCTGACCTGGTTGCGTTACACAAGCATCATGGCAAGGCGCTTTACGAGCGCAACATTCGATATTTCCTTGGCAGCAGCAAGTCCGACGTCAATGCTGCCATCCAGACGACCCTGCGTGATGCTCCCGACAAGTTCTTTTACCTGAACAACGGTGTCACCGCCGTTTGTGAGCATGTTGATCAAAAGGGCAACAAACCAACAACAGGCTTCCGCAGGTATCAGGTCAGAGGGCTATCCATCATCAACGGTGCGCAGACGGTCGCATCTGCTGCGGAGTTTATGACGCAGAACCCGCTGAGCGATATCGGGAGCGCCAGGGTGTTGTTTACCCTGATCAAGGCTCCATCCGATGGTGCTTTTGGCAAGCAGGTGACTAGGGCTCGTAATCACCAGAATCCAGTGCAGGTAGCAAATTTTGCTGCCCTTGACGACACTCAGGAGCAATTGCGGCAGGAAGCCCGCCTCCTGGGTTTTGACTACCACTATCGTCCTGAAGCTCAGGGGACAAGCCTGAAGGCCTTCACCTTTGAGGAGGCCTTGCGAGCACTGGCCCTGCAGCAGAATGATCCGCGCTATCCCGCGTGGCTCAAGGGGGAGCTGGCGCGACTCTCGAATCCGGATTCGGACGAATACAAGGCATTGTTTAGCTCCACACTCAGCGGCATGAGGCTGGTCAATGTAGTCCAGTGCCAGCGAGTTCTTCGTGATTTGATTGTTGGTTATGAAAATGGGGCTCGAACCGCGTCTCAGGAAAAGATGCTCTACCGTCATGGCAACCACGCCATAATGGCGGTCATGATGAAGCGACTGCGTAATCGTATCGCAGCCGCCCAGGTCATTGATCCTGGCGAGGTTGCAGCGTTGGTCAGCCCCTCCTTGGATTTGCTTCGGCAGCAAGCCTTTGATCTTGGACAATCACGGTTGAATGGCGCGGGTCCGCTGGCGTTCTTCCGAAATCAGGGCAGCGTCGTGGCCTTTTTGGCCGACCTGATGGAGGGGCACTACGGGCTGGCCGGCGATCCGGCTATAACGCCACTCCGTAATATCCAGATGGCAGCGGACGCGTATCCGCGCAAGCGCTTGTTTGACTACATGTCGAGCAAGGCACCGCAAATTTGAGAAGGACAGCATGAGCAAGCAAAAACTCGAACTCACCTGGATCGGCAAGGACAAGCGCCCCAAGCTGGAGCCGCGCATCCTGCTGGAAGATCCGGCCAAGTCCTACCACGCCAACCATCGCGTGACGGAAAACGACATATTCGACAACCGGCTGATCTTCGGCGACAACCTGCTGGCCTTGAAGGCGCTGGAGCAGGAGTTTGCCGGCAAGGTGAAGTGCGTGTTCATCGACCCGCCGTACAACACCGGCAGTGCCTTCACCCATTACGCCGACGGGCTGGAGCATTCGATCTGGCTGGGGCTTATGCGGGATCGCTTGGAAGTTATCAAACGACTTTTGTCGGAAGATGGCTCGCTGTGGATCACGATTGATGACAACGAGTGTCATTACCTGAAGGTTCTGTGTGATGAGGTTTTTGGTAGGCAGAATTTTCTTTCATGCTCTATTTGGAATCATAGCGTTCAATCAAAGGGGTATAGCGGGAAGTTCTCTGTGCATCACAACTATGTACTTGTGTATCAGAGGTCGCCAGATTTTTTGCTAAAGAATCTGCCTAGGCAGGATGAGCATAATGTTAATTACTCGAACCCTGATAATGATCCTCGTGGGCCTTGGCGTTCTGGTGATGTGAGGAACTCACTTGTTAGGCCAAATTTGATGTATGACATCAAGACGCCAAGTGGGAAAGTAATTCCACATCCTCCAAAAGGTTGGCGCTTCAGTCAGGAGACTTTTGAGCGTGAGCTGGCTGACGGAAAGATTAAGTTTTCTCCTGATGAGACGCGAATAATCAGAAAGATTTACTTGGCGGATCAAGAGGGGCGAGTTCCTGAAACAGTCTGGTTTGCTCAGGATGTTGGCACTACCCGAGAGGCCAATAGTGAAGTTCGTGCATTTGTGGATGGAGATTTCTTTGACACGCCGAAGCCAGAGCGACTGCTTGAGCGTGTCTTGAGCTTATCTACCAACCCCGGCGATCTCGTCCTCGACTCCTTTGCCGGCTCCGGCACCACCGGCGCTGTCGCGCACAAGATGGGCCGGCGCTGGATCATGGTCGAGCTGGGCGAACACTGCCATACGCACGTCATCCCGCGCCTGCAGAAGGTCATCGACGGCACCGACCAGGGCGGAATCAGCAAGGCCGTCGGTTGGCAAGGCGGCGGCGGCTTCCGCTACTACAAGCTGGCTCCCACGCTGATCGTCAACGACCGCTGGGGCAATCCGGTGATCAACCCGGAGTACAACGCTGCCATGCTGGCCGAGGCGCTGGCCAAGCTGGAAGGCTTCACCTATGCGCCCTCGGAAGCCCACTGGTGGCAGCACGGCCATTCCAGCGAGCGCGATTTCATCTATGTCACCACCCAGAACCTGTCTGCCGAGCAACTGCAGGCGCTGGCCGACGAGGTCGGGAACGAGCAGAGCCTGCTGGTCTGCTGTGCCGCCTTCCACGGCGTGACCGCTGCCCAGGCCGAAGCGCACTGGCCGAACCTGACGCTGAAGAAGATCCCCAAGATGGTGCTGTCGCGCTGCGAGTGGGGCCACGACGATTACAGCCTGAACGTCGCCAATTTGCCGCTGGCCGAGCAACCGGTTGCCGCGCCCGAGCCGCTCAAGAAGGGCAGGAAGAGCAAGGCCGCTGAACCTGCACAGCCTGGCCTCTTTGAAGAAAATGCAGACTGATGAGCCGACAGGCCCGGATCAGACTGGTCGGGGGTCTCAACCTGTAAGCCCGACTTACAGGTTGGGGGCTGCCGCATCGACACGAAAGTCGCAGCGGCCCGACCGGAGAAACAGATTGAGTGAAACAGGAAGCCTGCGTGCTTGCCGAACAAGGACATAGGGAAAGCAGTATGAGCAGTTCGCGTATTCAACATCACGTTTCCGGGCGCCTGTCGCTGCGCCCGCCTCAGGCCGAATCGCTGGCCAAGCTGGTGCAGGCGCTGGACGCCGCACCCGAGCTGCGCAAGCATCCGCAAAACGTACCGGCCATCCTCGACACCCTGAAGGCCCGGTTCCCGACCCTGGAAGACTTCGAGCGCGATTTCCCGTCGCTGTGCTTCGCGTTGGCCACCGGTGTGGGCAAGACCCGGCTGATGGGCGCCTTCATCGCCTATCTGCACCTTGAGCACCAGATCAACAACTTCTTCGTACTCGCGCCGAACCTGACCATCTACAACAAGCTGATCAGCGACTTCACCCCGAACACGCCCAAGTACGTGTTCAAGGGCATCGGCGAATTCTCGATCAACGCGCCGCGGGTGATCACCGGCGACAACTACGACCAGCAGAACATCCTCGGCGGTGAGCTGTTCGGCGAGGTTCGCATCAACATCTTCAACATCGCCAAGATCAGCTCCGAGGTGCGTGGCGGCAAGGAGCCGCGCATCAAGCGGATGCGCGAAGTGCTGGGCGACAGCTATTTCAACCATCTGGCCAGCCTGGACGATCTGGTGCTGCTGATGGACGAATCGCACCGCTACCGCGCCCAGGCGGGGATGCGGGCGATCAACGAGCTTCAGCCACTGTTTGGTCTGGAAGTGACCGCCACGCCCTTCACAGAGTCGAGCAAGGGGCCGGTGCCGTTCAAGAACGTGGTGATGGACTACCCGCTGGCCCGAGCCATCGAAGACGGCTTCGTCAAGGAGCCGGCCGTGGTCACCCAGCGCGACTTCAACGTCAAGCAGCATGCGCCGGAAGAAGTGGAGCGGGTCAAGCTGGAGGACGGCGTGCGCCTGCACGAGGCGACCAAGGCCGAGCTGCTGACCTACGCCCGCGAAAACGACGCCAGGGTGGTGAAGCCCTTCATGCTGGTGATCGCCCGCGACACCACCCATGCCGGGCAACTGCTGGCATTGCTGGAATCGGATGTCTTCTTCGAGGGGCGCTACCGCGGCAAGGCCATCCAGGTCGACTCCAGCAAGAGCGGCAAGGATGAAGAGGAAATGATCACCCGCCTGCTGGCCGTGGAAAGCGTGGATGAGCCGACCGAGATCGTCATCCACGTCAACATGCTCAAGGAAGGCTGGGACGTTACCAACCTGTACACCATCGTCCCTCTGCGGGCCGCCAATGCACGCACGCTGATCGAACAGTCCATCGGCCGCGGCCTGCGCCTGCCCTATGGCAAGCGCACCGGGGTGGAGGCCGTGGATCGCCTGAACATCGTCGCCCACGACAAGTTCCAGGAAATCATCGACGAGGCCAACCGCGGCGATTCGCCGATCCGCCTCAAGCAGGTGATCCTCGATGCGCCCAAGGCGGACGACAACAAGACCAGCGTGCAGGTGCAGTCCGGCGCGCATGCGATGCTCGGCCTGAGCGAAGGTGCAGAGCAGCCGGCTGCTGAGCAGGGGAGCAAGCCTGGTGAGGTAAGCAGTGCCGGTGCGAATGCTGAAACACCGAAGCCTGCGCCGATTTTCACCACCGAAGCGGAGAAGCAGGCTGCCCGTGTGGTGATGGAGGTGATCGGCCAGTATGAAGCTCGCCGTGATCTGGTGCCGAGCAGCAAGGATCTGCTGAAGAAAGAGGTACAGGAGCAGATCAAGGCCGAAGTCGCCGAGCGCCTCAAGCCCCAGCAGGGCTCGCTGCTGGAAGGCCAGGACGCGAATGCACCTGAGCTGAATCTGGATGATGTGGTGGCCAAGACCACCGAAGTGGTGGTTCAGCAGACCATCGATATTCCGCGCATCACGGTAGTGCCGACCGGCGAGGTAACCTCGGGCTACCACCCGTTCACGCTGGGCGATCTGCCCAACTACCAGCCGGGCCAGCGCGAGCTTCTCGTGCAGGAGCTGCGCACCAGCAAGCAGTCCACCTTGAGCCGCGAAAGCGGCATTCGCGAGAAGCGCCTGGAGGACTACATCGTCAAGAAGCTGATCGACTTCGATGACGTGGATTACTTCACCCAGGCCGAACTGCTCTACAACCTGGCCGGGCAGGCGGTGGCCCACTACCAGAAGCAGAACTACGCCGAAAGCGAGCTGCACGAGATCCTCGATACCCACGGTGCGGATCTGGCCCGCCTGATCCATGCAGAAATGCACAAGCACTTCTGGGAAGAGGCCAGTGGCTATGAGGTCAAGGTCAGCCGCGGCTTCACCGAGCTCAAGCCCTGCAACTACACGGTAGCGGCCAACCAGCCGGTACACCGCGTGCGCGAAACAGTCACCGAGACCAGCCGGATCAAGCAGATGCTGTTCGGCGGCTTCACCCGCTGCCTGTACCCGCTGCAGAAGTTCGATTCGGACACCGAGCGGCGCTTTGCCGTGATCCTTGAGCGCGAGGCCCTGAAGTGGTTCAAGCCAGCCAAGGGGCAGTTCCAGATCTTCTACAAGCTCGGTGCCGAGCAGCCGGAGTATGTGCCGGACTTCGTGGTGGAGACTGACAGCTGCATCTTCCTCGCCGAAACCAAGGCTGCCAGCGACCTGGAAACCCAGGAAGTGCAGGCCAAGGCCGCTGCCGCTGCACAGTGGGCCAAGCATGCCTCCGACTACGCGCAGAGCGTCGGCGGCAAGCCCTGGAAGTACCTGCTGATCCCGCACAGCGAAGTAACCGAGGCGAAGCGGCTGATGGACTATCTGCGGTTTGAGGTGAAGGCGCCGGTATCGGTGGCTGGCTGAAAGGCGCAGGGCTAGGCAATCGGCCCGAATGACTCAGTGCTCCAGGTGCGTTCTGACTTGGAGCACTCTCTATTCACGCGCCGTCGTCGGCTGGGCGATGCGCCATCGCATGCAGCAAGCCTTAGTGAATGCTGCGCTGGACACGGCTGTGGCACGCCGCCAACCACAAGCGGAGGTACTGTTGCACTCGGATCGTGGCAGCCAATACTGTGCCTACGTCTACCAGGCCTTGCTGCGGCGCCATCGGATTGTGCTCAGCCATTCATGTCCGGGAAACTGCTGGGACGCTGCGATGGAGAGCTTCTTCCGTTCGCTAAAGACCGAGCGGGTGTATCTGACGCGCTACGCCAGCTACAAGGAGGCGAAAACCGACCTGTTCGTCTACATCCGCTTTTACAATCACCGCCGCCGCCACTAGACGTTGGGCTATCTTAGTCCGATGGAGTTAGAGCGTAAAAATGCACGCAGTAGCTCTTAACTACCTGTCCACTAGTTCCGGAACAGAACAGTTTATATTGTAAAATAAGAAGAGGTGGAAGCTTTTCTCTCGACAGTATCTGAAAGAGCTGGCTGCCAGCCTGAGTAAAATAGATTCAACTGACCAGAGTTTGACAAAGGGGTTGTGGATGATTAAGGAAGAAGCCGGTCACCTACCTAAACATTTCAAAGATTTCGTCAATCATGTCGGCATCAAAAAACAGTTTGGCGCGCTTTTTTCGAAAGAATATAATGAGATATTAGAGAAGGAGACTCAGGGGGAGTGGGTCCTTGAACATGTCTATGCTCTAATTGAAAAAATCACGATAGCCGAAATGCCAATACCTGAAACACTACATAAGACAACCGTCACCAAGAAAGAGCTTTCACAGAGCATCCAATTATCTGCAGGACTTGACGATCTGGCGAGGAAGTTTTGGTTTTTGAAGCAATACACTAAGGGCTCAGGGTGGCTCGCTTCAGCAAGCTTAGCTGTATTGCAAAAAGAGTTTGCCTGGATAGCGAAAAGAAAGAATGCTGGAAAGTCCATCAGCAATGGTATCAACTCCATAGTAAAGATTCTGATGCAATTGCAGGGCGATGCAATACATCAAGAAAAACTCAGAATTAAAATATACCAGCAAGAAATAAACTCTACTATTCTCGCAAGAAGGCGGCTGGCAAGAGACTTATTTCCATACAACGTAGTTGATCTTCATATAAGGAGGCAAAAGCGCCAGCGGCAAGTGCTTGACAATCCTTACAAAGATATAAAAAAAATAGGTCTTGGCATTGAGAGCAATTTTAAGACCAAAGCGGTAAGAAGGGAGTCTGTAATTTTGGATGAGCCCACCAATCCGAGGACTTTTTCGTCTGGCCATATTTTATATACGGCTGGCTGGTCTTTAAGAGACGAAGTTGGCGAGTAGGCTTTACTTGGTTTACTGCAGGGGCTGGGCTTTTTGTTTTAAAATAAAAAGCATGTATAAAAATGCACCGCCCATGTCAATGTTCGAAACTATCTGCCTTAGCCCGTTTTTTATACGATCATCACAGACAAAAACTGGTCAGGGCACTGTCGTTGGCTAAGAAGAGAAGTCACCCCAAAGCAGGCTGGTCTGCCCCAGGCTGAGAGCCTCGCCAAGCGGTATATAGGTCTCTACGAGACCCGGTCGATCAGATCGATATGTGGCGCCCCCACTTAAGGTAAGAACCGGCAATGCGGCACGCTTCCATTTATGGCCTAATTATGTCTTCCTAGGGGGGTAGAAGCCGCCTCAATCATAAATTGATATATCGTACTTTCTATTTCCTCATGATTTTATCTCGAGCTTCTTGGAACTCTGCTTCAGACACAACGCCGGCATCCTTCAGTTGCGTCCACTTGAGCAATTCGTCGGCAACAGAATAAGGCTTGAGGTTGTCAGTCTTAATTATCGTGGATCTCTCTGGCTTAATTGCACATAATAAACCATGTATCATTGACTTGGCCTTGGCTGTTACGGCAGATCCTATTCCGTAGGCGGATTTTGACGTGCGCCAAACCCAGTGCCGAATTAAAAACAATCCAAGGGCAAAAAAAGACAATAGCGCAGAATTTAAAAATAGCACCGCCCAGTACTTATGATAAATCTCGTCATTCCTCTGCTTGGCTTCCGCTTCCGCCAATTTCTCGCTGATTCTATCCGCCTCATCTAGGTTGGATGCATTGATAATGACTTTAACTTCTGGCTCTTCAGTATTTCCGTAAGCCCTAGCCGATAGATCAAAATACTTATTTTTATAAACTGCGGCGACTATTGGTTTGTTGGTTTTCAGTGCGGCATAAATATTTTGATAATTATCCGAGTCTGAGCTGCTCTTGATCGCACCGAATCTCTCTGAGTAATATTCTAATTTTTTATCATTTATTGTTATGCCTTTCGAGTAGACTTCGGGAAACAACTCATCTTCGCGCAAGGCATATGCAACCCGTAATCCTCTTTTGTTGCAGCTTATGGTGTATGGGCCACCCCAATCTAGAATGGAGAAAATATCAATCTCATGGATGATTTCATTGAGTGTGTCGAAGTCATCTGTGACGGTTTTGCATATAGGGATGTATCTGAGCCTAACCTCACTATCAAGCTCCCAATAAAGCTCTCCTGTCTCTCTATTGAAATTCTCGACTGCTTGTTTTTCAGTGTTGGCCATAGCCGAATAGCTCGGCAAGGATGCTATAAATATGCTGAAAAAGCTGATAGGGAGGCTCTTCATGATGCTCAATATTCACTGGGTCAAGAGAAAAAATGTTATCACAAAATGCCGTTATTTCGACGAGCCAGGCGTAGCTAATTGTGTTCGCGTTATAGAGACGGTGGCTGCATGTTGGTTGGCTACCTATGCGGGCTTGCCAGATCAACGATCTACAAGTTTATCGGCTCAGGCGAGTTTCCGCAGTTTTTCCCTCTGGCGCGGCGAAGTTTTGACTGGATCAAAATCTAAATAATCACTTGGATTCGGTCGAGGATTGAGGAACGCGACTGCGTTTAAGTCACACGTGTAATTGAGGTGAGGTTGGTCAGGTCGCATAGTTGGAAGATCCATAAGCTCCCATCAAGCAAACGCTAAAGCCTGCCAGACCAACCCTAGCATATACGAAAAGGGCGCTCTTGCGAGGCGCCCTGAATAGATGACTGCTGTAGGCCGGTCATGGTGGGCCTAATGGAAGGGCGCCTCGCGATAGCGATGCATAGGCATTGGGAAGCCACTGATCCTGAAGAAATCAGGCTTTGCAGAGCTGGTGTCCGTGCTATCGACTAGCGCCAGCCCTTCAGGCGTGCGCCTTAACTCCTTGATCTCTGTCGCGGCCCCGTTAACCCAGGTGACACTCATGACCGGCCCCAAACCGCCATCATGGAAACGCTCAACACCGTTTTTCAGCAAAGTGGCGCCATCGGCTGACGGAGTTCCGGTATAGCTCATCAGCAGCTTGCCCGTCTCTGGATCAACCAGCTCAAGGGTGCCTGATTGTGGTACCCCCCTGCTCCAAATAACCTCGTAGCAGAAGTAGGCCGGTTTACAATACTTATGCAAACCATCCAGCGGCATGGAGGCGGCATCCGCATCTGGATTTTGGTCGACATTAACGCGCATCTCACGCTCTATGACGTGCTGCCCCTCCCATTTCTGGAACAGGCGGGACTGAACCACGCTGTCGTCGTTATAGACATATTCGGTGATGACATTTCCATCGATATCCCAAGTCGTATGGGTACCGACATGCTTGCCCTCATTCCACTGTTCTTGCCTGCTTAGATATCGTTGGCCCTCTTCAAATGAATAGGCTTTGGTCGTCCCGTGGAGCTCTCCATTCTTAAAGTGAAGCTCGCGTTCCTGATCGATAGTGAATCCGGTCTGTTTGCCGTTGTGCCACTCGAGGTCAGTCAACAAGGTATCGGTACCAGGTTCCCATCGACGCTCCCGACCTTCGGCCTGGCCGGCTATCGCATGTGATTCAGAAACCAGCTTACCGGTCTTTTCATCATAGCTACGCTGCACGCCATGCTTAAGATCCGCTTGCCAGTTGATCTCGTAGGCAACCTCACCACTGGGGTACCAACCTGTTTCAGTACCTTGGCGCTTTCCTGCTGCAAAGCTGACCTCAAATTCTTTCGCGCCGGTTTTTCCAAAACATGTCGTTAGCCCATCAAGCTTTCCCTCGCTGTAGCGGCTGACGCAATTGAAATATGGAGTCAGAATACCTGACACCATTCTGTTTTCTTTGACAATCCCAGTGAATGGGTCAGTTTCCCCGAATTTGTAGGCAAGGCCATTAATATCACGCACTTCGGCACGGGTGATCTCTTGCTCCGAACAAGCTGCCAGCAGACTCAGTGTTAAAGCTAAAAAAGGCAATTTAATTATGTTTGCCACGTTATGCTCCTTGGTATAGAACGCGGGATAGAATAAGCGTTGAGAACTTTGCGGTTGGATGGAGCTATGTTAGCTGTACCCAACTCCATAGGTTGATTTTCGACCTCCAGTGCTCTTCATTGTTGGCGCTGATGGAAAATTGACCCACCCTGCCGATTGAAATTTGACCCAGGGCGGATTGCTGATTTTGTTACCAGCAACTGTGGATAAGTCTACCAGCGCAGCTGCTTTTGAACCCACTCCCTCGCTGTCCCAGTTCAGCTGTTGAAGACCTGCCACATGCAGCCATGCA
>NZ_QASO01000029.1 GCF_003052605.1 Ectopseudomonas oleovorans | reverse complement strand
GCCTTGAGGTACATCCAGCTGCTGTACGAAATCGAGCATGAAGTCCGCGACCTAGAACCGGATTTACGCCGCCGAATACGACAAGAAAAAGCCGTACCGGTGATGGACGCGTTGCATGCCTGGATGATCACCCAGCGCCTACTTGTGCACGATGGCTCGGCCATCAGCAAAGCATTGGATTACAGCCTCAAACGCTGGACGGCGCTGTCGCGCTATCTCGATGACGGCGCCGTACCCATTGACAATAATTGGGCAGAGAACCAGATCCGGCCATGGGCGTTGGGGCGCAAGAACTGGCTCTTTGCAGGTTCACTGCGCAGCGGTAAACGGACAGCGGCGATCATGAGTTTGATCCAGTCAGCTCGACTCAACGGGCATGACCCGTACGCCTATTTGAAGGACGTCCTCACGCGCCTGCCGACGCAGCGGGCAAGTGAGATTACGGAGCTGCTGCCGCATAGGTGGCGACTGGTTTAGTTGCGCAAGACGGGATGCCCAGACGCATACGTTTCACGGTCTCTTGCCAGGGCTCAATTGAACGAACTGCACGCATGATTTGCCCGACCATGAGTCTAGGAGCAAATGAGTGAACAGATAGGTCGCGGAAATTGCGACTAAGCTTTCGATAAGCCGAATCATTCATCGTATCCAGAGCAGCCAGAAACACATTAAATCGTGTCCAGCGCTGACCAAGGCGAATGACTTGCTTTCTGCGATCAGAGCGTCGGAGCCCTTGTCCGGGCCTCAAACCATCTTGATCAAGTCGATCAACGTAGCTTGGATCTACAAGGCAGTTGGCCTGATGTAAAAGTGTTTCTGTAAGAAGCATCAGGCGATCACTGACTGCACTAGGTTGATGCATGCAGAAGAAAGCTAGCGGCTTAACGAAGTGATGCAGCAGTTGCCACTTGTCTTCATCCTTCTCAAAAGACTCAACAACGGCATTCCATGCGTACCAGTCACGCAGGTATTTCCCCCAGGCATTTATCGTATTGATAGTTTCCTGAATTTCAGCAGCGGCGCCCCAAGACCAAGCAAAGTTGCCATTGGCTGCGCGTGCTCGTTTCACTGCCTCGTAGCCCACCAAGCCAGGAGTCCCGCAAGTGTTCGCAAGAAGCTGCTTGTAAAATCGCTCCATGGCTTCAGTGGTGAGGTTTCGCCATGAGATCCAGCCTTCACTATTGGCGAAATTCTCCTCCGGCTGACCGGACGAGCTGGCGGAGTCTTCAGTCATAACGCAACCAAAATTGCAGTTCAAAGAAGGCTTAACTCTGTCGTGCTTTCCGACTAACCGCAAGAATCCACCCACAGGAAAAGCAGAGAAGATCGTTACGAACTGGTTCACCAGTCTCAAGACGTCTCAAGCAAAGCCAGTGTGGTAGCGAAGTAATCCGGCAACATCCACACCCCAAAAACAACAAAACCCCGCTTTCGCGGGGTTCTGTTCATGCACTACCTACAACGATCAAACGTTAAAGCGGAAGTGCATCACGTCGCCGTCCTTGACGATGTAGTCCTTGCCTTCCAGGCGCCATTTGCCGGCTTCCTTGGCGCCGGCTTCGCCCTTGTACTGGATGAAGTCGTCGTAGGCGACCACTTCGGCGCGGATGAAGCCTTTTTCGAAGTCGGTGTGGATCACGGCGGCGGCTTGCGGGGCGGTGGCGCCGATGCGGACGGTCCAGGCGCGGACTTCCTTCACGCCTGCGGTGAAGTAGGTCTGCAGGTTGAGCAGCGAGTAACCGGCGCGGATCACGCGGTTCAGGCCCGGCTCTTCCATGCCCATGGTTTCGAGGAACATCTGCATTTCTTCGAGATCGTCCAGTTCGGCGATCTCTGCTTCGATCTTGTTGCACACCGGTACGACGATGGCGCCTTCTGCGTCGGCGATGGCTTGCACCACGTCGAGGTGCGGGTTGTTCTCGAAGCCGTCTTCGGCGACGTTGGCAATGTACATCACCGGCTTGGTGGTGAGCAGGTGGAAGGTCTTGGCCAGGCGCTTCTCGTCGTCACCCAGGTCTTTGAGCAGGCTGCGCGCCGGCTTACCTTCGGTGAGGTGGGGGATGAGTTTTTCCAGCAGGGCCTTCTGCGCCACGGATTCCTTGTCGCCACCCTTGGCGGTGCGAGCCACGCGCTGCAGTTGTTTCTCGCAGCTGTCGAGGTCGGCCATGATCAGTTCGAGGTCGATGATCTCGATGTCGCGCTTGGGGTCGACGCTGTTGGCAACGTGGATGACGTTGTCGTCTTCAAAGCAGCGCACCACATGGGCTATGGCGTCGGTCTCGCGGATGTTGGCGAGGAACTTGTTGCCCAGCCCCTCACCTTTCGACGCGCCCGCGACCAGGCCGGCGATGTCGACGAATTCCATGGTGGTGGGGATGACCTTCTCGGGTTTGACGATTTCGGCCAGGGCATCCAGGCGCGGGTCGGGCATGGGCACGATGCCGCTGTTCGGCTCGATGGTGCAGAAGGGGAAGTTCTCCGCCGCGATGCCGGATTTGGTGAGGGCGTTGAACAGGGTGGACTTGCCGACGTTGGGCAGGCCGACGATGCCGCAGTTGAATCCCATGATGTGTCCCTCGGTAAAAGATGGTTACTTGGTGGCCTTCTGGCTATGCAGTTTGCGCATGGCCACGGTCCAGTCGCCGGCAAGTATTTCCGGCAGGACGTCCAAGGCGAAGTCGATGCTCTTGTCGAGCAGTTCCTGTTCGCTGCGTGGGGCGCGTCCGAGCACGTAGCCGGATACCAGGCTGGCGTGCCCCGGGTGGCCGATGCCGAGCCGCAGGCGGTGGAAGTTATTCTGGTTGCCGAGCTGGGCGATGATGTCGCGCAGGCCGTTGTGCCCGCCGTGGCCGCCGCCCTGTTTGAGCTTGGCGACGCCGGGTGGCATGTCGAGTTCGTCGTGGGCCACCAGGATTTCTTCGGGTTTGATCTTGAAGAAATTGGCCAAGGCCGCCACGGACTGGCCGCTGCGGTTCATGTAGGTGGTGGGGATGAGCAGGCGAACTTCGCGCCCCTGGTGAACGAACTTGCCCACCAGGCCGAAATACTTGCGATCGACAGATAGGTTGACGCGCTGGCTCTCGGCCACGCGCTCAACGAAAAGGGCCCCTGCATTGTGCCGGGTCTGGTCGTATTCGGGGCCGGGGTTACCCAGGCCAACGATCAGTTGTACGGCAGTCATACAGGAGCCCTTTTGAGGAAATCGCCCGGCGTGATCGCCTGCCGGGCGGGTTCCGCGCTGTGATTACTCGGCAGCGCCTTCTTCGTCTTTAACGCGGCTGGCGTGGATGTTGGAGACAGCCAGGTCGTTACCATGAGCCAGAGCAACCAGCTCAACGCCTTTCGGCAGCTTCAGGTCGGACATGTGGACGGTCTGGCCAACTTCTACTGCAGCCATGTCGACTTCGATGAATTCCGGCAGGTCTTTCGGCAGGCAGGAAACTTCGACTTCGCTGATGGTGTGGGAGATCTCGCCACCTTGCTGCTTCACTCCAACGGAAGTAGCTTCGTTGATGAAGTGCAGGGGTACGTGAGCGCTCAGCTTCTGGCCGGCAACGACGCGCTGGAAGTCAGCGTGCAGTACGAAGCCTTTGGCCGGGTGGCGCTGCAGGGCTTTGATCACGACGCTTTCTTTGGTACCGGCAACGTCCAGGCTCAGAACGTGGCTGAAAGCCGCTTCGTTTTCCAGCAGCTTGGCCAGGTCTTTGGCCAGCAGGCTGATCGATTGCGGGGCTTTGTCGCCACCGTAGATCACGGCAGGAACCATGGACACGTTACGACGCAGGCGGCGGCTCGCACCTTTCCCCAGGTCGGAACGCACTTCGGCATTCAGGGCAAATTCAACAGTCATTTCACTTCTCCAAAATAACCAAACCGCCTTGTGGCTTGCGACCAGCCTCGGGCGGTAGGGCAAAAAGCCCCGCACGAGGCGGGGCAGTGTGATCTGGCCAGTTCCGCTTAGCGGAACATGGCGCTGATCGATTCTTCGTTGCTGATGCGGCGTACCGCTTCGGCAACGACCGGGGCGATGTCGAGCTGGCGAATGCGCGAGCAGGACTGCGCCGCAGCGGACAGCGGGATGGTGTTGGTGACCACCAGCTCGTCCAGGACGGAATTCTCGATGTTCTCGATGGCGCGGCCGGACAGCACCGGGTGGGTGCAGTAGGCGTAGACCTTGGCGGCGCCGCGCTCTTTCAGTGCTTTGGCGGCGTGGCACAGGGTGCCGGCAGTGTCGACCATGTCGTCGACCAGGATGCAGGTACGGCCTTCGACGTCACCGATGATGTGCATCACTTCGGACTGGTTGGCCTTCTCACGACGCTTGTCGATGATCGCCAGGTCGACGCCCAGGCTCTTGGCCACGGCGCGAGCACGTACGACGCCACCGATATCGGGGGAGACGATCATCAGGTTGTCGAAGCGCTGGTCTTCGATGTCGTCGACCAGGACCGGGGAGCCGTAGATGTTGTCCACCGGGATGTCGAAGAAGCCCTGGATCTGGTCAGCGTGCAGGTCGACGGTCAGCACGCGGTCGATACCGACCACGGTGAGCATGTCGGCAACCACTTTGGCGCTGATTGCCACGCGCGCGGAACGCGGACGGCGATCCTGGCGGGCATAACCGAAGTAGGGGATGACTGCAGTGATGCGAGTCGCCGAGGAACGGCGGAAGGCGTCGGCCATCACTACCAGTTCCATCAGGTTGTCGTTGGTGGGTGCACAGGTCGGCTGAATCAGGAAGACGTCCTTACCGCGAACGTTCTCGTTGATTTCGATCATGACTTCGCCGTCGGAGAACTTACCGACCGAAGCATCGCCGAGGGGAATGTGCAGCTGACGAACGATCCGTCGCGCCAGATCGGGGTTTGCGTTCCCCGTGAAGACCATCATCTTGGACACGCGCAGTACCTGCCGGCTGGGGGTATACCTGGATGGGTATGGAAAATGGCAGGGGCGGCTGGATTCGAACCAACGCATGCCAGGATCAAAACCTGGTGCCTTACCGCTTGGCGACGCCCCTATATTCTGTGTTGAATGCTTGTTGACTCGGTTCTCGATGCCTCCCGAGGGAGGTTATGGCAGGGGCGGCTGGATTCGAACCAACGCATGCCAGGATCAAAACCTGGTGCCTTACCGCTTGGCGACGCCCCTGTATCGTATAGCCGAATGCTGAGCATTCACTTCTTGGCCAATGCTTGGAGCCTGCGGTGCAGCATCGAAATGTTGCGACCTTGAGCGACAAAGCTCGGCAAAGTGCCTGGAAGTTGGCGGGCGACTTTATCAGCATCGTCCCTATTTGGGAAGCTCCCAAATATGCAAGCTCCAGTGCCGGTCAATCTAGCTGAAACAAATTTGTTCAACAAGATCAAAGCGTTACGAACTTCAGGGTAACGCTTCTCTACAACCGGCTGGCAGTCGTTTCGACCACCCCCCGCAAGAAGGCTGCGAACTTTAATGGGCGGCGTATCGCGTGTCAACTCGGGCGAGCCGAAAACTTCTGCTGTGCTGACAAAGACTTGCGGTACTGCGACGAGGAACCAGGGCTCGTCCAGTTCGACTGGGGTCAGGCGCTCGCCAACGCCTTCGGCGAAGGCCGCGCGGCCGCGCACGAATACCGGTACGTCGGCGCCCAGGGTCAGGCCCAGTTCGGCCAGGCGATCTTCGCCCAGTTGGGTTTGCCACAGGTGGTCGAGACCGAGCAGGGTGGTGGCGGCATCCGAGCTGCCACCGCCGATGCCGCCGCCCATGGGCAGGCGTTTGTCCAGCCAGATATCGGCGCCGAGCTGGGTGCCGCTGGCTTCCTGCAGCCTTTTGGCTGCGCGCACGATCAGGTTGCTGTCATGTGGCACGCCGTCGATGGGCGTGTGCAGACGGATTTCGCCATCCTGACGCAGGCTGAAGCCGAGCTCGTCGCCGTGGTCGAGAAACTGAAACAGCGTCTGCAGCTCGTGATAGCCATCGGCGCGGCGGCCGAGGATATGCAGCATCAGGTTGAGCTTGGCGGGGGCGGGCAGGATCAGTTCGGCGTGGCTGGGGATGGCGGTCATGGTCGGGGCAGGGGCATCGTCGTGAGGCATGTGGCGATTGTATTCGGGAAATGCATCGGCAGGTGCGTCAGAGGAGCATCGCGGCTGAAACGGAGTGCCGCCCAGCCGCTCCTACAAAAACGCTGTCTCCCCTGTAGGAGCGGCTTTAGCCGCGAAGTGCTTCGTTCGTAGCCCAATGAGATGGACTCCTCCCTCCTACGGCGTCATTGCGCCAGACTGTAGGTTACGAAACAAACAATCCCGGAGGGGGAGCCCGCATGAAACTTAAACGCATAGGCGTGGA
>NZ_QASO01000028.1 GCF_003052605.1 Ectopseudomonas oleovorans | reverse complement strand
CCCAGCGGATTGATGTCGTAGCTCACCAGCAGGTTCTTGGTCTGCTGGTAGTGGTCGAGCATCATCTTGTGGTTTTCACGGCCGACACCGGACTTCTTGTAGCCACCGAAGGCGGCGTGCGCCGGGTACAGGTGGTAGCAGTTGGTCCACACACGGCCGGCCTTGATCCCACGACCCATGCGGTACGCGGTGTTGATGTCGCGGCTCCACACACCGGCGCCCAGACCGAACTCGGTGTCGTTGGCAATCGCCAGGGCTTCGGCTTCGTCCTTGAAGGTGGTCACGCCGATCACCGGGCCGAAGATCTCTTCCTGGAACACGCGCATCTTGTTGTGCCCCTTGAGCAGGGTCGGCTGGATGTAATAGCCGCTGGCCAGGTCGCCTTCGAGCCGCTCGGCAGCACCGCCGGTAAGCACCTGCGCGCCTTCCTGCTGGGCGATCTCCAGGTAGCTCAAGATCTTGTCGAACTGCTGCTGCGAGGCCTGGGCGCCAACCATGGTCTCGGTGTCCAGCGGGTTGCCGCGCTTGATCTGTTTGACCTTCTTCATCACCTCGACCATGAAGGCGTCGTAGATCGACTCCTGCACCAGCGCGCGCGACGGGCAGGTGCAGATCTCGCCCTGGTTGAAGAAACCCAGCACCAGGCCTTCGGCAGCCTTCTCGATGAAGGCCGGCTCGGCGTTCATGATGTCGGCGAAGAAGATGTTCGGCGATTTGCCGCCCAGCTCGACAGTGCTCGGGATGATGTTCTCGGCAGCGCACTTCATGATGTGCGAGCCCACCGGGGTGGAGCCGGTGAAGGCGATCTTGGCGATGCGCGTGCTGGTGGCCAGCGCCTCACCGGCCTCGCGGCCAAAACCCTGGACGATATTGAGCACGCCTGGTGGCAACAGGTCGCCGATGATTTCCACCAGCAGGGTGATCGACAGCGGCGTCTGCTCGGCCGGCTTGAGCACGATGGCGTTGCCGGCAGCCAGCGCCGGAGCCAGCTTCCACGCGGCCATCAGCAGCGGGAAGTTCCACGGGATGATCTGCCCGACTACGCCCAGCGGCTCGTGGAAGTGATAAGCCACGGTGCCGTCGTTGATCTCGGCGGTGCTGCCTTCCTGAGCGCGGATGCAGCCGGCGAAGTAACGGAAGTGGTCGACGGCCAGCGGTACGTCGGCGTTCAGCGTCTCACGCACCGGCTTGCCGTTGTCCCAGGTTTCGGCCACGGCGAGCAGTTCGAGGTTGGCTTCGATGCGGTCGGCGATTTTCAGCAGGATGTGCGAACGCTCCTGCACGCTGGTGCGGCCCCAGGCGTCGGCAGCGGCGTGAGCAGCATCGAGAGCCTTGTCGATGTCGGCGGCGTTGGAGCGGGGGAATTCGCCGATCACCGAGCCATCGACCGGGCTGGTGTTGCTGAAGTACTGGCCGCTGAGCGGGGCGACGAACTCACCTCCGATATAGTTGCCATAGCGTGGTTTGAGGGTGACGAGGGCGCCTGCGGTACCCGGTTTGGCGTAAATCATGATGCTGACCTCTCTTGTTGTCGGAGCCCGCTGCCAGTCTGGGAAGCGAGTCATGGTTCGATCTTAGGAAGCCCCTGAAAACCTCGGTATGCGCCCATGGCACAGATCGTCTCGTCATTTGGTAGTAGAGCGGGCTGGCACGGGCCTTTGGCAGCGAGGTACGAGGCTATGAAAACTAAAGTGTAGAGCCGCTGGCCTAGTCTTGCATTCCCCGATACTAAAATTCGCCCGTGGCATTTACAAGCAGCCAGTAGCGCGCCGACAGAGCCCAGAAACAACGATGGCCGGACAGTGTCCGGCCATCGACTGATGCATCAGCCAATCAGTGCTTGGCCACCAGCTCCTTCGGCAGCTTGAAGGTCCACAGCATGCCGCCCTGGTTCAGGTGCTTGACGCGCTTGGCCACCTCACCGCCCCACAGCGGTACCGCGCCGCCCCAGCCGGACAGAACGGAGACGTACTGCTCGCCGTCCATTTCCCAGGTCACGGGCGAGCCGATCACACCCGAGCCGGTCTGGAATTCCCAGACTTTCTCACCAGTCCTGGCGTTGAACGCCTGCAGGTAGCCTTCCGGGTTGCCGGTGAATACCAGGTTGCCCTTGGTGGTCAGCACCCCGCCCCACAGCGGTGCGTAGTTCTTGTGGCGCCAGACTTCCTTGCCGGTCTTCGGATCGATGGCGCGCAGCACACCGATGTATTCCTCGTTCAGCGGCTTGATGGTGAAGCCGGCCCCTAGGTAGGCGGCGCCCTTCTTGTAGGCGATGTCTTCGTTCCAGATGTCCATGCCCCACTCGTTGGACGGTACGTAGAACAGACCGGTGTCCTGGCTGTAGGCCATGGGCATCCAGTTCTTCGCGCCGAGGAAGGCCGGTGCGGAGAACACGCTCTTGCCCTTTTCCTTCGCGCTCGGCGAGCCAGGGCGGTTGCTGTCGTCGTAGATTGGCCGGCCATTCTTGTCCAGGCCCTTGGCCCAGGTGATCTTGTCGACGAAGGGGAAGCCACGGATGAACTTGCCGTTGGTGCGGTCGAGCACGTAGAAGAAGCCGTTACGGTCGGCGGTGGCCGCCGCCTTGATGGTCTTGCCGCCTTCCTGATAATCGAAGGAGATCAGCTCGTTGACGCCGTCGAAGTCCCAGCCGTCGTGCGGCGTGGTCTGGAAGTGCCACTGGATGCTGCCGTCGTCCGGGTTCAGTGCCAGGCGCGAGGACGAGTAGAGGTTGTCGCCAGGGCGCAGGTGGGAGTTCCACGGCGCCGGGTTGCCGGTACCGAAGAACAGCAGGTTGGTGTCGGCATCGTAGTAGCCGCCGAGCCAGGGCGCGGCGCCACCGGTCTTCCACAGGTCGCCCGGCCAGGTCTTGCCGGCCTCGCCACCACTGATGCCATTCTCGACGGCCTTGCCGTCCTTGTAGACGTAGCCCATGTGACCTTCGACGGTCGGGCGACTCCAGAGCAGCTCACCGTTCTTCGGATCGTAGGCTTCGATCTTGCCAACCACGCCGAACTCACCACCGGAGACGCCAGTGATCAGCTTGCCGTTGACCACCAGCGGCGCCGCGGTGATGGAGTAACCCGCCTTGTGATCGGCGACGTTCTTGCGCCATACCACCTTGCCGGTGTCCTTGTTCAACGCCACCAGCTTGGCATCGAGGGTGCCGAAGATCACCAAATCGTCGTACAGGGCGACGCCCCGGTTGATCACGTCGCAGCAAGGGCGGATATCGTCCGGCAGGCGCGCTTCGTACTGCCACAGCTCGCGCCCGGTGCGCGCATCGACGGCGAACACCCGCGAATAGGAAGCGGTGACGTACATCACACCGTCCTTGATCAGCGGCTGCGCCTGCTGACCACGCTGCTTCTCACCACCGAAGGACATGGTCCAGACGGGGCGCAGTTCCTTGACGTTCTGCTCGTTGAGGATGTTCAGCGGGCTGTAGCGCTGGCCTTGCAGACCGAGGCCATTGGTGACGATCTCGTCGGTGGTGGTGGCGTCCTTGAGAATCTCGGCGTCGGTGACCGCCAGCGCGGCGGCGGACGGCAACAGCATGGCGGCACAGAGTGCGGTGAGGAGGAAAGGCTGGCGAAGACCGGCGTGTTTCATTGCGGCTACCTCTGCGGGTTCATTGTTATTGCCGGGAAATTTTCCCGGTCTGCCGCAAATTCTTGGCTCGCACAGGCCACCCAACAATTGCACCCCCAGCCGATTTTCCTCGTTCCTTGGTAGCAATACCTGCTCCACAAGCCATGATCATGACGATTGCGGCGGCCCCGGCTTTGCCCGACACTTGGCCGCCCGCACATTCTGATCGGAGACGCCCGTGCCCCACCCTCGCCAGGAAATTCTCAACCATCCCGATGCACTGGACTGCACGGTCTATCGCCCGGACGAGCAGGACCCGGATGCCGAAGAGCAGGATCTAGGCGACGGCAAGGTGCTGATCACCGGTGCCTTCGAGCCGCCGCAGGATTGGGATGCGCACCAGCGCGAGGACTATTTCGGCGAAGAAGACCCCACCCACTTCGTCAGCGCCCATATCGAATGCCTGGCCAAGCCAGCCACCCGGGAATTCTTCATGCCCGACAGCGGTGACTACGTGGCCGTGCAGTCCAACCAAGGCGACGTGGTGATGTATTACGTCTACGACCACGAAGAGACCGAGCACGGCCGTCATTACGTGCTGATTCGTGATGACGAAGAGCTCTAGGCACCAGGCTCGCAACGCCGAGCGCTCGTAGCGCAGGTTGTAGGGTGGACTCCGGAGCGCAGCGAACAGTCCACCAACTGCTCCCGGCGTACTACTTCGCGAGTACGCCCTACTCGGCTGGTGCTCTTGTAGGAGCCGGCTTGCCGGCGATAAAGCCCACCGGCCAACACCATCGCCCGCAAGCGGGCTCTTACGGATTGGCATCCACCCGCGCCATGGCCTGGCGCTCGTAGCGTGGGTAGAGGTGGCTGACGCTGCGGATTAGCTCGTAGCGCGACAGGTTGACCTGAGCGAAGCGCTCAGGGATCGGAGCGCGGATCAGTTCGTTCATCTCCGCGCCCTGCTCTGCCCCCTGACGCAGCAAGCCATCGAGCCAGCCCAGGTAATCACGCATCTGCACGAACGGCGCCGCATCCGTGGTTACCGGCCCATGGCCGGGCACGATCTGCTTCCATGGCATTGCTTCGAGCCGATCCAGATCGGCCAGCCACACGTCCAGCCCCGGACTGTTCGGCGTGGTCAGCGCACGCTGATAGAACAGGATATCGCCGGCGAACAGCACGCCCGTACGCTCATCCAGAATTGCCAGGTCGGCGCCGGTATGCCCTCTTAGCGCAAGCAGTTGCAGGCGCCTGCCGCCAAATTCCAGCGTGCCTTCCTGCACCACCTCGGTGGGCAACACCACTTCGGTGCCGCGCATCCAGTCGCCGACCAGGCGATACATGTTCTCCGCCATGGCGTCGCCCTGTTCGGCCAGCAACCGAGTGGTCTCAGGCAATGCCGCGATGGGCACCCCGGCGAAAGCCTGGTTGCCCAGCACATGATCGGGGTGATGGTGAGTCAGCAACACGCGCAGCACCGGTTTGCCGGTGGTTTTCTCGATGCTCTGGCGCAGCGCCTCGCCATAACGCCGCGACGGACCGGTGTCGATCACCACCACGCCGTCCGCGGTTTCGATGAAACCGACGTTGACGATATTACCGCCATTGTCCACCGCAAAATTGTCGGTACTGCCCTCCAGCAACCAGACGCCCTCGGCGATCTGTCGGGGTTGCAGGTGGTAATCGAGCGCCTGCGCAAACCCGCTACCGAGAGCCAGCAGAAACAGTATCCAGCGCATGCTTTTCTCCTCGAAATCTGCCTGAGCCGCGAGCTTCGCCCCGAGGCGGGGCTCCTACAGACAGGGCGAACATTGTTGCTTCTTGTAGGAGCCGCGCCCCGCGGCGAATGAAAACACGGTCAGAACGCGGCCCGGAATTCGTTGCCGTTGTTGTCGCGCAACCACAGCTCGGCCTGCCGGTCGCCGCGCAGGTCGAAGGTCAGCGTCGGGTTCTCGCTGACAGCGGGGAACAACTCGATACGCCCCAGCACCTGGCCATCGGCATCGCGCAGCTCAGCTTCTTCGATGTAAAACTCGGGGATGCCGCCGACCAGACCGTTGTCCATCGGGTGCGAAACCTGCAGGCGCAGGCGGCTGTCCTCACCACGTACGAAGCGCTTGCCCAGCACTTGCCCCAGGCGTTCCTCCCAGCCAGCCTCGGCACGTACCACGCTGGGCGCGGTACAGCCGCCACCTGCTGCTTCGACGCGAGCCGAGCCGATATGCCAGACGCCATCGTCGGTGAGCACCGCCGCGCGAATCGGCGTGGCCTGCTCGACGCGGATGCGGATGGCCAGGCTAGGTTCGAGCTGCGCGCCGGGAGCAAAATCGAAGATCTGCGGGATGGGGTTGAGCTCGGCCCAAGCCAGAATGCGCTTGACCTTGCCACGGTAGGCGCTGGCGTTGATCTGGATCGGCACCTGGCGCGCATCCTCGGCGAATGGCGGCACCTCGAGGCGAATCTTGTCGTCGAAGACGAAGGCCTCACCGTTGAGCAGGCGCTGGTGGTAGTAGTCCCACATCACCGAGGTGACCGGATCGGGCGCGGCGGCCCTTGCTTCCCAGGCCCAGGCAAACAGGGCCAGCAATATCAGGCTACGCCAATCCATCGCCCACCTCCGGCTCGACTCTTATTGGTATTGTTCCGGCTTCTCAAAGCGCAGCCCGTAGCGCGCGTACAGGCGTTCGAGCGAGCCGTCGAGAATCAGGTTTTCCAGCTGTTCTTCCAGGGCATAGGCCAGTTGCCGATTGGTTTCGTGCACCGCCATGCCGATTTCCCAGATCTGCCGGCCCATGTCCGGATAGGCGTTCTCGGCCAGCGCCAGCTGCGGGTCATTGGCCTCGTGCAGCAGCCAGTCCACCTCGCCACGCAGCGCCATCACCGCATCCACTTCACCACCCTGCATGGCCGCAAAAGCCAGCTTCGGCGTTGGGTAATGGCGGGTTTCCTGGCTGAGCATGCCGCCCTGCACCGAACTCAGGTAGAACGAGGGCACACTCTCGACTTCCACGCCCACTGGATGCTGGCGCAAGGCATGAATGCTCGGCACCTCGGGCAGACGCCGACGATCGAACGCCAGTTGCCAGCGCTCGCGCTGATAGGGGCCGAACATCACCACGCGTTCGTTGACCAGCTCGCCCAGCTCATTGCGCATCTGCGCGTAGTCGCGGTCGTATGGCACGCGCAACATCACATCGGCCAACTTCCCCTGCGCGGTCACCCGGCCACGCCAGATGTAGTCGCGTAGGTCATCGTCGAGTTTTTCGCCTGGCGGCGCCCACATCACTTCCAGCTTGAGCCCAAGCCCTTCTGCCAGCGCCTTGGCCAGCTCGTAGTCGACGCCACGCGGCTGACCGTCCTGCTCGTAACTGTAGGGCGGGAAGTTCTGGTACAGCGCCACGCGCAGGGTGCCCGACTCGGTGATGCGGTCGAAGTCGCGCACCTGCGCCTGGGCCGTACCCTGGCACAGCAGCAGGCCACACAAGAGGATCAACAGGCGCATGACGCGAGCGCTTATGAAGAAATTGTCGCGAGCGATGGCAGGTCGCGCTGGGCCTGCGCGTAGCAAGCGGAATGTATTGAAATACATGAGCATTGCGAGCACCGCCGAAACGCGAGATGCCGAGCGCAGCAGATTTATCATCAAGCGCTTACTCCTCGACGTGCACGCTCTCCAGGTAGCTACGCACAGCCCACAATGCTTCCTGGCTAAGGAAGTCGGCCATCTTCGGCATGTACACGCGGCCATCGCGCACCGCACCGTTGATCACCCGTTCCTTGTACCACTCGTCACCCATGGCACCCAGCTCGAGCAGGCGCAGGTCCGGGGCGATACCGCCGGACTTGGCTTCCAGGCCGTGGCAGGCGGCGCAGTTCTGGTTGTAGGCCGACGCGCCGATCTCGATGGCGCGTGGGTTGTCGCGATAGGGGTTCTCGTCCAGCCATTGATCACCCAGCGGTTCCAGGCCATCGGTGTTCACCGCCTGCGGTACCACATCACCGTGCGCCCAGAGGTTGGTCGATGCGGCGAGCAACAGCAGCGCCAGGGTGGATTGGATCTTCTTGTTCATGGCTAGGACCTCATCTAATGCACGCAATACAGCCCATACAGAGCTCGTGGCGACCATCTTAGAAAGGCCGTGCAACGCGCCGAATGCTGCTTTGGTGGTCGCGTTCTAGTCCCTTGGTAGTAGGGCTTGTGAGGGGGTGTTGGCGATGCCTTGGCAGCAAGGCCAAGTCATGCCCCGGCCGGGAAATCCTCCCGGTAAAGGCGGGAGTTTTTCCGTAGGCGCGAAGGTGGCCGGGTACCACCATCGACTTGCCACTGCGGCGATCACTTTCTTCAACGGGAAGCACAACCATGACAACAAGAAACCTACCCAGCACCCCGCGTCCCCTGGCGCTTGCCCTGATGCTGGCCGGCGGCCTGGCGCTTAGCCAGGGCGCGCTCGCCAAGCCGGTCACCTGGGAAGACATTGCCAACGACCACACCACCACCAGCAACGTGCTGCAGTACGGCATGGGTACCAACGCCCAGCGCTGGAGCCCGCTGGCTCAGGTGAACGCCGAGAACGTGTTCAAGCTGACTCCGGCGTGGAGCTATTCCTTCGGCGACGAGAAGCAGCGCGGCCAGGAATCGCAGGCCATCATCCACGACGGTGTGGTCTACGTGACCGGCTCCTACTCGCGCGTCTTCGCCCTCGACGCCAAGACCGGCAAGCGCCTGTGGACCTACAGCCACCGCCTTCCCGACGACATCCGCCCATGCTGCGACGTGGTCAACCGCGGCGCCGCCATCTATGGCGACAAGATCTACTTCGGCACCCTCGATGCCCGCGTCGTGGCGCTGAACAAGGACACCGGCAAGGTGGTGTGGAACAAGAAATTCGGTGATCACTCCGCCGGCTACACCATGACCGGCGCGCCGACCATCGTGAAGGATGGCAAGACCGGCAAGGTGCTGGTCATCCACGGCAGCTCAGGCGATGAATTCGGCGTGGTCGGCAAGCTGTTCGCCCGCGATCCGGAGACTGGCGAAGAAGTCTGGATGCGTCCGTTCGTCGAAGGCCACATGGGCCGCCTGAATGGCAAGGAAAGTACCCCGACCGGCGACGTCAAAGCACCGAGCTGGCCGGATGATCCCAACCACCCGACCGGCAAGAAGGAAGCCTGGAGCCAGGGCGGTGGTGCGCCGTGGCAGAGCGCCAGCTTCGATGCCGAGACCAACACCATCATCATCGGCGCCGGCAACCCGGCGCCGTGGAACGGCTGGGCGCGGACCAGCGATGGCGGCGACCCCAAGGACTACGACAGCCTGTACACCTCCGGCCAGGTCGGCGTCGACCCCACCACCGGTGAAGTGAAGTGGTTCTACCAGCACACCCCGAACGACGCCTGGGACTTCTCCGGCAACAACGAGCTGGTGCTGTTCGACTACAAGGACAAGGACGGCAAGGTCACCAAGGCTACCGCCCACGCCGACCGCAACGGCTTCTTCTACGTGGTCGACCGCAGCAACGGCAAACTGAAAAATGCCTTCCCCTTCGTCGACAAGATCACCTGGGCCAGCCACATCGACCTGGAAACCGGTCGCCCGGTAGAGAATCCGGGGCAACGCCCGCCGAAGCCCAAGCCCGGTGAAAGCAAGGGTGAAGTGGTCGAAGTCTCCCCGCCGTTCCTCGGCGGCAAGAACTGGAACCCGATGGCCTACAGCCAGGACACTGGCCTGTTCTACGTCCCGGCCAACCACTGGAAGGAGGACTACTGGGCCGAGGAAGCCACCTACAAAAAAGGCTCCGCCTACCTGGGCATGGGCTTTCGCATCAAGCGTCTGTTCGACGATCACGTCGGCATCCTGCGCGCGATGAACCCGACCACCGGCAAGGTCGCCTGGGAGCACAAGGAGCGCCTGCCGCTATGGGCCGGCGTACTGGCCACCAAAGGCAACCTGGTATTCACCGGCACCGGCGACGGCTACTTCAAGGCCTTCGACGCCAAGAACGGTAAGGAGCTGTGGAAGTTCCAGGTCGGCACCGGAATCATCTCCCCGCCCGTCACCTGGGAACAGGACGGTGAGCAGTACATCGGCGTAACTGCCGGCTACGGCGGCGCCGTGCCGCTGTGGGGCGGCGACATGGCCGAGCTGACCAAACCGGTTGCCCAGGGCGGTTCCTTCTGGGTGTTCAAACTGCCGAGCTGGGACAAAGCCAGCGCCCAACGCTAAAGGCTGAACGCATGGCGCACCTGGTGCGCCATGCATGCTACCTGTGGGAGGGGCTTTAGCCGCGACTGCCTCACCCACCATCCCATTCGAGGACTCGCCATGAACTACCTGCCCCTGCTTATCCCGGTCCTGCTGCTGGTAATCGGCAGCCACGCCATCGGCGCCGAGACCGACAACGACGGAGTACCGCAGATCAACGGCTGCCGCATCGAACCCGACAGCCAATGCCCCAACGCCAACCTGCGCGGCGCCGACCTGCGCAACCTGGACATGCGCCGCATGAATCTTTCCGGCGCCGATCTTTCCGGCGCGGATCTGCGCCACGTCAACCTTGACCTGGCCAACCTGGAAAAGGCCAAGCTGCGCGGCGCCAAACTCAACCGCGCCAGCCTGCAACAGAGCAACCTGCGCCTGGCCGACCTGTCCGGCGCCAGCCTGGTGGCCATCAGCGGCTGGGGCCTGTTCGCCCAGGCCGCGCAGTTCGAAGGCGCCGACATGCGCGCCGCCAATCTGGAGTTCGCCCGCCTCTCCGGCGCCAAGCTGCACAACGTCCAACTGCAGGCGGCCAATCTGGAAATGACCTGGCTGAGCAAGGCCGATCTGAAAGGTGCGCATCTGCAAGACGCCAACCTGCAGGAAGTGAAGCTCGGCGGCTCCAACCTGGAGAATGCCAACCTCACCGGTGCCCGCACCCGCTTCGGCAACTTCCAGGACGCCAACATGCCCGGCTGCGTGCAATGCCCCAAGGGCTGGGACTGATCCCCGCCCGCACCCCCCAAAAAAACATCGTAGGGCGGGCCGGGCGGCGATCCGCTTCAGCCCACCAACGAAGCGCACAGCCAACACCAACCCGTCGTTTACCCCGTAGGAGCGGCTGGCAGCATTTCGTTTCAGCCGCGAAGCGCTCATGAACATCGCGGCTGAAGCCACTCCTACGGTCTGCGGCCGAACGCTGATTTGCGTAGGAGCGGCTTCAGCCGCGAACCCACCCTGAATCAAGCACTCTCCAACCCCACCCGCACCACCCCACTATCAATCGCCAAATGCACCAACTCCGCCTGCGAGCTGATCTGCAATTTGTTCTTTACCAAAGTCTGATAATTGGACAGGGTCTTGGCGCTGATGCATAGCTTCTCGGCGATCTGCCGGGGCGGCAGGCCACGGGCGAGCATGACGAAGATTTCGAATTCGCGCTGGGTCAGTTCGCGCAGGCGCGGGTCGAGGCCGTCGCTGCTGGTTGGGTTGCAGGCCAGTTGGGTCGCCAACTGCTGCTCGATATAGGCGTGGCCGGCGGCGGTGCGTTTGACCGCCTCCACCAGCACTTCCGGCGAGGAGTTCTTGGTCAGGTAGCCGATGGCGCCGGCGTCCAGCGCCTGGCGCACCAGGGGCAGTTCGTCGTGCATGCTGAAGAACAACACGCGTAGTTGCGGCAGGCGCTGGCGCAGACGGCGGGTGGTTTCCAGACCGCTGATTCCGGGTAGGCCGATATCCATGATCACCAGGTTGGGAATCTCTTCCTGCACTCGCTGCAGAGCCTGTTCGCCATCACAAGCCTCGCGCAGTTGCACCTCGGGCAACAGGGCGCGCAGCAGGCTGGCGTAGCCCTGACGCACCACGGCGTGGTCATCTACCAGTAGAACCTTCATCGCGTTGCCTCCAGAGGAATGTTCAGGCACAGCGCCCAGCCGGCTTGCGGGCGGCTGTGCAGGCGCAGTTCGCCACCTAGGCTGCGGCTGCGTTCACGCATCGAGCGCAGGCCGATGCCGGGGCGCAGCGGCAGTGCAGTACCCTGGCCGTTGTCGCGCACCAGCAGGCGCAAGCCATGACCACGGCGTTGCAGGCGAATGCGTACTTCGCTGGCCTCGGCATGGCGGGCGACGTTGGTCAGCGCCTCCTGCACCAGGCGATAGAGGTGGGCCTTGCTCGCCAGCGGCAGGCTCGGCAGGTGCTCGCCCAGTTGCAGGCGGCAGCGAATGCCTTGCGCCTGCTGCCAGTCGGCTGCCAGTTGCTGCAGCGCCGGGCCCAGCTCCAGGCGCTCCAGCACCACCGGGTAGAGGTCGCGAATCAGGCTGCGAAAGCCCTGCTGCAGGCGCTCGCAGTTGTCGTCGAGCAGGCGCGCGGTGTCCTGCACCTGCTGCGGCCGGTCAGCAATCACCTTGAGCAGGCAGGCCTGGGCGCGAATGCCGCTAAGGTATTGGCCGAGGTCGTCATGCAGGGTCTGACCGAGGCGCGTGCGCTCGCGCTCCTGCAGTTCCAGCAACGCCTGGGTCAGCTCGGCGTTGTCCGCCTGCACCTGCTGCAGGGTGGTGGTCATGGCGTTGAAGTGGCCGGCCAGGCGCTGCGCCTCGGCCAGACCGTGGTGGTGCAGGCGGGTGTCGAAGTGGCCGGCGCCGACCTGGCTCAGGGCGGCCAGCAGCTCGTCGAGCACGCGCAGGCCGCGGCGCACGGCGAAGCGGATGGTCAACAGGCTCAGGACCAGGGCGAAGCCGCTGAGCAGCAGCAGTTGCAGCAGCGAATCCTGGATTTCCTCGATCTCATCAAAGGGATCGAGGGCGATGCGCAGTTCGCGGCCATCGTCCAGCGGCCAGGCATCGGCCACCAGTGATGCCGAGCCCAGCAGGCGTTCGGCGATCCAGTGCTCGATGGCACTTTCGGTTTGCTGCTTGGGCTCTTCGCCCGGGCGCAGCCAGCTCACGCGGATATGCCGCAGGTTCTCGGTCAGCTCCGGACGCAGGCTGCCGGGGTTGCTGCGCGCCACTTCGCCCAGGTACTCGACCACCGCCTCGGCCGCCAGCAACTCGCGGCGCACGTCGTGGCCGGCCTGGCGCAACAGCAGCGCCAGCCCGGCCAGGGTCACCAGCACGAACAGCAGGCTGACGCCGAGGTTGATTCGACCGAGGGCGGTCATCTACTTGACCACGCTACTTGACAACAAAATGGCCGAGCATTCCCTTGCCCTCCAGGCCCTTAGCGTAGAAGCGGTATTTGCCCGGCTTGACCGGCAGGAAGAAGATCTCCGCCTCGCCGGCGTCCTCGAACTCCAGCTCGGTGAGAGTCACCGCCTTGATCTCCACGCCGCCGGCCTCGACCTTGCGCAGGTAGATGGCGGTGGCGAACTCCGGCGCCTGGAAGGCGTATTCCTTCTGCCCGCTGGCGATGATCTTGAGCTGGTAGGCCTGGCCGGTCTGCAGCTGGTACTCGGTCTGCGACATGAAGTAGTCGCTGTCGTCGTTACCCAGCACCAGGTCGGGCAATGCCACCGGGCGGCGGGTCATGTCACCAGCGGCATGCAGTTGATCGACACCGACCAGGCTGATGATCAGCAACAGCGGCAGTAGCAGGGCCTTGAAAATACGCATGGCGTTCACCTGTTCTTGTTATTGGACGTCGCCTGCCATGCTAGGAAGTAAAGGCCCGCACCGGGTTACTACCTTGGTACTGCCCAACTGGTACTTTGGGCAGATTTCCCGCCAGATCCGGGCCCAATGCCCATCGCCTCTGCCCTACCCGCCACCATCGGCCCATCCATCCGCCACCATCGAACTAAATACCGCACGTACCCGGCTTGTTAGCCTGACTCACCGCTTCCACCCTATGGAGTACCACCATGCGTCATCTCGCCTGCCTGCTGCTGGGCACACTGCTGAGTACGCCGCTGAGTGCCGGCGACGACGAACAGACGCGTATCGCCCGCGAGATGATCCAGGTGCTGGATGCCTATGCGGTATACAAGATGGGCGACTTCGACGAGGCCTTCGAGCGCTATCGCCAGCTTGCCGAAGCCGGTAACCGCCAGGGCATGCTCAACCTCGGTAACATGTACGCCGCCGGCCTGGGCACCGCAGCCGACCTCGAGCAGGCGTTGGCCTGGTACCAGCGCGCCGCCGATGCGGGTGACGCCATCGGCATGTACGAGGTGGCCCGCGCCCATGACCTGGGGTTGGGCACCGAGGCCAACCCGGACCAGGCGGTGCAGTGGTATCGACGTGCTGCCGAGCAGGACAACGCCGAAGCGCAGTGGACGCTGGGTGAACGCCTGTACAAGCAAGGCCAGCACAGTGCCGGGCTGAGCTGGATACGGGCCGCGGCCAGGCAGGGAGAACATCCGCAGGCCCAGCAGTTTCTCGCCAGCCGCGAAGGCAGCCGCACAACCATCACCCCGACCGAGCACGAACGCCACGCCGCACTGGCGGCCCTCGCGACGGTCGACCAGGCAGCCCAACGCCAGGATGCCGAGGCACTGGTGACGCTGATCGACGATGACGCGCAGATCCTGGTGCGACTGCCGCACGAGCGTAACTGGCAGCATCTGAGCAAGGCGCAGCTGCGCACGCTCTGGCAACAGACCTTTGCCCAGGCCGACGAGTACAGCTACCAGCGCAATGAACCCGAACTGATAAACGCAGGCGGCACTATCCTGGCCTTCTCGCTGATCCGGGAGAAGCTGAAACGCGGCGACCGGATACAGCAGCTGGAAATTCGCGAAAACGCCCAGTTACGCGTCCGCGACGGCAAGGCCAGCATCCATGGCCTGCGCCTGGATATCCGCCAACAAGGCGAGTGAAGGCCTTCAAGAACGGCCCTGAAGAGCTACGACCTTTGTACTAAGCCGGCGCGACCTTGGGCATATTTCCCGACCTGGCGACGCTTCCTATGCTGGCGACAACCTCTGCAGGAGTCGCCCCATGCACCGGATCAGTTGCCGCCTGTTGTTCTGCCTCGTTGCCACACTCGGCCTGGCGACCAATGCCGCAGCGAACGACTTGCAGATACGCATCGGCTACCTGGGCCACCTACCGCCGCGCGGCCCGCTGCTGTCCAACGTCATCCCCGAACCAACCGATGCCGGCCGTCGTGGCGCCGAGCTGGCGATCGCCGACAGCAACAGCACCGGGCGCTTTCTCAAGCAGAGCTACAGCCTCGAGGCAGTCGAAAGCGAGGATGCGCCGACTCTACTGGCCACGGCCGATAACCTGCATGCGCAAGGCATTCGCCTGTTCGTGGTCAACGCCCCAGCCGATACCCTGCGCCAGCTCAGCCAGCGCCTGCCGGACAGCCTGCTGTTCAATGCCGGCAGCAGCGATGACGGCCTGCGCCGCGAGCAGTGCCTGGGCAACGTGCTGCACACCCTGCCCAGCCGCGCCATGCTGGCCGATGCCCTGGCGCAGTTTCTCGCCGCGCGCAAATGGACGCGCTGGCTGCTGGTGAGCGGCAATACCGAGGACGACCTCGCCTATGCCAATGCGCTCAAGCGCGCCGCCAAGCGCTTCGGTCACAAAATCGTCGCTGAGAAGCCCTGGAGCTTCGACAACGACCAGCGCCGCAGCGCCCAGGCGGAAATGCCGCTGTTCACCCAGGCCAGCGAGTACGACGTGGTGCTGGTGGCCGACGAGCGCGGCGACTTCGGCGAATACCTGCCCTACAACACCTGGTACCCGCGCCCGGTGGCCGGAACCCAGGGCCTGACCCCGACTGCCTGGCACAAGACAGTGGAAACCTTTGGCGCCGCGCAGTTGCAGAAGCGCTTCGAGGAACTAGCCGGCCGCTGGATGAACGACCGCGACTTCGCCGCCTGGATGGCCGTGCGCAGCTTGGCCACGGCCATCACCAAGCGGCGCGCCGCCGAGCCGCAGGGCATTCGCTACCTGCTGCTGAACGAACAACTACCGCTGGACGGCTTCAAGGGCCGCAAGCTGAGTTTCCGCCCGTGGAACGGCGAGCTGCGCCAACCGATTCCGCTGGTGCACCCGCGCGCGCTGGTCAGCACCTCGCCGCAGGACGGTTTTCTCCATCCGAGCAACGAAATGGACAGCCTCGGCTACGACAGGCCTGAGGTGAGCTGTGATCTGGCGGGAATACCTCTGTAGGAGCCGGCTTGCCGGCGATCATCGCAAGGTATCGCCCGCAAGCGGGCTCCTACAGAAAAGCAGAACACTTGTGGGAGGCGCTTCAGCGGCGACTGTCGCGGCTGCGACTGCAGGGATGCAGGAGGTAGAACGAAGCAGGATGCCCGAGTCGAAAGCCCCTCCCACAAAAGCAACGGCTACCAACCACTACAACAAGAGGATCAACCCCATGCGCCTGACCCGTCTCGCCTGTGCCGTCGCCTTCGGCCTGGCCTGTCACTCGGCCTTCGCCGCCACTGCCTACGTGTCCAACGAGAAGGACGACAGCATCAGCGTCATCGACCTCGACAGCCTGGAAGTCACCGCCACTCTCGATGTCGGCATGCGCCCGCGCGGGTTGCTGCTGTCTTCCGACAACAAGCTCTTGTACATCTGCGCCAGCGACTCGGACCGCGTGCAGGTGATGGACCTGGCCACGCGCAAGATCATCAAGGAGCTGCCCTCCGGCGCAGACCCCGAGCAGTTCGCCCTGCATCCCAACGACCGCTGGCTGTATATCTCCAACGAGGACGATGCCCTGGTCACGGTGGTCGATACCCAGAGCGACGAAGTGCTGGCGCAGATCGAAGTCGGCGTGGAGCCCGAAGGCATGGCGGTGAGTCCCGACGGCAAGTGGGCAGTCAACACCAGCGAAACCACCAACATGCTGCACTGGATCGATACCAGCACCAATCAACTGGTGGACAACACCCTGGTCGACCAGCGCCCGCGTCACGTCGAGTTCGACAAGGACGGCAAGCGTCTGTGGGCCTCGGCCGAAATCGGTGGCACGGTGACGGTGCTGGACGTCGACTCGCGCCAGGTGCTCAAGGTGCTCAACTTCGCCATCAAGGGCGTGCACCCGGACAAGGTGCAACCGGTCGGGGTCAAGCTCACCGACGACGGCAAGTACGCCTTCGTCGCCCTCGGCCCGGCCAACCATGTGGCGGTGGTGGATGCCAAGACCTTCGAGATTCTCGACTACCTGCTGGTGGGCCGGCGCGTCTGGCACCTGGCGTTCACCCCGGATCAGAAGCGCCTGCTAACTACCAACGGCGTCAGCGGCGACGTATCGGTGATCGATGTCGATGCCCTCAAGGTGACCAAGTCGATCAAGGTTGGCCGCTATCCCTGGGGCGTGGTGGTGACGCCATGAATGCGCTGGAGGTGAGCGGCGTCGGTTTCGCCTATGGCGCCCGCCAGGCGCTCAACGACCTGGCCTTCGAGCTGGCGCCGGGGCGCTTCGGTGCCCTGCTCGGCCCCAACGGTGCCGGCAAATCCACGCTGATCGCCCTGCTCACCCGCCTGTACGACCTGCAGCAAGGCGATATCCGCATCTTCGGCCACAGCCTGCGCGAGCAGCCGCGCCAGGCGTTGCGCCAGTTGGGTGTGGTGTTCCAGCAGAGCACGCTGGATCTAGACCTGTCCGTGCAGCAGAACCTCGCCTACCACGCCGCGCTGCACGGCATGCCGCGCCGCCAGGCGCAGGCGCGCATCGACGAGGAACTGCTGCGCCAGGATCTCGCCGAGCGCCGTCATGACAAGGTGCGCACGCTCAACGGCGGCCACCGTCGCCGCGTGGAGATCGCCCGCGCCCTGCTCCACCAGCCGCGCCTGCTGCTGCTCGACGAAGCCAGCGCCGGGCTCGACCCGGCCAGCCGCCTGGCGCTGGGCCGACATGTGCGCAATCTGTGTCGCGAGCAGTGCCTGAGCGTGCTGTGGACGACCCACCTGCTGGACGAGATCGAACCCGCCGACGAGCTGCTGATCCTGCATCGCGGCGCGCGCGTGGCCTGGGGCAAGGCCAGCCAGTTCGGCGACGACCTGGTCATCAGCTTCGCCCGTCTGACCGGCGACGAGGCGCTGGGTCGTGGCCATGTACGTGAGGCGCTACGGCCGAACGGTGGGAGGGGCTTTAGCCGCGAGCTCTTCGATATCGTGGATCTCGCGGCTAAAGCCCCTCCCCCCCCCACAGACTCCGCAAAGGAGCCGCAACCATGACCGCCTATTGGGAATGCCTGCGTGGCATCGTCCTGCGCGAATGGCTGCGCTTCGTGTTGCAGCGCTCGCGCTTTCTCAGCGCCCTGGTGCGCCCGCTGCTCTGGTTGCTGGTGTTCGCCGCCGGTTTTCGCGCCGCGCTGGGCATCGCCATCATCGAGCCGTACGACACCTACATCACCTACGACACCTACATCGTGCCGGGCCTGGCCTGCATGATCCTGCTGTTCAACGGCATGCAGGGTTCGCTGTCGATGGTCTACGACCGCGAGATGGGCAGCATGCGCGTGCTGCTCACCAGCCCGCTGCCGCGCGCCTTCCTGCTCGCCGCCAAGCTGCTGGCCACGGCACTGATCTCGCTGCTGCAGGTCTATGCCTTTCTCGCCATCGCCTGGGTGTATGGCGTGCAACCGCCGGCCTGGGGCCTGCTCGCCGCCCTGCCGGCACTGCTGCTGGTGGCATTGCTGCTCAGCGCCCTGGGCTTGCTGCTGTCCAACGGCATTCGGCAGTTGGAGAACTTCGCCGGGGTGATGAATTTCGTCATCTTCCCGATGTTCTTCCTCTCCTCGGCGCTCTACCCGCTGTGGAAAATGCGCGAGTCCAGCGAGTGGCTGTACTGGCTGTGTGCGTTCAACCCCTTCACCCATGCGGTGGAGTTGGTGCGAAATGCGCTGTACCTGCGCCTGCATGTCGAGGCGCTGGCGGTGTGTACCGGCCTGACGCTGGTGCTCACCCTGCTCGCCGTGGCCAGCTTTAACCCGCAACACGCGGCGCTGCGCAAGGCGGGCTGAAACCAGCAATGCACTTGATCGTTGCTCTCGCTCCACGTGGGAATGGCTCTGCGTCCGCTGCCGAATGCAGCCCAAATCCGTAGGGCGGGTGCAACCCGCCAATAGCGCGACGGCGGGTTGCACCCGCCCTACGGACGTCTCAACAGCCCCTCTACTACTTTGGTACTGGTTTCCCTCTCCAACGTAGAATTCCCAAGCCTGCGACCATGGCCTGTAATACCGGCACAACAATAAGTAGAGACCTTGCCATGAAGTACCGTCTGCCCGTGCAAGCAGGCTTGATGCTCGCCTCCCTGCTGCTGGTCTGCGTCGTGCACTCCGAAGAACTGTTCGATGCCGAGGGCTATCGCAGCAGCCAGTACCGCAGCCCGACACCGTCAACGCTTGAAGGTGTCCAGATTCTCGATACTCCTGCTCTGAAAAAACTACTCGACGAACGCCCCGATGTTCAACTGATCGATGTCTATCGTCAGCTGTGGCGCCATGATCGCTTCATCGAAGAAGAGCCCCACGCCAACATCCCCGGCAGTCTGTGGCTACCCAACACCGGCAGCGGCAACCTGGAAACGCTATGGCTGCGCTACTTCACCCACTACCTGAGCCAGGCCAGTAAAGGCGATCTGAACAAGCCTTTGGTTTTCTACTGCCGCCCCGACTGCTGGCCGAGCTGGAATGCCGCGCGCCGCGCCCATGCCATGGGCTATCGCCAGCTCTACTGGTACCGTGATGGCATCGACGCCTGGGAGCAGGCCGGCCTGCCGATGGCGCCTGCTCAACCCGCCGAACTGCCTGCTGCTTTCCTCACGCCCACTGCCACACCATAATCACAACAACGAGGTGCAAGGCCATGTACAAGATTCTGATTGCCGACGACCATCCGCTGTTTCGTGAAGCCATCCATAACGTCATCGCCGACGGTTTTCCCGGCAGCGAGATCATGGAAACCGCTGACCTGGACAGTGCCCTGGAGCTGACCCAAAGCCACGACGACCTGGATCTGATCCTGCTCGACCTGAACATGCCCGGCATGCACGGCCTGGGCGGGCTGATGAACCTGCGTAACGAGGCGCCGACCATCCCGGTGGTGATCGTCTCCGCCGAGCAGGACAAGCAGATCGTGTTGCAGGCCATCACCTACGGCGCAGTGGGTTTCATCACCAAGTCCTCGCCGCGGGCGCAAATGACCGAGGCCATCGCGCAGATTCTCGACGGCAACGTCTACCTGCCCCCGGACATCATCCGCTCACAGAAGAGCGGCGGCCATCGCCACCACCCCGACCACCACAGCATCTCGCCGGAACTGCTGCAGGCCCTGACGCGCAAGCAGCTGCTGGTGCTCGAACGCATGACCAAGGGCGAATCGAACAAGCAGATCGCCTACAGCCTGGATATCGCCGAAACCACGGTCAAAGCGCATGTCTCGGCCATCCTGCGCAAGCTGGGCGTGCACAACCGCGTGCAGGCGATCCTCTCGGCCGGCGATATCGACTTCGCCTCCTACCTGCGCCGTTAGCGTCCGACAGGTTGGCTGTCATTCCCGCGCAGGCGGGAAGCCAGAATTCAAGAAGCACCTGGGCTCCCGCCTTCGCGGGAGTGACGAACGATGCGCAGGCAATTTGTGAAGCAGCCAGCAGGCCCACCATGCGTTATGTCGAGGTCAAGACAGCAGAGCAACAGGCGAGCCACTCGGTGCATCGGATCAGAGGCCGGCTGATGAAGGCTCGAACGCATTAGTCACAGCGACACTACCGTTTCTGAGCAGAATGAAGCCTGGCCATGGGTAGGGTACGCCGCTCCCTACTACTGCTTGAACTCGAACTGCAGCTCAGCGCCTTCGATGGAATCCCAGTAGTCGTCCACTCGCTCATTGCTGATCAGCCGACCGCTGATCTGGAACGGGCTCTGGACTTCGGTTTTCTCACCAAACAGCGGCGGCAGCAAGGGAGAGAAATCCTCGCGGGTTTCACTTTCCAGCGCCTGCTCGAACAGCTCCTGCGGCACGCTCAGATCCAATGCCAATTTCGATTCAGGCTCCACCGGCTTGGGCTGTGGCGCTACAACAGGCTTGGGCTTGGCGACGACGGGCGATTTGGCGGCGGGCACGGGCTTGCTTTCAACCACCTTGGCAGGCGGTGCTGGTTCGACAGGCTCTGGCTTGGCGACCTCGGCAACGGGCGCAGTAGCAGTGACCACTGCCGGCGCTGGCGCGGGCTGCTGTGCAACGGGTTCCGGCTCACGCTCACAGGCGCTCAGCCAACCCAGGCACAGCAATAGAAGAATGGACTTACGCATCATGGGACAAGGGCAGCTCGATCAGTACGCGCCCATGTTCCTCCGCCTGGGCGCGCCTGACAAGCCGACTTACACGACCTTTACCTCGTGCCTCATTCACGCGGCGACTCGGTGGCCAGATGAGCGAGCTCAGCCTCGATATCCAGGTGTGGATAGTCGGCCTTTAGCTGCTCCAGCAACCGCTGCGCCTCCTCCTGCTCACCCGCCTTGCGCAGCTCCAGCAGACGCAGCAGCGCCTCGCGCGGTTCGCTCTGGATCACCAGTTCGGCCATGGGTGCCAGCGCAGCGCCACTGGCCATCGGGGCCTCAGCCATATCGGCAGACGGCGCCTGACGTGCCATGGCCTGGCTTGTCATGCGTTCCTGCGGGGCAGCCACAGGTGCAACCGTCTCCTGCTCTGGCCCACGCTTGGCCGCCATCGGCGCCGGTGCGACGGGGCTCATCGCCACGCTGGGTGGTACAGCATCGAAAGCCTCCGGCGTCTGCTCCAGGGTGTGCCAGGTCAGGCTGACGCCGATGCCGACGCAAGCCAGCCCGGCCACCGCCACCGACCAGCGCTGGCGGCCACTGCCGAACAGCCATTGATGCAGGCGCTGCGCCCAGCCGGATTCAGCCGTGCCGGACTGCTGCGCTTCACAGGCGGCCGCACTGGCCGCCGCCAGGATGCGCGCATCCAGCTCGGCCGAGGGTTCGCCGCTGCCATGGGCACTGAAATGCGCCAGCAGCACCTGCTCGTGATCCAGAGGTTCTCGTTGATCTTTCATGCGGACAACTCCTCGGTGGCCAGCAGCCGGCGCAGCTTCTGCAGGGCATAGCGCAGACGGCTCTTGACCGTCTCGGCCGGCGTGCGGGTCAACTCGGCAATCTCGTTCAATTCCAGGTCGCCATGGGCGCGCAGCAGGAACACTTCGCGCTGATCTTCCGGCAGGTCGGCCAACGCCGCCTGCAGCCGCTCACTGTCGCGACTCAGGCTCCACTGCTGTTCCGGACCGGGTTGCGGATCGGCCTGGGCATGCTGGCCTTCATCGTATTCGTCATGCCCGGCCTGATGGCGGCCCGTCTTGCGCCAGTGGTCGATCAGGCGGTTGCGCGCGATCTGGTACAGCCAGGTCTTGAACAGCACCGACTCGCGCTGCTCACTCTGGCTGCGGATCAGGCTCACCCAGGTTTCCTGGAACACTTCTTCGGCCAGGGCGTGATCGCCGCACAGGCCGAGCAGAAAGCGAAACAGGCCCAGCCGATGGCGCTGGTAGAGCGCGTTGAAGGCCGCGGCATCGCCGCGACGGTAACGCCGCAACAAAGCGGCGTCGTCATCCGTGAGAGGTGCGTTCACTGCTGGGCTCGTACAGGGGTGGAGCCGGAAGTGTGCAGGCTCTGGGCGATTTCGGCCAGCTGGATGAACTCACCGCGCAGGCCGAAGCGATCCTCACCCTTGGCCGAGCGCGCCAGTTCGATGCTCTGCGCCATAGCGAAGTCGCCGGTGTAACGGCCGTCCTTGAGCTGCTGGGCGAATGCGGCTACCGCAGCGGCGAAGCGCAGATCCTCACTGGCGGCGTTCATCGTCTTGGCCTCGTCACGCGCGATGGGGCGTTCCAGCAGTCGACTGCTCATCTCCTCCGGCGTCTTGTAGCGAATCCGCAACCAGGCCAGCTCGCCACTCTTGCTCGCGGGTTGGGCAGTGGCCTGATAACGCAGCGGCTCCAGCCACCCCTTGCTGCCTGTCGGAACGATCTCGTAGAGCGCAGTGACGGTGTGCCCGGCGCCAATATCACCGGCATCGACCTTGTCGCTACTGAAGTCCTCGCGCTTGAGCGCACGGTTGTCGTAGCCCAGCAGGCGGTACTCGCTGACCTCGCTCGGGTTGAATTCCAGTTGCAGTTTCACGTCGCTGGCCAAGGTGGCCAGGGTCGAGCCGAGCTGATCGACCAGCACCTTGCGCGCCTCGCGCAGGTTGTCGATGTAGGCGTAATTGCCGTTACCAGCGTCGGCCAGCTGCTCCATCAGGCGCTCGTTGTAGTTGTCCACGCCAAAACCCAGGGTGGTCAGCGAGACGCCGCTCTTGCGCTTGTCGGCAGCCAGTTGCTTGAGGCTGTCGAAGTCGCTGATGCCGACGTTGAAGTCGCCATCGGTGGTCAGCAGGATGCGATTGATGCCGCCATCGATCAGGTGCTTGCCCGCCTGCTGGTAGGCCAGTTGGATGCCCGACTCCCCGGCCGTCGAACCACCGGCGCTGAGTTGATCGATGGCCGCACGGATCTTCGCCTTGTCGCTACCGGGCGTGGAATCGAGCACCACCTGGCAGTCACCGGCATAGGTGACCAGCGAGACGCGATCCTGCGGGCGCAACTGCTCGACCAGCAATTTCAGGGTGCCCTGCACCATCGGCAGGCCTTCGCGGCGATGCATCGAGCCGGACACATCGACCAGAAACACCAGGTTGGCCGGCGGCAGCTCCTCAACGCTGCGATCCGACGCCTTGATGGCGATGCGCAGCAGGCGCGTTTGCGGATTCCACGGCGTCACCGCCAGTTCAGTGCTGACGCCGAAAGGCGCATCGCCCTGCGGCAACGGGTAGGCGTAGGGAAAGTAGTTGACCAGTTCCTCCAGACGCACGGCGTCCTTCGGTGGCAGTTGCCCGCCGTTGAGGAAGCGCCGCACGTTGGCGTAGCTACCGGTATCGACGTCGATGCTGAAGGTGGATACCGGCGTCTCGGCGACAGCGAACACCGGGTTGTCGGCGTAGGCCTGGTACTGCTCGCGCGACTCGTCACGGTAGCCCGGCGGCACGATATCGGCGATGGGAGACGGTGCGTGTGCCAGGGTCGCCAGACGCTTGTGGCTGGCCTCGGCCGCCGCGGGCGCAACCAGGCGCTCGCGTACGAGCGGTGACGCCGTGGCCGGGCTGGCCTGTACTTCCGGCTCCGGGCCGGAGGCGCTGCAAGCGGCGAGCAGCAGCAAGGCGCTGGCCGAAAAACCGACGGCGAACGGACGAACGAGCAACAAGGAACGAGCAGACATGGTGCACCTCCTGAGCAATGGCACGAGACCTTCGCTCAGGTAGACGCAGCCCTCGATGAAACGGGTTAACCCAGGACGTGCTTTCTCAACCTTCCCAGGAACCGCCCGCCTCCTGGCACAACTGTGTGGCCAGCATCCCAAGGGTCATCAGCGCCCTTTCGGCTTCGCGGTTCCAGGGAATGCCGCAGTTGAGCCGCACGCAATGATTGAACTGCTCGGTGTTGCTGAAGATCAGCCCAGGTGCGATAGAAATACCCTGCTGCAGCGCGCGCACGTGCAGATCCTTGGTATTGACCCGCGCCGGCAGGCTGACCCAGAGGATAAAGCCGCCCTTGGGCCGGGTCATCTGCGTGCCGACCGGAAAGTACTGCTGCACCGCCAGCTGGAAGGCATTGAGGTTCTTGCGGTACTCCTGGCGAATATGCCGCAGATGGCGGTCATAGCCACCGTTCTCCAGATAAGCCGCCACCGCCATCTGGGTGACGCTGCACGCCGAATGAGTGGAAAAGGTCTGCAGCCGCTGGATCTCGTCCTGATACTTACCGGCGACGATCCAGCCGATACGCACACCCGGTGACAGCGTCTTGGAGAAACTCGAGCAATAGATCACCCGGCTGTCGCGATCATGCGACTTCAGTGCCTTGGGCGGCCCCTGTTCGAACATCAGCTCGCCGTAGATATCGTCTTCGACGATCTGGAAATCGTAATCACCGGCCAGGCGCAACAACTGACGCTGACGCTCCTCCGGGATGGTGCCGCCCAGCGGGTTGGACAGCCGCGCAGTCAGCACCATCGCCTTGATCGGCCACTGGTTGGCCGCCAGTTGCAGCGCTTCAAGGCTGATGCCGGTAGTCGGATCGCAGGGAATCTCGATGACCTTGAGCCCTAGCAGGTCGGCCAGTTGCAGCAGGCCGTAATAGGTTGGCGACTCTACCGCGATGAGATCGCCCGGCTTGGTCAGCACACGCAGGCTCATCTGCAGCGCATCGACGCAGCCATGGGTGATCACCACCTCGGACGGATCGACCACCACACCGGCATCACGCATGCGAATCGCCACCTGGCGGCGCAGCGGTTCGAAGCCGGGGCTGAACATGTAGCTGAAAGCGCGCGGGCTGTGAAAACGGGTGACCTTGGCCAGTTGCTGGTGCAACGCTCGCACCGGCAAATAGTCGACATGCGGCACCGCGGCGCCCAGCGGAAATACGCCCTCACGACGCGACTCGGTGAGGACCTGGTTGATGATGCTGGCGCGGGTGACCAGACCTGGTCGCTCGACCTTGGCGATGTCCGGCGTCGGCGCGGTCAGCGCTGGCGTCTGGTGCACGTAGAAGCCGGATTGCGGGCGTGCACGAATCAACCCCTGATCTTCAAGGTTGGCGTAGGCTTGCAACACCGTGGCGTGGCTGACATTGAGCTGAGCGCTCATCTTGCGCACCGAAGGCACGCGCTCGCCAGGCTGGTAGACACCGCGACGAATATCCTCGGCCAACTGCTGGGCGATACGTTGATAGAGCAGCAGATTGGTCATGGCGATATCCTCCGTGGTCACTGGAGCATAACAGTAACCTATTGCTACACAATTGTACCGGCACAGATAGGATCTGTTTTCTCCTTACGCCATTGCTTGCCAACCGTGCACGGCATCGTCGCCATTTCAGTGCATAAAAAACCTCGGACTCTGCCGGGGTTCTGTCAGGCATTTCGCTCAGCGCTCGGCACCAAGCTGGCCTCGCTCGTCGGAGAAGACGATTTCCACCCGCCGATTCTGCGCCCGGCCACGTGCCGATGCATTTTCCGCAACCGGGAAGTCGACACCGTAACCGACGACCTGAATACGCTTGGCTTCCACGCCCAGATCCACCAGCAGATCGGCCACAGCCTGCGCGCGCGCGCGCGACAGTTCGAGATTCTCGGCGGCATCACCGGTATTGTCGGTATAGCCTTCGATCCGCACTCGGCGCTGCGGATTGATCTGCAGGAACTGCACGAGCTTGAGCGCCGTACGGTTGGCTGCTGGTTGCAGATCGGCGCGACCGGCGTCGAACAACATATCGCCCAGGGTCATCACCAGGCCGCGCTCGGTCTCGTTGGCGGCGAGTCTGACCATCTGCTCTTCCAACCAGTCGTTGTGCTGCTGCACGCTCATCAGCTTGGCTTCGCGCAAGGTCAACTGCAGACGCTGGCGTTCCAGCTCGAGCTTGGCTGCGCGTTCCTGGTTGAGACTGATATCGCTGTGTTGCCGGGCGATCTCGGCATAGCGCTGGCTAAGGTAGGCGTAATGACGCACATCGTCGCCACTGCCCCAGTAACTGGACAGGCGCTCAGCACGGCCCAGCGATTCGCCTGCGCGAATCACGTCCTTGGGTGCGGCGCGCAGCACACTGGGATCTTCCTTGACCGACTGAAAACTCAGACGCGCTTCTTCCAGAGCCTGCTCACTCGCCAACTGACTGGACGCACAACCACTCAACAGCGTACCGACCAGCATCAGACCGCCCAGATGACCAAAAGTCTTCATCACATGGCTCCCAGTTGCTGGCGCAGACGGCCGATGCGTTGATTGAGTTCGGTCAGTTGCTCCCGACCTTTGGCATTGAGGTGCTCAGCTTCAGCCAGGCGCGCATCCAGCTCGGCCTGTTCGGCCAGCAGGCGCGCCTGCTTGTGTTCACCGTCCTGCATAGCCGCCTGGGCCTGCGCGAACTTCTCTTCAGCCTGGTGAAGTGACGCGGATTGTTCGCTGACCACCCCCAGGGATTTGGTCTGCGCCAACGCCTGTTCGGTCAGCCGCATCTGCTCGGTGGGAGCAGGATCGCTGGCGCAGGCTGTCAGGCCCAGCGCCAGCAGCAAGGGAAGGGTTCGATTGATCACGAAAATTTCCTACTGAGTGACGTCGCCAACCGGATCAGGCTGCATCTGCTGCGCCTTCCACAGATCCAGATTGCGTTGCAGGAACTGCTCAGGCAGCCCGGCGGCGACCATTTCTGTCATCTTCCGCGCCAGTTGGCCACGCAGCCAAGGCTCGTTGCACGCCGAATTATGTGACAGGGCAAGGTAGAGGCCTTCGCTGGAAATCGGCGGATCCAGCACCTCCAGATCATCTTCCATGCCCAGCGTCTCGGCGAGCGCCAAGCCTGGGTAGCGCTCGTAGAGCACATAGTCGGTGCGGCCAAGCAGCAACTTCTGGAACGCCTGAGTCAAGCTGGGGACGCCCTCGAGCTTCAGGTTCTGCTTGGCGAAGGTATCGAACTGCTGACCAAAACTGTTGCCCACCAGGGTGTCGCCAGTATGCCCCTGCAAGTCGATCCAGCTGCCGTAGGGGAAGGCTTCGCCCTTGCGCACCCAGACTACGCTGGGCGTATAGAAGAACGCTGGGTGCACATAATCCATTTGCTCCAGACGTGGCAGGGTGATGAACGCGCCCGCGATTAGATCGACACGACCAGTGCGCACTTCATCCTGCGCGCGTGACCATGGCCCGGTGTAAATCACGTCGATCACCACACCCAGCTCTTTACCCAAATGCTTGAGCAAATCGGCATTGGCGCCGACCAGTTGCTGCGGGTTCTGCGGATCACGCCAGAGATAGGGCGGATACTCGGGGTTACCGGTCGCCACCAGGCGCTCGCATTTACCAGCAGCAAGGGCCGCAGTTGGCATGACGACCAGTGCGCACCACAACAACAGCGACTTAAACAGACAACGCTCAGGCATTGGCTACTCTCGGTTCATACGTGGGTCGGCGGGACAGCGGCCCCGGAGTCCTGTGTATTCATGCTAGCTTAATGGCGCCACCGGAATCAGTGCGATAAGGACGCGCCATGAAAAAACTGCTGTTCGCGCTGCTGCTCCTGCTGTCAGGTAGCGCAGCTACGCTGTATTTCTTTCCTGCGACTCAACTGGCCAGCCTGCGTCTGCTGGAACAGTACCGCGCCGGTCTCGCTAACGAGCAGCTGACTGTCCATAATCTTAACATCCATTACTACCAGGGCGGGCCGGCAAGCGCTGAAACGCTGGTGTTGCTTCATGGTTTTGCCGCCGACAAGGATAACTGGCTGCGCTTTGCTCGCCACCTGACCGCGAACTATCGCGTCATTGCCCTGGATCTGCCAGGCTTCGGCGACAGCGACCTGCCTAGCGGTAGCTACGATACCGGCACTCAGGCCGAACGTCTGGCGGATATTCTCGACGCCATGGGTATCCAGCAGGCGCACGTGCTGGGTAACTCGATGGGCGGACAGATCGCCGCCCTCTTCGCCGCACGCTACCCGGAACGCGTCCGCTCGCTGGCGCTGTTCGCCAATGCCGGAATCGACAGCCCGCAAAAGAGCGAGCTATATCGTCTGCTCGCTCGTGGCGAGCCCAATCCCCTGGTGAGCAAGCAGCCGCAGGATTTTGACAAGCTGCTGCACTTCATCTTCGTCGAGCCGCCCTATCTGCCCGAGTCGCTCAAGCGCTATCTGGGTGAGCGCGCCATGGCCCGTGCCGGGCATTACGAGATGGTGTTCAAGCAGTTGCGGGAACGCGCCATTGCTCTGGAGCCCCAGCTGACAAGAATCCAGGCACCCACCTTACTGCTGTGGGGCAAACAGGATCGAGTGCTGGACGTATCCAGCATCGAAGCCATGCAACCGTTGCTGCGCCAGCACAGCGTGGTGATCATGGATGACGTTGGTCACGCCCCCATGCTTGAACGCCCCGAAGAAAGCGCCCTGCTCTATCGGCGGTTTCTGGAAGGCCTGAAGTGACACCGGGCACACAGGAATAAAAAACCCGCTCTGGTGAGCGGGTTTCTCGTTGCGGGAAAAGCGGCTTAGAGCGACTTCTCCAGCTCCGGTACAGCTTCGAACAGGTCGGCGACCAGGCCGTAGTCAGCCACCTGGAAGATCGGCGCCTCTTCGTCCTTGTTGATCGCAACGATCACCTTGGAGTCCTTCATACCGGCCAGGTGCTGGATCGCGCCGGAGATACCGACGGCAATGTACAGCTGCGGCGCAACGATCTTGCCGGTCTGACCGACCTGCATGTCGTTCGGCACGAAACCGGCATCGACGGCAGCGCGAGAAGCGCCGACGGCAGCGCCCAGCTTGTCGGCCAGGGCGTACAGGTGCTTGAAGTTGTCGCCATTGCCCATACCGCGGCCACCGGAAACGACAATCTTGGCAGCGGTCAGTTCCGGACGGTCGGACTTGGCCAGCTCTTCGCCAACGAAGGCGGACTTGCCGGCGTCAGCCGGGCCGGAAACGGCTTCAATGGCAGCGCTGCCGCCTTCGGCAGCAGCGGCGTCAAAACCGGTGCTACGCACGGTGATCACCTTGATAGCAGCCGAGGACTGCACGGTGGCGATGGCGTTACCGGCATAGATCGGACGCTTGAAGGTGTCGGCGCTTTCAACGGCGATGATCTCGGAGATCTGATCGACGTCCAGGGCTGCAGCGACGCGCGGCAGGATGTTCTTGCCGTTGCTGGTGGCGGCAGCCAGGATGTGGCTGTAGTTCTTGCCCAGTTCGGCTACCAGCGGCGCGACATTTTCCGGCAACTGATTGGCATAGGCAGCGTTGTCGGCAACCAGCACCTTGGCTACGCCAGCGATCTTGGCAGCGGCTTCGGCAGCGGCGCCAGCGTTGGCACCGGCGACCAGAACGTGAATATCGCCACCGATCTTCTGCGCCGCAGCAACAGTGTTCAGGGTAGCGGGCGCCAGGGCGGCATTGGTGTGTTCAGCGATAACCAGGATAGTCATTTAGATTACCTTCGCCTCGTTCTTCAGTTTCTCGACCAGTTCAGCCACGGACTTGACCTTGATGCCGGCGCTGCGAGCAGCCGGTGCTTCGACTTTCAGGGTCTTGACGGTGGAAGCGGTGGAAACGCCCAGCGCGTCCGGAGTGACGGTTTCCAGCGGCTTCTTCTTGGCCTTCATGATGTTCGGCAGCGACGCGTAGCGCGGCTCGTTCAGACGCAGGTCGGTGGTGACGATCGCCGGCAGGTTCAGCGCAACGGTCTGCAGACCGCCATCGATCTCACGAGTGACGTTGACCTTGTCGCCAGCCACTTCAACCTTGGAGGCGAAGGTGCCTTGGCCGAAGCCAGTCAGGGCGCCCAGCATCTGGCCGGTCTGGTTGTTATCGCTGTCGATGGCTTGCTTGCCCATGATCACCAGCTGCGGCTGCTCCTTGTCGACCACAGCCTTGAGCAGCTTGGCCACGGCCAGGGAGTTCAGCTCATCGTTGGACTCGACCAGGATGGCGCGGTCGGCGCCGAGGGCCAGCGCGGTGCGCAGTTGCTCCTGCGCAGTAGCCGGGCCGATGGTGACGACGACGATCTCGCTCGCCACGCCCTTTTCCTTCAGGCGTACGGCCTCTTCCACGGCGATTTCGCAGAAGGGGTTCATGGACATCTTGACGTTGGCGAGGTCGACGCCGCTGTTGTCCGCCTTGACGCGAACCTTGACGTTGTAGTCGACCACTCGTTTGACAGCTACAAGAACCTTCATGGATTCCTCGTTACTCTCCGGTGAATAAGAATGTCGCCAAGGCGAGCCTGGCCGGTGATGCAAAAGCGACCGCATCCAACCTTTCAGCTCAGACGGCGAGCGCAAAACCGCCCGTATCTTGACCCCGCAGCCTAGCCTGGTCAATACAGCGAACCGGCCGGTCATCTGCGATGTAGTAGGATTCTAGCAGGCCTACAGAAAATTCAAACAAACGTTTGTATTGGCCCGCCGAGAGGGTGTAGATATAATGCCCACGCCGTGCTTAGGGAGCGAGCCGCGCCCTCCCCTATAAAACATCGAAGAGCCTTGAGTAGGAGATAGCCTGTGGAACGCGAATTTATGGAGTTCGACGTCGTCATCGTCGGCGCCGGCCCGTCCGGACTGTCCGCCGCCTGCCGACTGAAGCAGAAAGCCGCAGAAGCGGGCCAGGAGATCAGCGTCTGCGTGGTCGAGAAAGGCTCCGAAGTTGGCGCTCACATCCTCTCCGGTGCGGTCTTCGAACCGCGCGCCCTGACCGAACTCTTCCCCGACTGGAAAGAGCTGGGTGCACCGCTCAATACCCCGGTCAAGCGCGACGATATCTACCTGCTGCGCGACGCCGACAAGGCTACCCGAATTCCTGACTTCTTTGTGCCGAAAACCATGCACAACGAAGGCAATTACATCATTTCCCTCGGCAATCTGTGCCGCTGGCTGGCCCAGCAGGCCGAGAATCTGGGCGTGGAGATCTACCCGGGCTTCGCTGCTCAGGAAGCGCTGATCGACGAAAACGGCGTGGTGCGCGGCATCGTCACCGGTGATCTGGGCGTCGACCGCGAAGGCAACCCCAAGGAAGGTTACTACACTCCCGGCATGGAGCTGCGTGCCAAGTACACCCTGTTCGCCGAAGGCTGCCGTGGCCATATCGGCAAACAGCTGATCAAGAAGTACAACCTCGACAGCGAGGCCGACGCTCAGCACTACGGCATCGGCATCAAGGAAATCTGGGACATCGATCCGGCCAAGCATGAACAAGGCCTGGTGGTACACACTGCCGGCTGGCCGATGGACATCATGGGCACCGAGAACACAGGCGGCTCCTTCCTCTATCACCTGGAAAACAACCAGGTCGTAGTGGGCCTGATCATCGACCTGTCCTACGCCAACCCGCACCTGTCGCCGTTCGACGAGTTCCAGCGCTACAAGCACCATCCGGTGATTGCCCAGTATCTGGAAGGCGGCAAGCGCGTCGCCTATGGCGCTCGCGCCATCTGCAAGGGTGGCCTGAATTCGCTGCCGAAGATGGTCTTCCCCGGCGGCGCGCTGATCGGCTGCGACCTTGGCACCCTCAACTTCGCCAAGATCAAGGGCAGCCACACCGCCATGAAGTCCGGCATGCTGGCTGCCGACGCCATCGCCGAAGCCCTGGCGGCCGGCCGCGAAGGTGGCGACGAGCTGACCAACTATGTCGATGGCTTCAAGGCCAGTTGGCTGTACGACGAACTGTTCCGCAGCCGCAACTTCGGTGCGGCCATCCACAAGTACGGCGCCATCATCGGCGGCGGCATCAACTGGCTGGACCAGAACATCTTCGGCGGCAAGGCCCCCTTCACCCTGCACGACAACAAGCCGGATTACGCCTGCCTGAAGCCGGCGGCCGAGTGCGCGAAGATCGCCTACCCGAAACCGGACGGCAAACTGAGCTTCGACAAGCTCTCCTCGGTGTTCCTCTCCAACACCAACCATGAAGAAGAGCAGCCCTGCCACCTGAAGCTCACCGACCCGAGCATCCCGCTGGCGAAGAACCTGCCGCTGTACGACGAACCGGCGCAGCGCTACTGCCCGGCTGGCGTATACGAAGTGGTGACGCAGGAAGACGGCGAGAAGAAGTTCCAGATCAACGCGCAGAACTGCGTTCACTGCAAGACCTGCGACATCAAGGACCCGGCCCAGAACATCACCTGGGTGGCGCCGGAAGGCACCGGCGGCCCGAATTACCCCAACATGTAATTCGGCCACGCATGAAAAAGGCTCCTTCGGGAGCCTTTTTCGTTTTTGCCAAATCTGCAACAGTTGTAGGGCGGGTTTAACCCGCCACAGTCTGCCGGCGGGTTGCACCCGCCCTACCGCACTCAATCCTGATAGATCATCTTGCGACTCATGCCGCCGTCGATGATGAACTCCTGTCCGGTGATGAAACCGGCCGCATCGGAGAGCAGCCAGGCGACCTGCGCCGCTACATCCTCAACGGTACCCACACGGCCGACCGGATGTTGCGCATGATCGAACACCGACAGCGGCTCCAGGCGCTGCTGCGACGGGTCGCGAGAGTCGATCCAGCCTGGGCTGACGCAGTTGACGCGCACCTCCGGGCCCAGGCTGATCGACAGCGCGTGAGTGAGCGCAACCAACCCGCCCTTGCTCGCAGCATAGGCCTCACAATCGGCCTCGGACTGGCTGGCGCGGGTGGAGGCGATATTGACGATGGCGCCGCGATGCCCACGCAAATATGGCGCACAGTGCTTGGCCAGCAGCATGGCGCCGGTCAGGTTGACCGCCAGCAGGCGATTCCAGCGCTTGAGGTCGAGCGACTCCAGCGGCGGCGTGTGCGGATCGGAGATAGCCGCATTGCACACCAGCGCATCGAGGCGGCCGAACTGGCCGAGTATCTCGGCAACACCGACACTGACCTGATCTTCCTTTGCTACGTCCATGGCGACGAACCAGGCATTGTTACCCAGCACACGCGCTACTTTGGAGCCCCGCTCACGGTCCACGTCGGCCAGCACCACCTGCCAGCCCTCGGTGATCAGCCAGGCGCTGATGCCTAAGCCAATACCGCGCGCGGCTCCGGTGACCAACGCGACACGCCCATTGTTGGGCGTGTCATTCGTGCCCCACTCCAACATGCTCAGAGTGCGGCCAGGCCGCGCGCCAGGTCTGCCTTGAGGTCTTCCAGCTCTTCCAGGCCCACTGCAACGCGAATCAGGCTGTCGCGGATGCCAGCGTTGGCGCGCTCCTGCGGCGTCAGCCGACCGTGCGAAGTGGTTGCCGGGTGGGCGATGGTGGTCTTGGTGTCGCCGAGGTTGGTGGTGATCGAGATGACGCGAGTGCCATCGATCACTTTCCACGCGGCGTCACGACCGCCCTTGACCTCGAAACTGACCACCGCGCCAAAGGCGCTCTGCTGCTTCTTCGCCAGCTCGTGCTGCGGATGGCTGGGCAGGCCAGCGTAGTACACACGCTCGACCTGCGGCTGCTGTTCCAGCCACAGCGCCAGTTGCAGGGCACTCTCGCTCTGCGCGCGCATACGGATGCGCAGCGTCTCCAGGCCCTTGACGAACATCCAGGCGTTGAACGGGCTGAGGGTCGGCCCGGCTGTACGCAGGAACCCCACCACTTCTTTCATCTGCTCACTGCGACCGGCAACCACACCGCCCAGGCCACGCCCCTGGCCGTCGATGTACTTGGTCGCCGAATGCATGACGATGTCTGCGCCAAGTTTCAGCGGCTGCTGCAGGGCCGGCGTGCAGAAACAGTTGTCCACCGCCAGCAGCGCGCCGCGAGCATGGGCGATCTCGGCCAGTGCGGCGATATCCACCAGTTCGGCCAGCGGGTTGGAAGGCGATTCGACGAACAGCAGCTTGGTATTGGGCTTGAACGCGGTCTGCCAGGCATCCAGATCCGCCAGCGGCACGTAATCCACCTCGATGCCAAAGCGCTTGAGGTACTTCTCGAACAGGCTGATGGTCGAACCGAATACGCTGCGCGATACCAACACATGGTCACCGCCACTGCACAGGCTCATGACGATGGCAAGAATCGCCGACATACCGGAGGCAGTGGCCACCGCCTGCTCGGCGCCTTCCAGTGCGGCAATGCGCTCTTCGAAGGTACGCACGGTGGGGTTGGTATAGCGCGAATAGACGTTGCCCGGCACTTCGCCAGCAAAACGCGCGGCGGCATCGGCAGCGGTACGGAACACGTAACTGGACGTCAGGTACAACGCTTCGCCATGCTCACCCTCAGGCGAACGGTGCTGGCCGGCACGCACCGCCAGGGTGTCGAAGCCTACGCCATCCAGGTCACTATCAAGCCTGCCGGCTTCCCATTCCACAGCCATATCGCTACCTCACAAAAAGGGCAGGACTACTGCCCTGCCCGCTCGAATCAGTTGTTATACAGATCGATGATCGCGCTGACTGCCTGCGACTTGACCTTGCTGGCATCGTTGCGTGCCTGCTCGATCTTATCCAGGTAGGCCTCATCGACGTCACCAGTGACGTACTTGCCGTCAAACACTGCGCAGTCGAAGTTGTCGATCTTGATCTTCTTGCTGCCGCTGACTGCTTCGATCAGGTCCGGCAGGTCCTGATAAACCAGCCAGTCGGCACCGATCAGCTCGCAGACCTCCTCGGTGCTGCGGCCATGGGCGATCAGCTCATGGGCGCTGGGCATGTCGATGCCGTAGACGTTCGGGTAGCGCACCGCCGGGGCTGCCGAGCAGAAGTAGACATTCTTCGCGCCGGCCTCGCGGGCCATCTGAATGATCTGCTTGCAGGTGGTGCCACGGACGATGGAGTCGTCCACCAGCATCACGTTCTTGCCGCGGAACTCCAGCTCGATGGCGTTGAGCTTCTGCCGTACGGATTTCTTGCGCGCCGCCTGGCCGGGCATGATGAAGGTGCGGCCGATGTAGCGGTTCTTGACGAAACCTTCGCGGAATTTCACGCCCAGGTGATTGGCCAGCTCCAACGCCGCGGTACGGCTGGTGTCAGGAATCGGGATGACCACGTCGATGTCATGATCCGGACGCTCGCGCAGGATCTTGTCGGCCAGCTTCTCGCCCATGCGCAGACGCGCCTTGTACACCGAGATACCGTCCATGATCGAGTCCGGGCGCGCCAGGTAAACGTGCTCGAAGATGCAGGGCGCATACTGCGGGTTGGCCGCGCACTGACGGGTGAACAGCTTGCCCTCTTCGGTGATGTAGACCGCCTCGCCCGGCGCCAGGTCGCGGATCAGGGTGAAGCCGAGCACGTCCAGCGATACGCTCTCGGACGCGATCATGTACTCGACGCCTTCATCGGTATGGCGCTGGCCGAAGACGATCGGACGAATGCCATTCGGGTCGCGGAAGCCGACGATGCCATAGCCGGTGATCATCGCGACGACGGCGTAACCGCCCAGGCAGCGCTCGTGCACGTGGGTAACGGCGGCGAACACATCTTCTTCGGTCGGCTGCAGCTTGCCGCGCTGGGCCAACTCATGGGCGAACACGTTGAGCAGCACTTCCGAATCGGAGTTGGTGTTCACGTGACGCAGATCGGACTCGTAGATTTCCTTGGCCAACTGCTCGACGTTGGTCAGGTTGCCGTTGTGCGCCAGGGTGATGCCGTACGGCGAGTTGACGTAGAACGGCTGAGCTTCGGCCGAGCTGGAGCTGCCAGCGGTCGGGTAGCGCACATGGCCGATGCCCATATGGCCAACCAGGCGCTGCATGTGGCGCTGCTGGAACACGTCACGCACCAGGCCGTTGTCCTTGCGCAGGAACAGGCGGCCATCATGGCTGGTGACAATACCGGCAGCATCCTGGCCGCGGTGCTGGAGGACGGTGAGCCCGTCATACAGCGCCTGATTGACGTTCGATTTACCGACGATACCGACGATGCCACACATGTGCCACGACCCCTGCTAGATAGTTCAGGCTAATTCAGCGACCGATGCAGCGGTTACTCCGCAGCGGTCACTCTTTTAAAGCAGATCAGCTGGGTGAGCCGACCTACCGGTAAACCACTGATCGGACCACCCCAGAATGAGGTTCTTCGACCAATCGGCGACCATCAGAAAATGCGGCACCAGTTGCGACTGTTGCCACCACGTATCCTGCTCCACTGGCGCCAGGCTGATCAGCCCGACCAGCAGCACCACCAACAAACCACCACGTGCGGCGCCGAATACCATGCCGAGAAAACGGTCGGTACCGGACAGGCCAGTCACGCGGATCAGCTCACCAATGAGGAAATTGACCAGAGCGCCCACCAGCAAGGTGGCGATGAAGAGAATGGCACAGGCTGCGATGACCCGCGCGGAAGGCGTTTCGATAAACTCGACGAGATGCTGGGCCAGTGCGCCACCGAACATCCAGGCGACCACACCTGCGATGATCCAGGTCAGCAGCGACAGGGCTTCCTTGACGAAGCCGCGCTTGAGACTGATCAAACTAGAAATGGCGATGACGGCGATGATCGCCCAATCGACCCAGGTGAATACCACGGTGCGGCCTACCAGCGGAAAAGGCGGAGCATTTTAGCAGAGCCCGGCACATCGAGTAACCAGGCACTGCAAAGTCCCTTGCTTGCTTAGCCTGCCTCCGGCTGGAAGCGCACGACAAAACCACTGAGCTTGTGCTGGCGATTGAGCTGATCACGCAGACGCTCGGCTTCGGCACGCTCGATCAACGGCCCGACAAACACCCGGTTCATGCCGTCGAAGGCACGGATATAGGCGTTGTAGCCCTGGCTGCGCAGGGTTTTCTGCAGATTTTCTGCTCCAGCGCGACTGGACAAGCTGGCCAGCTGCACCGACCAGCTGATCGGCAGGCTATTGGCGTCCAGGCGCCCTTCCGGCTTGGCAGGAGCAGCGCTCGCCGCCTGTTCGGTCTTGACCGGATCGGGCTTGCTCTGTTGCGCGACAGGCGGCGGGGTCGGCTTGGGCTGCTCAGGCACCTCGACGATCTGAGGTTCCACCTCTTCGACGGGAACCGGCTCCTGCGGCAACTCCTCGGGCTCGACGACCTCGGCAGGCTGCACGATGACCTCGGCAGCAGCCGGCGCTTGCGGCATGGCCGGCGCATCCACTACCACGCGGCGCATCTCGTCCTCGCGCGACAGCAGCATCGGCAGGAAAATCACCGCCAGCGCCACCAGCACCAGAGCACCGACCATGCGCTGCTTGAGCCCACTGTCCAGCATTGCCATCCCCAATCCCCTTATCAAGCCGGGCGGGCCAGCCAATCCAGGGCCTCGGCCACGCAGAAAAACGATCCGAACAACAGTATCTCGTCACCCTCTGCCGCCTGCTCGCACTGCGCATCGAGCGCGGCACGCACATCCGGGTACTGCACCACCGCCGCGCCCTGCCCCCGCAGGTGCTCGGCCAGGTCATCGGCAGAGCGTGAACGCGGCGTATCCAGCGGCGCCACGGCCCAGCCAGCAACCAGACTCAGAAGCGGTGACACCACGCCGGGCAGATCCTTGTCGGCCAACAAACCGAACACCGCCCAGCGCTGCCCGGCCAGCGGGCGACTCTCCAGGCGCTGCGCCAGATAATCGGCGGCATGAGGATTATGCCCAACATCGAGCAACAGTGTGAGTGACTTGCCTCGCCAATCCAGCGCACGACGATCCAGACGCCCGGTTACCCGCGTGGCGAGCAGGGCCTGAACGACCTGCTGGTGATTCCACGGCAGCGGCAGAAGCGCATAGGCCTGCAACGCCAGCGCCGCGTTTTCCATCGGCAGATCGAGAAGCGGCAGCTGCTCCAACCGCAGCACCTGGCCATGCGCATCGAGGCCATACCAGGACCAGTCCTGCGCCTGCACACTGAGGTCGTAGTCACGACCACGCAGGAACAACGGCGCGTCCAAAGTCACCGCCTGCTCCAGCAAGGGCTGCGGTGGGTCGAGATCACCGCACAACGCAGGCATGCCGGCGCGCATGATCCCGGCCTTTTCGAAGGCGACCGATTCACGGGTATCGCCCAGCCAGTCGGCGTGATCCAGACCAATGCTGGTGATCAGGGCCAGATCGGCATCGACCAGGTTCACCGCATCCAGGCGTCCACCGAGGCCGACTTCGAGCACCACGGCATCCAGCTGAGCACGCTCGAACAGCCAGAAGGCCGCCAGCGTACCCATCTCGAAATAGGTCAGGGAAATTTCACCACGCGCGGCCTCGACCGCAGTGAAAGCCCGACACAGCTCTTCATCGCCCGCCTCGCGCCCATCCAGCAACACACGCTCGTTGTAACGCAGCAGGTGCGGTGAACTGTAGACACCGACACGCTGCCCCTGGGCTGCGATCAGGCTGGCGAGAAAGGCGCAGGTAGAGCCCTTGCCATTGGTACCGGTGACGGTAACCACCAATGGCGCAGGTTTGCCCAGGCCGAGCCGCTGCGCCACCTCACGCGAGCGCTCCAACCCCATGTCAATGGACGACGGATGCAACCGCTCGAGGTAGGCGAGCCACTCGCCCAGGCTACGTTCGGTCATGCAGTGGCCGGCAGGGGAACCGGAGACGGACGATTCATCATTTGCGCAAGCAGACGCGCCAGGCGTGGACGCAGTTCATTGCGCGAAATGATCATGTCGATGGCGCCATGTTCCAGCAGGAACTCGCTACGCTGGAAGCCTTCCGGCAGCTTCTCGCGCACGGTCTGCTCGATCACGCGCGGGCCGGCAAAACCGATCAGCGCCTTCGGCTCGGCCACGATGACATCACCAAGCATCGCCAGGCTGGCGGAAACACCGCCATAGACCGGATCAGTCAGCACGGAGATGAACGGCAGGCCTTCTTCACGCAGGCGCGCCAGGGCGGCGGCAGTCTTGGCCATCTGCATCAGCGAGATCAGCGCTTCCTGCATGCGTGCGCCGCCGGAAGCGGAGAAGCACACCAGCGGGCAGCGTTTTTCCAGCGCGACATTGGCCGCCCGAACGAAACGCTCGCCAACGACGGCGCCCATGGAACCACCCATGAAGGAAAACTCGAACGCGCAAACGGCGATCGGCATACCTTCGAGGGTGCCGCTCATGGAGATCAGCGCGTCTTTCTCGCCAGTCTGCTTCTGCGCAGCGCTCAGACGATCCTTGTACTTCTTGCTGTCGCGGAATTTCAGGCGGTCGACCGGCTCGAGATCGGCACCGATCTCCTCGCGCCCCTCGGCATCGAGGAAGAGGTCGATACGCGCACGAGCACCGATACGCATGTGGTGATTGCACTTGGGGCAGACATCGAGTGCCTTTTCCAGCTCAGGACGGTAGAGCACGGCATCACAGGACGGACATTTGTGCCACAGGCCCTCGGGCACAGAGCTCTTCTTCACCTCGGAACGCATGATCGAGGGAATGAGTTTGTCTACCAACCAGTTGCTCATGCTGTCATTTCTCCATAACCGTTGGTTCGGATGAACGCCTCATCGTGAAACGCCCATCTCCAGCAATTCTTTTCTGCCGCACCCAGCGCCCGCCGAAACGAGCCAAGGCGGCGTGACAGGCTAATTGACGGCCCTGCTTCAATCGCCGTCACATCGAGCATCACGCACTGCCCGCACGAATGCACGAATCTTGCCTGCATCCTTTATGCCTTTACTGGCCTCTACCCCGCCGCTGACATCCACGGCATAGGGCCGCACCTGGCGAATAGCCGTCGCGACATTGCCTGCATCCAGGCCGCCGGCCAGGATGATTGGCTTGGCGGCATTTTCCGGCACCAGCGACCAATCGAACGAAGCGCCCGTACCACCCGGAACGCCCTCGACGAAGGTATCCAGCAGAATACCCCGCGCACCAGCGTACGGCGCCATGGCGGCCGATACGTCCTCACCGGGGCGAACCCGCAGCGCCTTGATATAGGGGCGGCCATGGCCTTCACAGTCGGCCGGCGACTCATCACCGTGAAACTGCAGCAGATCCAGCGGCAGGCGCTGCAACAACTGTTGCAGCTCGTCGTGCGGCATGTCGACGAACAGCCCGACACTGGTCACGAACGGCGGTAACGCCTGCAGGATAGCTGCGGCCTGCTCGATGCTGACTGCTCGCGGGCTTTTCCCGTAGAACACCAGACCAATGGCGTCGGCTCCCGCCTCCACCGCTGCCAGAGCATCCTCGATGCGGGTGATCCCACAAATCTTGCTACGTACGACCGTCACGTTCATACCTCTCGCCATCCGGGCTCGGATGGTAACAAAGGGTTATAGCTGTCGCACGTCCGGCAGACCGGAGAGAAAATGCGGCCCGAGATAGCGCTGCGGCAATTCGAACTCCTCCGGGTAATCGACTTGTATCAGATAGAGACCGTAGGGGTGCGCCGTCACTCCCCCGCTATGTCGATCGCCGCGCTCGAGCACCTCGCGCGCCCATTCCGGCGGCCGCTCACCCGCACCAATGGTCATCAACACGCCGGCGATGTTACGCACCATATGATGCAGAAAAGCATTGGCGCGAATATCCAGCACGATGAAGCGACCATGCTCGATAAGTTGCAGGTGGTGCACGGTCTTGATCGGTGACTTGGCCTGGCAACGGGTTGCCCGGAAGGCGCTGAAATCATGAGTGCCGACCAGCGCCAGGGCCGCTTCACGCATGCGCGCCACATTCAGCGGCCGATGATTCCAGGTGACTTCCTCGGCCATATGCGCCGGGCGAATCGGATCGTTGTAGATCACGTAGCGGTAGCGTCGCGCGATGGCCGAGAAGCGTGCATGAAAGTGCGCCGGCATCACCTTCGCCCAGGTCACGCTAATGTCACCGGGCAAATTCATGTTGGCGCCCATGATCCACGCGTGCAGCGAACGCTCGACAGTGGTATCGAAATGCACCACCTGACCACTGGAATGCACAGAAGCATCGGTACGCCCTGCGCACAGAATGCTGACCGGGGCACCACCGGCGACCTTGGACAAGGCATTTTCCAGGTGACCCTGGATCGACGGAACATTCGCGCCCTGGCGCTGGAACCCGCGATAACGTGCGCCCTTGTATTCGAGGCCCAGGGCGATTCTGAAAAAGCCAGCGGCCGCCATTTCGGCGGCCGCTACAGGCACTGCATCAGACATTTATCAATCAAACCAACTTGCTAATCATCTCACGAGCTTCTTGCTGCTGGGCGTCACTGCCCTCGGCAACCACTTCTTCGAGAATGTCGCGCGCACCTTCGGTGTCGCCCATGTCTATATAAGCCCGAGCCAGATCCAGCTTGGTCGCAGTTTCATCGGTGCCGGACAGGAAGTCGAAGTCATCATCGCCATCCAGATCACTGGACAGGCTGCTGGCCGGCGCCAGCGGAGCTGCTTGCGGCTCTTCGAAGTCAGCTGACAGCTGATCCAGCTCGGCGGTCACTTCATCCAGCTGCGCAGCGAAGCTGTCGGATGCAACAGCCGGCTGAACCGGAGTTTCGTCTTCGAGCGAGAGATCGAAGTCAGCCGGCAGATCGAGATTGGCAGATGGCGCTTCTTCAGCCAGATCCAGGCTCAGATCGGAAAGATCCTCGGCCGGCTGGTTCAGCGGTGCATCGTCATCGAGGCTCAGCAGGAAATCATCAGCTTCATCGCTGGCTGCCGGAGCCGCCTCATCCAGATCCAGGCTGAAGGCGGACAGATCGTCGGTCGGCTGGGACAGCTCAACCTTGTCATCATCCAGGGCGAGATCGAAGCCCAGATCGTCGTCGGCAGAAGCTGCCGGCGCGGCGGGTTCATCGACCAGACCGAAGTCCAGATCATCATCCAGCGACAACGGCGCTTGCTCAGCCTTGCTCGACTGAACATCGCTCTCCAGATCGGCCTCCAGGTCATCGAGGCTCAGATCGAAGGCATCATCCAGATCAGCGCCGGTGGAAGCAGGCGTTTCTGCGGTCGGTTCATCCAGACTGAGGTCGTCCAGACTGAAGTCGCCCATGTCGTCATCGACGGAGGCAGCGGCAGCTGCGGCACCCACACCTGCGAAGGCTGCGATCGCTGGATACTTGGACTTCAGCAGCTCGGCTTCTGCATTAACACCGCCAATCTCGCGCAGCTCGTTATCCTGACGCGCAAAGCCTTCGCGGTCACCCAGCTCGGCGTAGACTTCCATCAGCTTCAGACGCAGATCGGCGCGGTGCGGCTCGTCATTAATCGCGTTCTGCAGCAGTTCGGCCGCCTGATTGAAGCGCCCGTAAGCAATGTAGATATCAGCCTCGCCCAATGCGTCGCCGGTCTGCGCCGTCACGCGCTCCTCGCCAGCGGCCTGGGCGGCTTGGACAGGCTCGTCGTCGAGACCTGCGAAGCTGTCTTCAGGCATGTCCAGGCCGGAGGCAAACGCCTGTTCCTGAGACAGGTCGTCGGCCAGTTCATCTTGCAGCTCGGACTCTTTCTGGGCGTTGCGGCGCGACAGCGCCATCAGGCCGGCCAACAGAAGCAGAAGCGCCCCACCACCGGCCAGACCCAGCATCATCGGGTTAGCCAGCAGGTCATCAATGAAGCTCTGTGGGGCCGGCGCAGGTGCAGGAGCAGGAGCAGGAGCAGGTGTAGCAGGTTTGGCTGCTTCGGCCGGCTTGACCGGGGCGGCTGGTTCAACGGCAGCAGCCGGCTCACTGGCCGGCTGTTGGGTTGCGGCGGCGCTGTCCTCGACGGGCGCAGCCGGTTCCTCGGAATAGTTGTAGTCAGGCGCTGCCTCCTCAGGCGGCGTAGTCGGCGGCGTGGCCGCCTCCACAGCGGGCGGCGCGGCCTCAGGCGCTGCTGCCGGAGTTTCCGCAGGCGGTTCTTCCGTTGCAGCAGGAGCTGCGGGCGCAGCCGACAGGTCGGCCTGCAACTTGGCCAACTGACTGTCCTTCAGCTCCACCAGACGCTGCAGCTTGTCCAGCTGGCTTTGCAGGTCACTGACACGGCTCTGCAGTTCGGCGTTCTCACGACGAGTCGAATCCAGGCTTTCCTGAGTCACTGCCAGCTTGTCGGCCAATGCCTTGCTGCCATCCGCACCGGTATCGCTACCGCGAGTGGACTGACCTGCTTCAGCAGCGACCAGTTTCAGGCTATCACCCGCCTCAGCAGTCGCCGGCGCAGCGCCCGCTGTGGTGCGGCGAGTGGCATCCAGCTGACGCGAAGCGACAGCACGGCCTTCACGCCAGGCGGCATTCTGCTCGGCAACCTGAGCGATCGCCTCGGCATTGCTGCGGCTGCGAATCTGCTGTTCGTCCGGTAGGCGTAGTACCTGACCGCTCTTCATACGGTTGATATTGCCGCCGATGAAGGCATCCGGATTCAGATCCTGAATGGCCAGCATGACCTGATTGACCGAGCCACCACCGACGCGCTGGGCGATTTCCCAGAGCGTATCGTTGGCAGTGGTTCTGTATTCGTTACCGGCAATGGCGCGCGACGCCGGTGCCGGTGCGGCAGGACGCGGGGCCGGAGCGGGTGCTGCAGTGCGCGACGCAGAAGCGGAAGCAGGCGCCGCAGACGGACGCGGTGCAGGCGCGGCGATAGGCAGTTGCGGCGCAGCGGCTACGGTAGTTTGCGGAGAGTAAAGCGGCGGATCGAGCAGCAGGGTGTATTCACGCAACAAGCGTCCGTTCGGCCAGAGCACTTCAACCAGGAAGTTGAGGTAAGGCTCACGCACGCTCTTGCTCGAGGTGATGCGGATAACGCTCTTGCCGTTGGGCTTCAATACCGGGGTGAACTTGAGGTCGGTCAAAAAGTACTGACGGTCGACGCCAGCTTTGATGAACTCCTCAGGGGACGCGAGGCTGGGAATCACCTCATTGGAAGCAAGGTCGCGTACCTCCAGCAATTCGATTTCCGCTACCAACGGCTGATTCAGCGACGATTGCAGGGTAACCTCACCAAGTCCCAGCGCATGCGCCATACCGGAAGACAGCGCGGAAGCGGCTGCGATTGCCAGCACCAGTTTGCGAACCCGAACCATAGCGTTATCCCTTGTTTTATCTTTTTTCTCAGCATGCGAGAGGGTCTTGAGAACTGCTGCCTGCCTCCGCTCTACGAGCGGCTCCCCATTCAGCAATCAACTCAGCCAGTATTGCCAAGCTAGAAAGATTCTTCAAATTTCTAGGTAAGTATCTTTTACAGATAGTGTTTTATCAATAACTCAGCTATCTGCACAGCATTCAGAGCGGCGCCTTTTCTTACATTATCAGACGCAATCCACAAATTGAGTTGCCGTAGATCGTCCACGCCACGACGGACGCGCCCCACATAGACCTGATCCTGCCCCACCGCATCGCCCACTGCCGTCGGGTAGTCGCCTGCTTCAACCAACTCGATGCCTTGCGCCACCTCGAGCAACTGCTGCACGGCATTGATATCGATATCCGAATCAGCATACACGCCCAGTGCGAGACTATCGCCAAAGAACACCGGCACCAAGGCGCAGGTGGCTGCTACCGGAAGCCCAGGCAGACTCAATAACTGTTGAATCTCGGCCACCAGACGCTTCTCCAACTGAGCATGCCCGTGGTCATCCACCTCGCCGACCTGCGCCAGCAGATTGAACGCGATCTGTCGATCTACCGCCTTCGATTCCAGCGGGCGCCCGTTGAGCAGCTCGGCGGTCTGCCGCGCCAGCTCCTGCACACCGCTACGCCCCAGAGTGGAGATCGACAGCATGGCAGTCACCTGCAGCTGCTGGGGTTGCAGTACAGGCCTCAGCGTCGCCAGCACCAGCGCACAGGCAACCGCCGAAGGCGTCGGCGCACTGACACACCACGGCTTGGTCAATGCCGGCAAACCTGCGGCGCCAAGTTCGGGCAATACGCATGGTGCTTGCTCCAGCGAAAAAGCAGCACTCAGATCGATAACGGAACAACCGGCTGCGACCACGCGCTCATGATGGCTGCGCGTCACGTCAGAGCCCGCAGCAAAGAACGCCAGTTGCACCTGAGTGAAATCGAAGGCATCGAGCGATCTGACCCGCACCTGCCGACCACGGAAAGAAAGACTCTGTCCAGCCGACTCGCTGCTGGCCAGCAGATGCAGATCCTTCACCGGAAACTCACGCTCTTCGAGCAATTCGACCAGCGCTTCGCCGACGTTGCTGGTGGCGCCGATCACGGCGATATTGATGGACTGACTCATGAGCTGACCTACAACACAGAGGGAGCGGCACTGTAACTGCGGCCCATCGCCCAGGCAATCGGCTCCTCCAGAAAACACAAAGCCCCTCTGCCGAGACAGAAGGGCTTTGTTTGATACTGGATGCCGGCTTCGCGCTTAGCGCTCGAGCAGGATCCGCAGCATGCGACGCAGCGGTTCGGCAGCCCCCCACAGCAGTTGGTCACCGACGGTGAACGCCCCCAGGTACTGCGAGCCCATGTTGAGCTTGCGCAGACGGCCGACCGGAACGCTCAGGGTGCCGGTCACGGCAGTCGGGCCGAGGTCACGGATGGAATCTTCGCGGTGGTTCGGCACCAACTTGACCCAGGGATTGTGCTGGCTGATCAGGCCTTCGATGTCAGCCATCGGCACATCCTTGTTCAGCTTGATGGTCAGCGCCTGGCTGTGGCAACGCATGGCACCGATGCGCACGCAAATGCCATCGACCGGGATCGGGTTCTTGAAACGACCGAGAATCTTGTTGGTTTCGGCCTGAGCCTTCCACTCTTCACGGCTCTGCCCGTTCGGCAGTTCCTTGTCGATGTAGGGGATCAGGCTGCCAGCCAGCGGCACACCGAAGTTGTCGACCGGGAAGCCTTCGCCACGCATGGCCTCGGCCACCTTGCGATCGATATCGAGGATGGCGCTGGCCGGGTCGGCCAGTTCATCAGCGACAGCGCCGTTGATTGCGCCCATCTGCTTGATCAGCTCACGCATGTTCTGCGCGCCAGCACCGGAAGCAGCCTGGTAGGTCATGGCACTCATCCACTCCACCAGACCGGCTTCATACAGACCGCCGAGGGCCATCAGCATCAGGCTGACGGTGCAGTTGCCGCCGATGTAGTTCTTGGTGCCGGCGTCCAGCGCCTGGTCAATCACCTTGCGGTTGACGGGGTCGAGCACGATCACCGAGTCGTCATCCATGCGCAGGCTGGAGGCCGCGTCGATCCAGTAGCCCTGCCAGCCGGCTTCACGCAGCTTGGGGAATACTTCATTGGTGTAGTCGCCGCCCTGGCAGGTCAGGATCACGTCCAGGCCCTTGAGGTCGTCAATGCTGTAGGCATCTTTCAGCGCAGCGATGTCCTTGCCAATGGCAGGGCCTTGGCCACCGACATTGGAAGTGGTGAAGAACACCGGCTCGATCAGGTCGAAGTCCCGCTCTTCCAGCATGCGCTGCATGAGCACGGAACCGACCATGCCACGCCAACCGATCAGACCTACACGTTTCATAACGACTACACCTATATAAACAGCCCGCCGGAACCACCCCGGCGGGGCTGGGAAGATTACAGACTACGCAGCGCGGAGGCCACTGCATCACCCATGGCAGCGGTACCGACCTTGGTCTTGCCCTCGGACCAGATGTCACCCGTGCGCAGGCCCTGATCCAGCACCAGGCTCACCGCCTTCTCGATGGCATCGGCGGCAGCGACCTGGCCGAAGCTGTAACGCAGCATCATCGAGACCGAGAGAATGGTGGCCAGCGGGTTGGCGATGCCCTTGCCGGCGATGTCCGGCGCGGAGCCATGGCACGGCTCGTACATGCCCTTGTTGTTGGCGTCCAAGGATGCCGACGGCAGCATGCCGATGGAACCGGTCAGCATCGAAGCTTCGTCGGACAAAATGTCACCAAACATGTTGTCGGTGACCATCACGTCGAATTGCTTGGGTGCGCGTACCAGTTGCATGGCGGCGTTGTCGACGTACATGTGGCTCAGTTCGACGTCCGGGTAATCCTTGGCCACTTCCTCGACCACAGCGCGCCACAGCTGGCTGGACGCCAGGACGTTGGCCTTGTCCACCGAGCACAGCTTCTTGCCACGCACGCGCGCCATGTCGAAACCGACCTTGGCGATGCGGCGGATTTCGCTCTCGCTGTACGGCAGGGTGTCGTACGCCATGCGCTCGCCGTTTTCCAGCACCTTGCTTTCGCGCGGCTGGCCGAAGTAGATGCCGCCGGTCAGCTCACGGACGATGAGGATGTCCAGGCCGGCGACCACTTCCGGCTTGAGGCTGGAGGCCTCGGCCAGCTGCGGATAGAGGATCGCCGGACGCAGGTTGCCGAACAGGCCCAGTTGCGAACGGATCTTCAGCAAGCCGCGCTCGGGGCGAATGGCCGGATCGATGGCGTCCCACTTCGGCCCGCCAACGGCGCCGAGCAGCACGGCATCGGCGGCCTTGGCGCGTGCCAGAGTCTCGTCGGCCAGCGGCACGCCGTAACGGTCGATGGCCGCGCCACCCAGATCATCGAAGCTCAGTTCGAAACCCAGGGCGTACTTGTCATTGGCCAGGTTCAGCACCTTGACCGCCTCGGCCATGATTTCCGGGCCGATACCATCACCTGGGAGAACCAGAATCTGCTTGCTCATTGCATCCTCATCAAACCGTAGGGTGCGCCGTGCGCACCACTTAAATAGTCTTAAATCAGGCGCGCATAGCGCATTCTATCGAACGCCTTACTTGATCGCGCCGAACAGCCAGGGGCTGCTCTGCTGGTGTTTGGCTTCGAAAGCCCTGATCGCGTCCTGATCCTGCAGGGTCAGGCCGATGTCGTCCAGACCATTGAGCAGGCAGTGCTTGCGGAAGGCATCGACCTCGAAGCTGTATTGCACGCCGTCGGGACGGGTCACGGTCTGCGCTTCGAGATCGACGGTCAGTTGATAACCCTCGGTGGCCTCAGCCTGCTCGAACAGCGCATCGACTTCTTCATCCTTGAGGATGATCGGCAGCAAGCCGTTCTTGAAGCTGTTGTTGAAGAAGATGTCGGCGAAGCTCGGCGCGATCACGGTGCGGAAACCGTACTCGTCCAGCGCCCACGGCGCGTGCTCGCGCGAAGAGCCGCAGCCGAAGTTCTCGCGGGCCAGCAGTACGCTGGCGCCCTGGTAGCGCGGGAAGTTGAGCACGAAATCCTTGTTGATCGGGCGCTTGGAGTTGTCCTGGTTCGGCTGGCCAACATCCAGGTAGCGCCACTCGTCAAACAGGTTGGGGCCGAAGCCGGTGCGTTTGATCGACTTCAGAAACTGCTTGGGAATGATCTGGTCGGTGTCGACGTTGGCACGGTCGAGTGGGCAGACCAGGCCGGTGTGTTGGGTAAAGGCTTTCATCATCTAGCTCCTCAGGCCTGGATCAATTCGCGCACGTCGATGAAACGACCGGTAACCGCCGCCGCGGCAGCCATGGCCGGGCTCACCAGGTGGGTACGACCACCGGCGCCCTGACGGCCTTCGAAGTTGCGGTTGGAGGTGGACGCGCAATGCTCGCCACTGCCCAGCTTGTCCGGGTTCATCGCCAGGCACATGGAGCAACCCGGCTCACGCCATTCGAAACCGGCCTCGATGAAAATCTTGTCCAGCCCTTCCGCCTCGGCTTGCGCCTTGACCAGACCGGAGCCCGGCACCACCAGCGCCTGCTTGACGGTCGCGGCGACCTTGCGCCCCTTGGCCACCTCGGCAGCGGCGCGCAGGTCTTCGATGCGCGAGTTGGTGCAGGAACCAATGAACACGCGATCGAGCTGGATATCGGTGATCGGCTGATTGGCGGTGAGGCCCATATATTTCAAGGCGCGGGTGATCGAGTCCTTCTTCACCGGGTCGGCTTCGACGGCCGGGTCCGGCACGTTCTGATCGACGGCCAGAACCATCTCCGGCGAAGTGCCCCAGCTGACCTGTGGCTTGATGTCCTCGGCACGCAGCTCGACCACAGTGTCGAACACCGCATCGGCGTCGGACACCAGGTTCTGCCACTGCGCCACGGCTTTGTCCCAGTCGCTACCCTTGGGCGCGAACGGACGATCCTTGACGTAGGCGATGGTTTTCTCGTCCACCGCCACCAGGCCGACACGGGCGCCGGCCTCAATGGACATGTTGCAGATGGTCATGCGCCCTTCCAGCGACAGGTCGCGAATCGCGCTGCCGGCGAACTCCAGGGCATGGCCATTGCCGCCAGCGGTGCCGATCTTGCCGATCACGGCCAGCACGATGTCCTTGGCGGTAACGCCGAACGGCAGCTTGCCTTCAACGCGCACCTGCATGTTCTTCATTTTCTTGGCGACCAGGCACTGGGTGGCGAGCACGTGCTCGACCTCGGAGGTGCCGATGCCATGGGCCAGGGCACCGAAGGCGCCATGGGTGGAGGTGTGCGAGTCGCCGCAGACCACGGTCATGCCCGGCAAGGTGGCGCCCTGCTCCGGCCCGACCACGTGGACGATACCCTGACGCACGTCGTTCATCTTGAATTCAAGGATGCCGAAGTCATCGCAGTTCTCGTCCAGGGTCTGTACCTGGATGCGCGAGACTTCGTCGGCGATGGCCTCGAGGCCGCCCTGACGCTCGGCCTTGGTGGTCGGCACGTTGTGATCCGGCGTGGCGATGTTGGCGTCGATGCGCCACGGCTTGCGCCCGGCCAGACGCAGGCCTTCGAAAGCCTGCGGTGAGGTCACCTCATGGAGGATGTGACGATCAATGTAGATCAGCGAGGAACCGTCGTCGCGACGTTTCACTTCGTGCATTTCCCAGAGCTTGTCGTAGAGCGTCTTGCCAGTCATCAGCCTTACCTCATCAGCGCCTTTTGAGCACATCCGGAAACTGCCTGCGTTATCACCGCCCGGCGTCAGAAGTGCACCTTTCTATGCCTGGGCGAAAATGGCCCTTCGGCTTATGGGGAGAATGCTATGGCCGGGGACGAAATAACTCAAATTCATATTTTTTATTCAAAGGATTCCGAAGAGGAATGTATGCTCAGCGCATCATTACTTACCGGAGCGCTCCATGGATCTGGCCAACCTCAACGCCTTTATCGCCATCGCCGAAACCGGCAGCTTTTCCGAAGCCGGCGAGCGCCTGCACCTGACCCAGCCTGCCGTAAGCAAGCGCATCGCCGGCCTGGAACAGCAACTGGGCGTGCGCCTGTTCGACCGCCTCGGCCGCGAAATCGGCCTCACCCAGGCAGGCCGCGCCCTGCTGCCGCGTGCTTACCAGATCCTCAACGTACTGGACGATACCCGCCGCGCGCTGACCAACCTGTCGGGTGAAGTCAGCGGCCGCCTGACCCTCGCCACCAGCCACCATATTGGCTTGCATCGCCTGCCTGCCCTGTTGCGCGCCTTTACCCGTACCCACCCGCAAGTGGCGCTGGATATCCAGTTTCTCGATTCGGAAGTGGCGTACGAAGAAGTGCTGCATGGCCGCGCCGAGCTGGCGGTGATTACCCTCGCCCCGGAAACCCGCGAACCGATCCGCGCCGTCGCCGTGTGGGACGATCCGCTGGATTTCGTCGCCGCACCGGAACACCCCCTGGCGCGCAGCCAGGTGATCAGCCTGGCCGATGTGGCGCAGCATCCTGCAGTCTTCCCCGGCGGCAACACTTTCACCCATCACATTGTGCAGCGCCTGTTCGAGGCCCAGGGCCTGACGCCCAATATCGCCATGAGCACCAACTACCTGGAAACCATCAAGATGATGGTCTCCATCGGCCTGGCCTGGAGCGTGCTGCCGCGTACCATGCTCGACGACCAGGTCGCGCGCCTGCCCCTGCCGGACATCCAGCTGACCCGCCAGTTGGGTTACATTCTGCATACCGAACGCACCCTGTCGAATGCCGCACGGGCATTCATGGATCTGCTCGACAGCCAGCGCGATGACCTTGCATAGGCATCCGAACTGAGACTAACGTGGCGACATAACGACAAAAACATATCTGCATACCTCTAACGCCCGCCCCGCGCATCGCGCACTCCAGAGGAAGGTCCGGCCATGGCCAGATCGACTGACCAGACCCCGCCGCTGCCACACATACCGGCGATGGACCCCGCCGAATTTGAGCAGACCTGGCAGGATGCGCCACGTTTGCTGGCCGCGCTGAACGGCGCCCATCTCGGCACCTGGTATTGGGACATTCGCAGTGGTCAGGTGAACTGGTCGCGCGGCGCCCAGGCCCTGTTCGGCCTCGACCCCAATCGCCCGGTCACGCGAGAACTGCACTACATCGAGCTGATCCCCGAAGAGGAGCGCGCCGAAGTCCTGGCGAAATTCGACGCCATCCTCAAGGGCGAACAGATTGGCAACGCCCTGCGCCACCGCATTCGCTGGCCGGACGGCAGCCTGCACTGGCTGGAGATCACCGGCAGCCTGCAACGCGAGGCCGATGGTCGGCCGCGCATGTTCGGCGTGATCCGCGACATCAGCGCCCAGCAGGAGCGTGCCGAAGCCCTGCGCGCCTCCGAGGAACGCTTCGCCAGCCTGTTCCGCCTGAGCCCTGACATCATGATGCTGGTGCGCTACGACAACAGCGAAATTCTCGAAGCCAACCAGCATTTCACCCAGGCCTTCGGCTGGCCCGCCGCGGAAATTCTCGGCCGCAGCACCCTCGACCTCGACCTCTGGGTCCATGCCGAGCAGCGCGACCACCTGCGCCAACAGGCGCCGCTGAGCCGCGAGCCGGTGATTCAGGAAGCACAACTGCGCACCCGTGGTGGCGATATTCTCGATGGCGTACTGTCGAGCCAGTACATAGAACTAAAGGGCGAGCGCCTGGTGCTCTGCACCTTCCTCGATACCAGCGAACGCAAGCGCGCAGAAAACGCCCTGCGCGCCAGTGAGGAAAAGTTCGCCAAGGCCTTCATGCATACGCCCGACGCGGTGGCCATTACTGATCGGGCGACCGGCCGCTTCATCGAGGTCAACCCGAGTTTCGAGCAGCAATTTGGCTGGAGCAGCGCCGAAGCCGTGGGCCGCACCTCACTGGAGCTGGGCATCTGGGTTGACCCCAGCAACCGCCAGCGTATGCTCGACGCCGCGCAGATAGGGCGCCTGAACAACCTCGAGGTACGACTGCTCAGCCGCAACGGCAGCGTCACCAGCAACTTGCTGTTCGGCGGCGAAATCGAGCTCAATGGCACCACCTGCTTAGTCCTCACCGTGCGCAACATCACCGAACAGCGCGCCCAGGAACAGGCCCTTAACGAAAGCAAACAACGCCTGCGCCTGGCCCTGGAATCCGCCGATCTCGGCACCTGGGATTGGCATATCCCCAGCAGCCGGCTGATCGCCAGTGCGCGGGCGTCCCAACTCCAGGGGCTGGAGGCAGCAACCTTCGAAGGCGCCTTCCTCGATTTCTTCTGCAAAGTACCGATGGAGGATCGACACAGCCTGCGCCAGAGCTACCAAAGCCTGGTCGCAGAACGCCGCAGCCACTATCAGATCACCTATCGCGTACAGCTGGAAAATGGCGGCCTGCGCTTTCTCGAAAGCACCGCCAAGCTGCAGTTCGACGATACCGGCCAACCGCAGCGCATGGTCGGCACACTGGTCGATATCAGCGAGCGGCTGCTGCGTGAGCAGCGTCTGCAAGCCTCGGAAGAGAAATTCGCCAAGGCCTTCCACTCCAGCCCGGACGCCATCACTATCACCGAACGCGACACCGCGCGTTACATCGAGGTCAACCAGGGGTTCAGCCGTCTCACCGGCTATGCGCCGGACGAGGTGATCGGCCGCACCGCCTTCGAGCTGAACATCTGGGCCTTCCCCGAAGAACGCGCGCAGATGGTGGAAAAACTGACCCACAACGGCCAGGTGCTGCACATGGAAATGCACGGCCAGCATCGCAACGGCGAGGTGCGTCTGGTCGACGTTTCCGTGCAACCCATCGAGCTCAATGGCGTGCCCTGCCTGCTGCTCACCGCGCGCGATATCAGCGAACTGAAGCAGGCACAGGCGCAGGTACAGCACCTGGCCTACCACGATGCGTTGACCAACCTGCCCAACCGCGCCCTGCTGATGGATCGCCTGACCCAGCAGATCGCCCTGCTCAAGCGCCATGATCTGCGCGGCGCCCTGCTGTTCCTCGACCTCGACCACTTCAAGCACATCAACGACTCGCTCGGCCATCCTGTCGGCGACTCCGTGCTGCGCCTGGTCACTGCGCGCCTGGAGGCCAGTGTGCGTCTGGAGGACACCGTGGCCCGCCTCGGCGGCGACGAATTCGTGGTGCTGCTCTCCGGTCTGGAAGGCAAGCGCTCGGAGGTCACCCGCCACGTTCGCCAGGTCGCCGACAAGCTGCGCCAGCTACTGGCCGAACCGATGCTGCTGGACGGTCACCGCCTGCAGGTGACCCCGAGCATCGGCGTCGCGCTGATTCCCGATCACGGCAATACCCCGGCGGATCTGCTCAAACGCGCCGATATCGCCCTCTACCGCGCCAAGGACTCCGGGCGTAACGCCATCCAGCTGTTTCGCACCACCATGCAGGACGCCGCCAGCGCGCGTCTGCGCCTGGAGAACGATCTGCGTCTGGCCCTGGCGCGCGGCGAGTTCGAACTGCACTTCCAGCCTCAGGTCGATGCTTGTGATGGCAAGGTGGTCGGCGCCGAGGCATTGCTGCGCTGGCAGCATCCGCAGTTGGGCCCACAGTCGCCCGCGCAGTTCATCCAGGTACTCGAAGAGAGCGGGCTGATCGTCGAGGTCGGTGGCTGGGTGTTGGCCGAGGCCTGCCATTTCTGCTCGCGCCTGATGGCAGATGGATTGGTCGACGGCGAACGCTTCAGCCTGTGCGTCAACATCAGCCCGCGACAATTTCGCCAGCATGACTTCGTCGACCGGGTCGCCAGCAGCCTGCGCAACAGCCAGCTACCCAACGCCATGCTCAAACTGGAGATCACCGAAGGCATCGTCATTCAGAATATTGATGACACCGTCGGCAAGATGTTGCGCCTGAAAAAGCACGGCGTCAGCTTCGCCATGGACGACTTCGGCACGGGTTACAGCTCGCTGACCTATCTCAAGCGCCTGCCGGTGGACATGCTGAAGATCGATCAGTCCTTCGTGCGTGACGCCACCCACGATCCCAACGATGCCGAGATCATCCGGGCCATCGTCGCCATGGCGCGCAGCCTGGGCCTGGCACTGATCGCCGAGGGTGTGGAGCAGCAGGACCAACTGGACTTTCTACAAGCGCAGGGTTGCCACCTCTATCAGGGCTACCTGTTCAGCAAACCGCTACCGCTGGAGGCCTTTCGTGAACTACTGGAAAGGCAGCGAGCGTAACCTGTCAGCCCCCTACCGAGGAGGCAGCCGCAGCCAGACTGTCGCTTGAAACGAAGAAGGCGCCCCGTGGGGCGCCTTCTTCGTTCATGCATCAGCGGCTCAGTTTTCCAGCGCAGGACGCTGGCTACCGATAGGAATACGCTTGGCCTTGGCCTCTTCCGGCACAATGCGTTCCAGCTCGACATGCAGCAGACCATTGACCAGATTGGCGCCCTTGACCTCGATATGGTCAGCCAGGCGGAAGGACAGCTTGAACGCGCGCTGGGCGATGCCCTGATGCAGGTAGCTGATGTTTTCAGCGCTGCGATCACGCTTGTTGCCGACCACGGTCAGCACGTCACGCTCGACCTGCAACTCCAGGTCATCTTCCTCGAAGCCGGCAGCCGCGACCACGATGCGGTAGTGGTCCTCGCCATGCTTCTCGACGTTGTAGGGCGGGTAGGAACTGCCAGCGTCATTGCTGCGCAGGGCAGATTCGAAAAGATCGTTGAAACGGTCGAAACCGACGGACTGGCGAAACAGTGGGGCCAGGGACAGTACGTTACTCATGAGTATTCTCCTGAAAATTTCAGCAAGGTTCATATCGCGGAACCCGACTTCGGCATCCCGCGGTCACTTATCTGAGGTCAGGTGGAGAATTTTCAAGCATCTGAAAAAAACGTTTACACAACACGGCGTTGCACATCCATTGTGCAACGCTCCCTAGGCAGACGGCACCGCTCATGTAGGAGCCGCGCCCCGCGGCGAAGCGACAGAGCCTCTTCAAAGCAAGAGCTTCGCCCCGAGGCGGGGCTCCTACGGAGATAGCGCAAGCAGCTGATCGATACGCTCGCAATCCTGCTCGCGGCGCACCTCGGCAAACAGCGCAACGGCCTCCGGGTAGGTGCGCGTGAGCATCGCCAACCATTGCTTCAGGCGCCCCGGCGCGTAGCGCGGCGCCAGCTTGCGCCGTGCCTGCTGCCAGAAGTCGAGCAACAGCGGCTGCAATTCGGCCCAGCTCATGTCCTCGGGCTCCTCACCAGCCCTGACGGCAGCGATCTGCCGCGCCAGCCCTGGCCGAGAAACCAGGCCGCGCCCCAGCATGATGTCATCCACACCGCTGATCTCACGGCAGCGGCGCCAGTCGTCCAGCGTCCACACCTCGCCGTTGGCGAACACCGGCACGCCGACCACCTCCTGCACCCGCGCCACCCACTCCCAGTGCGCCGGCGGCTTGTAGCCCTCGACCTTGGTGCGCGCATGCACGACGATCTGGCTCGCTCCGCCTTCGGCCAGTGCGCGCGCACAGTCAAGCGCGCCCTCCTTGCCTTCGAAGCCCAGGCGCATCTTCGCCGTGACCGGAATCTCCGCCGGCACCGTGCGCCGCACTTCGCGGACGATGGCATGCAACAGTTCCGGCTCCTTGAGCAGCACCGCGCCGCCACGCGACTTGTTCACCGTTTTGGCCGGGCAACCGAAGTTAAGGTCGATCACAGGAGCGCCGAGCGTGCAGGCGAAGGCGGCGTTGTCCGCCAGGCACTGCGGATCGGAGCCGAGAAACTGTACGCGCATCGGCGTACCGGCCCGGGTGCGTGAGCCGTTGAACAACTCGGGGGCCAGCTTGTGATAGGTGGCAGCCGGCAACAGCCGCTCGCTGACGCGAATGAACTCGGTGACGCACCAGTCGATACCGCCGATGCGGGTTAGCACGTCGCGCAGAATCTCGTCGACCAGCCCCTCCATGGGCGCCAGGGCGATTTGCATGAGGTTGTCCGGAAAAATGGGGCGCTTAGTTTAAGGGGTCGCACGCGCCGCACAAGATGGGCGACACTGCCGCTGACGCCAAACGGAGGCTTTACCATGCGCCTGATCGCACCCGCCTTGCTCGGCCTGTTCTGCATGGCCGCCCAAGCCAGCGATATCCCGCCCAGTGCTACTGAGCCGGCCCCCACCGATCCAGTGGCCGATGCACCGGCCCGGCTCATTTTCAGTCGCGACAACAACGCGCCGAATGCCTGCGATGTGGAGCTCTACGCCAACCAGCAGGTAGTGGCGAAACTCGGTCCCGGCGAGCAAACCAGCCTGGACCTGCCCAGCGGCGAACTGGGCGTCGCCGTGGCCATGTCGCCAGATGGCTATTGCGGCGGCCGTGGACCGGATGTGGCGCAGTCCGTCATCCTGCGCCCCGGTGAAACCCGCCAGTTCGCCATCATGGTCGAGCCGGAGCAGGTATTTCTCGCGCCGTTGATCGACTGAGCGGCCTTACAGCTCCAACGGATAGGGCTGCATCAGCGCCTTGCCATAACCTTCGACGAATTCCTCCGGCATGCGCTTCGGGCGCCCGCTGGACAGCTCAATGCAGACAAAGGTGGTCTTGGCGCGCAACAAGGTGGCGCCATCTTCCGGGCGCACCAGCTGGAAGCGCCGATCCATCTTCAGACGCTGGTCGGACTCGACGATCCAGGTCGCCATCTGCAGATGCTGCCCTTCGTAGGCGCTGGCCAGATAGTCGATCTCGTGACGCACCACCGCCATGGCCCGATCCAGACGGCGATACTCGACCAGGTCCAGCCCCAGGAACTGCGAATGCCGCCAGGCGCAGCGCTCCAGCCAACTGACATACACCGCGTTGTTGGCATGGCCAAGGCCGTCGATGTCCTCTGCGCTCACTTCGATATCGATGACGAAGGGGCTGGGCAACTCCCAGTTCATGACTGTACCTCCAGGTATGCAGCCTGCATACGGCAAGCTGGGTGATCCGATTCAAGAACATGGCCGCCTGCATCCTCGGCGACCGTTCGGCCGGGTGTCGCATGATACGCCGCACAGCCCGTCCATGCAGTGCCGAGCTTTCATCGCGCCATCACCGCGCGCCATAATGCAGCGCACTCGCCTGAGAGCCCGAGAACGAGCAATTGACTGCCATCCTGCGCCTATTGATGCTTCTACTGCTGCCAGCGCTGAGCTGAGCAGAAAGCCTGCCGCTGCCGATTGGTCAGACGCAGACACTGCCAGGCCCCTTTATGCACGTCTGGGAGGACCCGGATGGCCAGGCCGACCTCATCGATGTCCGCGCACTACCCGACTCCGCCTGGCGGGCCGTCGCCCGGCGCGATGCCAGCTTCGGCTACAGCGGCAGCACCTATTGGCTGCGCCTGGATGTACACAATCCGCATAATCGCTCGCTTGGCTGGGTTCTACTGATCAGCAATCCCTTGCTGGATCAACTCGACGCCTACGGCCTGGACGGCAAGCGCATCTACCGCGCCGGTGACCAGCGTCCCTTTGACTGGCGCTGGGTCGAACACCGGCAACTGGTACTCCCCCTCGACCTGGAGTCCGGCGAGCAGCAGCGCATCTGGCTGCGCATGCAAACCGACGGCTCGGCCAACCTCAGCGCCAGCCTGATGACCCGCGATGCCTTCGACCACCAGGAACAGAGCAGCCTGTTACTGCAGGGCATGTTCTTCGGCGCCCTGATGGCAATGCTGATCTACAGCCTGAGCATTTTCTGCATCACCCGAGACCGCAACTACCTTTGGTACAGCCTGTTCGTCGCCAGCTTCAGTCTCTACCAGTTCATCCAGCTCGGCTTCGCCCTGCAATGGTTGTGGCCCAACGCGCTGGCCTGGCATCAACTGAGCTTCCCGCTCAGCTCGGCACTGGCGACATGGTTCGGCATTCAATTCACCTACGGCGTGCTGGATCTGGACAAGGCCGCCAGGCCTTATCGCTGGGTCGCCAATACGCTCAAGGCCTGCGCCTGGTTGGTCCTGGGCATGGCGTTGTTTGGCCTGTACGCACCCGCCCTGATCGGCAGCTTCGTACTGGTGACCGCCTGCGCACTGGCCGCCTTCGTCATTACCCTGCTGCGCTGGCGCGGCGGTTACGCAGCCGCGCGCCTGTTCGCCCTGGGCTGGTTCGTGCTGATCGCCGCCAGCCTTGCCAGCATCCTCACCGGCACCGGACTGCTGCCCTACTCGCTGCTGACCCTGCATGCCCAGCAGATTGGCGGCCTGATCGAGATGACGGTGTTCTCCATCGCCCTGGCCTCGCGCATCCGCCAGGTGCAGCAAGCCGAACGCCAGGCTCAGGCCAAGCTGATCGACCAGGAGCGCCGCCTGCGCAGCGAACAGACCAAGCACCTGGAACTGCAAACGCAGATCAGCGAAAGCCTGGAACAGCGCGTACAGGAGCGCACCGCGACGCTGCAGGACACCCTGCAGCAACTGTCCAACGCCAACCTGCGCCTGGCGGAATTGAATCGCCGTGACGGACTCACCGGCCTGTTCAATCGCCAGACACTCAGCGAAGAACTGGCGCGCGCCTGCGCCCGCGCCCTGCGCAGCCGACAGTCACTGGCAGTCCTGATGCTGGATCTGGATCACTTCAAGCAGGTCAATGACCGCTACGGCCATCTCGCCGGCGATGCCTGCCTGCGCCATGCAGCCCAGCGCATCCAGCAGCGCCTGCGCAGCAGCGACTTGCTGGCACGCTTCGGCGGCGAAGAATTCGTCATCTTACTCGACAGCACCGATCTCACCGGCGCACTCGACCTGGCCGAACAACTGCGCGAAGAGCTCGCGCTCAATCCCTGCCTCTACCAACAACAGTCGATAGCGCTGAGCCTGAGCATCGGCCTGCATGCCGGCGTACCGAGCGAGCCGGACTGCGGCGAGCACTGGCTGGAACTGGCAGACCGTGCCCTGTATCGCGCCAAGGCAAGCGGTCGTAACCGCGTGGTCAGTTACGAAGCCAACGCCTTCAACGACGCCTGAGGCACTTGCTCCAGCAACTCGAGTACGGCCTGCAGAAGCACCGGATCGCTCAGCAAACGCTGATGCCCACCCGCTGGCAGACGCAGCAGCTGACTGTCGAACCAGGCCTTGTGGACAGATCGGCTTCGCCCACCGGTACCACCGGATCGTCCTCGGCATGCACGATCAGGCCCGGCAGATCCAGCTGATAACGCTGCACATCGAGATGCGCCGCGGGGATGCCCGCCGTCGTTTCAACGGCGCGAACGAAATGCGCTCGTGCCTCGGCCGGCAGCCCCATGAATCGAGCGAAACCGCGCAACAATCCGAGGATGCAGCTCGGCGCGGCAACGGTCACCAGCGTCTCGCAGCGCAAGCCCATTTGTGTGGCCAGCAGCGCACTGGCGCCGCCCATCGAGTGACCGATCACGGCCAGCAGCGCCGGCAACTCGCTGGCGGCCTCGAGCAATGCACGCGCAAACAGCACCACATTGGCTTCTCGTCCAGGTGAACGACCATGAGCAGGCGCATCCAGTGCGATGACGCCATAGCCTGCGTCGACCAGACCGCGGATCAACAACGCAAACTGGGTTGGTCGCCCCTCCCAGCCATGCATCAGCAGCACTGTCGAGCCGCGTCGAGGATTACGAAGCGCTGCTGCCGTGGAACTGCTCACCAACGACTGCATCCTGACCCGCTAACCCTGCTGACAGTAGGTGGGGTTTATGGAGCGCTTAGTGCGCCAGTTAAAGCTGGCGAAGGATAGTCGATGAAAGTTCGATACTGGTAAGAAATGGCGAATCAACCAGACCCCGAGTCATGCATGTTGCACCGCGAGGTGCAGGGTGAAGCGTTGACAGGGGAAACCGATGGGCCAGCCATTGAGCCGCGAAATCACAAGTTCGGGATGCCGATGCTGTTAAGCGAAGCAGAAGGCAACACGGAGCATGGCGTTTTACGCCAGTCATGCACTGATCCCGCGCGGTCGGAGACCCTCTGCACGTCGGGAAGTCCTTCGCACAGAAACTGGGAGATCTCAGCGGCGCCCGGTGCGCAACCACCGGGCGGAGCAGGAAAGGCCAAAAGCTGTAACCCTGCTGTCTACGCCGCCGAGAAGTCGGATAC
>NZ_QASO01000027.1 GCF_003052605.1 Ectopseudomonas oleovorans | reverse complement strand
CCGTTATTAAAGCAGTGGCCGCGGCAGATCATGCCTACCGCCTTGTCACCCGGATAACGTGTGCGCGTCGCCTTGTCCTGCACCAACTCGATGGCACCAAGCATGCCGACGCCGCGCACTTCGCCCACCAGCGGGTGATTCGCCAGCTCACGCAGACGACGCTGCAAATACGGTGCCGTTTCCGCTTTAACCCGCTCGACGATGCCTTCCTCCCTGAGAATGCGCAGGTTCTCCAGGCCCACCGCAGCGGCCACCGGGTGGCCGGAATAGGTGAAGCCGTGGTTGAAGTCGCCATGCGCCTCGATCACCTCGAACACCTTGTCGCTGACAATCAGCCCGCCCATCGGCACGTAGCCACTGGTGAGGCCCTTGGCGATGGTCATCAGGTCAGGTTTGAGGTCGTAGTACTGGCTGCCGAACCACTCGCCGGTACGGCCGAAACCGCAGATCACCTCGTCGGCAACGAACAGGATGTCGTACTTGCCGAGGATTTCCTTGATCCGCGGCCAGTAGGTTTCCGGCGGGATGATCACACCACCGGCGCCCTGGATCGGCTCGGCGATAAACGCTGCAACATTTTCCTCGCCCAGTTCGAGAATCTTCTTCTCCAACTGGTCGGCAGCCCAGATGCCGAAGGCCGCCGGGCTCATGTCGCCACCTTCACCGAACCAGTACGGCTGCGGGATATGGGCGATGCCCGGAATCGGCAGGTCACCCTGCTCGTGCATGAACTTCATGCCACCAAGGCTGGCGCCGGCCACGGTGGAGCCGTGATAGCCATTGTCGCGACCGATGATGATCTTCTTCTGCGGTTGGCCTTTGCATGCCCAGTAGTGGCGTACCAGACGCAGCATCGTGTCGTTGCCTTCCGAACCCGAGCCGGTGAAGAACACGTGGTTCATGCCGGCCGGCGCCAGCTGGGCAATTGCATGGGCCAACTCCAGCACCGGTGGATGGGCGGTCTGGAAGAAGGTGTTGTAGAACGGCAACTGGCGCATCTGCGTAGCGGCAGCTTCGACCAGCTCCTCGCGGCCATAGCCGACGGCCACGCACCACAAGCCGGCCATGCCATCGAGGATCTTGTTGCCCTCGCTGTCCCACAGGTGCACGCCCTTGGCCTCGGTGATGATGCGCGGGCCATTTTCGGCCAGTTGCTTGTAATCACTGAACGGCGCCAAGTGGTGGGCCTTGCTCAGGGCCTGCCACTGGGCGGTCTTGGGATTGTTCGCTTGCTTGTTCATTGCCAACACCTTGCTAACACGCAGCGCCAGCGGCGCTACGCAGAAATTCGTGGCGCCGGCCGCGCCAGGCGCGGCCGGTAGCCTTTTACACCGACAGCAGGAGGAACTCGCGTTCCCAGGAGCTGATCACGCGCTTGAAGTTCTCGTGCTCGGCACGCTTGACCGCGACATAGCCACGGATGAACTTCTCGCCGAGGAATTTCTCGGCGTCCTTACACGCTTCCATCCGCTCCAGAGCGCTCTCGATGGTCACCGGCAGGCGCAGGTTGCGACGCTCGTAACCACGGCCCTTGACCGGTGCACCGGGTCTGACCCCGCCGACCATGCCCATATAGCCGCACAGCAGAGTGGCTGCCAGCACCAGGTAGGGGTTGGCATCAGCGCCAGCCAGGCGGTTTTCCACACGACGGTTCTGCGGATTCGCCTCAGGTACGCGCAGGCCTACGGTGCGGTTCTCCTCGCCCCATTCCACGTTCACCGGCGCCGAGGTATCGGGCAGGAAGCGGCGGAACGAGTTGACGTTGGGCGCGAACAGCGGCAGCAGCTCGGGGATATATTTCTGCAGCCCCCCGATGTGGTGCATGAACAGCTCGCTCATGGTGCCGTCGTCGTTGGAGAAGATGTTCTTGCCGGTTTTGATGTCGACCACGCTCTGGTGAATGTGCATGGCGCTGCCAGGCTCGTCGGTGATCGGCTTGGCCATGAAGGTGGCCGCCACGTCATGCTTGAGCGCGGCCTCACGCATGGTGCGCTTGAACACCAGAATCTGGTCGGCGAGGTGCAGTGCATCGCCATGACGGAAGTTGATTTCCATCTGCGCCGGACCTTCTTCGTGGATCAGGGTGTCCAGATCCAGGCCTTGCAGTTCGCACCAGTCGTACATGTCTTCGAACAGCGGGTCGAACTCGTTGGCCGCGTCAATAGAGAAGCTCTGACGACCGGTTTCCGGGCGGCCGGAGCGGCCAACAGGTGCTACCAGCGGGAAGTCCGGATCGCTGTTGCGCTTGGTCAGGTAGAACTCCATCTCCGGCGCGACGATGGGCTTCCAGCCCTTGTCGGCGTACATCTGCAACACCTTCTTGAGGATGTTGCGCGGCGACAGCTCGATGGGGTTGCCCTGCTTGTCGAACGTATCGTGGATCACCATGGCGGTGGGCTCGATGGCCCAGGGCACGACGAAGACAGCGTTGGGGTCCGGACGGCAGAACATGTCGATGTCCGCCTCGTCCAGCAGGTCGTAATAGATATCGTCCTCGACGTAGTCGCCGGTCACGGTCTGCAGCAGCACGCTCTCGGGGAGGCGCATGCCCTTCTCATCGAGGAACTTGTTGGTCGGCGAGATCTTGCCGCGGGCAATGCCGGTCAGGTCGCTGATCAGGCATTCGACTTCGGTGATTTTGCGTTCTTTCAGCCAGCTCGTGAGCTGGTCTAGCTTGGTACTCATAGAGACCTCAGGGTTGTAGAACCTGCTTTTGTTATAGCGGGTTCAGCGTTGCCCCGCCCTCTCCCTGCAAGCCTCACCAAAGGCCTGGAAGAAGGCGAGATATTCGTGTGGATGCTACTAGGGGTGCGACACCTCCGGTACCCGACTTTGCACACCACAGAAAGAAAATCGCTCACCCTTGTATTCGAACATCGGGCCGTCTATCTCGCGACATAGCACGCGCCCGGCGAAACAGGCGAGCGCCTTGTGCATTGCAGGACGCGGGCCAAGGCGCGCAGCAGACAGCGTCACACGGCCGCGCACGCTATCGTGCTGGGTATGGAACGAGCGAACAGCCTGACGAGACAGGCAGCGCGGCGCAGAGGCCGCAAAGGAGAGATGTTGCTGCGTTGCAGCGGTCATGCTCATGACGGATGCGGCCCGCGTGATGAGTGGGCTCGCCTCGTTGATGAGGGAGTCGGTCGCGTGACTAATGGTCCTGGTGCAAGCGCTGACGCCGATGGCCGGCAGGGAAAACATGAGACACCCGTATTATTGCTGTTATGGGTTTGAACCGAGCTTAGCCTTGTTCATTTTTTTACACAATAGCCCTGTAAAAAATTGAACACACCCCACTGAGCAACCTGAAAGATCAACGTTTGGAGCCCCCTGAAAGGCCTTGAAATGCCCCAAAAATGGCCACCACGCCCCACTACAGGGCATCATTGGGCCCGCTTGACAGTAAAGTGCGTTTCGGATTGACTCACACCCATGCAGTCGCATGATTGATATATTTAACAAAAAGGTGTTGCATCATGTCGGTACCCCCGCGTGCCGTTCAGCTTAACGAAGCGAACGCGTTCCTCAAGGAACATCCCGAGGTCCAGTTCGTCGACCTTCTTATTGCAGATATGAATGGCGTGGTGCGCGGCAAGCGCATCGATCGAAACGCCCTGCACAAGGTGTACGAGAAAGGCATCAACCTGCCGGCCTCGCTCTTCGCCCTCGACATCAATGGCTCCACCGTCGAGAGCACCGGCCTTGGCCTGGATATCGGTGACGCCGACCGTATCTGCTTCCCTATCCCCAATACCCTGTGCAACGAGCCCTGGCAGAAGCGCCCCACCGCGCAGCTGCTGATGACCATGCACGAACTGGATGGCACCCCCTTCTTCGCCGACCCTCGCGAAGTGCTGCGCCAGGTGGTGCAGAAATTCGACGACATGGGCCTGAAGATCTGCGCCGCCTTCGAACTGGAGTTCTACCTGATCGACCAGGAGAACGTGAACGGCCGGCCGCAGCCGCCGCGCTCGCCGATCTCCGGCAAGCGCCCGCATTCGACCCAGGTGTACCTGATCGACGACCTCGACGAATACGTCGACTGCCTGCAGGACATGCTCGAAGCGGCCAAGGAGCAGGGCATCCCGGCCGACGCCATCGTCAAGGAAAGCGCCCCGGCGCAGTTCGAGGTCAACCTGCATCACGTCGAAGACGCCATCAAGGCCTGCGACTACGCGCTGCTGCTCAAGCGCCTGATCAAGAACATTGCCTACGACCATGAAATGGATTCCACCTTCATGGCCAAGCCCTACCCGGGCCAGGCGGGCAATGGCCTGCACGTGCACATCTCGCTGCTGGACAAGAAGACCGGCAAGAACATCTTCGCCGCCGACAACCCGCTGGAGAACCAGCCGCTGCGCCACGCCATCGGCGGCATCCTCGACACCATGGCCGCGAGCATGGCCTTCCTCTGCCCCAACGTGAACTCCTACCGCCGCTTCGGCGCGCAGTTCTACGTGCCCAACGCGCCGAGCTGGGCGCTGGACAACCGCACCGTGGCCGTGCGCGTGCCCACCGGTAGCGCCGACGCCGTGCGCATCGAACACCGGGTGGCCGGCGCCGACGCCAATCCCTACCTGATGCTGGCGTCGATCCTCGCCGGTATCCACCACGGTCTGACCAACCAGATCGAACCGGGCGAGCCGATCGAAGGCAACGCCTACGAGCAGCTCGAACCCAGCCTGCCGAACAACCTGCGCGATGCCCTGCGCGAGCTGGACGATAGCGAAGTGCTGAACAAGTACATCGATCCGAAATACATCGACATCTTCGTCGCGTGCAAGGAAGCCGAGCTGCAGGAATTCGAGACCACCATCTCCGACCTCGAATACAACTGGTACCTGCATACCGTGTAAGCGCAGAAGCCGCCCACACCCGCTCAAGAGTGCCGGGCGGCTCAGCCTGCTTGCCCAAGTGACCGCGCCTGACGTCCAATAGCGCCTCACAACCGAGGAGCTTGTTCATGTCGCGCACTGCCAGCCCGCGCAAACCCCGCGCCAGCAGCCAGGCGAGGATCGCCCAGATCCTCACGGCAGCGCGCGAGCTGCTGGCCGAGCAAGGCATGGCCACTCTGTCGATCTACACGGTGGCTGAACGCGCCGGCATCCCGCCCTCGTCGATCTACCATTTCTTCGCCAGCGTACCGGCCCTGCTCGAAGGGCTGACCGCCGACGTGCATGCAGCCTTTCGCGCCAGCCTGCAGCAGCCGATCGATCACACTGCCCTGCGTAGCTGGCACGACCTCTCGCGCCTGATCGAGCAGCGCATGCTGGCCATCTATGCCGAGGATGCTGCAGCGCGCCAACTGATCCTGGCACAGCACGGCCTGGCCGAAGTGACCCAGGCCGATCAGCAGCACGACCTGGAATTGGGCCGATTGATGCACGCACTGTTCGACCGTCACTTCCCCCTGCCGCAATTGCCGACGGATATCGACGTTTTCAACCTGGCGATGTCGCTGGGTGATCGTGTTTATGCGCGTTCCGTGCAGTTGCACGGCCACATCACCCCGCGCCTGGCCGAGGAAGGCATGCGCGTATTCGATGCCTACCTGGGCCTGTACCTGCCGGCCGCGCTGCCGAAAAGGCCTGCACCGCTGACGTAATCCACCGTAGGGTGCGCCGTGCGCACCGATGGCATCTGACGCCGCGACCATCGTGTTGCACAACCAAGCCCCCGCGACACCCTACGGCCCGAACCAATATAAATCCGATAAAAATCGCATTTATTTCGCTCGGGCGACCAAATGCATCTTCTAATACCGATATTTATCGGATATAAATCGAGCATCCCGCCCTGGTCGATGTTCAGCCACGGCACTCTGAATGGGCCGCCAGAGCGGCCTGCGAACGAGCCAAGAGGTGCTTCATGTCCCGTATCGTTACCGTCGCTGCGACCCAAATGGCCTGCTCCTGGGATACTCCTGCGAACATCGCCAACGCCGAGAAGCTGGTGCGCCAGGCCGCCGCCCAGGGCGCGCAGATCATCCTGATTCAGGAGCTGTTCGAGACGCCCTACTTCTGCCAGAAGCCCAACACCGACTACACCCAGCTGGCGACCACGATGGACGAGAACCCGGCCATCGCGCACTTCAGCAAGGTTGCGGCGGAACTGAAGGTGGTGCTGCCGATCAGCTTCTTCGAGCGCGCCGGGCGCGCCCGTTTCAACAGCATCGCCATCCTCGATGCCGACGGCACGAACCTCGGGATTTATCGGAAAAGCCATATCCCCGACGGCCCCGGCTATCACGAGAAGTACTACTTCAACCCGGGCGATACCGGCTTCAAGGTCTGGGATACCGCCTATGCGCGCATCGGCGTGGGTATCTGCTGGGATCAGTGGTTCCCGGAGTGCGCCCGCAGCATGGCGCTGATGGGCGCGGAAATCCTCTTCTACCCCACCGCCATCGGCAGCGAACCGCACGACGCCAGCATCAATTCACGCGAGCACTGGCAGCGCGTACAGCAGGGCCATGCCGGCGCCAACCTGATGCCACTGGTGGCCAGCAACCGCATCGGCCGCGAGGAACAGGACGGCTACGCCATCACCTTCTACGGCAGTTCGTTCATCGCCGACCAGTTCGGCGCGAAGGTCGAGGAGCTGAATCAGACCGAGGAAGGCGTGCTGGTGCACAGCTTCGATCTGACCGAGCTGGAGAAAGTGCGTACCGCCTGGGGTGTGTTCCGCGACCGCCGGCCGAACCTATACTGGCCGCTTTCCACGCTCGATGGCGAAACCCCATCCGAATGAACGCAGCTCGGATGTAATCCGGGGCTTTTTCTCACGACTCCCCGGATTGCATCCGTATATGGACTCCTCCCGTTTTGCCAGTGAAATAATCTGCCTCTGAACCTAGGTACGACTGCTTCCGTATATTCGACTTCTGATAAGGCGTTAGCCTTGAGCCATGATGAATTTCGCTCCTGTGCGCCTAACCGGGCTAGCGGCCTTGCAAAGCAGAGGGCCGATGGATGCAGCAGGTTACACACAGGTCGGTGCGACCGGTTCGTCATCAGTTCATGTCACTGTGCAATCGAGTGGATCTCTACTACG
>NZ_QASO01000026.1:58687-59196 GCF_003052605.1 Ectopseudomonas oleovorans | reverse complement strand
ACAACCACCGACTGAAGTCGGTGGGTTAGTGACTTACGGACTGAAAGTCCGGATACGCGTCGACTGAACGACGCGTCGGATCAGTCAGGCTCCATCCTGAAATTATCGTTCGGGCTCGGCTCAAAATGATGCTCCAGATACTGCTTGATCATCTCTTCCGTCATCTGCCCAACCGTCGCGCAAAAGTACCCGCGAGCCCAAAAATGCTGCCCCCAATAGCGCTTTTTCAGATGGGGAAACTCCTCGAAAAGCTTGCTCGCCGTACGCCCCTTGATCCGCCTCATGATCTCACTCGGCGCCAAATTCGGCGGACTGCTCACCAGAATATGCACGTGATCCTTGCTCACCACACCTTTCACAATCCGAATTTCAAATGCTTCGCACGTCTGTCTCACCAGCTCTCGCACTCGCTCAGCAACCTCACCGCTGAGCACCTTGTATCGGTACTTAGTCACCCAAACAAAGTGATACTCGATCTGGTAGACCGTATGACTGCCGTATCTGTAATC
>NZ_QASO01000026.1:0-58668 GCF_003052605.1 Ectopseudomonas oleovorans | reverse complement strand
CCCGCATGGTGGCGCTAAAGCTCACCGGCTGAAAGCCGGTGGTTTTAACCTTTCGATGGAAAATAAAGCCGGTGCTGGTTTGCCGTAACGCAGTGGAAAGGTTGTAGTCCTCGCTCTGGTGGTGCACCGCATGCGCGGCCCAGAGCACGTTGCGCTCATGACCCAGGCGGTGGTTCCAGTAGTAGCAGAAGTCATAGAGGACGAAGGCGAAGAGCCACACCCAGAGGCTGCTGTCAGACAACTCGAACAGCGCCAGATGCTCCCAGGCGAAGGCGTAGGTGAGCAGGCCGAGCACCTTGGTGAGCAGGCCGGTGGCTTGCGACAAAACACCAGCACTGAGACTGTTGATTGCATCAGCCAGGCGATAGGTGTGCATGCCGCGCCAGCGGTCGGCGAGCAGCTCCAGGCCGATCAGCAGAAAGAAGAAGGGCACTGCGTAGAGAACATAATCCATGACTGCGCCGTATCGTTGTACTTTGTGTCGGGAATGCGCTGTTATTCATCCTATGCGCAGGTTCGCCAGGCTTCGCGGCGACAAGTGACAGCGCAAGTGGCATTTGGCGACAATCCAGGATTCGGTAACACCCGCGCCCACTGAAGGTCGCGTCTTTCCTCACCAGGAGTCGAGCATGAGCAAGAAAGTGGCAGTGATTCTGTCCGGCTGTGGCGTCTACGATGGCGCCGAGATCCATGAAAGCGTGATCACCCTGCTGCGCCTCGACCAGCGTGGCGCCGAGGTGCAGTGCTTCGCTCCCAACGTGCCGCAGTTGCACGTGGTCGATCACTACAGCGGCGACGAGATGGACGAGACGCGCAACGTCCTGGTGGAATCGGCGCGCATTGCCCGCGGCAAGATCAAGGACGTAAAAGAGCTGCATGTGGCCGAGTTCGACGCACTGATCCTGCCCGGCGGCTTCGGCGTAGCGAAGAACCTCTCCGACTTCGCCACCAGTGGCGCCGGCTGCACCGTGCAGCCGGACGTACTGGCCGCATGCAAGGCCTTCGTCGATGCCGGCAAGCCGGTCGGCCTGATGTGCATCGCCCCGGTACTGGCGGCGAAGATCTTCGGTGCCGGCGTGGTCTGCACCATCGGCAGCGATCATGACACCGCCGCCGCCCTGACCCAGATGGGCGCCGAGCACCATGAGTGCGAGGTCAGCGACATCATCGAAGACAGCCAGCGCAAGCTGGTGACCACGCCGGCCTACATGCTCGCCCAGTCCATCGCCGAGGCAGCGTCGGGCATCAACAAACTGGTCGACCGTGTACTGGAGCTGGCGCACCACTGACTTACGCTATGTAGGGGCTTTGTAGGGTGGGCGGGAAGCGTTCCGCTTAAGCTTCAGCATCGATCTGTAGGGTGGGCTTTAGCCCACCAATGGCGATCAATGTGGGATAAAGCGCAACGCCGCCCGCCCCACCCTACCAACCAGCACCACTACAGGGCGCTTCGGTCATTGGCCAGGGCAGTCTGGCCGCGCCGCTGGTCAAACCGCTTGGGCTGCGGCAGCGTGGCGGCAGGATTTCCCGGAGCCCCTGCCATGTCCCAGCCCTTCGTCCTCAGCCCCGACCTGCAACAGGCGGTGGCCAGTTTCTTCCAGCGCATTCCCTTCAATCAGGTGCTCGGCATCGAGCTCGATGAGCTGAGCTCCGAGCGGGTGACCATGCACCTGCCGATGAAGCCCGAACTGATCGGCAACTTCGTCCACGGCATCCTGCACGGCGGGGTGATTTCCTCGCTGCTCGACGTCTGCGGCGGCGCCATGGCGCTGATCGGCGCCTTCGCCAACCACCAGCACCTGCCGCCAGCCGAACGCATGAGCAAACTGTCCAAGCTCGGCACCATCGATCTGCGCATCGACTACCTGCGCCCCGGTCGCGGTCAGCGTTTCACTGCCACGGCCACGCCACTGCGCGCCGGCAACAAGGTGGCGGTGATTCGTATGGAGCTGCATAACGACGAGGGCGTGCTGGTGGCGGTTGGCACCGGCACCTATCTGTGTGGCTGACGGAGTCCGCCCAGGCTACAACTGTGCGTCTGAACGGATGCCTTTGTAGGAGCGAGCTCTGCTCGCGAAGCGCCCTGCCCCAGGAAATTCGCGAGCAGAGCTCGCTCCTACGGTCATTGCCTCGGTAGCCGAGGCAGCTAGCGACTCAGCCGTGTGAGAATCCGATCCAGCGCATTGGCGAAGGCCTGCCGGTCCTTTTCCGAATACGGCGCCTGGCCACCACCCACCTGCCCCTGCTCGCGCAGGTCGGTGAACAGATTACGTACCGCCAGACGCTCGCCCATGTTGCGCTCGTCGAACTCGCGACCACGCGGGTCGAGTGCGGCGACGCCCTTCTTCACCAGGCGGTCGGCCAGCGGCACATCGCTGCAGATCACCAGCTCGCCGGGCACCGCATGTTCCACCAGATGATCATCGGCCGCATCCGGCCCGCTGGGCACCACAATCAGTTTTACGCAGGCGAAGTTCGGCCGCGCCACGGCCTGCCCGGCCACCAGCACCACTTCGAAGCCCCGCTTGAGGGCGAACTTGACCACCTGATCCCGCGCCGCCCGAGGGCAGGCGTCGGCGTCGATCCATACACGCATGCAGCTACTTCCGCAGAGAAACCAGCGGCCAGTATGCCAGCAGGCGCGAGGCTCAGGCTGGCCAGCAAAGGCAGCATCAGCCAGGAAAGAGAGAAGCGAAAGCGGGTCATTAATGCATCCCAAACGAGAATGGGTGGCATTAAATTGTTGCTGGCTTAACGATTGAGCACAAGAAGGATATGAAATATTCAGTAACAAACTGCCAAGCGGAACCTGAAGAACCGCCTGGCCCGCACAGGCGGGCATGCAGAACTTGCGAATCACCTGGGCTCCAGCCTTCGCGGGAGTGACGATGAATGGCTTTTTCAGAACATCCCTGGCAAACGCCATCGGCCAGCGTTGAACGATAGCGACCGAAACTCAGACTGCCGCGCGCTTGACCGTCGCCAACAGGCCGGCCGCAGCTGCGAACAAGGCGGCGAAACTGCGATTCATCACGCGCTGCTGGCGCGGCGTGCGCAGCAGGCGCAGTACACGCGAGGCAAGACCGGTATAGCCGGCCATGACGATCAGATCGACGCTGATCATGGTCACGCCCATGACCAGATACTGCGCCACCAGCGGCGCGTGCGGATCGATGAACTGCGGCAGTACCGCAAGCATGAAGACGATGGCCTTGGGATTGCTGAAGTTGACCAGAAAACCACGCAGCACCAGGCTCAGTGGCCGGCCGATAGGACGCTCAGCCGCGCCGGCATCCAGATCGCTGGGCAGCGCGACCCACTGTTTGTAGGCGAGAAACATCAGATAGGCCACGCCGAACCACTTGATCAGGCTGAAGGCCAGTGCCGAAGTCGCGAGGATGGCGCCCACACCGGCGGCGACGATGGCGATCTGCAGCGCCAGACCGAGCTGCAAACCGAGCGCGTTCCAGTAACCGCGCCAGAAGCCGTACTGCATACCGGCAGACATCGAGGCCACGGCACCGGCGCCCGGCGACAGGCTGATCACCCAGCAGGCGACGAAGAAAGCGAGCCAGGTTTCCAATGCCATGATGCGTACCTCGGGTAGCTGAAATCAGGAAAATAGCGCTACAGCCTACTCCTGGCGCCATGCTCAGCGCCAGCGGCGCACCGACTTCTGGAAGAACAGACTGTTGGGCACCTGCAACACGGCGCCGGAGGCATCCTCAGTGAGGTCCTGCAGGGTGGTGTAGAACAGGTTGATGGCGATGACCCTACCCTTCACACCCGGCTTGTCAGCGCTATCGATCACCTCGACCGTGTCGCCGATACGGAACGGCCCCATGGTGAAGATCAGCAGCGCACAGAACATGTTCGACAGCACGCTCCAGATGGCGAAGAACGCCACCGCGGCGACAGCAGTGAAGCCGGTCAGCGCCGTCCACAGCACGGTGGCCGAAACCCCCAGGCGCTCCAGCACCATGAGCAGTGCGCTGCCCATGATCAGCCAGCGCACCAGCCCCCGCAGCGGCTGCAGCACTTCTGGCGGCAGCAGGCTGTAACGCGCGCCGAGACGGCTGATGGCACGGGTCAGAATGCGTTGGGCAACCCACGCCAGCAGGATGATCAGCAGTACCTGGCCAGTGCGAATCAGCGGGTCGCGCCAGGCCATCAGCAAATCTAACTGTTCCATCACTCGGCTTCCTCCAGTTGCTGCTGCAACGCCTCCAGGGTTTCCAGCGCCAGCAGCCAGGCTTCCTCAAGCTCGGCCTCGCGGGTCTTGAGCTGTGCCTGTTCGGCCAGGCGCTGGCGCAGCTCATCCTTGCGCGCGGACTCGTACAGACCGCTGTCGCCCAGCTGGGTTTCGACGGCGGCGAGCTTTTCCTGCACCTTGCCCAGCTCCTGTTCGAGCTTTTCCGCCTGCTTCTTGTGCGGTGCCAGTTGCTGGCGCAACGCCGCAGCAGCCTGGCGCTGGGCGCGCTTGTCGGTCTTGTCCGCGCTACCTTCGGCCGGCGCACTCGCTGGCGCCTGACGCTGACGGTAATCGACCAGCCAGCGCGCATAGTCGTCCAGATCGCCGTCGAACGGCACCACACGGCCTTCAGCGACCAGCAGGAACTCGTCAGTGGTGCTCTTGAGGAGATGGCGATCGTGCGAGACCACCACCACGGCACCGGCGAACTCCTGCAAAGCCATGGTCAGTGCCAGGCGCATTTCCAGGTCGAGGTGGTTGGTCGGCTCATCGAGCAGCAGCAGATTGGGCTTGCCCCAGGCGATCAGCGCCAAGGCCAGACGTGCCTTCTCGCCACCGGAGAAGTTCACCACCGGCTCGTCGCAACGCGCGCCACGGAAGTCGAAGCCGCCGAGAAAATCGCGCAAGGTCTGCTCGCGCTCGCTGGGCGCCAGACGCTGCAGGTGCAGCAGCGGGCTGGCCTTGTCGTCCAGTGAATCGAGCTGATGCTGAGCGAAGTAGCCGATCACCAGGTTTTCGCCGCGGGTCAGGCTGCCACCGAGCGGCTGCAGTTCGGCCGACAGGTTCTTGATCAGCGTCGACTTGCCCGCACCATTGGGGCCGAGCAGGCCAATGCGCGCGCCGGGCACCAGGCTCAGCTTGACCTGCTGCAGCACGGTCTTGTCGCCATAACCGAGGCGACCTTCGCTGAGGCTGAGCAGTGGTGTGGAAATCTTGTCGGCCTCGCGGAAGACGAAGTCGAAGGGCGAGTCGACATGCGCCGCGCTCAGCTCTTCCATGCGCTCCAGGGCCTTGATCCGGCTCTGCGCCTGACGGGCCTTGGTGGCCTGGGCCTTGAAGCGGGCGATGTACTTTTCCATGTGCGCGCGCTGCGCCTGCTGCTTCTCGTAGGCCTGTTGCTGCTGGGCCAGACGCTCGGCACGGGTGCGCTCGAAGGCCGTGTAGCCGCCACGATAGAGGTTCAGCTTGCGCTGTTCGACATGGGCGACGTGGTCGACCACTGCATCGAGAAAATCGCGGTCATGGGAAATCAGCAGCAAGGTGCCGGGGTAGTTTTGCAGCCAGCCTTCCAGCCAGAGAATCGCGTCCAGATCCAGGTGGTTGGTCGGCTCGTCGAGCAGCAGCAGGTCGGACGGGCACATCAGCGCCTGGGCCAGGTTCAGGCGCATGCGCCAGCCACCGGAGAAGTCGCCGACGCGGCGATCCATCTGCGCGTTCTCGAACCCCAGGCCGGCCAGCAGCTTGCGCGCACGGGCATCAGCGGTATAGCCGTCGGCGCTGTCCAGCTCGCTGTGCAGGCGAGCGATGGCCGCACCATCATGCGCCTGCTCGGCGGCAGCCAGTTCGGCCTGCACGCGGCGCAGGTTGTGATCGCCGTCGAGCACGTAATCCACCGCCAGCCGATCGAGGTTGTCGACCTCCTGACGCATATGGGCGATGCGCCAATCACCGGGCAGCAGGCAATCGCCGGCATCAGGCGTCAGCTCGCCACGCAACAGGGCGAACAGGCTGGATTTACCGGCGCCATTGGCACCGATCAGGCCGGCCTTGTGACCGGCGTGCAGGGTCAGCTCGGCGCCTTCGAGAAGACGCTGCGGGCCACGCTGTAGAGTGAGGTTCTGGAGTCGGATCATAATGGCGGCGGAGTCTACCAAATCGCCCCGGAGGCCGCGTGCAGGATCTGTGGAATTTCGCCCTCGAACTCTACGCCAGAGCAGGCGTGGAACAGGCCTGTCTGGAGTTGCAGGAAACAGGCAGTGACGTTTGCCTGCTGCTGACCGGTGCCTGGTTGCAGCGGCGCGGTGTGCGCTGCCTAGATGAGCGCCTGCAGGCACTGCAGCAAGCGGCTGCCCCTTGGCAACGCGAGGTGATCGCACCCTTGCGTCAGGTACGCCAAGACTGGCGCGCGAATGCAAGCCAGGATGCGGAACTGGCAGCCTTACGTGAGCAGGTCAAGAAACTGGAACTGCAGGCCGAGCGGGTATTGCTCGATCGTTTGCAGGCACTGGCCGAGAACTGGCCAAACGAGGCAGGCGGAGACGATTGGCTGATTCGCCTGGCCGGAGGGAACAGCGCCGCGCTGCAGGTGCTACGCGGCGCCGTTGATCGCCCTTAGGACGCGCTCGGAGTATCCGGGGCGGTGGCCCCATTGGTGGTCGCAGGAGCAGCAGGGGCGGCCGCAGCAACCGCTGCGGCGACTGGCTTGGCAACTGCTGGCTTGGCCGGAGCCTTCTTCGCCGGAGACTTGGCAGCGGCTGGTTTCTTCACCGCAGCCGGCTTGCTGACCGGTTTGCTCGCGGGTTTTGCAGGCGTGGCCTTGGCAGCCGGCGTAGCAGCGGGTTTGGCGACCGGTTTACTGGCTGCTGCGGGCTTGGCCGGTGCTTTTGCTGCAGCAGGCTTGGCTGCCGGTTTGGCGGCAGCTTTCGGCGCAGCGGGTTTTGCCGCAACAGCCTTGCTGGCAGCTGGCTTAGCCGCAGGTTTGCTGGCTGCCGCCGGTTTCGCTACTGGCTTGGCGACGGGTTTGCTCGCCGGTTTGGCAGTAGCCGGTTTGGCGGCCGGAGCAGCGGCGTTGGCCTCGCGTACATCCAGCGCCTTACCAGCGGCTTCCTTCACTTTGCCTACGCCCTGTGCCAGCTTCAGGCTTTCCTGGGCATCACGCTTGAGCTGGGCGATGTAGGTGCGGGTTTCGCTCTGGCTGGCCTTGAGCGAGTCGAGCAGTTCCTCCAACTCGGCGACTGCGTCCTTGGCTTTGGCTTGCGCCTTGGCCTTGCCGGCAACAGCAGCGTCCTGCAGCTTGCTGCGAGCCTTGTGCAGTTTTTCCTGCGCCTTGCCGCGCTGCTTCTCCAGCTTGGCGAGCAGTTTCTCGGCGTCAATCAGCGCTTGCGAGCAGGCATTTTCCAGGTGCTCGAGCAGGCTGGCAGACAGTTGGTGCAGCAGGTGCAACGGGGTAGTGATGGACTTCTTCTTGGCCGACATGGCGCGCCTCCTGGCGGATGTGAACGCGCCCATACTAGACGCAGCCGCGAGGGCTCGCCATAGGCCTTTTGGCGAGCCGAGCAGATGCCGAACCGCGCTGGCATAATCGCCGAGGCCTTTTGCCGTTTCAGCGTACGCTGCGGCGCCGCGTAACCTCAACAGCCCCTAAGCATCTTGATCGGGAGACACCGTAATGAGCCGCGCCGTACTAGCCGCCCTCGCTATCTGCTGCAGCCTGGGCGTACAGGCTGACCAGCACCAGCAGGATCTGGCCTACAGCCTCGGCGTGCGTCTTGGCGAGCGCCTGCACGACGAGGTGCCAGACCTGCCGCTGAGCGAGCTGCTCGAAGGCTTGCGCCAGGCCTACGAGGGCAAGCCCCTGCGACTCGACGCAGGTCGAATCGAGCAGCTGCTGGATGAACACGAAGCGCGTATCGAAGCCTCGCCACAGCGCCACACCAAAGCCATCGAAACCGAGCAGCGCTTTCTCGCCGACCAAGGGCGCCGCCCGAACGTGCGGACGCTGGCCAATGGCGTGCTGGTGACGGAGCTCAGCCCTGGCAGCGGCCCGACGCCCACCGCTCGCAGCCGAGTACAGGTGAGCTACCGCGGCGAACTGGCGGACGGCAGCGTCTTCGACGAGAGCAGCACACCGCAGTGGTTTCGCCTGGACAGCCTGATCGGCGGCTGGCGCAGCGCACTGCTGCAAATGCCGAAAGGCGCTCACTGGCGCCTGGTGATTCCATCGGATCAGGCTTACGGGGAGGAAGGTGCGGGCGACCTGATACCGCCCTATGCGCCACTGGTGTTCGATCTACGCCTGCTCGACGTGGCCGACTGAAGGCCAGCCTGCCGGCCTGATGCCGATCCGATCAGGTTGCTGGCGCGGCCTTGCGTAGGAGCCCCGCCCCGGGGCGAAGCTTTTCAAGTGCGCTCAAGTGCGCACCGTCCGGATTCGCGGCGAGGCGCCGCTCCTACAAATTTGATGCGGCGACGCTTGACTGACTGGCGTCAGCCTGACGGCCCGGAGTGCTCCGGACCATTGCCAGCACGGGCTCAGAGCGCTTCGGCGGCCTGTTCCTGATGAGCGTTGTGCAGCACTTCAATCAGGCAGTCTTCCAACTCGAAGCGCTCGTGCAGCAACTGCCCCAGATGATTGAGCTCTGCCACCAGCGACGTGCTGTCGCGACAATCGCCATTGTCGCAGTGGTCATTGAACGCCAGCGCGACCGCCGTAATGGCTTCGATACGCGGGTAGATCTGCTTGGCCAGCTCCAGACCACGTTGGTCGTTGAAGGCCTTGGCCTCGTTGGTCAGCTGCTCGTAGACCTCGAAGTGACCAGCAGACACGTAGTCCACCAGCAACTCGCAGAAACCCTGCAGAGACTCACAGTTGATGGCTGGCGCCTGCGGCGCCTTGGTAAGGGTAGTGTAAGCCCGTACCAGTTCGCGGCGTTCACCCAGCCAGCGATCGATCAGCTGGTGAACCCCACCCCAACGTTCCTGTGCATTCTGGCAACTCTCAAGCATGATGAACCCCGCTTCCCTTATCGATAATGCCTGTTATACGTCCGCTGCCGAGACGTTTTTCTGTCAATCGGTGCTTGGCCTTGGGAAGGCAACCGCAAAATGGCATTTTTCCGGCGGTGCGTGCGAGCCAGATTATGCTCGTGGGCACCCACCATCAAGGCATCGCCGCGAGAAAGTTTCATACGAGCGTTTAATCCCGAAGCCACGACCCGCGTGGCTTCGTACAATTCGCATTCTCAATCGCGACGCAGCAGCTGGAACAGGCAGAAACCCAGCATGCCGATGAAACCGAGCAGGCTCCACTCGGGGATGCTCATGCCAAACAGCGTCCACTTCACCTCGGCACAGTCAGCGCTGCCCTGGAACACCAGGCGCACGATGTCCTGCATCGGCAGGGCTTCCATCATGAACTCGAGGCTGGGCAGGCAGGCTTCGAGCTGATCGGCCGGCACGCTCTGCAGCCAGATCTGCCGGCCAGCGGTAGCGGCGCCAGCGCCGGCGAACAGCAGTGCCAGCACCGCATAGATGCGACGACCGAGACTCCCCGGCCCATGGAGCGCAGCGATCAGGCAGACCACGCCGAACAGAATCACGCAGATTCGCTGCAGCACGCACATCGGGCAGGGTTCCAGGCCGACGACATGTTCCAGGTACAACGCAGCCGCCATCAGCAGTACGCAGCCGATGAATGCCAGGAAAAACAGGGGACGCGGGCTGGCCAAGTGCATGGTGGCTCCGGGAGGGAAATCGAGGGCAGTACGGTAGAGGAAAGCGAGGGCGCCTTTCAAGGCGCCCCATGACTCAGAGCAGGCTGTTCATCATGCCCGAACGCCCCTCCGTCCGTACGGCGAGTGCGCTGCGGCAATCAGCCGCATCCATTCAGGCCGTCACGCCCTGCGGTTGCGGCAGCGGTGGCAGGCCCTGATGCAACAGACCGAGGCTTTCCAGCAACAGCTGATTGCTGCGTTCCAACTCGCCCAATTGCGCCAGCAGACGCGCCAGCTCGGCGCAGGTTTCCGGGTGGCGCTCGAGCTTCAGACTGGCCTCGAAATAGTCTCGCGCCTTGCCCCACAACTGGTTCTGCAGGCTCAGACGGCCCAGGGTCAACAGCAGGGCAGGATCCTGCGGATGCTGCTTGAGCCAGAGTTCGGCCGTTTGCAGCTGACGCGCCGGGTCGGCACCACGCAGCACACCGTAGAAGCGTGCCAGACGGCTGTCGTAACCACGCTTGAGCGCACTGCGCAGCACTTCCTCGGCTTCTTCCTGCGCGCCCAGTCGACGCAGTTGCTCGACATAGGTGGCGATCAGCTCAGGCTCCTGACGCAGTGACGTGGACAGCTGCTGCCAGGCTTGCGTCAGCGGCTGAAGTGCAGTTTCGCCATGGCCCTGGCCAGCCAGGCCGGCATCGGCCAGGCGACCACGCCAGGTTTCGCGCTCCAGTTCGTCGAGTTCTGCGGCGGGCAGCGCCTTTTCCTTGCGCAACTCGGGCAGCAAGCCAAGTAGTGCCGACCAGTCCTGGCGCTGCAGATACAGACGCTGCAATTGTCGCAGCACCAGGTGATGGCCTGGGTGGCGCTCACGCATGGCCTGCAGGGTTTCCAGTGCCGCATCGCTGTCGCCGCGGTTACGCTGCAGTTCGGCGTGGGTTAGGGCAATCGCCAGCTCGGCCTGGGGTTGCTTGTTCAGTGCGCGTTCGAGCAATGCGTCGCTCTGCTCGTGATCGCCAAGCTTGCTGGCGGCACGAGCAGCGCCGAGGTAATACATCAATGGTTGACTGTCGGCTTCGGCGGCACGGGTCAGTTGACGCTGGGCACGCGCCCAGCGACCTTCGGCCAGGTCGAGCATGCCCTGCTCGGAAGCCAGGCGCACACGGCGGTTACGATGCAGACGCGACCAGGGGTTGGCCAGCCGTGTCGAGCTGAGCAACAAACGCAGTGTCCACTTGATCAGGTAGTACAGCACCACCACGACCACCAGCAGGCCAAGGAATGCCCACAGGCCGGACTGGTAGCGAAAGCCCTGGTAGGCGAACAGCACATAACCGCGGTCGGCCTCGATGGCCAGACTGAGCAGATACAGCCCGGCGGCAATGGCCAGCAATAACAGGAGCCAGATCAGGCGTCTCATTGCGCCTCCTCGGCCGCCGCGGCCCCCTGCCGACGTTGCGCCTGCTTGCGTTGCAGGTAGGCCTGCAGTGCATCGAGCGACTCGCTCAGATCCGGCACCTTGACCTCGATGCTGGCATCAGCCAGCTCGCCGAGGCGCTGGCGCAGCGCGCGACTGTCCGGGTTGTCCAGGTTGAAGTGGGCATCGAGGATTTCCTCGGCCTGTTTCAGCGACTGCTTGTACACATCGGTCTGACCATGCAGTGCGGCCCACTGCGCCTGTTCCAGAGCCAGCGACAGGCTCAGGCGCACCTGCGACAGGCTTTGCCCGGACAGCAGCGGACGCACGTTGCGATCGGCGTCGAACTCGATACGGAAGTACTCCGACAGCTTCTTCGCCCACTCGCTCCACCAGGCACTGCCGTCGCCTTCGGCTGCCAGGTCGGAGAGCACGTCACCCTGCCCTTCGAAGGTCGGCGCCAGTGGATTGAGGGTAGCGGCCTGCTCACGCAAGGCGCCCAGCTGCAGGAACAGGCCGACGCGGTCCGGGCGTTCGGTGGTGCGCAGGGCTTCGAGACTACGGCTGAGCTGCTCACGGGCGGCGAATGCGGCAGGGTCGTCCTGCTCGCGGAGGATTTCATCGGCGGCCAGTACCAGCGCTTCAGCGCTGGCGACGTCCTGCAGCGCAGACAATCTCAAGGTGGCCAAGCGCAGCAGGTGTTCGGCCTCGTCCAGACGCCAATCCTGGCGGCTACCATCGAGCACGCTTTCCAGGCGCTGGCTCAGACGCTGCTGATCGCTCTGCAGATTGGCCAACAGGCGACGGCGCTCGTCCAGCTCGGCCGCACTGGGCAGGGCGGACAGACGCGAGTCGAGGCGTTGGGCCAGCTCATCCACTTTCTTCGCACTGTCGTCACGGGTGCGCTGCAGGTCTTCGGCCTGCTGCAGGTCCCTGCTCTGCATTGCATGCAGTTGCCACAGGCTCCAGCCGCCAGCACCGGCGCCAGCCAGGCCAATCAGCAGGGCAAATGCGGCAAGGCCGCTACCACCGCCACTGCGTGATGCCTTAACCGGTGGCGGTGCAGGTGTGGGTTTCACGGCTTCGCTGGCCGGTTTATCTTCTGGCGTGTTCGGGGTGGATGCTTCGCTCACGTATCCGTCCTTTTAGAGGGCAGCAGCCGGAAACTGCTCCAAAGCTGCCTGCAAGGCCGCGGCACTGGCGCCGCGACAGTCCACAACGATCTGGGCACCCGCAGCGCGGGCCTGTTCGGCGACGCGCGGGCTGGGTACGAACAAGGGTAGCCGAGCCAACGCCGACCAGTCATCGCCGGCTAGCTGCAGCAGGTGTTCGAAACCCTGCCCACTGCTGACAACCAGGCCGTTCAGGCGTTCCGCTCGCACCTGTCGGCTCAGCTCGCCCGGCGCATACTGCGGCAGCACGCGGCGATACAGTGGCAGATAGTCGACGCTCACACCTTGGCTGCGCAAGCTTTCGGCGAGGAATTCTCGGCCACCTTCGCCGCGCAGGATCAGCACGCGCGGTGCAGGTGCCGCGACGGCCTGCTGCAGTGCAGGCAGAGCGAGCAGCGCTTCGCTGTCATCGCCCAAGTCGGGAAAATGTACGCCCAAGCCTTGCTCGGCGAGTACCGCAGCGGTAGCCGCGCCGACACTGAACCAGGGCAGATCAGGCGTCGGCGCCCCATGCTGCGCCAAGAGCTGCAGGCCAATTCGGGCTGCCGGCTTACTGACCACGATCACCGCGCAGTAACGCTGCAAATCGGCAAAGGCGCTGCGCTGCTCGGGTGTCTCGTCCAGTGCCTCGATGGCCAGCAGCGGCATGCAGTGGCTGACGACACCCTGCGCAGCCAGGGTCTGCGCCAGCGCCGCACAATCCTCGGCAGGACGCGTCAGCAACAGGCGCCAAGCGCTCAAGGGTGACCGGCCTCACCATAAACGGCCTGGAGAATGGCGTCAGCCCCTTGCGCCAGCAACGCCTCGGCGACACGCACACCCAGAGCCTCGGCATCGCTACTGGCGGCGCGATCTTCGGCGCGCAGCAACAGGCCGCCGTCAGGCTGGCCGACCAGGCCGCGCAGCCACAGCTGGTCATCTTCGAGCAGGGCATAGCAGGCGATAGGGACCTGGCAGCCGCCATTGAGGTGCTTGTTCAGCGCGCGCTCGGCGGTGACTCGTAGCGCGGTGTCACGGTGATGCAGCGGCGCCAGCAAGGCATGCACGTCGCTGTCGGCACTGCGGCACTCGATGCCCACGGCGCCCTGGCCACCGGCCGGCAGGCTGTCCTCGGCGCTGATCGAGCTGCGGATGCGGTCTTCGAAGCCCAGGCGAATCAGGCCGGCGGCGGCAAGGATGATGGCGTCGTACTCGCCGGCATCGAGCTTGGCCAGGCGGGTATTGACGTTGCCGCGCAGGAACTGGATTTTCAGATCGGGCCGGCGCGCCAGCAGCTGGGCCTGACGGCGTAGGCTGGAGGTGCCGACCACACTGCCGGGCGGCAGCGCATCGAGGCTGGCATAGGTGTTGGAGACGAAGGCGTCGCGCGGGTCTTCACGCTCGCAAATGCAGTACAGGCCCAGCCCTTCGGGAAAGTCCATCGGCACGTCCTTCATCGAGTGCACGGCGATGTCGGCTTCGTTTTCCAGCAGTGCGGTTTCCAGCTCCTTGACGAACAGCCCCTTGCCACCGATCTTCGCCAGCGGCGCGTCGAGCAGCTTGTCGCCGCGGCTGACCATGGGCACCAGGCTGACCTTCAGACCAGGGTGGGCCTGCTCCAGACGGGCTTTGACATACTCGGCCTGCCACAGGGCCAGGGCGCTCTTACGGGTGGCGATGCGAATTTCGCGGGACATGAGGCAATTCCAGAAAACCGATTGCCGCAAATCATAACAGGCTCGCCCGGCGCCGGCGGAAGGAGGCGGCCATAGGCCGCAGCCGGCGCGCCCTTATAGAGACTGCATCAGTTTGCGTACACCGGCCACATGACGGCGACTGACCACCAGCGAGTCGCCGTCCAGACCTTTGAGGAACAGTTGAAAGTGGCCGAGCGGGGTGCGCTGCAGGCGCTCGATGCGCTCGCGCGCCACTAGCGCATTGCGATGGATGCGCACGAAGCGATCACCGAACTCGTCTTCCAGCGCCTTCAGCGGCTCATCCAGCAGGACTTCACCACCCTCGTGACGCAGGGTGACGTATTTGTGGTCAGCGATGAAGTAGACCACGTGATCCAGTGGAATCAGCTCGATGCCCTTGCGGGTACGGGCACTGATATGGGTACGCGGGCCACCGCCAGTCTCCGCTGCGGGACGAGTCAGGGCGGCCAACTGCACACGATTGGGCCGCTCGGCCTTTTTCAGCGCTTCGCTCAGGCTCTCAGGCCGCACAGGCTTGACCAGATAGCCCACTGCACTGACCTGGAAGGCTTCCAGGGCGAACTCATCATGCGCCGTGCAAAATATCACCGCTGGCGGCGCTTCGCGCTCGCACAATTTGGCAGCCACCTGCAGGCCGTCGAGGCCGGGCATGCGGATATCCAGCAGGACCACATCCGGCTTGAGGTTATCAATCAGGGTCAGGGCTTCCTCGCCATTGCTGGCGGCGGGCTCCAGGACCCGGTACCCCTCGAGCTCACCGACCATGCGGCTCAGGCGCTCGCGGGCAAGGGGTTCGTCATCGACGATCAGGACATTCATATTGCTCTGGCTTCCTGCGTGAGTCTCGCACAAGGATAGCGTAGACAGCTGTAGTGACGGCCGTCACGGCGCTCCACGCTGAGACTCGCCCTCGGCCCAAAAAGTGCCGCCAGGCGCGCATCGATATTACTCAGCGCTTGCTGCGTTCCCCGTGACGGATGCTGCTCGCCCCGCTCTTCATACGGATTGCTGACACACAAGCTGAACACACCATCCTGGTAATCCGCCTCGACCCGCACCAGGCCGCCTTCGATACGCGGCGCGATGCCATAGATCAGCGCATTCTCCAACAGAGGCTGCAAGGTCAGCTGGGGAATCGGCAGATCCTCCGGCACACCTTCGACCTCCCACTGCAACTGTAGTCGCTCGCCGAGCCGATAGTGCTCGATCGATAGATATCGTTTCGCCAGTTCCAGTTCCTCCTTCCACGGTACCAGCGTGCCAGGTTTGGCCAGGCTGGCGCGAAACAGATCGGACAGATCCAGCACCGCCTGCTCGGCCTTGTACGGATCGAGCGTGACCAGGCTGGCGATGCTGTTGAGGCTGTTGAACAGAAAGTGCGGGCGAATCCGCGCCTGCAACGATTCGATCCGCGCGCGCAGCTCGGCCTGTTCCTGCCGACGCCATTGGCTCTGCAGATAGAAATAGCGTAGCAGCAGTGCGGACATGATCAGGCTGATCAACGCATGACGCAGATAAAGATTCACTTCACCACTGCGCGGCAGCGGCCCGCCCAGCTCGTAATAGTCGGCCACGGCCGTACAACCCAGGGTCAGCAGCACCACCAGCGCGCAGCACAGCCCCCCAGCCAACGCGGGGCGCAGACGCGCCAGCAGCGGCCGCAAGCGGCAGAGCACAGCAGCCGACAGCAGCACGATCCACTGCACGAACAGTGAAGTCAGGGCCAGGCGTACCCAGTCGAACCCCGGCGTCATCGGTTCGGCGAGCACCAATACCAATACCAGCAACTCGGCCAACAGCACCATGCTCAGCAGCGCTTCGGGCTGACACAGTTCCGGGACGAAGAAGTCGTCGATAGCGGCGTTGTATTTATTCTTGGTAGAGGATTGTCTGTGCATCGACGCAGTTTCCTTGTCGCCCTGCGAGCCGGCAAGCCAGACGGCTCCAGCCGAGCGAAATAAAGCACCGAAATGCCGCCTTCAGGGCAAAATTGTGAAGCAGCCGACAACGCCATCGAACGCCCAACGGCGAACGCGCCCCGGCGAAACGCCTGCCGACCCTGTTATTATCGACGCACTTTGTCCGCCATGCCGGCCGCCGACGCGGCCGCCCGATCCAGAGCCCGAACCAGAGCAAGTGCCATGAGCAGCGAAAAAACCAACCAATCCTGGGGCGGCCGCTTCAGCGAACCTGTCGACGCCTTCGTCGCCCGCTTCACCGCCTCGGTCGAATTCGACAAGCGCCTGTATCGCCACGACATCATGGGCTCCATCGCCCACGCCAGCATGCTGGCCAAGGTCGGCGTCCTCACCGATGCCGAGCGTGACACCATCATTGATGGGCTCAAGCAGATCCAGGGTGAGATAGAAGCCGGCCAGTTCGACTGGCGCGTCGATCTGGAAGACGTGCACATGAACATCGAAGCGCGTCTGACCGACCGCATCGGCGTTACTGGCAAGAAGCTGCACACCGGTCGTTCGCGCAACGATCAAGTGGCCACCGATATCCGCCTGTGGCTGCGCGACGAAATCGACATCATCCTCGCCGAGATCACTCGCCTGCAGCAGGGCCTGCTGGGATTGGCCGAAGCCGAAGCGGACACCATCATGCCGGGGTTCACCCACCTGCAGACCGCCCAGCCGGTGACCTTCGGTCATCATCTGCTGGCCTGGTTCGAGATGCTGTCGCGCGATTACGAACGTCTGGTCGACTGCCGCAAGCGCACCAATCGCATGCCGCTGGGCTCGGCGGCGCTGGCCGGCACCACCTACCCGATCCAGCGCGAGATCACCGCCGAACTGCTGGGCTTCGACGCCGTGGGCGGCAACTCGCTGGACGGCGTGTCGGATCGCGACTTCGCCATCGAATTCTGCGCCGCTGCCTCGCTGGCGATGATGCACCTGTCACGCTTCTCCGAAGAACTGGTGCTGTGGACCAGCGCGCAGTTCCAGTTCATCGACCTGCCGGATCGTTTCTGCACCGGCAGCTCGATCATGCCGCAGAAGAAGAACCCGGACGTGCCCGAGCTGGTGCGCGGCAAGACCGGCCGCGTGTTCGGCGCCCTGACCGGCCTGTTGACCCTGATGAAAGGCCAGCCGCTGGCCTACAACAAGGACAACCAGGAAGACAAGGAACCGCTGTTCGACGCCGCCGACACCCTGCGCGACAGCCTGCGCGCCTTTGCCGACATGGTGCCGGCGATCAAACCCAAGCGCGAGATCATGCGCGAGGCGGCGCTGCGCGGCTTCTCCACCGCCACCGACCTGGCCGATTACCTGGTACGCAAGGGCCTGCCCTTCCGCGACTGCCACGAGATCGTCGGCCATGCCGTGAAGTACGGCGTCGACAGCGGCAAGGACCTGGCCGAGATGAGCCTCGACGAGCTGCGCCAGTTCAGCGAGCAGATCGAACAGGACGTGTTCGCCGTGCTGACCCTGGAAGGCTCGGTGAATGCCCGCGACCATATCGGCGGCACGGCACCGGCTCAGGTGCGCGCAGCGGTGCTGCGTGGCCGCGAATTGCTGGCGGCTCGTTAACGCCCACGGGGGCCATCAGGGAAAAGGAATTCCCATGTTCGAATTATTGCTGCGTGGCCTGGTGTTACTCGCCGAGTTCGTACTCGAGGTCGTGGTTGGCTACATTCTGTACAGCACCGGCTGGCTGGCCCTGCGGCTACTGACGCTGGGCCGCTACCCAAGCCTGCCGCTACGTGTGGACGACCCAATGGGTTCGCGCACAGCCTGGGTCGCTGCATTCGGTTTCCTTTGCCTGGTGGGCTTGCCACTGACGTGGTTGACCCTGACCTACGGCTGACCATTCACGAGATACGCCAATGTCCCTGACCATCCGCCCCGCCACCGCTGATGACGCCGAGCTGATCCTGCGTTTCATCACCGAACTGGCCATCTATGAAAAAGCCGAGCATGAAGTGAAGACCGATGCTGCCGGCATCCGCGACAGCCTATTCGCCGACGGCAGCACGGCCCACGGCCTGATCTGCGAGCACAACGGTCAGCCCATCGGCTATGCGGTGTACTTCTTCAACTACTCCACCTGGCTGGGCAAGCACGGCCTGTACCTCGAAGACCTCTACATCAGCCCTGAAGCACGTGGCCTGGGTGCCGGCAAGGCACTGCTGCGCCATCTTGCGCAAGTGGCCGTGGCTCGCGGTTATGGCCGCTTCGAATGGTCAGTGCTGGACTGGAATACCCCCGCCATCGACTTCTACGAATCCTTCGGCGCCCGCCCGCAGAGCGAATGGACCACCTACCGCCTGACGGGTCAGGCGCTGCTGGACTTCGCCGCAGGTTCGTAGGGCAGCCGCCAATACAGAACTGGCGAGTTGCACCTGCCCCTCCCACCAGCACTGCATGGCGGCGTGACAGGCCGCACAGATGGCACTCTGGAACCCGTCACGCCGATGTTGCTACTCTGGCGCGGATCATGACGATCACCCCGACCACTCGGCTCGGGCATAGCTCACTACAAGGAAATGACATGCGCTCCCTATTCTTCTTCGACACCATGCTCACCACCACCATCATCACGGTGGTCTACTGGCTTGGCCTGCTCGGCGTACTCGTCAGCAGCATCGGCCTGATCTTCAATGGCTCTATCCTCGTGGGCCTCGCCACCCTGGTCGGCGGCGCCATCGCCGTGCGCATCTGGTGCGAATTGCTGGTCGTGATCTTCAAGATCCACGAGAATCTGCAGAAAATCGCCAACCGCGAGTGACCTGGCGCCACGGTGCCCACATGCTCCGTGGCCAACCCCTCCCCAAACATGGTGCCCCCATGAGCGAACACGACGACAACGACGAAGACTTCGCCGAGGCCACCCTGATCCAGGCCATCGAGAACCAGCTGGAAAGCGGCGAGCCGGCCGCCGCCAAGGCGGTGTACAACAAGCTGACGCTGGTCGGCTACGCGCGCGAGGAAATCCTCGAGCTGATGGCGCTGGTGCTGGCCCATGAAGTCGACGCCATGCTGCGCGAGGATCGCCCCTTCGATGGTACCTGGTACGAGCAGGCGTTACGCGCCCTGCCGGAACTGCCGGCGGAAAGCTGATTCTCACCCACCCGCAACGCGGCGATGGTCAGAGCCCGGTACATGGCTCTACACTGCAGGAGCGCCACAACAACAAGACGGAGTCACCATGAAGGCATTCACCGCTGACCTGATCGACGAGCTGGAAATCCTCGTCCTGTATAATCTGGACAACCACCAGGAGGGGCTCAAGGTGCATAACAACGCTTCATTCAAGGCGCAGGGCGCCATCACCCGTCTTTATGAAAAAGGTCTGGTCAGCCAGGCCGATGGCGGCTATCTGACCAGTCTGGGCATCGATGCTGCCGAACATGCACAAGGCCTGCTGACCATACTGTCGAACCGCCAGGCCACCTCCGCCTGATCCAAACCGCCGCCACCCTACCCGCGAATGGGATAGGCATAACGCCCCACCGCGAATCAGAGCGTCGCACAGCAGATGTGCCGCGCTCTGGGCGGTGCACCTGCGCAAGACTGCTCAGCCATGACTGTTCGGCATCGCCGGTCGCTCTTCAGCGAGCGGCATAACGGGCGATATAACGATCAGGCACTGCACTGACGGGCACGCCGCTGATAGGCTTGCCACACCCGCAGCAGAGTTCGAGCATGACGCGCACGCAGGAAATACGCCCCGATATCGATGACGGCATCGACCGCAAGGTGCTGGCACAGCTGCGCGCACGCTTTCTGCGTATCAACCAGGGCCGTCTGCAGCGCGCCATGGAAGCGTTGTCGACGCGCCAGCAACTGGTGCTCAAGCTTTTGCCGCTGCTGCTGCACGTCAATCATCCGCTGCTACCCGGCTACGTCTCGGCCAGCACACCGGCGGGCCTCAGCGGTTTCGAGCCGGATGACGACAGCCTGGCCGAAGTGCAGCGCCTGACCCGCTCCTTCGTCTACAAGCCACGTCGTGGCCAGGGCGCCGCGCCCCTGCATGGGCTGTTCCTGATGGGCAGCCTGGGCACCGTTGCGCAGGCCGAACAGAGCGATATGGACCTGTGGTTGTGCCACTCGCCCAACCTCACGGAGCAGGAACTGCAGGACCTGCGCAAGAAGTGCGACCAACTGGAAAGCTGGGCCGCCACCCAGGGCGCCGAGGTGCACGTCTTTCTGGTCGACCCGCAGCGCTTCACCCAGGGCGCGCGCGAGGCGCAACTGACCTCCGACGATTGCGGCACCACCCAGCACTATCTGCTGCTCGACGAGTTCTACCGCACCGCCATCTGGCTCGGCGGGCGCACGCCGATCTGGTGGCTGGTGCCGGTCTACGAGGAAAACCGCTACCACGACTACTGCCGCATCCTGCTGAGCAAGCGCTTCGTGCGCGCCGAAGATGTTCTCGACCTTGGTCATCTGGCACGCATTCCACCGGAAGAGTTCATCGGCGCAGGTATGTGGCAGCTGTACAAGGGCATCGAGTCGCCCTACAAGTCGGTGCTCAAGCTGTTGCTCACCGAGGTCTACGCCAGCGAGCATCCCCAGGTCGAGTGCCTGGCGCTGCGTTTCAAGCGGGCGGTGTTCGAAGGCCGCCTAAACCTCGACGAACTCGACCCCTATGTCGTCGTCTACCGTCGCCTTGAGGAATACCTCTGCGCACGCGGCGATCACGAACGGCTCGAGCTGATCCGCCGCTGCCTGTACCTGAAGGTGAACAAGAAGATCAGCCGCCCGCCAACCCGTGGTCGCGCCAAGAGCTGGCAGCGCCTGCTACTGGAGCGCCTGACTGGCGAGTGGGGCTGGCATAACCGCCAGCTCAGCGTGCTCGACAGTCGCAGCCAGTGGAAGGTGCGCCAAGTTGGCGCCGAGCGCCGCGTGCTGGTCAACGAGCTGACCTACAGCTACCGCCTCCTCTCGCAGTTTGCCCGCAGCACCGAGGCCGGCAGTTCGCTCAACAACCGCGACCTCAACGTGCTGGGCAGGCGCCTGTATGCAGCCTTCGAGCGCAAGGCCGGCAAGGTCGAATTCATCAACCCCGGCATCGCCCCGGATCTGGCCGAAGACACCCTGACCCTGGTCCAGCACCCCAGCCCTGAGGCGCCCAACGAATACCAGTGGGCGCTGTTCAACGGCAGCCTGGGCGCCCAGGAGTGGAGCGACTTTGCCCCGCTCAAGCGCTCGCGCGAACTGATCGAACTGCTCGCCTGGTGCCATCGCAACGGCGTGATCGACAGCAGCACCCGTCTGTCGCTGCACCCCGGCGCCAGCGACCTTACCGAATACGAGCTGTCCAACCTGATCGGCAGCCTGCAACAGAGCTTCCCGCTACCCCTGCAGCCCGTGGAAGAAGCCGCCCTGCTGCGTGCCAGCGTTCCCAGCCAGGTGCTGTTGCTGGTTAATGTCGGCGTCGACCCGCTCAAGCAGCACAGCCAGATGAACGTGCACATGACCACCGACCGCACCGACGCGCTGGGCTATTCCGGGGTACGCGAGAACCTGGTGCTGACCCTGGACCAGGTGGTACTCAACAGTTGGAACGAACTTCAGGTCAGCCGTTACGACGGTGCCGACGCCCTGCTCGACTGCCTGCGCGACCTGCTCAACAGCCTGCCGCCCGGCAGCACGCTCCCCAGGGTGCAGGTACGCTGCTACTGCCGCAACCGTGCACAACCCATCGCCGAACGGGTCGAAGAACTGCTGCACGACCTGCTCGACAGCTACGCCGAAGGGTACCCGTCACGCTACCTGGTGCAGGTGCGCCAGCATTATCACGTTCTGCAACTGGCCCCCGGCCAGGTCAGCCACACCGCTCTGGGTGACGTGCCGGCCCTGCTCGACCACCTGGGCGCCGAACAGGAGCGCTACAGCCCGCTGCGCCTGGATCGCCATGCACTCCAGGGCGACGACCTGGCGCTGATCTTGCCCATGGGCCGCCCACAGTGCCTGCAGGTGTTCTACCGCGTGCACGAGAGCAGCGGTGAGGCCGAGCTGACCCTGCTCGACGAGCACAACGCCCTGTGGCGCAGACGCCTGCCATTTCGCGACGAGCAAAGCCTGCTGACACCGATCCATCGCTTCCTGCAGTCACTGCTGTATCGGCGCAATGCCATGCTGCCGCTCGAGGGCGCCGACAGCCAGCCGCCGCTGGAAATTCTCTACTACCAACTGCTGCCGGCGACGCCATTACGCGCTCAGCGCCTCGAGCGCAGACCGGCGCCCGAGTCGCAGGTCAGCCACCCGTTCTACGACGTGCAGGCCATCGTCGAGCCGGGCGACGGCCGTCAACGCCATGTCACGCTGTACTGCAACCACCGCGAGTTTTCCGAACTGGAATACGGTCGTGAACTGTATCGCGCCGTGGCACAGCACATCATCGTTCAGCGTGCCGGTGGCGAACGCTACCCCTGCTACATCACCGACCTCGACCTGTCCGCCGTGCTGGCCGGACAGCGGGCGCAGACCGTGCACTACCTGCGCTACAAGAGCGAGCTGGAGAATGCTCTGAATGCGGCACTGCAGCAGGCCTGACACAGCGCTATCGATAATCCGCCGCCGACAGTGAAGCCCTGAGGGTTGCACTCGCCCGGGCACGGGCTTCCTGCATAAAAACCGGTCAGCGGTCGTACTCGCCCGCTGCTTCCGGCTGGTATTCGACTTCCAGCAATGTCAGCTTGAGCTGCTTGCCGCCCGGCGCCGGCCAGTCGATGTGTTGGCCGACGGACAGGCCAAGCAGGGCACTGCCGACTGGCGCGAGGATGCTGACCTTGCCTTCGCCACCGGCATCCTCCGGGTAGACCAGGGTCAGGTGGTAGTCCTTGCCGCTGCTCTCCTCGCGGCAGTGCACGCGCGAGTTCATGGTCACCACACCGGCCGGCACCTCATCGTGCCCCACCACTTCGGCACGATCCAGCTCGGCCTGTAGCGCTTCTGCGCCAGGGCCAAACTCGTCCAGGCTGTCGAGCAGACGCTCCAGACGCTGCAGATCGAGGCGGGTAATGGTGATGGTTGGTGTGCTGTTCATGATGCCGGGCGGACTCCTTGCGTAAACCGTAAAAAAGCAAAACCCCGCCCGAAGGCGGGGTTAAGCTGAATGTTCTGTCGAACCCTAACACAGCCGGACAAATAAACAAGACTGCTGGGTCAACGGCCCTGCTGGCGCTGTTGCAAACGCTGCTGCGCCGCCTGGCAGATCAAGCGGCGGCGGGCATTATCGGCCGCGCTCCAGTCAAGAATCTCCTGCAAGGTGCGGCCACAGCCCAGGCACTCATCGCGCTCGTCGAGGCAGCACTGGCGCCGACAGGGTGATGCCAGCGGCGCTTCGCTCGGCTCAGAGCTCATCGAACTCCAGCTCGGCGCCGCATTGCTCAAGGGTGATGCGCACCAGCATCTCGCCCAGTTGCTCGTCGCTGGTGTCACAGATCCAGCGCCCCTCGGCCTCGTCATAGTCGAAATGGAAACCACCGGAGCGCGCCGCCAGCCAGAGCTGACGAATCGGCTCCTGACGGCTGAAGATCAGCTGGCTGCCATTGTCGAAACGTACCGTCAGCACACCGGCGCTGTTCTCCAGATCGACGTCCAGACCACTGTCGTCGAAAATGTCCTCCACCGCTTGCTGGGTGGCATCGACCAGGTCGTGAAAGCGGGCTTCGCTCAGGCTCATCGGGGTGTCCTCACAAGATGCAGCGACTGCAGAAAAATTAGGCGAAAACGCAAGACCAGGCTAGCGGCCTAGGCGCAAAGGTGGCGACGGTACTCGCCCGGACTCGTTCCCGTCCAGCGACGAAATGCGCGCGCCAGCGAACCCGGCTCGCTGAAACCGACCAGAAAGGCGATTTCCGCCAGTTCCAGTGTGGGGTCGCGCAGGTAGTGCAGCACCAGTTGCTGGCGGGTTTCGTCGACCAATTGGCTGAACGACAGCCCGCCCTCACGCAAGCGCCGCTGCAAGGTCCTTGGGCTTAGCGCCAGAGCAGCGGCGATGGTCTCCAGATCAGGCCCTTGCTCCGGCAACTGGCGCGCCAGCTCCAGACGCGCGCGATCGAGCACGCTGTAGCCCTGATTGAGTCCGGCCAGCAGGCGATCGGCGTAGGCATCGAGCATGCCACGCACCTGAGCATCGGCCTGGTTCAGCGGCGCCGCGAGCAAACGCCTGGGAAAGATCAGGGCATTGTCTGGCTGGTCGAACAGCACCGGGCAACGAAAGATGCGCGCGTGCTCAGACGTATCGGCCGGCGCCGGATGCTGGAAACGTACCTCGGTCGGCGCGATGTCCAGGCCACTTATCCAGCGCCCGAAGCTCACCCAGCCGGCCAGGGTCTCCTCGCTCAGCTGACGCTGCTGCTGCGCCAGCAAGGGCTGCCAGCTATGGGCAACCAACGGTTCGCAACCAGGCCGGGCGGGCTCGTCTTCGAGCACTACCAGCCCCAGGTTGCCAACCAGCGAAGCGTAGCGCGCCTGACGGTGCAGCGCGTCAGCCAGGGTGGCGCAACTCATGATCAGGTAGCCGAGCACGCCGTAATAGCCCGGCCGTACCGACTCCCCTAGATGCAGGCCTAGGTACTGATCGCCGATCAGACGCACGCCCTCGCCCAGCAATGTCAGATAGGCACTGGCCGCGATGCGCTGATCGCGCTGACTGAGGACTTCAGGGCTCAGTTGGGCATGGGCGAGCAAGGCGTCGGGCGCTACCCCCTGACGCTGCAGGTGCTCGATCAGGCCTTGCAGGTAGGCGACCGAGACCGAGCCGGCCAGAATCGCGGGATTATCCATCGGGGCTCCTCGTTACTCTCCGCATGCTAACCCAAGCAGGCACGGACGCCTTCGGCGTATGCGCGCGAATCGAGCCGGCGCCCCGCCAGGCGGGCGCCGGGCGCATAGGCAAGGTGGCAGGGGGTCGGTATACTCCGGCGCAATTCACGCTTATTTTCAAGGACTGTCCCATGAAGCGACTGACCCTCGCGCTCCTCGCCGCCGTATGCCTGCTGGCCGGCTGCGGTCAGAAAGGCCCGCTGTACCTGCCGGGCGACGACAACGCCGGCAACAGCCGAGACCGTTTCGAACTCTGACAGGAGCTGCCCCATGGAAGCCTTCAACTACCGCGACGGTGAGCTGTTCGCGGAAGGCGTTGCCTTGTCCGCGCTGGCCCAGCGCTTCGGCACGCCCACCTACGTCTATTCCCGCGCCCATATCGAAGAGCAGTACCGCGCCTATGCCGATGCCCTGGCCGGTATGCCGCACCTGGTCTGCTTCGCGGTCAAGGCCAACTCCAACATCGGCGTGCTGAACGTGCTGGCGCGCCTCGGCGCCGGCTTCGACATCGTTTCCAGCGGTGAGCTGGAGCGCGTCCTGGCCGCCGGTGGCGAGCCGAGCCGCATCGTCTTCTCCGGCGTTGGCAAAAGCCGCGACGACATGCGCCGCGCGCTGGAAGTTGGTGTGCACTGCTTCAACGTCGAATCCAGCGTCGAACTGGAGCGCCTGCAGAAGGTTGCCGCCGAGCTGGGCGTCAAGGCGCCCGTCTCGCTGCGGGTCAACCCGGACGTGGACGCCGGTACCCACCCGTACATCTCCACCGGCCTCAAGGAAAACAAGTTCGGCATCGACATCGAGCAGGCCGAGGCAGTCTACGCCCGCGCCGCCGAGCTGCCGAACCTGGACGTGATCGGCGTCGACTGCCACATCGGCTCGCAGCTGACCACCCTCGAACCCTTCCTCGACGCCCTGGATCGCCTGCTGCTGCTGGTCGACAAGCTGGCCGCGCGCGGCATCACCATCAAGCATCTGGATCTCGGTGGTGGCCTTGGCGTGCAGTACCGCGACGAGCAGCCGCCGCTGGCCGGCGACTACATCGCCGCCGTGCGCAAGCGCCTGGCGGGCCGCGACCTGTCGCTGGTGTTCGAGCCCGGCCGCTTCATCGTCGCCAACGCTGGCGTGTTGCTGACCCAGGTGGAATACCTCAAGCACACCGAGCACAAGGACTTCGCCATCGTCGACGCGGCGATGAACGACCTGATCCGCCCGGCCCTATACCAGGCCTGGATGGACGTGTCACCGGTGCAGCCGCGTGAAGGTGAAGCACGCAACTACGACCTGGTCGGGCCGATCTGCGAGACTGGCGACTTCCTGGCCAAGGATCGTCAGTTGGCGCTGGCCGAAGGTGACCTGCTGGCCGTGCGCTCGGCAGGCGCCTATGGCTTCGTTATGAGCTCCAACTACAACACCCGCGGCCGCGCCGCCGAAGTGCTGGTGGATGGCGAACAGGCTTATGAAGTGCGTCGCCGCGAGACCGTCCAAGAGCTCTACGCCGGCGAAAGCCTGCTGCCGGCCTGAGGGCGACGTCATGCTATTGCGCTTTACCAAGATGCACGGCCTGGGCAATGACTTCATGGTCCTCGACCTGATCAGTCAGCATGCCCACGTGCAGCCGAAACATGCCAAGCAATGGGGCGACCGCCACACCGGCGTTGGCTTCGACCAGTTGCTGATCGTCGAGCCACCGAGTCACCCGGATGTCGACTTCCGTTACCGCATCTTCAACGCCGACGGCTCGGAAGTTGAGCAGTGCGGCAACGGCGCGCGCTGCTTCGCCCGCTTCGTACTGGACAAGCGCCTGACCACCAAGAAGGTCATTCGCGTCGAGACCAAGAGCGGCATCATCGAACTGCGCGTGCAGAACGACGGCCAGGTCTGCGTCAACATGGGTGCACCGCGCCTGCAGCCGGAACAGGTGCCGTTCCAGGCCGAGCAGGCCGCGCTGACCTATCGCGTCGACGTCGAGGGCCAGAGCGTCGAGCTGGCCGCGCTGTCGATGGGCAATCCGCATGCGGTGCTGCGCGTCGACAACGTCGATGACGCACCGGTGCATACGCTCGGGCCGAAGCTGGAACACCATCCGCGCTTCCCGCAGCGGGTCAATGTCGGCTTCCTCCAGGTGCTTGACCGCAAGCATGCGCGCCTGCGTGTATGGGAGCGTGGCGCCGGGGAAACCCAGGCCTGTGGCACCGGCGCCTGCGCGGCGGCCGTTGCGGCTATTCGCCAGGGCTGGATGGATTCGCCCGTGCAACTGGAACTGCCAGGCGGCAAACTGTCCATCGAATGGGCAGGCGAGGGTCAGCCGGTTATGATGACCGGGCCCGCTGCCCGCGTATACGAAGGACAGATTCGCCTATGACCGACCAGCAGGATTCGCCCAAACCGCTCGATTCGGAAACGGTCGCGGCCTATCTGCGCCTGCACCCGGAGTTCTTCATCGACCATGAAGAACTGATCCCCGAGCTGCGTATTCCGCACCAGTCCGGCAACGCCGTGTCGCTGGTAGAACGCCAGGTCAAGCTGCTGCGCGAGCGCAACATCGAGATGCGCCACCGCCTTGGCCAGTTGATGGACGTGGCGCGCGACAACGACCGCCTGTTCGACAAGACCCGCCGCCTGGTGCTGGACCTGCTCGATGCCGGCAGCCTCGAGGAAGTGGTCGGCGTGGTCGAAGACAGCCTGCGCCATGAATTCCAGGTGCCCTTCGTTGGCCTGATCCTGTTCAGCGACAACAAGCTACCGGTCGGTCGCTCGGTCAGCTCGGCCGAGGCGCATCAACAGGTCGGCGGCCTGCTCAGCGGCGGCAAGACCATCTGCGGCGTGCTGCGCCCGCATGAGCTGGAATTCCTCTTCGGCAAGGAAGACGCAGCGCAGGTTGGCTCCGCCGCCGTGGTCAGCCTCACCCACCAGGGCCTGCATGGCGTGCTGGCCATCGGCAGCGCCGACCCACAGCACTACAAAAGCTCGCTCGGCACCTTGTTCCTCAGCTATATCGCCGAAGTACTGGCACGTGTCGTGCCCGGTTTCTCCACGCCGCTGCGTTCGGTACGCTAGGTCGTGTAGGGCGGATGACGCGAAGCTCATCTACCATTGGCCCTGCTCGGAACCCCGCACGTGACACTTGAAGCCCACCTCGACGCGTACATCGAACACCTGCGCCGCGAGCGCCAGGTGTCGACGCATACCCTCGACGGCTATCGGCGTGATCTCGGCAAGGTGCGGGCATTCTGCGAAGCCGAAGGCCTGAGCGACTGGGCCGGGCTGGACACACGCAACCTGCGCCGGCTGGTCGCCCGCCTGCATCAGCAGGGCCTGGCAAGCCGCAGCCTGGCGCGCCTGCTCTCGGCCACCCGCGGCCTCTATCAATATCTGTTGCGTGAAGGCCTGTGCCGTCACGATCCGGCGACCGGCCTGAGCCCACCAAAACGCGAGCGCCGCCTTCCCCGCACCTTGGACGCCGACCGCAGCGCGCAACTGCTCGACGGCGCAGTCGAGGACGACTTCATCGCCCGCCGCGATCAGGCCATGCTCGAGCTGTTCTATTCCTCGGGCCTGCGCCTGTCCGAACTGGTCGGACTCGATCTCGACGGTCTGGACCTGCCCGCCGGTCTGGTACGCGTGCGCGGCAAAGGCAACAAGGTGCGCGAACTGCCGGTCGGCAGCATGGCGCGACAGGCACTGGAACACTGGCTGCCACTGCGCAAGCTGGCCAACCCCAACGATGGTGCCGTGTTCATCAGCCAGCAGGGCCGACGCCTGGGGCCACGCGCTGTGCAACTGCGCGTGCGCCAGGCCGGCGTGCGCGAACTGGGCCAGCACCTGCATCCACACATGCTGCGCCACAGCTTCGCCAGTCATATGCTGGAATCCTCACAGGATCTGCGCGCGGTACAGGAGCTGCTCGGTCATGCCGATATCGCCACCACGCAGATCTACACCCACCTGGACTTCCAACACCTGGCCAGTGTCTACGACCAGACCCATCCACGTGCCAAGCGCAAAGGCGGCTCCGAATGAGCATTAAACTGATCACCTTCGACCTCGACGACACCCTGTGGGACGTCACTCCGGTGATGCAGGATGCCGAAGCCGCCCTGCGCAATTGGCTGGCCCTGCATGCGCCGCGCCTGGGCGCGGTGCCGGTCGAGCATCTGTGGGCGGTCCGCAGCCGTCTGCTCGACGCCGAGCCGATGCTCAAGCATCGCCTCAGCGAGCTGCGCCGGCGCATTCTGTTTCACGCCCTGGAAGACGCCGGCTACCCGCACAGCGAGGCGCAGACGCTGGCCGAAGCAGGATTCCAGGTCTTTCTCAGCGCCCGCCATCAGGTCGAACTGTTCACCGAGGTACATCCGACGCTGGAGGCCTTGGCCGAGCGCTTCATGCTCGGGGTAATCACCAATGGCAATGCCGACGTGCGGCGCCTGGGTCTATCGGACTACTTCCAGTTCGCCCTGTGCGCCGAAGAACTGGGCATCGGCAAACCCGACCCGAAACCTTTCCGTGAAGCACTCAGCCGCGCAGGCGGCGTGGCGGCCGAGCGCGCCGTGCACATCGGCGATCATCCCAGTGACGACATTGCCGGCGCCCAGGCAGCCGGGATGCGTGCGATCTGGTTCAACCCGCAAGGGCGGGCCTGGGAGGGTGAAACCACCCCGGATGCGCAGATCGCCAGCCTGGCCGAGCTACCGGCACTGCTGAGCAGCTGGATGCGTTACTTGTAGGAGCCCGCTTGCGGGCTATCAGGACGTCGGCAAGTGGATCGCCCGCAAGCGGGCTCCTACGAGATGCCGGCGCGGGCATACTGCGCCCCCCTTGATCTGCGCCGCCCTGGATTGCCGCCAGGGCTGGCGTACCACAAAAAACCCGCCACAGGGGCGGGCTCCTTGTAGCTAGCCGTCCTCAGATGGGGCGGCTGCCGTATTTGCTGTCGGGCTTCTTGGGCGGGTCGGCGACCACGTTGGGCTCCACCTCCTGCACCTTGCCGCCACGGGCGAGGAACTCTTCCATGGCGCGGGCCAGGGCGTCGCGCTCCTTCTGCTTGGCTTCGATGCTCGGCAGCTCGTCAACCTCGACAGCCTTGGCCTTGCTCTTCTTGCTGCTGGCTACGACCTCGCCATCGCCTTCATCGTCGCCACTGTCGCCGTCATCGGCAGCAGCCAGTTCCTCACCGTCGTCCTCGTCGGCCGCTTCCAGATCATCTTGTTCCAGGTCTTCGTCGCTCATGTTCAACCTCATGACTTGCGAAAAGCAGGTTAGTTATAGCCCAGTCGCGCAGTGAACACCGCACCACCGGAAAAATTCAAATAGCCTCGCCCTGCAGGGTCGCCACCACTCGCCGAGCACCGCCATGATCGCGATGCTCGCCCAGGTAAATACCCTGCCAGGTGCCCAGCGCCAGCCGTCCCTGCTGTATCGGCAGCTGCAGTTGAACGCCCAGCAGACTGCCCTTGAAGTGCGCCGGCAAATCGTCCGGCCCTTCGTCATCGTGCTCGTAGCCCGACTCACCCTGCGGCACCAGGCGGTTGAAGAAACGCTCGAAATCGCGGCGAACTGCAGGGTCGGCGTTCTCGTTGACCGTCAGCGATGCCGAGGTGTGCTGCAGCCATAGGCTCAGCAGACCGACACGCACCTGCGCCAGTTCCGGCAATGCGCCCAGCACCTCTTCGGTCACCAGATGAAAACCGCGCTCACGCGGACGCAGACTGATGATGCGTTGCTGCCACATGCCGCTCTCACTCTCGATGGCTCCAGCGCGCGCATTCTAGCGTGCTGCCAGAAAAAACAAAGGGCGCCTAAAGGCGCCCTTGTCATTCCCGGCGAAACTCACTTCTTGCCAGTGAACTCCGGGTAGGCTTCCATGCCGCATTCGGCGATGTCCACACCCTCGTATTCCTCTTCTTCGCTGACGCGCAGGCCGATCACCGCCTTGATGATGCTCCACACGATCAGGCTGGCGATGAACACCCAGGCGAAGATGCTGACGATACCCAGCAGCTGAGCGCCCAGCGACGCGTCTTCGTTGGTCAGGCAGACGGCCAGGATGCCCCAGATGCCGACCACGCCGTGCACGGAGATGGCACCCACCGGGTCGTCGATCTTCACCTTGTCCAGACCGAGGATGGAGAACACCACCAGCGCACCACCCACGCCACCGATCAGGGTGGCCTGCAGGGCGCTCGGGGTCAGCGGCTCGGCAGTGATGGCCACCAGGCCAGCCAGCGCACCGTTCAGCGCCATGGTCAGGTCGGCCTTGCCGAACAGCAGACGGGCCACGATCAACGCGACGATCAGACCACCGGCTGCAGCCATGTTGGTGTTGGTGAACACCTGGGCCACGGCGTTGGCGTCTTCGATGGTGCTCATCTTCAGCTGCGAACCACCGTTGAAACCGAACCAGCCCATCCACAGGATGAAGGTACCGAGCGTGGCCAGCGGCAGGTTGGCACCCGGAATGGCGTTGACCTGGCCGTTCGGACCGTATTTGCCCTTACGCGCGCCCAGTAGCAGCACACCAGCCAGAGCGGCGGAAGCACCGGCCATGTGCACCACACCGGAACCAGCGAAGTCGAGGAAGCCTGCTTCGTTGAGGAAACCACCGCCCCACTTCCAGAAGCCCTGGATCGGGTAGATGAAACCGGTCATGACCACGGCGAAGGCCAGAAACGCCCACAGTTTCATGCGCTCAGCCACGGCACCGGACACGATCGACATACAGGTCGCGGCAAACACGATCTGGAAGAAGAAGTCCGAACGCGCCGAGTAGTACGGTGCATCATCTCCACCGGCCAGCACCGCTTCGCTGGTATTCTCGTCACCGATCAGGAAGCCCAGGCTTGGCAGAATGCCACCTTCCGGGCTGGAGTACATGATGTAGTAGCCAACCAGCAGATACATCACGCTGGCGGTGGCATACAGCGCCACGTTCTTGGTCAGGATCTCGGTGGTGTTCTTGGCACGCACCAGGCCGGATTCGAGCATGGCAAAACCTGCTGCCATCCACATCACCAGGGCACCACAGATCAGAAAGTAGAAGGTATCGAAGCCGTACTGCAATGCAGTCAATGCTGTGTTATCCATTTTTCACCTCTTGCCGGCGCTTTCGTTGTGCGCTGTTCGGTTGAAACGTCCGGGTTGGCTCAGGACGCGTTCCGCATGCTTTACAGGTCGTTGCCACGCTCGTTCTGGATCACCGGAACCCCTGCCGCCGCAAGGCGACCAAGCATTCCCATCACTAGGCGAGCGCGAGACCCGAAGAGGATCTGGCACAGCAGAGCGGCGAGGGCATCGCCTGCTCCGGCATTGGCCCTCGAAAACGGCGTGTGAGCAGAATTCGAGGACAAAAGGGCTCCTAGCCCTGCGAAAGTTCGCAGAGTCATGGGTTTACTCCTGGGGCGTGGGGTTCGGAGGCTTGTTAGATCGCGTCGGTATCGGTTTCGCCGGTACGAATACGGATCGCCTGTTCCAGGTTGACTACGAAAATCTTGCCGTCACCGATCTTGCCGGTGTTGGCAGCCTTGGTGATGGCCTCGATCACACGATCGAGCTGATCGTCAGCGATGGCCACGTCGATCTTCACCTTGGGCAGAAAATCGACCACATACTCGGCTCCGCGATACAGCTCGGTATGGCCTTTCTGACGGCCGAAGCCCTTGACCTCGGTGACGGTAATGCCCTGCACGCCGATCTCCGACAGTGACTCGCGCACGTCGTCCAGCTTGAACGGCTTAATGATGGCAGTGACTAGTTTCATGAAACTTTCTCCCGTGAAAGGTGGACATGCCCCAGGAATTGCGAACCCGGGCCAAGTCTAAGCGCAGTGTCTGGCTTTTGTAATGCACCGACCGCTCCAGCCTGGCGTGATCGATACCCACCAACCGCTCCCGACGAAACACTCCCCCGCTTCGCCTGCAGCACCAGAACTGCATCGGTGCATGCGTCGCTGGGGTCTAAGCAGAAAGCTTGCCAGCTCACGCAAAAGCGCTATCTATCAAGCCTTTAACAGCTTCCAGCCACGGTGACCGGCCATTCACGTCGAATGCAACGCACAAACTTGGTGCATTAGCATATTGATTAATGCTCAAAAATCGTGCAATCCGTGTTAGACCGCCCCGCCGGTGGCTGCGTGCTACACTGCCGACCGTCTGTTTACGGAACCTGATCATGCTGCCGCCGAAAGCCTTGCTCGACACTCTCAGTAGCCACGCCTCGCGTATTTTCAGCGGCGACAGCCCGCTGCCTCGCGCCGAACTGGAAGCGCAGTTCAAAACCCTGCTGCAGAGCGGCTTCAGCAAGCTCGATTTGGTCAGCCGGGAAGAGTTCGACAGCCAGATGGTGGTTCTCGCCCGCACCCGCGCTCGCCTCGAGGCGCTGGAAGCCAAGGTCGCCGAACTGGAAGCCAAGCTCACCGCCGCAGACTAAGGTTATGTTGTAGGAGCGGCTTCAGCCGCGAACAGGCTTCGCGACTGAAGCCGCTCCTATAGCAGGCCGTTGAAAAACGTAGGCGAGGCCGGCAAGACAATACCGATGGCGGCCCCGCAAAAACGGCCGAAAAAAGCACTGGGCCCGCACTCGGGTTTACGTGCTGTAAATGAGCATTTTGACTGGGCTCGCACGCGAGGCCGTTTTTAACGCAGTATTGCCAACGCAGGTAGTTTTTCAACAGCCTGATAGGCACTGCACCCCACTTGATCAAGGAGCGATCATGTCCCTGGCCATCGTTCACAGCCGCGCCCAGGTCGGCGTCGAAGCACCGGCCGTCACCGTCGAAGCGCACCTGGCCAACGGCCTACCCTCCCTGACGCTGGTGGGCCTGCCGGAGACAGCAGTCAAGGAGAGCAAGGATCGCGTGCGCAGCGCCATCCTCAATGCCGCCTTCGAGTTTCCCAGCAAACGCATCACCTTGAATCTTGCGCCTGCAGATCTGCCAAAAGACGGTGGTCGCTTCGATCTCGCCATCGCCCTGGGGATTCTCGCGGCCAGCGGCCAGGTGCCGGCTCAATCCCTGGACGAATGCGAATGCCTGGGCGAACTGGCGCTGTCCGGCGCGGTGCGTCCCGTGCAGGGCGTATTGCCGGCAGCCCTGGCCGCGCGCGCAGCCGGGCGCACCCTATTGGTGCCACAGGCCAATGCCGAAGAGGCCAGCCTGGCCTCAGGGCTGAAGGTAATCGCCGTCGAGCACCTGCTGCAGATCGCCGCGCACCTCAACGGCAGTGCTCCTCTCGAACCCTACGCCGCCCAAGGTCTGCTCAGGCAGAGCCTGCCCTATCCGGATCTGGCTGAAGTGCAGGGCCAGTTGGCCGCCAAACGTGCGTTGCTGGTGGCCGCCGCTGGCTCGCATAACCTGCTGCTCAGCGGCCCACCCGGTACCGGCAAGACGCTGCTGGCCAGCCGCCTGCCAGGCCTGCTACCTGCGCTGGACGAAAACGAGGCGCTGCAGGTAGCCGCGATCCATTCGGTGGCCAGCCATACGCCGCTGCAGCACTGGCCGCAGAGACCCTTTCGCACCCCGCACCACAGCGCCTCCGGCCCGGCATTGGTGGGTGGCGGCAGTCGCCCGCAGCCTGGCGAAATAACCTTGGCCCATATGGGCATCCTGTTCCTTGATGAGCTGCCGGAATTCGATAGGAAGGTGCTGGAAGTGCTGCGCGAACCGCTGGAAAGCGGCCATATCGTGATTGCCCGGGCACGCGACAAGGTGCGTTTCCCGGCGCGTTTTCAGCTCGTTGCCGCCATGAATCCCTGCCCTTGCGGCTACCTCGGCGACCCCAGCAACCGCTGTCGCTGTACCCCGGAGCAGATCCAGCGCTACCGCGCCAAGTTGTCGGGCCCGCTCCTTGATCGCATCGACCTGCACCTGACGGTCGCCCGCGAAACCACAGCCCTGAATGCCCCGCCGCAGGATGGCGAAAGCACTGCGCAGGCAGCAGCCAAGGTGGCGCAGGCACGTGAGCGGCAATTGCAACGCCAGGGCGTGGCCAACGCCTTTCTCGACCTACCCGGTCTGCGCCAACACTGCGCATTGAGCGACACGGATCGCCAGTGGCTGGAAAGCGCCTGCGAACGTCTCGGCCTGTCACTACGCGCCGCGCACCGAGTGCTCAAGGTGGCGCGCACGCTGGCAGATCTGGCGGAGCAGCAGCAGATCAGCCGGGAACATCTGGCCGAAGCGCTGCAGTATCGCCCCACCGCGGGATGAATCAGCGGAAGCGCTCGACCTCCTGACGCAGTTGAGCGGCTAGGCGATCCAGCTCGCGCGCGGTATCGGCCAGGTTGGCCACCACTTCACGCTGCTCGCCATTGGCCTGGGCGATGCTCTGCAGGTTGGCGCTGAGCACGGTCGCAGTGCTGCTCTGCTCGCTGGTAGCGGTGGTGATGGCGGCGAATTGCTCGCCGGCCTCGGCGCTCTGCTCACTGATCTGCGCCAGCACCGCAGCCACCTTGGCATTACGCTCCAGGCCATCCTGCATCAACTGTCGGCCGTGCTCCATGGTGGCGATGGCGCTGCTGGTCTCGCTCTGGATGCTGCCGATCATGGTGGAAATCTCGTTGGTCGCCTCACGGGTGCGTCCAGCCAGGTTGCGCACTTCATCGGCGACCACGGCAAAACCACGCCCCTGCTCGCCGGCACGCGCAGCTTCGATGGCAGCGTTGAGCGCCAGCAGGTTAGTCTGGTCGGCAATCGCGGAAGGTTTCGAGCTGGTCGGCCAGCAGCCCCGCCTCGCTGCCCAGGTGCTTTTCGCGAGTGACCAGATTGGCCTCGTTGAGTGAGCGCAGGGCAAACAGAGTGCTGACGCTGATCAGTAGCACCAGCACCAAAGCCAGCATGGCAGCCAGTTGCAGGGCTATACGAGAGCGAGGAGGATTCATGAGGACTCCAGGTGTGCGCCCATGGGCATATGGGCAGATAACTCAGGCAATTTCGATACCACCCAGCCGTCATGTGACTCGGCGAAAGGGCGCGAGGATACTTGAGCATTCAGCTCGGTCAATATCCAAGCGCCATAAGGTCGTCATTTATTATCAAAACAGCGTTACAGAGTGATGATTGATAGGTTTTATCGATCACTAAATAGATGCTGGCACTCATACCCACAGAGAGCAGCCTGGCCACACTACAGTCGGCCTGCCCGGTCTTGGATGGCCGTCAGCGCCCTGAGCGCTGGCCATGACCGTTCAGCGCAAACGCTCGACCCCGGGCAGTGCCAGCGCGGCGACCTCCGCCAGCAAGTAGTCACGCAAACGCTGCAGACGTGTCTGCGCACGATGTCCACGCGGCCACACCATATAGTAGCTGTCGCCACTGAATACCGCCGTCGGCCAGGGCACGCCTAGCCGGCCGGCATTCACGTCCTCGGCCACCATCAGCAGATCACCAATGGACACGCCATAGCCGCGTGCCGCCGCAACGATGCCCAATTCGAGCATGTCGAACAGCTGCCCGGTCTTCAGCGGCACCTGTTCGATCAGGCCTGTAGCCTGCAACCAACGCCGCCAGTCGCGGCGATCCGGCGTCGGGTGCAGTTGCTCCGCCGCGCGCAGCCGCGCCAGCGACCAGGGGCCGGCCTCAGAATCGCCGGCAGCGCACACCGGAATCAGCCACTCCTCGAACAGCAGCACGCTCTCCCACTCATCTGGAAACTGACCATCGGACAGCAGCACCGCGCAGTCGAAGGGTTCATGGCGAAAGTCGACCTTGTCCACGTCCATCCAGGCACTGGTGAGCTGCACTTCGCTGTCCGGGTTGGCCAGACGAAAGTGCGACAGGCGCGCCAACAGCCAACGCATGGTCAGGCTCGACGGTGCCTTCAGGCGCAGCACCTCATCGTCGGCGTGCAAGACAGCGCTGGCACGCTCCAGTGCATCGAAACCCTCGCTCAGCCCCGGTAGCAGGGCGCGGGCCGGATCGGTCAGGTGCAGGCTGCGACCACGGCGCTCGAACAGACGGCAAGCGAAGTACTCCTCCAGCGTGCGGATATGCCGACTCACCGCGCTCTGGGTGATGGCCAGCTCTTCGGCGGCGCGCGTGAAGGAGGCATGCCGGGCTGCGGCCTCGAAGGCGCGCAGGGCGTAAAGCGGTGGCAAACGACGAGTCACCGCATCGAACCATGAGTTTTAATCATGCCTGGCATGGCTATTTTCCTTTTGTGAGCAATCGACAAGAACCACAGAATAGCGGTCATTGCTCATTCCCCGACAGCCTGGGGATGCTTACCCTGCCGAAGTTTTACTCATCATGAAGAATTCCCTTGGCCACGAACTGGGTGCGCTGCTGCGTCTGGCCGGCCCGCTGATCTCCGCACAGCTGGCCCACGCGCTGATGATTTTCACCGACACGCTGATGATGGCCATGCTCGGCCCGCAGCAACTGGCCGGTGGCGCGCTGGGTGCCACCTGCTATTTCATTTTCTCGATTTTCTGCACCGGGGTGATCGCCGCGGTGGGCAGCCTGATCGCCATCCGCCATGGCGCGGGCGATCAGGCAGGTATCACGCGCCTGATCCAGAACGGCCTGTGGCTGGCCATGCTGCTGGGCGTAGCCAGTGCGCTGTGCCTCAACAGTCTGGGCCCGCTGCTGCCGCATCTGGGTCAGGACCCAGGCGCGGCCAGCCAGGCCATGGAGTTCCTGCGCCCACTGTCGCTGGCCCTGCCTGGCTACCTGTGCTTCATGGCGTTGCGCGGCTTCACCAGTGCCATTGGTCACCCTGGCCCGGTGATGGCCATCAGCATCGTCGGTACCATCGCCAACTTCGTCATCAACTATGCGCTGATCAAAGGCTGGTTCGGCCTGCCCAGCCTGGGCCTGAGCGGCATCGGCATGACCACTGCGCTGGTCAGCAGCGCCATGGCGCTGGCATTGGCGCTGTACATCCTGCTCTCGCCAACCTATCACCGCTACAAACTGCGGAGCGGTGTGGGCCGCCCACAAGGGACGGAAATGCGCGCCCTGCTGCGCCTGGGCCTGCCCATTGGCGGTACCTATGCCGCCGAGCAAGGGCTGTTCACCTTCGCCACCCTGTGCATGGGCGCGCTTGGCAGTGTGCAACTGGCGGCACATCAGATCGCCATGCAGACCGTGGCGCTGGCGTTCATCGTGCCGCAAGGACTGTCCTACGCGGTGACCTTCCGCGTTGGCCTGCATTACGGCGCCGGGCATCTGCACCTGTCGCGCCTCAGCGGCCATCTGGGCATGGCCCTGGGGGCGGCGTTGATGCTGCTGTTTGCCCTGCTGTTCTGGCTGCTGCCGGAGTGGATCATCGGTCTGTTCCTCGACCGTCACGACGCGGCGTTCGCCGATATCGTCACCCTCGCGGTCAGCCTGCTGGCGATCGCCGCCTGGTTCGAGCTGTTCGATGGTTTGCAGAGCATCGCCATGGGCGCGATCCGCGGGCTGAACGACGGCCGCACCACCCTGCTGATCGGTCTGACCGGCTACTGGTGCGTGGGCGCACCGCTGGCCTGGCTGCTCGCCTTCCCGCTCGGCTGGGGTGCGCAGGGTGTGTGGTGGGGGCTGGCTGCCGGCCTGGCGGTAACGGCGAGCGGTCTGGTGCTGGGCTTCCAGTGGAAGACTGCGCGCCTGCAGCGACCACCGGCGGCGCAAGGCGAGACCTGCCTGTCGTAGCTCGCATGCAAGCCGGGGTCGTGTGCGGCATATTCCCCGGCTCACGTCCGGGCCAGGATCAGCCGCCGCCGAGCAGCGGCTGGCGCAAGCCGAACACCAGAAAGCGTGCCAGCTCCGCCAGAGGTATCGCCTTGCTGATCAGGTAGCCCTGCACCTGATCGCAGCCGAACTGACGCAGCATGTCGAGCTGCTCGATGTTCTCCACCCCTTCGGCCACCACTTCGAGATTGAGGTTGTGCGCCAGATTGATCATCGCCCGCACCAATTGGCGATTCTCGGCACGCTCGCCCATACCGCCGACAAAGCTCCTGTCGATCTTCAGCAGGGTGATCGGCAGGTTATTGAGATGAACGAAAGACGAGAAACCGGTGCCGAAGTCGTCCAGCGAGAAACGCACGCCGAGCCGTCCAAGCGCCAGCATGGTCTGCTGCACCTGATCGCTGCGGCGCATCACCGCGGTTTCAGTCAACTCGAACTCCAGCCACTGCGCATCGACCCCACGTTCTTCGATCAGGCGGCTGAGGGTCGGCAGCAACTGGCTGTCCTGGAATTGGCGGAACGACAGGTTGACCGCCATATGCAGTGCCGGCAGGCCGCGCCCACGCAGCCACTGCATATCGCGCAGGGCACGGGAGATGACCCAGTAACCGAGCGGTACGATCAGCCCGGTTTCTTCGGCCAGCGGTACGAACTCATTGGGCGAGAGCAGCCCGCGCTCGCTGTGCTGCCAGCGCACCAGGGCCTCCAGGCCGACGATGCGCCCGCTCTTCAGGCACAGGCGGGGCTGATAATGCAGCTCCAGTTCGTCGCAGCGTAACGCACGGCGCAGCTCGCCTTGCAGATCGGCCTGGCTGCGTGCGCTGCGGTTCAGGCGTTCGTCATAGACATGAAACACGCAGCCTTGCTGATTCTTGGCCTGTTGCATGGCGATATGCGCGTGCCACAGCAGCGGATCGGCGCCCTCGCCCGCGCGGGCATGGGCCAGGCCAAGGCTGCAACCGATCAGCAGACTCTCGCCGTCCACCCAGTAAGGCTCACCCAATACTTCGGTGACGCGCTCGGCCAGGCGCTCCACGCGCTGCGGATCGCGGCGTGCATCGAGCAACAGCGCGAATTCGTCGCTACCCAGACGCGCAATCTGATCGCAGGGCTGCAGCAGGCTCTTGAGCCGCGCCACCACCTGCAGGATCAGGCGATCCCCAGCCTGGTAGCCGAGGGCATCGTTGGCATGACGGAAGTTGTCCAGATCGAGATGACCCAGCACCAGGCCACGGCCGCCACACTCGGCCAGGCACGCGGCGAGCAGAGTCTGGAAACCCTGGCGATTGGCGATGCCGGTCAGGGGATCCTGTTCGGCCAGGCGCTGCAGGGTGTGCTTGAGGTTGCCCTGTTCGCGCACGTAGCGCAGGCAACGGCGCAGCACGTCGAGGTTGAGGCTGCCGCGCACCAGCCAGTCGCTGACACCGACAGGTTCTTCGACTGGCTCCTCGTCGAGCAGCAGGACGATGGGCAGGGGGCACTGATGGGGATCGGGAAGACGGTCCGGGGTACTCAGCAGCAGACCGCTGGCGTGATCATCGAACAGATTGCTGGCCGCTTCCCATGACGGCGCGGTAATAAGCGGGGATGGGCTGCCCAGGGCGCTCAACTGCTCGCGCAACAATTCGGCCCAGTCCGGCGTTTCCGCCAACAGGACCAACCGCAAGGGTTCGACGAGCGTGGACAAGCAACCTCCCCCAATGACCACAAGAATGATGGCGAATCGCGTCACCTGAACGCGCCGTAATCGGCGTCTAATCAATCACATACGTGCGAAAGGTAGTGCAGATCCTGAGATATAACCAGTAAAGCGACAAGTGGCACCAGAGTACTGGAATAAAGTGATTAACCAAGTGCATGGCGATGCAATTTCGTGCGCTACGCCACAGTTCCGGACGGTCGCGGCAGAAGCCTTCGGGCCTGTTAAAATGCCCGGCCCTTTTTCTGTGAACGATCCCATGTCCCGACTGAACCCCCGGCAACAAGAGGCCGTGAACTACGTCGGCGGCCCGCTTCTGGTGCTCGCCGGTGCCGGTTCCGGCAAGACCAGCGTGATCACGCGCAAGATCGCCCATCTGGTGCAGAACTGCGGCATCCGCGCCCAGCACATCGTCGCCATGACCTTCACCAACAAGGCCGCGCGCGAGATGAAGGAGCGCGTCGGCACCCTACTCAAGGGCAGCGAGGCGCGCGGCCTGACCGTATCCACCTTCCACAACCTGGGCATGAACATCATCCGCAAGGAATACGCGCGCCTGGGCTACAAACCCGGCTTCTCGATCTTCGACGACGGCGACATCAAGGCGCTGCTCAGCGACATCATGCAGAAGGAGTATTCCGGCGACGACGGCGCCGATGAGGTGAAGAACCTCATCGACAGCTGGAAGAACGACCTGATCCTGCCCGACGAAGCCCTGGCCAAGGCGCGCAATCCCAAGGAACAGACTGCCGCCATCGTCTACCTGCACTACCAGCGCACGCTCAAAGCCTACAACGCGGTGGACTTCAACGACCTGATCCTACTGCCGGTGAAGCTTTTTCAGGAGCACGCCGACATCCTGGAGAAATGGCAGAACCGCATCCGCTACCTGCTGGTGGACGAATACCAGGACACCAACGCCAGCCAGTACCTGCTGGTGAAGCTACTGGTAGGCATGCGCAACCAGTTCACCGTGGTCGGCGACGATGACCAGTCGATCTACGCCTGGCGTGGCGCGCGCCCGGAAAACCTGATGCTGCTGAAAGAGGATTATCCGTCGCTGAAAGTGGTGATGCTGGAGCAGAACTACCGCTCCACCAGCCGTATCCTCAAATGCGCCAACGTGCTGATCGCCAACAACCCGCACGTGTTCGAGAAGCAGTTGTGGAGCGAGATGGGCATGGGCGACGAGATTCGCGTGATCCGCACCCGTAACGAAGACGCCGAGTGCGAGCGGGTGGCCCTGGAAATTCTCACCGAGCATCTGCGTACCCAGCGTCCCTACAGCGAATTCGCCATCCTCTATCGCGGCAACTACCAGGCCAAGCTGATGGAGCTGAAACTGCAGCACCACCAGATTCCCTATCGCCTCTCAGGCGGCACCAGTTTCTTCGCCCGCCAGGAGGTGAAGGACCTGATGAGTTACTTCCGCCTGCTGGTCAACCCGGACGACGACAACGCCTTCCTGCGCGTGATCAACGTGCCACGTCGGGAGATCGGCTCCGCCACTCTGGAAAAACTCGGCAACTACGCCAGCGAACGCAAGATCAGCATGTACGCCGCCGCTGGCGAGATGGGCCTCGGCGAGCATCTCGATGCGCGCTTCACCGAGCGCCTGCAGCGCTTCACCCGCTGGATGGATCGGGTGCGCCAGGAGTGCGCGCAGAACGATCCTATCGCTGCGATTCGCAGCATGGTCATGGACATCGACTACGAGAACTGGCTACGGCAGAACGCCTCCAGCGACAAGGTGGCCGACGCGCGCATGGGTAACGTCTGGTTCCTCGTCGACGCGCTGAAGAGCACCCTGGAGCGCGACGAAGACGGCGACATGACCATCGAAGACGCCATCGGCAAGCTGGTGCTGCGCGACATGCTCGAGCGCCAGCAGGAAGAGGAAGAAGGCGCCGAAGGCGTGCAGATGATGACCATGCACGCCTCCAAGGGTCTGGAGTTTCCGTCGGTGTACATCATCGGTTTCGAGGAAGAGATCCTCCCCCACCGCTCCAGCATCGAAGCCGACACCATCGAGGAGGAGCGGCGCCTGGCCTACGTCGGCATCACCCGCGCCAAGCGCAACCTGGCGCTGACCTTCGCCGCCAAGCGCAAGCAATACGGCGAGGTGATCGACTGCTCGCCGAGCCGCTTCCTCGACGAACTGCCGCCGGAAGACCTGGTGTGGGAAGGTCTGGAAGAGGCGCCGGTGGAGGTCAAGGCCGCACGCGGCAACGACGCCCTGGCCAATATGCGGGCGATGCTCAAGCGCTGAAAACCGGACCTTGCTGCCTGATGGGCCGAAGCCCACCCTACCGCGCTGAAAACCGGACCTTGCTGCCTGGTGGGCTGAAGCCCACCCTACCGCGCTGGATCGCCGCCCGGCCCACCCTACGCCTGAGCGGAGTAGGGTGGGCTTCAGCCCACCACTTCAAATGCCACAGGCACCCTCGCCATATTTGCCAGTCAGAAAGAAGATACCGTTCAGACACAGGGAGCTGGAACCATGCGCACATTCACGCTCGACCTCGATGCCCTGAGTGAGCTTATCAATGGCCGCGAACAACAGGAACACTGGCTGGATCTGGAAAGTGGCAGCGTTCTGACCCTGCCTGCGGGAGATCACTACAGCGACGAGCGCCAGCAGATCGAGCTCGATCCCGAGCGCTACAGCCAGGTGCCCAACCTCGACGTCCCCCAGCGCGTGGCCATGCGTGAATCCTTCCTGTTCACCCTTGACGATGTGCATGCCCACCCGCTGCTCAGCGCCGCGCTGACCGGCCGCAGGCCCCTGCGCGCGTTCGACTACGAGATCGAGGCCTTTCCAGCGATTTGCGAACAGTGGCAGTCCTACGAGATCAAGCAACTGCGCGAGTACGCCCTCAACTGGCTCTACGAACTGGGCATCGAGCCCGCGCCGGACAAGCCGCCGCTGGATACGCGCGGCATTCCCAGGGACATTCTGCGGCGGCTGAGCAAGAGCGCCTGAGCGCAGTGCGCCCCCGGATTGCATCCGGGCTACCAACCTGTCCAGGCGGTCAATGGGTCACGACTGTCGGGCAGGCTGCGGTTTCACTACACAATGCGGGGCATTTTGAGCGAAAATCCGCAGCTTTTCTGCTCAACCAGAGGATCGACCGTGGAGTCGTTGAAACAGAAGATTCGCAGCGAAGGCATCGTGCTGTCCGAGCACGTACTCAAGGTGGACGCCTTTCTCAACCACCAGATCGATCCGCGCCTGATGCAGGAGATCGGCCACGAGTTCGCCCAGCGTTTCGCCGGCCAGGGCATCAGCAAGATCGTCACCATCGAGGCCTCGGGCATCGCTCCGGCGGTGATGGCCGGCCTCGAGCTGGGCATTCCGGTGATCTTCGCGCGCAAGTTTCAGTCGCTGACGCTCAAGGACGACCTGCTGATCTCCAAGGTGTTCTCCTTCACCAAGCAGACCGAAAGCACCATTGCCATTTCCGCCCGTCACCTGACCGCCGCGGACCGCGTACTGGTGATCGACGACTTCCTTGCCAACGGCCATGCTGCCAAAGCGCTGATCGACCTGATCCAACAGGCCGGTGCCCAGATTGCCGGCATCGGCATCGTCATCGAGAAGTCTTTCCAGGACGGCCGCAAGTTGCTGGAAAGCGAAGGCTACCGCGTCGAATCGCTGGCTCGCGTCGCAGCACTGGAGAATGGCCAGGTACGCTTCCTCGACTGACACTGGACGCCCGAACAGCCCATCAGGCAGGCGGGCAGCCAAAACGAAGAAACCGCCCAGAGGGCGGTTTCTTCATGAAAGCGATATGCCTTACAGGCCAGACATCTTCTGAATCGCTTCGCGCAGTTCGTCATCCGTGCAGTCAGCACAGGTGCCTTTCGGCGGCATGGCGTTGATACCGGAGATGGCCTTGGCGAGGATGCCGTCTAGACCGCCCTGGTGGTCGGCACGCTCTTTCCAGGCAGCGGTGTCACCGATCTTCGGCGCGTCCAGCACACCGGTGGCGTGGCAGGCACTGCAATACTTGGCGATGATGTCGTCAGTGGTGCGTGCACCCCCCCCGGCGGATGCAGCGACGGTTTCGACGCCCTTGCACTCTTCGCCCATGATGCACACCTCGCCTACAGGCTTGAGGCGCTCGGCGATAGCTTCATCGGTCGTGGCCTGAGCAGTCACTGCCCACAGGGCCAATACGGCAGCCGGTACTGCCAGCATTTTCTTCATCAGATTCACGGTACACCCTCTTCGTGGCTAGTCACGCCCGCGGCCACGGTTTCGCGAGCGGGCGACAGTATAACGGCAAGCAGGCCAAGCCGAAACAACCTATATTGTCGCAGGGTTATTGATCAGAAGTTCGCTGGCGTCGTGGCACTGATCAAACGCGCCGGTACATCGAACGGATTGCGGAAGCGATGCGGCTTGCTGCTTTCGAAATAATAGCTGTCGCCTGGCTCGAGGATGAACACCTCGTTGCCAACGGTCAGCTCCAGCTTGCCCTCGACCAGCATGCCAGCCTCTTCGCCTTCGTGGGCGTACATTTCGTCACCCGTATCGGTGCCGGCCGGATAGGTCTCGTCGAGAAAGGAAATGGCGCGACTCGGGTGGGCCTTGCCAATCAGCTTCATGGTGATGGCGCCACTGCAGATATCGGTCAGTTCGGCGGCACGATAGACCACCTGGGTCTGGTTCTCCTGCTCCATGTCGAGCGAGAAGAATTCCACCAGCGACATGGGAATGCCGCCGAGCACCTTTTTCAGCGAACTGATCGAGGGGCTGACGCTGTTCTTCTCGATCATGGAAATGGTGCTGTTGGTGACGCCCGCCCGCTTGGCGAGTTCACGCTGGGATAGGCCTTTGAGCTTACGAATCGATTGCAGTCGAACGCCGACGTCCAATGCTGGAATCCCCCTTGGGATAAGAGACGAAAAAGTGTCCGTATCATGGCATAGCGTTCGGAATTTACAACACTTGCGTTCACCCTTCGCCTACACACCTCCCAGGAAACCCGTTAAAAGGCCGCGAGCCAGAGCCATGCAACGCAAAAATAGGGGAGGATGCAGAGTGTACGAGCTGTACATGAGCAATCCGAGCCTGTTTTTAACGCAGCATGGCCGACGCGCAGCCGTCTTTTAACGGGTTTCAGCCCCCGAGATAGAGCAGCGGTACCCGCCGCAGGTTGCAAAAAATCTGATAGGGAATGCTACCTGCCGCCATGGCCACGTCGCTGGCCAGCACCTGTTTGCCCCATAGTTCGACATGGCTGCCAAGGCCGGCCTGTGGCAAATCGGTCAGGTCCACGGTCAGCATGTCCATCGACACCCGACCGATCAGCCGGGTCAGCTGACCGTCCACCACCACTGGCGTGCCGCTCGGCGCATGGCGCGGATAGCCGTCGGCATAGCCCATGGCGACCACACCGACGCGGGTCGGCCTTTCGGCGACGAAGCGCGCGCCATAACCCACCGGCTCGCCGGCCGGCAGTTCACGCACGCTGATCACCTTCGATTCGAGCGTCATCACCGGCTGCAGGCGAGCGGCCTGCTCCTGAGCCTGCTCGAACGGCGTGGCGCCGTAGAGCATGATGCCGGGGCGCACCCAGTCACTGGGCACCTGCGGCCAGCCAAGCACGGCCGGCGAATTGCGCAAGCTGACCTCGGCGCTGAGGCCTTCGCGCGCCTGCTGGAACACCGCCAGTTGCTCACTCGTGCGCTCGCACTCGGGCTCATCGGCGCGAGCGAAGTGGCTCATCAGCACGATCTTGCCAACCTTGCCGCTGGCCAGCAGGCGCCGATAGGCGGCCTGGTACTCGGCCGGATGCAGGCCGACGCGATGCATGCCGCTGTCCAGCTTGAGCCAGACGGTCAGCGGCTTGCTCAGTTGGGCCTGCTCGATAGCCTCGATCTGCCACTGCGTATGGGCGACACACCACAGGTCATGCTGGTCGATCAGCGCCAGTTCGTCGGCCTCGAAGAAGCCTTCGAGCAGCAGGATCGGCGCCCTGATGCCGGCCTCGCGTAACGCCAGCGCTTCTTCGATGCAGGCCACGGCAAAACCATCGGCCTCGGCTTCGAGTGCCTGCGCACAGCGCACAGCGCCATGTCCGTAAGCATCGGCCTTGACCACGGCCAGGGCGCGGGCGCCGCTCAGTTCGCGGGCCAGGCGGTAGTTGTGACGCAGGGCGTCGAGGTCGATCAGGGCACGGGCGGGACGCATGGTCGTTTATCTCTCAATCATTCGCTGAGGCGACGGTTTTTCGTAGCCCGGATGAAATCCGGGGCCATGCCGGCGCAGGTTCCCGGATTGCATCCGGGCCACATGCCGGCAAATCGGCATTCAAAAAAACCCGGCGGGGGAGCCGGGTGAAAAGCCAACACAAAAAAATCCGGGAGAATTTTTTGACGTCGCTTGCGACGGCCCGGAGGGTTGCCGCCATGGATGGCAGGCAACAAAAAGCTGTGGCCGCCTCAGACGGCAGCCACCACACACATTTCCACCAGCACTTCGGGCTTGTACATCTTCGCCTCAACGCAGGCACGGGCCGGCGCATGGCCATCGGCGACCCAGGCGTCGTACTCGGCGTTGAGGCCATCGTAGTCGGCCATGTCCTTGAGGAAGATGGTCAGCGAGAGGATCTTGCTCTTGTCGCTGCCTCCCTCGGCCAGCATCTTGTCGATGTTGGCCAGGGTCTGCCGGGTCTGCTCGTGGATATCACCATCGAACTCATCGGCCAACTGGCCGGCGAGGTAAATCGTGCCGTTGTGGATCACCACTTCGCTGTAGCGTTTGGCCACATGCAGGCGCTGAATCGACATAAAGCTAAAGCTCCTTGGATTGCGAAAGCGCGAAGGCTATCAGGTGCGCAGCGGCTGCGGTGCTGCTTGCACTTCACGCGCCTTGCGCGAGTAACGCGAGATATCCAGGCCGTCGGCGCTGATCTGCGGACGCTTGTTGGCCATCAGATCGGCGAGCAGGCGACCGGAGCCGCAGGCCATGGTCCAGCCCAGGGTACCGTGGCCGGTGTTGAGGAACAGATTGCGGTAGGCGGTGGCGCCGACGATCGGGGTGCCGTCGGGCGTGGCCGGACGCAGGCCGGTCCAGAAATCGGCGCGTTGCAGGTCGCCGCCTTGCGGGTAGAGGTCGGAGGTGATCATCTCCAGGGTTTCGCGACGACGCGGATTGAGCGACAGGTCGAAACCGGCGATCTCGGCCATGCCGCCGACGCGGATGCGGCCATCGAAACGGGTGATCGCAACCTTGTAGGTCTCGTCGAGAATGGTCGAGTTCGGTGCCATGTCCGGGTTGGTGATCGGCACGGTCAGCGAGTAGCCCTTGAGCGGGTAAACCGGAGCACGAATGCCCAGCGGCTTGAGCAGTTGCGGGCTGTAGCTGCCGAGAGCGAGTACGTAGCGGTCGGCGGTTTCCAGCTTGCCGTCGATCCACACGCCATTGATGCGATCACCGACGGCGTCCAGGCGCTGGATGTTCTGGCCGAAGCGGAACTCGACGCCGAGCGCCTTGGCCATGTCCGCCAGCTTGGTGGTGAACATCTGGCAGTCGCCGGTCTGGTCGTTGGGCAGACGCAAGGCACCGGCCAGCTTGTGCTTGACGCCAGCCAGAGCCGGTTCGACGCGGGCGATACCGTCGCGGTCGAGCAGCTCGAACGGTACGCCAGAGGCTTCCAGCACGGCGATGTCCTTGGCGGCAGCATCGACCTGGGCCTGGGTGCGGAACAGCTGGGTGGTGCCGAGCTGGCGACCTTCGTAGGCGATGCCGGTCTCGGCACGCAGCTCGTCGAGGCAGTCGCGGCTGTACTCGGACAGACGCACCATGCGCTCCTTGTTGATCGCATAGCGGCTGGCAGTGCAGTTGCGCAGCATCTGCGCCATCCACAGGTACTGGTCGACGTCACCAGTGGCCTTGATCGCCAGCGGGGCGTGTTTCTGCAACAGCCACTTGATGGCTTTCAGCGGCACGCCCGGCGCAGCCCATGGCGAAGCGTAGCCCGGAGAGACCTGGCCGGCGTTGGCGAAGCTGGTTTCCAGCGCCGGGCCGTTCTGACGGTCGACCACCACCACCTCGAAGCCCTGACGGGCGAGGTAGTAAGCACTGGCGGTACCAATCACACCGCTGCCGAGAACCAGAACACGCATGTTTTTCTCCCCGCCGCGCCCAGGGCGCGTGCGTTACAGGCCATTGTTGTCGATGGGCGCAGTATAGGAAGAGCCGTGCAGTGCTTTTCACCATATACACAGCTATATTTGGCGATAATTCTTGGCAAAAAGCCGTTTTGCAGAGGCGGATTCCCCATGAGAACCCAGCACCAAAGTCGTCGTGAACTGGACAAGATCGACCGCAACATCCTGCGCATCCTGCAGGAGGATGGGCGCATCAGCTTCACCGAACTGGGCGAGCGCGTGGGGCTGTCGACCACGCCCTGCACCGAGCGCGTACGCCGCCTGGAGCGCGAAGGCATCGTCATGGGCTACCACGCCCGCCTCAATCCGCAGCACCTCAAGGCCAACCTGCTGGTGTTCGTCGAGATCAGCCTGGACTACAAGTCCGGCGACACCTTCGAGGAGTTTCGCCGTGCCGTACTCAAGCTGCCGCATGTGCTGGAGTGCCATCTGGTCTCCGGCGACTTCGACTATCTGGTGAAAGCGCGCATCAACGAGATGGCCAGCTACCGCAAGCTGCTCGGTGACATCCTGCTCAAGCTGCCGCACGTGCGCGAATCGAAGAGCTATATCGTCATGGAAGAGGTTAAGGAGAGCCTGGCGCTGCCGGTGCCGGAGTGAATCTGCAGGAGCGAGCTCTGCTCGCGAAGCTTTTACGTGGCCTGGTTCGCGAGCAGACCTCGCTCCTACGGGATGGTTGATCGTTCCCACACCCTGCCAGACGTTCTGCGTCAGCCTGCTGCACGCGGCAAGTCGTGGCGCGGAGCGCCACTGCAGGGGGCTACCACGCAGAGCGTGGGAGCCATCAGCCTAAACGAGTCGCTGGCGAGTGGTGGCGATCAGACGGTGCACCTGGCGCTCCACCGCCGGCTCGATCGGCAGTTCCGGCCCACGCCCATGCGGGCAAGGCAGACGCGGTGTGGTGCCGAACAGGCGACAGATCAGCGGGCGCTGGTCGTACACCTCGCAACCATTGGGCCCCAGGTGCACGCAGTTGTACTCGGCCAGCGCCGCGTCATGTTCGGCCTCGCTTTTCACCGGCAGGCGCGCCAGCTCCTCGGACGAAGCCGTGACCGGCCCGCAACAATCTTGGCAACCGGGCACACAGTCGAAGCGCGGGATCTGGCGGCGCAGGTGGTCGATCTTGCGGTCTGTGCAGCTCATACGCGGGCGCCTGGCAACGAAGAAGACAGTTTACCGCGCCATGCTGGCGCCTGCCCGCAGAGGGACGGATTAGCTACACGCCGATCCCCGAACGTAGCGCACGACGTCGTTCTGCTGTCCCGCGTGTTTTTTCCGCAGGCCTCTTGGCGCCGGACGGATCACGCGCTTATGCTGCGTTGAATTTTCCACACACCAAAATCAGGATTTCGCACATGAACGCCCGCGTTCACCAGCCCGTCCACAGCCCGCAACATGCCGCTTCCTATTACGCTGCCAGCGTCAATCGCCAGCAGGCCTACCCGCCCCTGGGCGGTGAGCTGCAGGTGGACGTGTGCATCGTCGGTGGCGGTTTCAGCGGCCTGAACACGGCCATCGAGCTGGCCCAGAAAGGCCTGTCGGTGGCGCTGCTGGAGGCGCGCAAGATCGGCTGGGGCGCCAGCGGGCGCAACGGCGGGCAGCTGATTCGTGGCGTCGGCCATGATGTCGAACAGTTCGAATCGGTGGTCGGCCAGGATGGCGTGCGCCAGTTCAAGCTGATGGGCCTGGAGGCGGTGGAGATCGTGCGTGATCGCGTTGCGCAGTTTCAGATCGATTGCGACCTGACCTGGGGCTACTGCGACCTGGCCAACAAACCGGCGCATATGGACGACTTCGCCGCCGACAAGGCAGAGCTGGAAAGCCTCGGCTATCGTCACGAACTGCGCATGGTGCCGAAGGAGCGCATCCACGAAGTGGTCGGCTCCGACAACTATCACGGTGCTATGATCGACATGGGCTCGGGCCACCTGCACCCGCTCAACCTGGCGCTCGGCGAAGCCGCTGCCGCCCAATCGCTCGGCGTGCAGCTGTTCGAAGACTCACCGGTGACACGCATCGACTACGGCCACGAGGTGCGCGTGCACACCGCCCAGGGCCAAGTGTGCGCCAATTACCTGGTGCTGGCCTGCAATGCCTACATCAACGGCCTCAATCCGACCCTGAGCGGCAAGGTGCTACCGGCCGGCAGCTATATCATCGCCACCGAACAACTCTCCGAAGAGCAGGCGCGGCAACTGATTCCACAGAATATGGCGCTGTGCGACCAGCGCGTGACAGTCGACTATTACCGACTCTCCGCCGACCGCCGCCTGCTGTTCGGTGGTGCCTGCCACTATTCCGGGCGTGACCCGGCCGATATCGCTGGCTACATGAAGCCGAAGATGCTCAAGGTATTCCCGCAACTGGCCAATGTGCGCATCGACTATCAATGGGGCGGGATGATCGGCATCGGCGCCAACCGCCTGCCGCAGATCGGCCGACTCAAGGATCAGCCCAACGTGTTCCACGCCCAGGCTTATGCCGGCCACGGCGTCAATGCCACGCACCTGGCCGGCAAGCTGCTCGCCGAGGCCATCGCCGGTCAGGCAAGCCGTGGCTTCGATCTGTTCGCCCAGGTACCGCACATGACCTTCCCCGGCGGCAAGCACCTGCGCTCGCCGCTGCTGGCGCTGGGCATGCTCTGGCACCGGCTGAAGGAAGTGCTCTAGCTGGCCAGCGGCATCAGGAGCGTGCCGCGCCCACTGCCTGCATCTCGCTGAAGGCACCGCGCTGACTGGCCAGGATGATGAATACCAAGGCACCGGCAGCCATCATCAGCGGCAACGCATGGCTGCTCAGCCACTGACTGACGGCGCCCGTGGCCAGCGGCCCGACCAGGCAACCCAGGCCCCACAGCTGAGCGACGTGGGCGTTGGCACGCACCAGTTCATCATCGCGGTAACGCTCGCCGATCATGATCAGCGACAGGGTGAACAGACCACCGGCGCTGGCACCGAAGGCAACGAACACCGGCCAGATCAGCGGCGTGTGCAGGAGCAACGGTATCGCCAGACTGGACAGCAGCAACACCACGCCACAACAGCGGAACAAGGTCTGCCGCGACATGCGGTCGGCCAGCCAGCCGATGGGCAGTTGCAGCGCGGCATCGCCGATCACCACCACGCTGACCATGACCAGCGCCACCTCCTGGGTGAAGCCCTGGCGCAGGCTGTAGATCGGCAACAGGGTCAGCATCATCGCCTCGAAGGCGGCGAACAGCATTACCGCCCAGGCAATCGCCGGCAACTTGCGGCAGAACACCAATAGCCCGCGCCCAGAAGCGCTATGCGCATCCACCTGGGGTGCACCGGTGCGCCCGAGCAGAATCAGCGAACCGCCGATCAGCAGACACACGCCCGTCCAGAAACCCCGGTCGGTCGCCGTGCCGAGCGCTGTCAGCAGCAACGGCCCGCTGAGCTGGCTCAGCGCATAGCCGGTGCCATAGAGCGCCACCAGACGGCCGCGCCACTTTTCCACGGCGAGCTGGTTGATCCAGCTTTCGCCGAGCACGAACACCACGGTCAGCGCCACGCCGAGGAACAGCCGCAGCCCCACCCACACCGCATAATTCTGCACCAGCGCCAGGCCAGCCACCGACAGCGCACCGAGCAACAGACACAGCTGCATCAGCACGGTGGTACCGAAACGTGCCGCCAGGCGCCCGGCCAGCGAAGCTCCGAGCAACACACCAACCGCAGGAGTGGCCGCCATCACACCAATGGCAAAAGAATCATAGCCCCAGCTTTCCAGGCGCAACGACACCAGCGGCATGGTCACGCCCAGCGCCAACCCGATGCTGATGACCGCCGAGCAGACGGCGAAGTAGGTGCCCCAACGCATTGGTGAATTCCTTGGCAGACGAGCCACTGCAAAGACAACGGCCGGGCTCCTCGGGAACCCGGCCGTAGGTTTCGGGAGCGAGATAGCCGGCAGTTTCGCTGCGTTCTCGGCCCTCTCCCCCAGCCCCTCTCCCATAAATGGGAGAGGGGAGCCGATTACCTGGCCGACGACCAGGAGATCGTCCCGGTACCGCTACAGCTTGATCCAGGTGGCCTTGATCTCGGTGTACTTGTCGAAGGCATGCAGCGACTTGTCGCGACCGTTGCCGGACTGCTTGAAACCACCGAACGGCGCGGTCATGTCACCGCCATCGTACTGGTTGATCCACACGCTGCCGGCACGCACGGCGCGGCCAACGCGATGGGCGCGGGACAGGTTGCTGGTCCAGATACCTGCCGCCAGGCCATAGATGGTGTCGTTGGCGATGGCCACGGCATCGGCCTCGTCATCGAAACCGATCACCGACAGCACCGGGCCGAAGATCTCTTCCTTGGCGATGCGCATGGCGTTGTTCACCCCGTCGAAGATGGTCGGCTCGACATAGGTGCCGCCGGTCTCCTCCATCACCCGCTTGCCGCCGGCCACCAGCTTGGCGCCGTCTTCGTGACCGGCCTGGATGTAGTTCAGCACCTGGTTCATCTGGGTGGTGTCGACCAGCGCACCGACATTGGTTGCCGGGTCCAGCGGGTTGCCCGGTTTCCAGGCCTTGATCGCCTCGACCACCATGGGCACGAACTTGTCCTTGATCGAGTTCTCCACCAGCAGGCGCGAACCGGCGGTGCAGACCTCGCCCTGGTTGAAGGCAATGGCGCTGGCAGCCGCTTCGGCAGCGGCCTGCAGGTCCGGCGCGTCAGCGAAGACGATGTTCGGGCTCTTGCCGCCTGCTTCCAGCCAGACGCGCTTCATGTTCGACTCGCCGGCGTAGATCATCAGTTGCTTGGCGATCTTGGTCGAGCCGGTGAACACCAGGGTGTCGACGTCCATGTGCAGAGCAAGGGCCTTGCCGACGGTGTGGCCGAAGCCTGGCAGCACGTTGAACACGCCCGCCGGAATGCCGGCCTCGATGGCCAACTGGGCGATGCGGATGCCGGTCAGCGGCGACTTCTCGGACGGTTTGAGAATGACCGAGTTACCGGTGGCCAACGCCGGACCGAGCTTCCAGCAGGACATCAGCAGCGGGAAGTTCCACGGTACGATGGCGGCGACCACACCCACCGGCTCGCGGGTGACCAGGCCGAGCTGGTCGTGAGGCGTGGCAGCGACCTCGTCATAGACCTTGTCGATGGCCTCGCCGCTCCAGCGGATGGCGTTGGCGGCGCTGCCGACGTCGATGCTCAGCGAGTCGCTGATCGGCTTGCCCATATCGAGGGTTTCCAACAGGGCCAACTCCTGACCGCGCTCTTCGATCAGCTCGGCGAAGCGGATCATCACCTTCTTGCGCTTGGCCGGGGCCATGCGTGACCACACACCGGATTCGAAGGTGGCGCGGGCATCCTTGACCGCCACGTCAGCGTCAGCCTGGTCACAGCTGGCCACCATGCCAAGCAGGCGGCCGTCGACCGGGCTGATGCATTCGAAGGTAGCGCCAGACTCGGCGGAGCGGTACTCGCCGTGTACGAACGCACGGGTTTCGATGGTCAGGGTCTTGGCACGCTGTTCCCAGTCGGCACGAGTCAGGCTAGTCATTCCGGCATCCTCTCAATGGGTGGAAGCGGCGCCTGCGAGGGCGCGCACTGTCAATAATTCTGCAAGGCCAGATCGCTGGCCAGATCCTGGCTGACACACTAAACCAGGGGGCTGTGGCTTTTCAATATTTTTGACACGGACCGGCAAAAGCCCTTGTCATGTGCGTTTTTTTAAACATAGACTGCTGCCACGACTTTCCCGCGAAGGCCCTGCTGGTCGCGCGGTTGCCGCCACCGAAACCATGGAACAGCCAGATGAACATCGAACAGATCGTCGACTTCGCCCAGGCTGGCACGGCCGCCGAACACTATCGCCCAGCGCCGGAAAAAGTGCTCAAGGGCGACCCCGAGCAAAGCGTGCGCAACCACTACAGCAGCCCGTGCGGTCAGTTCAGCACGGGCATCTGGGAAGGCGCCGTGGGTCAATGGACGGTGAGCTACACCGAGTACGAGTACTGCGAGATTCTCCAGGGCGTGTCCGTGCTGCGTGACGCCGACGGCAACGCCAAGACCGTACGCGCCGGCGACCGTTTCGTGATTCCTGCTGGCTTTTCCGGCACCTGGGAAGTGCTCGAAGCCTGCCGCAAGGTGTATGTGATCTTCGAGCCCAAGTAGGTTCCCGAACTCCTGTTGCTTGTCACCCTTTGGCCCGCCTTGCGCGGGCCTTTTTCTGCGCGCCCCATGCCCAGCGGCAGTGGAGCGCGCGTCGTGTAGGGCGGGTGCAACCCGCCTTGAAGGAACTGGCGGGTTTCACCCGCCCTACCCCAGCCGGCAGGCAAAAAAAGACCCGCACGCGGCGGGTCTCAGGTGCGCCCGGCCTGGTGAGCCACGGGCGCAGGTACAGCAGGAACGACTCAGGCCAGCTCGTCGAAGCACTCGGCGACGATGGCGATGCCTTTTTCCAGTTGCGCGTCAGGGATGGTGACAGGCATCAGGAAACGGATGACGTTGTAGTAGGTGCCGCACGACAGCAGGATCAGGCCCTTCTCGCGCGCCTTGGCGACGATCTTGCCGACCAACTCGGCAGCCGGCTTGTGCACGTCACCGCCCTCGAACAGCTCGATGGCGACCATCGAACCCAGGCCGCGCACGTCGCCAATCACCTTGTGTTTCTCGGCGATCTTGTTCAGGCCGGCTTTGAGCTTCTCACCCACGGCGTTGGAGCGCGCCAGCAGGTTCTCTTCGTCGAATACCTTGAGTACGGCCAGGGCCGCGGCGCAGGCGATCGGGCTGCCAGCATAGGTGCCGCCCAGGCCACCGGGAGCGATCTTGTCCATGATCTCGGCCTTGCCGCACACGCCGGAGATCGGGAAGCCGCCGCCAACGGACTTGGCGAAGGTGGTCAGATCCGGCACCACGCCCAGTTGCTCGGTGGCGAAGAAGGTGCCGGTACGGCCAGCGCCGGTCTGCACTTCGTCAGCGATCAGCAGGATGCCGTGCTGGTCGCACAGGGCGCGCAGGCGCTGCATGAAGGCCGGCGAGTTGACGTAGAAACCGCCCTCGCCCTGCACCGGCTCGATGATGATCGCAGCGATGTCCTGCGGCTGCGCGTCGTTCTTGAAGATGCGCTCGATGCTGGCGATGGACTCGTCCTCGCTCACGCCATGCAGCGGGCACGGCGCCTGGGCACGGTACACGCCAGCAGGCATCAGGCCCATGCCGGCAGAGTACGGCACGACCTTGCCGGTCAGCGACAGGGTCATCATGGTGCGGCCGTGGTAGGCGCCGGTGAAGGCGATAACGCCGGCACGACCGGTGGCGGCACGGGCGATCTTCACGGCGTTCTCCACGGCTTCGGAGCCGGAGGTGACCAGCAGGGTCTTCTTGGCGAAGTCACCCGGTACGCGCTTGGCGATCTCCTCACAAAGCTCAATGTAGGGCTCGTAGGCCAGCACCTGGAAGCAGGTGTGGGTCAGCTTGTTCAGTTGCTCCTGAACGGCAGCGATCACCTTCGGATGCAGGTGGCCGGTGTTCAGTACGGCGATGCCGCCGGCGAAGTCGATGTACTCGCGGCCTTCGACGTCCCACACAGTGGCGTTCTCGGCGCGCTCGGCGACGATCGGGTGGATCTGGCCAACACCGCGCGGAACAGCGGCGGCACGGCGTTGCAGCAGGGATTCGTTGGTCTTGCTCATGGTGTCCTCATGGTCATCCCCGGCGGGAGGTCGGCTCAGCATGCGATGATCGACTGAACCGAGCCCGCGAGGGACTCAATAGGGTTACGACTTACAACCGGGGCGCCGCACGCTCTTTCGCACCTTGCCCCGTCTTGGAAATCAGCGGATTTCCGAATCAGATTCCACCGAGGCACATGTACTTGATCTCGAGGTAATCCTCGATCCCGTACTTGGAGCCTTCACGGCCCAGGCCGGACGCCTTCACGCCGCCGAACGGCGCGACTTCGTTGGAGATCAGGCCGGTGTTGATACCCACCATGCCGTACTCCAGCGCTTCGGCCACGCGGAACACGCGGCCCAGATCACGGGCATAGAAGTAGGAAGCCAGGCCAAACTCGGTATCGTTGGCCATGGCGACCACTTCGGCCTCGTCCTTGAAGCGGAACAGCGGCGCCAGCGGGCCGAAGGTCTCTTCTTTAGCAACGGCGGCGGTTTTCGGTACGTCGAGCAGAATGGTCGGCTCGAAGAAGGTGCCACCCAGGGCGTGCGGCTTGCCGCCCAGGGCCAGCTTGGCGCCTTTGCCAACGGCGTCCTCGATGTGCTCCTGAACCTTGGCCACGGCCTTCTCGTCGATCAGCGGGCCGGTGGTGGTGCCATCTTCCAGACCATTGCCGATCTTCAGCTTGCCCACTGCCGCGATCAGCTTCTCGGCGAAGGCATCGTAGACGGCGTCCTGCACGTAGATACGGTTGGCGCAGACGCAGGTCTGGCCGTTGTTGCGGTACTTGGAGATCAGCGCGCCTTCGACGGCGGCTTCCAGATCGGCGTCATCGAAGACGATGAACGGCGCGTTGCCGCCCAGCTCCAGCGACACCTTCTTGATGTCCTGGGCGCATTCGGCCATCAGCTGGCGGCCGATTTCGGTCGAGCCAGTGAAGGACAGCTTGCGCACGATCGGGTTGCTGGTCAGCTCGCCACCCACTTCACCAGCGCTACCGGTGACCACGCTCAGCACACCTTTGGGGATACCGGCGCGCTCGGCCAGCTCGACTAGGGCCAGGGCGGAGAACGGGGTTTGCGAGGCCGGCTTGATCACCATGGTGCAACCAGCGGCCAGCGCTGGGCCTGCCTTGCGGGTGATCATCGCGGCGGGGAAGTTCCACGGGGTGATGGCGGCAGTCACACCGATCGGCTGCTTGATCACGATCAGGCGCTTGTCCGGCTGGTGACCGGGGATCACGTCACCGTAAACGCGCTTGGCCTCTTCGGCGAACCACTCGATGAAGGAGGCGGCGTAGGCGATCTCGCCCTTGGCTTCGGCCAGCGGCTTGCCCTGCTCCAGGGTCATCAGACGGCCCAGGTCATCCTGGTTTTCCATCAGCAGCTCGAACCAGCGACGCAGCTTGTTCGCACGCTCCTTGGCAGTCAGCGCACGCCAGGCCGGCAGCGCCTTCTCGGCGGCTTCGACGGCGCGGCGAGTTTCCGCACGGCCCATCTTCGGAACATGGCCGATGATCTCGCCAGTGGCCGGGTTGTTCACGGCAATGGTCTGACCGCTGTCGGCGTCCAACCACTGGCCATCGATATAAGCCTGTTGGCGCAGCAGCTGGGGGTCTTTCAGTTGCATGGCAGTCTCCTTCAGTTCCGGCGCCCTGGCGTCGGCGTAAGTCGTTGGAGTCACGGACAGAGCCCGCAAGGCCGAAAGGGGAGCCGTGCGGGGCCTGGTAATGGATTCAGAGCCGTTGAACGCGCGAGGGTTCAGAATGACCGAACACGCCGTTTGAAATCTCAAACAAATCCTAGGATCGGGCGGGATAAAGGGCAATAGGCGGCAAGGCAAAAACCGCAAAATAATGACAAAACTTCCAAAACAGCCTTTGAAACGGCTCAAAAGTGTAAAGCGCGTTCTGAATAATGCACGCCCATGCAGAATGGACGCTAACCGCCGAGATGCGTATGATTGCGCCCCGCAACGCACTCGTAGCTCAGCAGGATAGAGTACCGCCCTCCGAAGGATACTCATCGAGTTGAGAAGGGTGTCAGCTAATGGTCAAATAGACCGCCGCAACACATACGCACCTGTAGCTCAGCTGGATAGAGTATTGCCCTCCGAAGGCAAGGGTCGTGGGTTCGAATCCCGCCAGGTGCGCCATATCCCCCGTGACTTACCCCACTTGATCGGCTTCCCGTCGAAGTTGATTTTCTTGTATGCACTAAATCCGTAGCCTTAGGCAGAATGAGTACTGCACTCAGAGCCATGAAGTTATGATTATTCGTGCTGTGCCAATTCTGTGCCTAAACCGCGCCGCAATAAGTTCATACGCAGCTCGGGTCTATGGCATTTCGAGTACTGGCTTAATCTTCTCATGCAGCATAATGATTTGACTCAAGCCCACTGACGCTCAAATACGCTCATCGAGAATCCCTCGGTTCTTCGAGGCAAGCAGCAAGAAACCCAGTAGAGCCTATAGCCCGCCACGCCCCAATATCGCTTCACCACTCCGTTTCAGCGTATGCGCTCCATAGACCCCATCTTCAACTGACCTCTCCGTATCCCGGATGCTGGGCTCCCTATTTTCCCGTGGAGTTCCGTCATGATGCGTCCCGACGCCAAAGTGCAGAAGGTCTATCTCTACCCAAAGCCCGTCGACTTCCGCAAATCCATCAATGGACTGGCCGCGCTGGTCGAGCTGGACATCAAGGTGGAGGTGTTCAACCCGGTGCTGTTCGTG
>NZ_QASO01000025.1 GCF_003052605.1 Ectopseudomonas oleovorans | reverse complement strand
GTGGCTGGGTCGTGGAAATGCGACTACCTGGGGTATGGGATGAGTTGGCACTCGCAGCCTAGACTGCGAGTGGCAACCATGAGCCTGCGCCGTGTGCGCGACCGTCTCAGGGAACTGCTGCGAGGGGTGCGGGGCCACAAGATGGCGAATGTCATCGAGCGGGTAAACCCGGTGCTGCGAGGCTGGGCAGGCTACTTCAAGCTCAGCCAGAGCAAGCGTCCACTGGAAGAGCTGGATGGCTGGGTCAGGCACAAACTTCGCTGTGTCATCTGGCGGCAATGGAAGCAGCCCTCTACGAGGGCGCGCAACCTGATGCGCCTGGGATTGAGCGAGGAGCGTGCCTGCAAGTCGGCCTTCAATGGCCGAGGCCCGTGGTGGAACTCAGGAGCGCCGCATATGAATCAGGCGCTGCCGAAGAAGCTATGGGACAGACTTGGACTGGTCTCGATACTGGATACGATCAATCGGCTTAACCGCATGGCCTGAACCGCCGTGTACGGAACCGTACGCACGGTGGTGTGGGAGGACGGCGGCCGTGAGGCCGCCTCCTACCCGATCCCGGAATCTGGCCTGGCGAGGTTGCCGAGTTGATCTCGGGCAGCATCGAGTGTGTTGCGCCCTGTTACCGAAAGGCCAAAAAAAGCAAGCGCTTGGGTGGTCAGTGCCGGGGGGGGTCTTTATAATCAAGCGGATTTTTTACCCAGGTTTGGCACCTTCCTCCACGCCCATATCGTATCGGTGTGGTCGGGTCTATTAGACCTTCGGTAGTGTCGCCTGTCCTATAAAAAGCTTTCTAAATCAGTGGTTAGGCAAACCTATGATCAAACTAAAGCATGGGCTCGATTTGCCCATAACGGGTGCGCCGGCACAGCGTATCGAGGCCGCCAGGCCCGTGCGCAGTGTCGCCGTCATCGGCTTCGACTATCACGGGATGAAGCCGACGATGGAAGTGCAGGTCGGTGACCGGGTCAAACTCGGTCAATTGCTGTTTACCGACAAGAAGACCCCCGGCGTGCGTTACACCGCCCCTGCGGCTGGCGTGATCAGCGCCATTCACCGTGGCGAGAAGCGTGTTCTGCAATCCGTGGTCATCGATATCGATGGCGACGAGCAGGAGACTTTCGCCCAGTACGCTGCCGATCAGCTCGAAGCGCTGAGCAGCGAGCAGGTTCGCGAAAACCTGCAGCAGTCCGGGCTTTGGACTGCCCTGCGTACGCGTCCGTTCAGCAAGGTGCCGGCGCTCGATGCCGTGCCCAGCTCGATCTTCGTCACCGCCATCGATACGCACCCACTCGCCGCTGATCCTGCAGTAGTCATCGTTGAACATGCCGCTGACTTCGAAAACGGCCTGAAGGTTCTCGGTAACCTGGCCAAGGTGTTCCTGTGCAAGGCCGACGGCGCCAACCTGCCTGGCGAGAAACTGGCCAAGGTGCAGAGCGAAGCCTTCGCCGGCCCGCACCCGGCAGGCCTGCCGGGCACGCACATCCACTTCCTCGATCCGGTCAGCACCAGCAAGAGTGTCTGGCAAATCGGTTATCAGGACGTGATCGCGGTGGGCAAACTGTTCACCACCGGTCAGCTGTTCGTCGAGCGTGTGGTTGCGCTGGGCGGTCCGGTCGTCGAGCAGCCGCGTCTGCTGCGCACGCGCCTGGGCGCCAACCTGGAAGAACTCACCGCCGGTGAGCTCAAGCCAGGTTTCAATCGTGTGATTTCCGGCTCGGTGTTCGGCGGTCGTACCGCGAAGGGCGCTTTCGCCTTCCTCGGTCGTTACCACAATCAGGTGTCCTGCCTGAGCGAGGGCAACGAGCGCGAGATGATGCATTACCTGCGTGCTGGCGTGAACAAGCACTCGGTCATGAATATCTTCGTCTCCAAGCTGGCCAGCGCCAAGCTGTTCAATTTCACCACCACCACCAATGGCAGCCCGCGCGCCATGGTGCCGGTGGGTAACTACGAAGCCGTGATGCCGCTGGATATCCTGCCGACTCAACTCTTGCGCTACCTGATCGTCGGTGACACCGAGATGGCCCAGAAACTGGGTTGCCTGGAACTCGACGAAGAAGACTTGGCGCTTTGCACCTATGTGTGCGCCGGCAAGTATGAATATGGCCCGATCCTGCGGGACAACCTCACCCGCATCGAGAAGGAGGGTTAATCCGTGGGCATTCGTGCATTCCTCGACAAGATCGAGCACAACTTCGAAAAGGGCGGCAAGTACGAGAAGTGGTATGCCCTCTACGAGGCCATCGACACCTTCTTCTATCGTCCTGGCAGCGTGACCAAGACCACCGCTCACGTGCGCGACGGCATCGACCTCAAGCGCATGATGATCACCGTGTGGCTGTGCACCTTCCCGGCGATGTTCTTCGGCATGTGGAACACCGGCTACCAGGCCAACCTGATCTTCGCTCAGAGCCCCGAGCTGCTGGCGAGCCAGGAAGGCTGGCGTTTCGCCCTGATCGGCTCGCTGGCCGGTTTCGACCCGAACAGCCTGTGGGACAACTTCATCCAGGGCGCGGCCTACTTCCTGCCGGTCTATGCGGTGACCTTCATCGTCGGTGGCTTCTGGGAAGTGCTGTTCGCTTCGATCCGCAAGCATGAGGTCAACGAAGGTTTCTTCGTCACCTCCGTGCTGTTCGCCCTGATCCTGCCGCCGAGCATTCCGCTGTGGCAGGTGGCGCTGGGCATCAGCTTCGGCGTGGTGATCGGCAAGGAAGTGTTCGGTGGTACCGGCAAGAACTTCCTCAACCCGGCACTGACCGGCCGTGCCTTCCTGTTCTTCGCCTACCCGGCGCAGATGTCGGGCGATGCGGTGTGGACTGCAGTGGACGGTTTCGCCGGCGCCACTTCGCTGAGCCTGGCCGCTTCCGGCGGCATCGAGAACGTGATCAACAACGGCATCACCTGGATGGACGCCTTCATCGGCACCATTCACGGTTCGCTCGGTGAGACCAGCACGCTGGCCATCGCCATCGGCGGCCTGGTTCTGCTGATCACCAAGATCGCCTCCTGGCGCATTGTCGCCGGCGTGATGCTGGGCATGATCGGCCTGAGCCTGCTGCTCAACCTGATCGGTTCCAACACCAACCCGATGTTCGCCATGCCCTGGTACTGGCATCTGGTAGTGGGCGGTTTCGCCTTCGGCATGTTCTTCATGGCCACCGACCCGGTGTCGGCCTCCATGACCAACACCGGCAAGTGGATCTTCGGCGCCCTGATCGGCGTGATGGTCGTGCTGATTCGTGTGGTCAACCCGGCCTTCCCCGAGGGCATGATGCTGGCGATTCTGTTCGCCAACCTGTTTGCACCGCTGATCGACCACTTCGTCGTTCAGGCCAATATCAAGCGGAGGCTGGCACGCAATGTCTAGTCAAAAAGAATCCACCGTCCGTACGCTGACGGTGGCCCTGCTGGTGTGTCTGGTGTGCTCGGTGTTCGTCGCCGGTGCTGCCATCGCACTGAAGCCGACCCAGGTTGAAAACCGTCTGCTGGACAAGCAGCGCAGCATCCTGGCCATTGCCGGCCTGGGTGAAGCGGGCATGTCCAGTGCCAAGGTCAAGGAAGTGTTCGACAGCACCATCACCGCCAAGCTGGTGGATCTGGAGAGTGGCAAGTTCTCCGATGCGTTCGACCCCATCACCTTCGACCCGCTCAAGGCCTCGAAGGATCCGAAGACCTCCACTGCGCTCAAGGGCAGCGAGGACATCGCCGGGATCAAGCGTCAGGAGCGCTACACCACCGTTTACATGGTGGAGAAGGATGGCGAAGTCGAAACCCTGATCCTGCCGGTGCGCGGTTACGGTCTGTGGTCGACCCTGCATGGCTTCATCGCGGTGAAAGGTGACCTCAATACCGTGGTCGGCATGGGCTTCTACCAGCACGGCGAGACCCCGGGTCTCGGCGGCGAAGTGGATAATCCGAAATGGAAAGGCCAGTGGCCCGGCAAGACCCTGTTCGACGATAACGGCAAGCTGGCCGTACAGATCGTCAAGGGCGGTGTCGACCCGCAGAGCCCGCGAGCCACTCACCAGGTCGATGGCCTGGCGGGCGCCACCCTGACCAGCGTCGGTGTGGACAACCTGCTGAAGTTCTGGCTCGGCCAGAACGGCTTCGGTCCGTTTATCGCTAACCTGCGTGCAGGGGAGGCTTGATCATGTCGCAGCCGACTATTAAAGAAGTCCTGCTCAACCCGATCTTCAACAACAACCCCATCGGTCTGCAGATCCTCGGGATCTGCTCGGCCCTGGCGGTCACCTCTAACCTGCAGACCGCGCTGGTGATGTCCGCCGCGCTGACGCTGGTGTGCGGTTTCTCCAACCTGTTCATTTCCATGATCCGCAGCCAGATTCCCAGCTCGATCCGCATGATCGTGCAGATGGTGATCATCGCATCCTTGGTAATCGTGGTGGACCAGGTGCTCAAGGCCTACGCCTTCAGCCTGTCCAAGCAGCTGTCGGTATTCGTCGGACTGATCATCACCAACTGCATCGTGATGGGGCGCGCCGAGGCGTTCGCCATGCAGAACCCGCCGGTACTGTCGTTCTTCGACGGCATCGGTAACGGCCTGGGCTACAGCGCCATGCTGGTTGCTCTGGGCATCATTCGTGAGCTGTTCGGCGCGGGCAAACTGATGGGCTACGAGATTTTCTCGGTGGTCAACGACGGCGGCTGGTACCAGCCCAACGGCATGCTGCTGCTGCCGCCATCGGCATTCTTCCTGATCGGTCTGTTCATCTGGGGCATCCGTAGCTGGAAGAAGGATCAGATCGAGAAGAACGCCTACAAGATGGCGCCTCAGGTATCCAGCAAGGAGGCCTATTAATGGAACATTACATCAGCCTGTTCGTCCGTGCGGTGTTCGTCGAGAACATGGCGCTGGCGTTCTTCCTCGGCATGTGTACCTTCATCGCCATCTCCAAGAAGGTGGAAACCGCCATCGGTCTCGGTATCGCCGTGGTCGTGGTGCTGGGTATCACCATGCCGGTGAACAACCTGATCTACACCAACATCCTCAAGGATGGCGCGCTGGCCTGGGCCGGCTTGCCTGAAGTGGACCTGTCGTTCCTCGGCCTGCTGACCTTCATCGGGGTGATCGCAGCGCTGGTACAGATACTCGAGATGACCCTCGATAAGTACGTGCCATCGCTCTACAACGCCCTGGGTGTGTTCCTGCCACTGATCACCGTGAACTGCGCCATCATGGGTGGTTCGCTGTTCATGGTCGAGCGTGATTACAACCTGGCCGAGAGCACCGTATACGGTGTCGGCGCCGGCGTGTCTTGGGCACTGGCCATCGCTGCACTGGCGGGCATCCGCGAGAAGCTCAAGTACAGCGATGTACCGGCTGGCCTGCAGGGTCTGGGCATCACCTTTATCACCATCGGTCTGATGTCGCTGGGCTTCATGTCCTTCTCCGGCGTGCAGCTGTAAGGAAAGGATGAACAGATGAATTACGAAATCTTCCTCGCCATCGGCATGTTCACCGCCATCGTGCTTGCGCTGGTGCTGGTCATCCTCGCGGCACGCGCCAAGCTGGTCTCCAGTGGTGACGTGAGCATCGAAATCAACGGCGAAAAAACCATCGTGGTGCCGGCCGGCGGCAAGCTGCTGCAAACCCTGGCCGACAATGGCATCTTCCTGTCCTCCGCGTGCGGCGGCGGCGGTACCTGCGCGCAGTGCAAGTGCATCGTCGAGAGCGGTGGCGGCGAGATGCTGTCCACCGAGGAGTCGCACTTCACCAAGCGCGAGGCTCGCGAGGGTTGGCGCCTGTCCTGTCAGACGCCAGTCAAGCAGGACATGAAGATCAAAGTCCCGGAAGAAGTGTTTGGCGTCAAGAAGTGGGAGTGCACGGTGGAGTCCAACCCCAACGTCGCTACCTTCATCAAGGAGCTGACGCTGAAGCTGCCGGAAGGCGAGAACGTCGACTTCCGCGCCGGTGGTTACGTGCAGCTGGAATGCCCGCCGCACACCGTGTACTACAAGGACTTCGACATTCAGGAGGAGTATCGCGGCGACTGGGACAAGTTCAACCTGTGGAAGTACGTGTCCAAGGTCGACGAGACCGTGATCCGTGCCTATTCCATGGCCAACTATCCGGAAGAGCGCGGTCTGGTGAAGTTCAACATCCGTATCGCCTCGCCGCCCCCCGGCAAGGACGATGTGCCGCCGGGCAAGATGTCGTCCTACGTGTTCAGCCTCAAGCCGGGCGACAAGATCACCGTGTACGGGCCCTTCGGTGAGTTCTTCGCCAAGGACACCGACGCCGAGATGGTCTTCATCGGTGGTGGTGCCGGCATGGCGCCGATGCGTTCGCACATCTTCGACCAGCTCAAGCGCCTGAAGTCCAAGCGCAAGATCAGCTTCTGGTACGGCGCGCGTTCCTTGCGCGAGTCGTTCTACAACGAAGAGTACGATCAGCTGGCCGCGGAAAATCCGAACTTCGAATGGCACCTGGCGCTGTCCGATCCGCAGCCGGAAGACAACTGGACCGGCCTCACCGGCTTCATCCACAACGTGCTGTACGAGAACTATCTGAAGGACCACCCGGCTCCGGAAGACTGCGAGTTCTACATGTGCGGCCCACCCATGATGAACGCCGCAGTGATCAAGATGCTGACCGACCTGGGGGTCGAGCCGGAGAACATCCTCCTCGACGACTTCGGCGGCTGACGCATGAGGTCTGCTGTACTCCAGCCCGTTATCGCTGTCGCCCTGGCGGCAGCCCTAACGGGCTGCTTGCATTCTGAACGGATCGAAGAGTTCGGTGGCCCGACCATGGGCAGCACCTATTCGATCAAATACGTCCGCAGCGAAGGCGTCGCGCCGCAAGCCGAACTCAAGGCCGCGACTGAGGCGATCCTCGCCGAAATCGATCTGCAGATGTCCACCTATCGCGATGATTCGCTGATCGAGCAGTTCAACCGTGCGCCAGCCGGTACCTGCCAGGCCATGCCCAGGGGCGTGCTGGAGCTGGTGCGTGCCGGCGATCGCCTGCACCAGGAGAGCCAGGGCTACTTCGACCTGACGCTGGAGCCCTTGCTCGACCTCTGGGGCTTCGGCCCCAAAGGGCAGGGCGAGGCGGTGCCGGATGCCGAGCGCCTGGCCGAGGCGCGCCAGCGGGTCGGTCAGCAGCACCTGAGGATCGAAGGCGAGCAGTTGTGCAAGGATGCCGATGTTCAGGTCGACTTCAACAGCATCGCGGCCGGTTATGCCGTCGATCTGATCGTGGCGCGCCTGGGCGAGTTGGGGGTCACCAGTTATCTGGTCGAGGCCACCGGTGAGCTCAAGGCGGCTGGCTTCAAGCCTGACGGCAGCCACTGGCGTATCGGCCTGGAAGCGCCGCGTGATGATCAGCGTATGGCTCAGCGCATCCTGCAGCTCGATGGTTACGGTATTTCCACCTCGGGTGACTATCGCAACTACTTCGAAGAGAACGGCCAACGCTACTCGCACACGCTCGATCCGCTGACGGGTAAGCCGGTCAACCACAAGTTGGCAGCCGTGACAGTGGCGGATCCATCGACCTTGCGCGCCGATGGCTTGTCTACCCTATTGATGGTGCTTGGTCCGGATGCCGGTATGGCCTTCGCCGAGCGCAACGCTATCGCGGCGTTTTTCGTGACGCGTGTGGGCGAGGGTTTCGTCACACAGGGCACGACCGCATTCGAGCAGCTATTCGCTGCAGGAGATGAGCAATGACGTTTCTGGTTGTATTTCTGGTTATGGTTCTGGTCGTCGGCATGATGGCTATCGGTGTGATCATGGGGCGCAAACCCATCGCCGGTTCCTGTGGCGGTATCGCCAATCTCGGTATCGAGAAGGAATGCTCGATTTGCGGCGGTAGCCGTGAAAAATGCGAGGAGGTCAATCGCGACCAGAGCGAAGCGCCGAACACCGACCTGGCTTACGACGCGAGCAAGCGTTAAGCCGGGTGGTAGCTTTGATAGCCGGTGGCTATTATCCGCTGCCGGCCCCGCCGAGGGTGCGCCACAAGCGCTCCGGCCTGATCTGAAGGAGTAAACATGGCGGTCTACAACTACGATGTCGTGGTGCTGGGCTCCGGCCCGGCGGGCGAGGGCGCGGCGATGAACGCGGCCAAGGCCGGGCGCAAGGTAGCCGTGGTGGACAACCGTCCGCTGGTCGGCGGCAACTGCACCCACCTGGGCACCATCCCGTCTAAGGCGCTGCGCCATTCGGTGCGGCAGATCATGCAGTTCAACACCAACCCGATGTTCCGCCAGATCGGCGAGCCACGCTGGTTCTCGTTCCCCGACGTGCTGAAAAGCGCCGAGAAGGTGATCGCCAAGCAAGTCACTTCGCGCACCGGCTACTACGCGCGCAACCGCATCGACACCTATTTCGGTACCGCCAGCTTCGCCGACGAGCAGACGATCGAAGTGGTCTGCCTCAATGGCGTAGTGGAAAAGCTGGTGGCCAAGCAGATCGTCATCGCCACCGGCTCGCGTCCCTATCGCCCGGCCGATGTCGATTTTCGTCACCCGCGTATCTACGATAGCGACACCATTCTCAGCCTGGGTCACACACCGCGTCGTCTGATCATCTACGGAGCGGGCGTGATCGGTTGCGAGTACGCCTCGATCTTCAGTGGCCTGGGTGTGCTGGTCGACCTGATCGACAACCGCGATCAACTGCTCAGCTTCCTCGACTCGGAAATCTCCGACGCGCTTTCCTACCACCTGCGCAACAACAACGTGCTGATTCGTCACAACGAAGAGTACGAGCGCATCGAGGGCGTGGAAAACGGCGTGGTTCTGCATCTGAAGTCGGGCAAGAAGATCAAGGCCGACGCCCTGCTGTGGTGTAACGGCCGGACCGGCAATACCGATCAGCTGGGCCTGGAAAACATCGGCATCGCGGTCAACAGCCGTGGTCAGATCCAGGTCGACGAGCATTACCGCACCGAGGTCAGCAACATCTACGCCGCCGGTGACGTGATCGGCTGGCCGAGTCTGGCCAGCGCCGCTGCCGACCAGGGGCGTTCGGCTGCCGGCAGCATCGTCGACAACGGCAGCTGGCGCTTCGTCGATGACGTGCCGACCGGTATTTACACCATTCCGGAGATCAGCTCGATCGGCAAGACCGAGCGTGAGCTGACTCAGGCCAAGGTGCCTTACGAGGTCGGCAAGGCCTTCTTCAAGGGTATGGCCCGTGCGCAGATCTCGGTGGAACCGGTGGGTATGCTGAAGATTCTCTTCCATCGTGAAACCCTGGAAGTGCTGGGTGTGCATTGCTTCGGCTATCAGGCCTCGGAGATCGTCCACATTGGCCAGGCGATCATGAACCAGAAGGGTGAAGCCAACAGCATCAAGTACTTCATCAACACCACCTTCAACTACCCGACCATGGCCGAGGCCTATCGGGTTGCCGCGTTCGACGGCCTCAACCGGCTTTTTTGAGCGGCTCCGGCCGGCGGCCTGAGCCGGTCGGGGAGACAGGCTGGATAGTGGTTTCCGAGTGGCGCTGGCCGAATCGGGAGAGCTTCTAGCGTCTCAGGCGGCAGCAACGAAAAAACCGGCGCTTGGGCCTAGCCGTTGGGGAAATCTGTTGAAAGATTCCCCGATGGCCTGCGGTTACGGGCCCTATAAGCAAAAATCCCCAGCCGAGATATTTTCTGCTGGGGACTTCTACTTTTTGGCTTTCAGATCATGACGTTAGCGATCTGCATCAACAGATTAAGCCAACGCCTTGCGCTTGGGCCGGTTTTTTCGTTCTCGGGCGTTGTGTTCGTAGCCCAATGAGATGGACTCCTCCCTCCTACGGCGTCATTGCGCCAGACTGAAGGTTGTAAAACAAGCAATCCCGGAGGGGGAGCCCGCATGAAACTTAAACGCATAGGCGTGGATTTGGCAAAGCAGGTTTTTCAAGTTCATGGTGTCGACAGCCATGAGCAGGTCAAATGCCGCAAGCAACT
>NZ_QASO01000024.1 GCF_003052605.1 Ectopseudomonas oleovorans | reverse complement strand
CGTAGTAGAGATCCACTCGATTGCACAGTGACATGAACTGATGACGAACCGGTCGCACCGACCTGTGTGTAACCTGCTGCATCCATCGGCCCTCTGCTTTGCAAGGCCGCTAGCCCGGTTAGGCGCACAGGAGCGAAATTCATCATGGCTCAAGGCTAACGCCTTATCAGAAGTCGAATATACGGAAGCAGTCGTACCTAGGTTCAGAGGCAGATTATTTCACTGGCAAAACGGGAGGAGTCCATATACGGATGCAATCCGGGGATGCTGGGTACCTTGCTCACGGATTACATCCGGCTACGCCTCAGTGCCCCATCAGCCAGTGCTGGTGTGGGCCGGGCAGGGTCCAGATGCCGAACAGGATGACCAGCAGGCCGCCAGCCATGCGCACGCCGCGCTTGCGTAGCAGGGTTGTGATGCGCTCTGCTGCCAGCCCGGTGGCCAGCAGCACCGGCCAGGTGCCCAGGCCGAACGCCAGCATCAGCAGGGCGCTGTTGACTGCATTGCCCTGGCTGGAGGCCCACAGCAGGGTGCTGTAGACCAGCCCGCACGGCAGCCAGCCCCATAAACCACCCAGGACCAGGGCGCGCGGCAGATTGCTGACCGGCATGAAGCGCCGGGTCAGCGGTTGGATATGCCGCCACAGGCCGCGGCCCAGTGCTTCGATGCGTGTCAGCCCGCTCCACCAGTCGGCCAGATAAAGACCCATGGCAATCAGCAGCAAGGCAGCCATTGTGCGCATCGCCACTTCGGCCTTGCTGCCGGCAATGGCCCAGCCGGCCAGTCCCAGGAGCAAGCCTGCAAGGCTGTAGCTGAGAATGCGCCCGAGGTTGTAAGCCAGCAGCAGCTGTAGACGCCTGCCGCGTTGCTCGGGGGGAATCGCCAGAGTCAGCGCGCCCATCAGGCCGCCGCACATGCCGAGGCAATGGCCGCCACCAAGCAGGCCGAGAATCAGCGCCGACACCAGCAGCGGTGCCAGCTCAAGCATCAGGTTTGCCAGGCTTGTTGTGGTCTTCGGCCTGCTCGACACCAGCCTTGTGCAGTGGATCTTCGTCGTCGAACAGAATGCTGTGCGCCGGGCCGTCGAGATCGTCGTACTGACCGCTGTCCACCGCCCAGAAGAACAGCCAGATGGCGAAACCGACCAGGCCGATGGCGACGGGGATCAGGATGTAGAGGGCGGACATGCGGTCTCCATGGAGGCGTCTGGGGAGGAGCGAGCATCGCGAGCGAAGAAGCGGTTCGCGAGCAGAGCTCGCTCCTACATGTTTGGGGTGTGGCTCAGGCGCAGGGCGTTGAGCACCACCAACAGCGAGCTGAGCGACATGCCCACGGCCGCCCAGATCGGCGTGATCCAGCCCAGGGCGGCGAAGGGCAGTACCAGGCCATTGTACAGCGTCGCCCAGGCCAGGTTTTCGATGATGATACGGCGCGTGCGTTTGGCCAGTGTCAGGCCATCGACCAGGCTGCCCAGGCGGTTCGACAGCAGCACCGCATCGGCGCTGGTCTTGGCCAGGTCCGAGGCCGAACCCATGGCCACGCTGATGTCGGCAGCGGCCAGCACTGGTACATCATTGACGCCATCGCCAAGCATCAGCACGCGGCGGCCTTCGCTGTGCAGCTGTTTGAGTACCGCCAGTTTGGCATCCGGAGTCAGGCCGCCACGGGCATCTTCGATGCCCAGTTGACGGGCGACTTCGGCCACCATCGGCGAGCTGTCGCCAGACAGCAGGTGAATGTTCCAGCCGCGGGCACGTGCTGCGGCGATCAGATCCGGCGCGTCTTCACGCAGGCGGTCGTCGAGGACGAACCAGGCCAGTGCCCCCTGTTCGTCGCCCAGCAGCAACCACTGGCCGTGTTCGCTGGCAATCGGTGGTGCGGTCTGGCCGCTCAGGGCGCAGACGAAATTGGCTTCGCCGATGCGTAGCAGGCGTCCGTCGACGCTGCCCTGCAAGCCCTGGCCCGGATGGCTGTCGACGGATTGCGCTGCGCGCGGCGCCTGGCTGAAGGCGCGGGCGATAGGGTGCTCCGAACGGTTTTCCAGTGCAGCCGCCAGCGCCAGGCAATCGCCCTCGTCGAGATCGCGCAGCGGGTGGATAGCCTTGAGCGTCAGGCGACCTTCGGTCAGTGTGCCGGTCTTGTCCAGTACCAGGGTGTCGACCTGGTTGAGGCCTTCGAGCACGTGGCCGCGGGTCAGCAGCATGCCCAGCTTGTGCAGGCTGCCGGTGGCGGTGGTCAGCGCTGTTGGGGTGGCCAGGGCCAGCGCGCAAGGGCAGGTGGCCACGAGCAGGGCGAGCACGACCCAGAAGGCGCGGCTGGAGTCGATCTCCCACCAGGCGTAGCCGACCACGGCAGCCGCCACGAGAATGAACAGCAGGAACCATTGCGAGACGCGGTCGGCGATCTCTGCCAGGCGCGGTTTCTCGCTCTGCGCGCGTTCCAGCAGGCGGACGATGGCCGACAGGCGCGTGGCATCGCCCAGCGCCTGCACCTCGACGGTCAGCGGGCCTTCGACATTCAGTGTGCCGGCAGTGACGCCGTCGCCGATGCCGCGTGCCTGAGGCAGGTATTCGCCCGTCAGCAGTGACTCATCGACGCTGGACTGGCCGGCAAGGATGCGCCCGTCAGCGGGAATCAACGAACCGGGCTGCACCAGCACCTGTTCGCCGACCTGCAGTTCGCGCAGCAGAATGCGCTGGCTCTGACCGTCGGCGTCCAGACGCAGGCAGGACGCCGGCAGCAGCTTGACCAGTTGCGCGGTGGCCGCGGCGGTGCGTTCACGCGCACGCCGCTCCAGATAGCGGCCGGCGAGGAGGAACAGGGCGAACATGCCCACCGCGTCGAAATACAGCTCGCCCTGGCCGGTGATGGTCGACCAGATGCCGGCGACATAGGCGCCGCCAATGGCCAGCGAGACCGATACGTCCATGGTCAGGTGGCGCGTGCGCAGGTCGCGCAGGGCACCGCGGAAGAACTGCCCGCAACAGTAGAAGACGATAGGTGTGGTGAGGAACAGGCTGGTCCAGCGCAGGATCTTGTCCAGTTCCGGCGACAGGTCGATGTTGAACTCCGGCCAGGTGGCCATGGTCGCCATCATCACCTGCATCCACAGCAACCCGGCCACACCCAACTCGCGCATGCGCCGGCGATTCTCCGCAGCCATGCGTTCGGCCGCCTCGTCGGCGCGCCACGGATGGGCGGCGTAGCCAATGCGGCGCAATTCGGCGAGCAGTTGGCTCAAGGGTATCCGGCTATCCTGCCAGCGCACCTGCAGGCGGTGGTTGGACAGGTTCAGGTGCGCTTCGGCCACGCCCGCTACGCCGCGCAGATGCTTTTCGATCAGCCAGCCGCAGGCGGCGCAACTGATGCCTTCGATCAGCAATTGGGTTTCGCTCAGTTCGCCTTCGTGCTGGACGAAAGACTGCTGCACGTCACTGCGGTCGTAGAGCGCCAGTTCGTCAGGCAGGGCGGCGGGCAGTGCCTGCGGGTTGGCGGCACTTTCGCTGCGATGGCTGTAATAGTGCTCAAGCCCGCCGGCGACGATGGCTTCGGCCACCGCCTGGCAGCCGGGGCAGCACATTTGCCGGGCCTGGCCGAGCACGTCGGCACGGAACTGACTGCCGGCAGGCACCGGCAGGCCACAGTGGTAGCAGGGAGTAGGGGCGGGCATCGGCAGGGTCAGTAGGAGGGATTGTCACCGATCATGATGGTCTGGCCATCGGCGATGGTTTCCTCCTCGAACAGGCGCCAGTTCTGGCTGCCTTCCTGGCCGAGCAATTCGACGAAGCGGCGACCGCTGACCTGATCGACCATCTGACCACGGTAGTGACCGTCAGCAGTGGGTTGCAGGATCACCCGGCGGTCACGTTCCGGCTGGGTCGGCGAGATCAGGTTGAGCACAATCTGCTGTGGCCGGCTGTTGCCCTGCAGGCTCAGCAGTGCGGTGCCGGTGGTGTTGTCCAGCACCAGTTCGCCATGCAGCTGCAGGCGTTCTGCCAGTTTCTCACGTTCCAGCGACTGGTTGATGCCTTTGCCGACGTCGTAGTAATCATCCGAGATGAGGCCCGGCGGGTTCTTGGTGGCGATGGTGAGCAGGGTCAGCCCCTGCACCACCGAGTAGCCCAACAGGAATAGGATGAACCAGGGCCAGAACTGCTTGTACCAGGGTTTGACTGGCGATGTGTTGTGTTCGCTCATGCGTTTTCCGTCGTCAGCGGACGCTGGGGCCGATAAATCGGCTGTCGGCGTCGTTCTTGATACTGGGGTCGTCTGCCGATTGTACGTGGAAGACGATGTTATTGGCGCTGGAAGGCAGTTTTTCCGGTGCGATGGACAGCTCGACCGGGAAGGAGTACACCTCACCGGCCAGCGCCCGTACTTCGCGCTTGCCTTCGTAGACCAGGCCGTCGAGACCGTCGACGGTGATCACGTAGGTCATGTCGCGCTGCGCCTTGTTCATGATCTTCAGGGTGTAGACGTTCTCGATGTAGCCGCGCTCGTTCTCGCGGAAAAGTACGCGATCCTTGAGCACGTCCAGTTCCACCAGCGGACGAGTGGCCACAGCCCAGGCGAACAGGCCGATCATCGCGACCAGTGCGACAGCGTACCCGATCAGGCGCGGGCGCAGCAGGCGGGTCTTGCGCCCGGACAGGTTGTGTTCAGTGGTGTAGCTGATCAGCCCCTTGGGGTAGTTCATCTTGTCCATGATGTCGTCGCAGGCGTCGATGCAGGCGGCGCAGCCGATGCATTCGATCTGCAGGCCGTCGCGGATATCGATACCGGTGGGGCAGACCTGTACGCACATCTTGCAGTCGATGCAATCACCCAGGCCCTGTGCCTTGTAGTCGGCGTCCTTCTTGCGCGGACCGCGCTTCTCGCCGCGGCGCGGGTCGTAGGAGACGATCAGGGTGTCTTGGTCGAACATCACGCTCTGGAAGCGCGCATAGGGGCACATGTAGATGCATACCTGCTCGCGCAGGTAGCCGGCGTTGCCGTAGGTGGCGAGGGTGAAGAAACCGATCCAGAAATAGGCCCAGCCGCTGGCCTGGCCGGTGAAGATCTCGATCACCAGGTCGCGAATCGGCGTGAAGTAGCCGACGAAGGTGATCGCCGTGAGCAGTGACACGCCCACCCAGATGCCGTGCTTGGCCAGCTTGCGTGTAAATTTCTTGCCGCTCATGGGTTGTTTGTCCAGCTTCATCCGCTGGTTGCGGTCACCTTCGGTAACTTTCTCGGCCCACATGAACACCCAGGTGAACACGCTTTGCGGGCAGGTGTAGCCGCACCAGACGCGGCCGGCGAATACGGTGATGAAGAACAGACCGAAGGCGCAGATGATCAGCAGCCAGGACAGCAGCATGAAGTCCTGCGGCCAGTAGGTGGCGCCGAAGATATGGAACTTGCGTTCCGGCAGGTTCCACCAGACGGCCTGGCGGCCTTCCCAGTTCAGCCAGACGGTGCCGAAGTACAGCAGGAACAGCAGGGCGCCGCCGGCAAGTCGCAGATTGCGAAACAGGCCCGTGAATGCGCGGGTATAGATCTTCTCGCGGCTGGCGTAGAGATCGACGCCGGCGTTCTTGGCAGTGGGAGGGGTGACGTCCTGTACGGGAATCTGTTCGCTCATCGATGCATACCACGGCGGTTGGTTGGCAGCCCGGGCCGATGCGTGCCGGTCAGGGTCATTTCACGATGACTATATGGTACGCCTGAAAGACAACGCCCGGGTGCGACCAGCGGTCGCGACCCGGGCGTTCATTGACCCTTGTCAAAAGAGCCGCTTTGCGCTTACTGCTCTTCGGCCTTGTGCGACAGGCTGTACACGTAGGCTGCCAGCAAGTGCACCTTGTCGTTGCCGAGGAACTCTTCTTGGGCTGGCATGTTGCCGTGACGACCGTAACGAATGGTCTGCTGCAGCTGCGCGTAGCTGCTGCCGTAGATGAACGCAGCCGGGTTAGTCAGGTTCGGCGCACCCATGGCGGCCATGCCCTTGCCGTCTGCACCGTGGCAGGCGAAGCAGGTGCCGGCGAAAACCTTCTGGCCCGCTTCGATATCCGCTTCTACGCCTTCCGGCAGTTCACGACCGGCCAGTTCGGTGAGCACGTAGGCGGCGACGTTGCGTACACCGTCTTCGCCGATGGCCGGGCCTTGAGCCGGCATCGCGCCCTGACGGCCCTTGAGGATCGAGGTCTTGATGTCTTCCGGCTCGCCACCCCAGCGCCATTCGTTGTCGGTCAGGTTGGGGAAGCCGTAGCTGCCCTTGGCATCGGAACCGTGGCAAACCGAGCAGTTGGAGGCGAACAGGCGGCTACCCATTTTCAGGGCCTGCTCGTCCTTGGCCACTTCCTCGATCGGCATGGCAGCGAACTTGGCGAATAGGGGGCCGTATTGCTCATCGGCACGCGCCATTTCCTTCTCCCACTGGTGCACGCCGGTCCAGCCAGAGTAGCGCATGGAGCCGTCAGCGATCTGCACGCCAGCAGTGAAAGGCGTTTGCTTCTTGCTGTCGACGTAGTCGTAGCCCGGCAACAAGCCTTTGAAGTTACCCAGGCCCGGATACAGGGCGAGGTAGCCGAGGGCGAACACGATGGTGGCGACGAACAGCATGAACCACCACTTCGGCAGCGGATTGTCATACTCCTCGATGCCGTCGAAGCTGTGGCCGACGGTTTCTTCGGTGGTTTCCTGGCGCTGGCCCTTGCGGGTGCCGAAGATCAGCCAGGTCAGGGCGAAGATGGTGCCCAGAGACAGAATGGTTACGTACCAACTCCAGAACGTGGTCATTGGTTATTGCTCCTGGAAGAGTCCTGATCGCGCGTGGACTCGGGCTTGGGATCGTCGGCGAAGGGCAGGTTGGCAGCTTCGTCGAAGTTCGATTTGCGCTTGCTGCTGTAAGCCCAGAGCACCACGCCGATGAAGGCGATGAACACCACCGCCGTGCCGATGCCGCGAATCATCCCGATGTCCATAGCGTCTTACCGTTTGTTCTTGATGGAAGTGCCGAGAACCTGCAGGTACGCGATCAGCGCGTCCATTTCGGTCTTGCCTTTCACGGCATCGCGGGCGCCGGCGATATCTTCGTCGGTGTAGGGGATGCCGAAGCCACGCATGACTTCCATCTTCTTCGCGGTGTCGCGACCGTCGAGCCTGTTTTCCACCAGCCATGGGTAGGCAGGCATCTTCGACTCCGGCACGACGTTGCGCGGGTTGTACAGGTGGGCGCGATGCCACTCGTCCGAGTAGCGACCGCCGACGCGAGCCAGATCCGGGCCGGTACGCTTGGAGCCCCACAGGAAGGGGTGATCCCAGACGCTTTCGCCGGCGACGGAGTAGTGACCGTAACGCTCGGTTTCGGCGCGGAACGGGCGGATCATCTGCGAGTGGCAGCCGACACAACCTTCCTTGATATAGATGTCGCGGCCTTCCAGTTGCAGCGCGGTGTAGGGCTTGAGGCCTTCCACCGGCTCATTGGTGACGTCCTGGAAGAACAGCGGGACGATCTGCGTCAGGCCGCCGATGCTGACGGCGATCACCATCAGCAGCGCCATCAGGCCGATGTTCTTCTCGATGATTTCGTGTTTCATCAGTGGGCGCTCCCTTGAACTGCGGGGATCTGCGCGGCTGCTTCGTATTCAGCCGGCTTGGCGGCGCGCACGGTGCGCCAGGTGTTGTAAGTCATCAGCAGCATGCCGGTGACGAAGAAGGCACCACCGATCATGCGTACGACATAACCTGCATGGCTGGCTTCCAGCGATTCGACGAAGGAGTAGGTGAGGGTGCCGTCTTCGTTGACTGCGCGCCACATCAGGCCCTGGGTGATGCCGTTGACCCACATCGAGGCGATGTACAGCACGGTGCCGATGGTCGCCAGCCAGAAGTGCGCGTTGATCAGGCCGATGCTGTGCATCTGCTCACGACCGAACACCTTGGGAATCAGGTGATACAGCGAACCGATGGAGATCATCGCCACCCAGCCCAGCGCCCCTGCGTGCACGTGGCCGATGGTCCAGTCGGTGTAGTGGGACAGGGCGTTGACGGTCTTGATGGCCATCATCGGGCCTTCGAAGGTCGACATGCCGTAGAACGCCAGCGATACCACCAGGAAGCGCAGGATCGGGTCGGTGCGCAGCTTATGCCAGGCGCCCGACAGGCTCATCATGCCGTTGATCATGCCGCCCCAGCTTGGTGCCAGGAGGATGACCGACATGGCCATGCCCAGGCTCTGGGCCCAGTCCGGCAGGGCGGTGTAGTGCAGGTGGTGCGGGCCGGCCCAGATGTACAGGGTGATCAGCGCCCAGAAGTGCACGATGGACAGGCGATAGGAGTAGATCGGACGCTCGGCCTGCTTGGGTACGAAGTAGTACATCATGCCCAGGAAGCCGGTGGTCAGGAAGAAGCCTACGGCGTTGTGGCCGTACCACCACTGGATCATCGCGTCGGTCGCCCCGGCGTAGACCGAGTACGACTTGAACAGGCTCACCGGCATGGCGGCGCTGTTGACGATATGCAGCATGGCGGTCACGAGGATGAAGGCGCCGAAGAACCAGTTGCCCACATAAATGTGCTTGGTCTTGCGCTTGACGATAGTGCCGAAGAACACCACCAGGTAGGTGATCCAGACCAGGCCCAGAAGGATGTCGATCGGCCATTCCAGCTCGGCGTATTCCTTGGTGCTGGTGTAGCCCATCGGCAGGGTGATCACGGCGAGCACGATGACAGCTTGCCAACCCCAGAAGGTGAAGGCAGCCAGACCGTCGGAGATCAGGCGCGTCTGACAGGTGCGCTGGACCACGTAATACGAGGTGGCGAACAGTGCGCATCCGCCAAAGGCGAAGATCACCGCGTTGGTGTGAAGCGGGCGCAGACGGCCGAAGCTGGTCCACGGCAGGTTTAGGTTGAGTTCCGGCCACACGAGTTGTGCGGCGATGAACACGCCTAGACCCATCCCAATGACCCCCCAGATCACCGTCATAATGGCGAACTGGCGGACCACCTTATAGTTATAAGCAGTCTGACTGATTGCTGTGCTCATGCTAGGGGTTCCACGGTTAATGGAGTTTTATGGGGCAAAAATCGGCGGCAAGTATGGAGAAAGCAGGTAGCCATTGCAACGCAACATACCGACGCGAACCGGGTTTCAGAGCGTTTCACGGGGCGTTCGAGTCGACCCGGGGAGCGGCTCTGTGTGCTTTTGGCGCAATCATTTTGCGCAGCGCTAAGAATGGATCGCCTTGGAGTTGTGGCAGGTGGCGACTGAAAAGCAGCATAGCCCAGATCAAGGGGGTTGCAGGGCTATTGGTCGGCAGGTGCGACACTGGGTCGCACACTTATATAAGGAGGGAGCCGGCGACCTTGCTGCGGTCGCCGGTAAAGCCGTGGATTACTTGTCTTCGCCCTGGCTCAACTTGAGCACGTAAGCAGCCAGCAGGTGAGCCTTGTCGTTACCGAGAAAATCACCCTGAGCCGGCATGTTGCCGCTGCGACCATAGCGAATGGTCTGTTGCAGTTGGGCGAAGCTGCTGCCGTAGATGAAGGCGCTGGGTTGGGTCAGATCCGGTGCGCCCATCATCGGCATGCCGGTGCCGGCAGGGGTATGGCAGGCGGCGCAGAGGGTGGAGAAGATCTGCTTGCCAGCGGCGATGTCCGCTTCCGTGCCCTCGGGCAGCTCACGACCAGCCAGTTCGGTGAGCACGTAGGCCGCGACGTTACGCACGCCATCTTCGCCGATCATCGGGCCTTGTGCCGGCATTACGCCCATACGGCCGTGCATGATGGAGGCTTTGATGGTTTCCGGCTCACCGCCCCAGCGCCAGCTGTTGTCCGTCAGGTTGGGGAAGCCGTAGCTGCCCTTGGCATCCGAGCCATGGCACACCGAGCAGTTGGAAGCGAACAGGCGACCGCCCATTTTCAGCGCGCGCTCGTCCTTGGCCACTTCCTCGATGGGCATGGCGGCATATTTGGCGAAAATCGGGCCGTACAGCTCATCGGCGCGATCCATTTCGCGCTGCCACTGGTTGACCTGGGTCCAGCCATCCTCGTAGCCCGGCAGCAGGCCCTTGAAGTTACCCAGGCCCGGATACAGCAGCAGGTAAGCCACGGAAAACACCAGGGTGCCGACGAACAACATGAACCACCACTTGGGCAGCGGGTTGTCGTACTCCTCGATGCCATCGAAAGAGTGGCCCATGGTCTGCTCGGTGGGGTTCTTGTGAACTTCGCCCTTGCGGGTGGCGAAAATCAGCCAGAACAGCGCAACCAGCGAACCAACGGTCAGCAGGGTGATGTACCAACTCCAGAAGGTGGTCATGCTTGGGTCCTCGAAACGGCGGGCTTGGACTCATCGGCGAAGGGCAGGTTGGCGGCCTCGGCGAAGGCGTCGCGGCGCTTGCCGCTATAAGCCCAGAGGGTAACGGCGGTGAAGGCGATCAGAACCAGCGCGGTGCCTACGCCGCGCAGGGTGCCGATATCGATAAGCTCGAACATGGCGCTCACCTCTTGTTCTTCACGGCGGTGCCAAGCACCTGCAGGTAGGCGACCAGAGCATCCATCTCGCTCTTGCCCTTGACCGCATCGCTGGCGCCGGCGATGTCTTCTTCGCTGTAGGGCACGCCCAATGTGCGCAAGGCGCTCATCTTCTTGGCTGTGTCCTTGCCATCGAGGCTCTGTTCGACCAGCCAGGGGTAGGCGGGCATGATCGACTCCGGCACGACGTTGCGCGGGTTGTACAGGTGGGCGCGATGCCACTCGTCCGAGTAGCGACCGCCGACGCGGGCCAGGTCCGGGCCGGTACGCTTGGAGCCCCACAGGAAGGGGTGATCCCAGACGCTTTCGCCAGCGACGGAGTAGTGACCGTAGCGCTCGGTCTCGGCGCGGAACGGGCGGATCATCTGCGAATGGCAGCCGACGCAGCCCTCGCGGATGTAAATGTCGCGGCCTTCCAGTTGCAGGGCGGTGTAGGGCTTCATGCCTTCCACCGGCTCGTTGGTGACGTCCTGGAAGAACAGCGGGACGATCTGCGTCAGGCCGCCGATGCTGACCGCCAGGATCATCATCAGGGCCATCAGCCCGATGTTCTTCTCGAGAATTTCGTGTTTCATCAGTGGGCTCCTTCTACCGAGAACTGCGCAGCGGCTTCCATCTCGGTGGATTTCGCGCTACGTACGGTCAGCCAGACGTTCCAGGCCATCAGCAGCATGCCGGCGAAGAAGATCGCACCACCGATCACCCGTACCACGAATCCGACATGGCTGGCTTCCAGCGACTCGACGAAGGAGTAGGTGAGGGTGCCGTCTTCGTTGACTGCGCGCCACATCAGGCCCTGAGTGATGCCGTTGACCCACATCGAGGCGATGTACAGCACGGTGCCAATGGTGGCCAGCCAGAAGTGACTGTTGATCAGGCCCAGGCTGTGCATCTGCTCGCGGCCGAACACCTTGGGAATCAGGTGATACAGCGAGCCGATCGACACCATGGCGACCCAGCCGAGGGCGCCGGCATGTACGTGGCCGATGGTCCAGTCGGTATAGTGGGACAGGGCGTTGACGGTCTTGATCGCCATCATCGGGCCTTCGAAGGTCGACATGCCGTAGAACGCCAGCGACACCACCAGGAAGCGCAGGATCGGGTCGGTGCGCAGTTTGTGCCAGGCACCGGAGAGGGTCATCATGCCGTTGATCATGCCGCCCCAGCTGGGCGCCAGGAGGATCAGCGACATCACCATGCCCAGGCTCTGTGCCCAGTCCGGCAGCGCGGTGTAGTGCAGGTGGTGCGGGCCGGCCCAGATGTACACCGCGATCAGCGCCCAGAAGTGGACGATGGACAGGCGGTAGGAGTAGACCGGGCGACCGGCCTGCTTGGGCACGAAGTAATACATCATGCCCAGGAACCCGGCGGTGAGGAAGAAGCCCACGGCGTTGTGGCCGTACCACCATTGGATCATCGCATCGGTGGCGCCGGCATACAGCGAGTAGGACTTGGTCAGGGTGACCGGAATTTCCAGGTTATTGACCACATGCAGGATGGCCACGGTGAGGATGAACGCACCGAAGAACCAGTTGCCCACATAGATGTGCTTGGTCTTGCGCTTGGCGACTGTGCCGAAGAACACCACGGCATAGGTAATCCAGACGATGCCCAGGAGGATATCGATTGGCCACTCAAGCTCGGCGTATTCCTTGGAGCTGGTCCAGCCCAGCGGCAGGCTGATGGCTGCGAGAACGATCACCAGTTGCCAACCCCAGAAGGTGAAGGCCGCCAGCTTCGGAGCGAACAGCGTGGTCTGACTGGTGCGTTGCACCGCGTAGTAACTGGTAGCGAACAGGGCACAGCCACCGAAAGCGAAGATCACCGCATTGGTATGCAGCGGGCGCAGACGGCCGAAGCTGATCCACGGCAGGTTGAAGTTAAGTTCGGGCCAGGCCAGCTGGGCAGCGATGAATACGCCGAGTCCCATGCCGACGATGCCCCAAACCACCGTCATAATGGCGAACTGGCGAACCACCCTGTAGTTATAGGCGCAGCGGGTTGTTGTGTTCATGTCTGGGCTTCCATCCACGGTTATGGCAGAGCGGCCGATAACTGTGGTGGACGCAGGCATGAGCAAGCCACGGACACCACGGATATCGACGCGAGGCAAGTATGAGCAAAGGGCCATCTGGGTTTATTGACGCCGGTCAATGTGAGCAGGGACTACCCTGGCTGTGGGACGAACCGCCGCAGGCGGCATCGAGCACGCTGATCCTCGCGCACGGGGCCGGCGCGCCGATGGACAGTCCGTTCATGCAGACCATGGCTCAGGGTTTGGCGGCACGCGGCGTGCGTGTGGTGCGCTTCGAGTTCGCCTATATGGCGCAGCGACGGGTGGATGGGCGCAAGCGCCCGCCCAATCCGCAGGCGCAACTACTGCAGCAATGGCGCGAAGTGCATGCGCAGGTGCGCCAACGAGTCTCAGGGCCGCTGTCCGTCGGCGGGAAATCCATGGGCGGGCGTATGGCCAGTCTGCTGGCTGACGAGTTCGGCGCCTCAGCGCTGATTTGTCTGGGCTATCCCTTCTATGCCGCCGGCAAGCCGGAAAAACCGCGAGTGGCCCATCTCGCCGAGCTGCGTACGCCGACGCTGATCATCCAGGGGGAGCGCGATACATTGGGCAATAAGGAAACCGTCGCGGGTTACGAGCTGTCAGCGGCCATCGAGTTGCACTGGCTGCAGGCTGCCGATCATGACTTAAAGCCATTGAAGGCATCCGGCTTCAGCCATCAGCAGCATCTCCAGACGGCTGTCGGGGCGATCACGGCTTATCTTGGTGCGGGCTGAGGAAGAGCTTCGTACGCTTGCCCGCAGCTTCTCTTGATCCGGATTTCATTGGGCTACGAAGCCCGGGCTACGAAGCCAACGCATCCCAGGCTTCAATCAACGAACAGGTCGGGTACCAGGCTGCCGCCAGCGGGATCGAAACGGTACTGCTCGAAATCGCTGACGCCCTGTTCGCGCAGGATGTCCTCGTCGATCAGCAGGCGCCCGCTGATGCTGCGGCCTTCGCTACTCAGGATCGCATGCGCCGCATCGGCCATGATCGCCGGGGTGCGCGCGCGCTTGAAGGCGTCGCGGCTGCCTAGCTCGAACTCGATGGCGGCGGTGGCGATCATGGTCTTCGGCCACAGCGAGTTGACGCTGATGCCGTACTTCTTGAATTCCTCACTCATGCCCAGGGTGAGCATGCTCATGCCGTACTTGGTGACGGTGTAGGGGCCGTGCTGGGCGAACCACTTGGCGTCGAGGTTGAGCGGTGGGGAGAGGTTGAGGATGTGGCCGCTGGCGCTCTGTTTCAGGTACGGCAAGGCCGCTTGGCTGCAGACCATCACCGCGCGGGTGTTGATCTGGTACATCAGGTCGAAGCGCTTGGGTTCGAGTTTTTCCACGCCTACCAGCTTGATCGCGCCGGCGTTGTTGACCAGGGCATCGATGCCGCCGAAATGCTCGGCGGCCTGGGCCATGGCGGCGGCTACGGCCTGCTCGTCGCGCACGTCCAGCTGCAGGGCCAGCGCCTTGCCGCCGGCGGCTTCTACCTCGGCGGCGACGCTGAAGATGGTGCCTTCGAGTTTCGGGTGCGGCTCGGCGCTCTTGGCCGCGATGACGATGTTGGCGCCATCGGCGGCGGCCTTGAGGGCGATTTCGCGGCCGATGCCACGACTGGCGCCGGTGATGAACAGGGTCTTGGCGGAAAGTGACATGGGCGTGCTCCTTCTTGTTGTCATGGGGCTGTGGGAAGGGCCGGGCGGCGATCCGCTTTAGCCGCGATGAACAACGCTCGCGGCTAAAGCCCCTCCCACGGTGATGTGGTCAAACCTCGGCGGCTTCGATTTCCACCAGCAACTGGCGATTCTTCACCTGATCGCCCTGGCTTACGCCGACGCGGCGAACGATGCCGTCGACGCCAGCCTTGAGCGGGTGCTCCATCTTCATCGCTTCCAGCACCACCAGTAGTTGTCCCTTGCTCACGCTGGCGCCCTCGGCGATCAGCACGTCTACGATGGCTCCATCCATCGGTGCCTTCACCGCGCCGCTGCTGGCGGCGTTCTGCCCGCCGGCCGGCTCGTGGGTGACATCCATTAATTCCAGGTTGCCATGCTCACCATACAGCCACAGGCGTTCGCCTTCGATGTGGTAGGCCTGGCGGCGGCGCACGCCGTCGAGTTCCAGGGTCAGCCAGCGACCGTCGCTGGCCAGCAGGCGCAGGGACAGCTGTTCTTCACCCCGGCGCACGCAAAGGTGCGCTTGGGCGCCGCTTGCCAGTACGTCCAGCTCCACGGCGTGCTTGTGTTCGCCCTGCTTGAGGACGAAACGCCAGGGCGCGCTGCCGGCGCTGCGCCAGCCGGACAGGCCGGGCTGGTGTGCACGGGCGTCGGCCGAGATCTGGTAGAGCAGGGCGGCGGCCATGGCCAGTTCGGCCAGGCTGGCGGTGTGTGGGTGCAGGCTGGGGTCATCCGCGAAATGCTCGGCGATGAACGCCGTGGTGGCGTTGCCGGCCGCGAACTCCGGATGCTTGAGCAGATTGGCGAGGAAGCGCTGGTTACCGTTGACGCCCAGCAGCACGCACTGCTCGACCGCGCGCACCAGCTTGCGCCGGGCTTCGTCGCGGGTTTCGCCGTAGGTGATGACCTTGGCCAGCATCGGGTCGTAGAAGGGGGTGACAACCTGGCCCTCGACCAGGCCGTGGTCGATGCGTACGCCGGCCAGCAGCTCGGGCTCCCAGCGCAGCACCTGGCCGGTTTGCGGCAGGAAGCCGGCGGCCGAGTCCTCGGCGTACAGGCGTACTTCCATGGCGTGGCCGGTGAGGCGGATGTCGTCCTGCTGCAGCGGCAGGGGCTGGCCTTCGGCGACGCGAATCTGCCAGGCCACCAGATCCTGCCCGGTGATCAGCTCGGTGACCGGGTGTTCGACCTGCAGGCGAGTATTCATTTCCAGAAAGAAGAATTCGCCAGAGGTATCGAGGAGGAATTCCACGGTGCCGGCGCCGACGTAGTTCACCGAGGCTGCAGCCTTGACCGCCGCTTCACCCATGGCCTTGCGCAGCTCCGGCGTCATCACCGGGCAGGGCGCTTCCTCGACCACCTTCTGGTGACGGCGCTGCACCGAGCAGTCGCGCTCGCCAAGGTAGACGATATTGCCATGCTGGTCGCCGAAGACCTGAATCTCCACATGGCGTGGGCGGATCACCGCGCGTTCGAGGATAAACTCGCCGGAGCCGAAGGCGTTCTGCGCCTCCGAGCGAGCGGTACGGATCTGCCCCAGCAGTTCGGCGGATTCATGTACCAGACGCATGCCGCGACCGCCGCCACCGGCGCTGGCCTTGATCATCAGCGGATAGCCGATGCGCTGGGCTTCACGCACCAGAGTCTCGTCGTCCTGGGCCGCGCCTTCGTAGCCGGGAATGCAGGGCACGCCGGCGTCACACATGGCGACCTTGGACAGGCGCTTGCTGCCCATCAGGTGGATGGCTTCCACGGTCGGGCCGATGAAGACGATGCCGGCGGCCTCACAGGTGCGGGCGAAGTCGGCGTTCTCGGAGAGGAAGCCGTAGCCGGGGTGGATCGCATCGGCGCCGGTTTTCTGCGCTGCCGCGATGATGTTGTCGATCACCAGGTAGGACTGGTTGACCTGCGCCGGGCCGATGCATACGGCTTCGTCGGCGATCTGTACATGGCGGGCATCGCTATCAGCCTCGGAGTACACCGCCACGGTGCGGTAGCCGAGTTCGATGGCGGTGCGCATTACCCGGCAGGCGATCTCGCCGCGGTTGGCGATCAGGATCTTGTTGAATGCGGGCATCTTTGTGCTCCTGCTGTGCATAGCCGGATGCAATCCGGGGAATCATTTTGGCGAGCGTTTCCGGATTGCATTGGGCTACGGTCTGTCGATTTTGTTGTAGGAGCCAGCTTGCTGGCGATCCTGGTTCGAGCTGATCGCGAGCAAGCTCGCTCCTACCGTTGCTGGTGTGGTTACTGCGCCCACTTCGGCTTGCGCTTCTGCACGAAGGCCATGGTGCCCTCGACACCCTCGGCGCCAGTCACGGCGGCGGCGAACTGTTCGGCGGCGCGGTCGAGCAGCGGGCCGAGTGCTTCGCGTTCGCTGGCCAGCAGCAGAGCCTTGGTCTGGGCGTTGGCCTGTGGCGCGCATTGGCGAATCTGTTCCAGGGTCTCGTCCAGACGCTGCTGCAGGGCGGCGTCATCGTGCTCGCAGTAGTGCACCAGGCCCAGACGCAAGGCTTCGGCACCGTCGAAGCGGGCGGCGGTCAGGGCCAGGCGGCGTGCCTGGGTCAGGCCGATGCGGTGCACGACGAAGGGGGCGATCTGCGCCGGGAGGATGCCCAGCGTGGTTTCCGGCAGGCCGAACTTGGCGCCGCTGGCAGCGATGGCCACGTCAGACACGCAGGCCAGGCCGAAGCCGCCGCCCAGCACGGCACCTTCCAGCACGGCCACCAGCACTTGCGGCGCGGCCTGGGCTTCTTCCAGCAGCGCACCGAAGGCGCGGTTCAGCTCGCGGTAGGCGTCGCCGCCGCGAGCTCTGGCTCCGACCATGTCCTTGATGTCGCCGCCGGCGCAGAAGTGGCCATCTGCACCGCGCAGGACGAGGGCGCGCACGCCGGCGTCTTGGCGCACGGCCTCCAGGGTCGCGCGCAGTTCGCCGACCATGGCCAGGCTCATGGCGTTGCGGCTGTCCGGGCGGTTGAGGGTGACGTGCAGCACGCCATCGACGGAGTTCAGCAGCAGGGTTTCGCAGTGGGGCAGATCATTCATCGCATAGCCTCGGTGTAGGGCGGGTGAAACCCGCCGCAACGGTATGAGTGGCAGGTCAGCCTTTCTTTTTCCCCGGCAGAATGCCCATCAGCTTGCAGATGATGCCCAGCATGATTTCGTCGGCGCCGCCGCCGATGCTCACCAGGCGCACGTCGCGGTAGGCGCGCGACACCGGGTTGTCCCACATGAAGCCCATGCCGCCCCAGTACTGCAGGCAGCTGTCGGACACTTCGCGGCCCAGGCGGCCGGCCTTGAGCTTGGCCATCGACGCCAGCTTGGTCACGTCGCGACCTTTCACGTACTGCTCGGTGGCCTGGTAGACCAGCGCGCGCAGGGCTTCGATCTCGGTCTGCAGCTCGGCCATGCGGAAGTGGATGACCTGGTTGTCGATCAGCGGTTGGCCGAAGGTGTGGCGCTGCTTGCAGTAGTCGATGGTGATGTCGACGCAGTGTTCCAGGCCCTTGATCATATTGGCCGCGCCGAACAGGCGCTCTTCCTGGAACTGCAGCATCTGCATCATGAAACCGGCGCCTTCGTGGCCGATACGATAGCGCTGCGGTACGCGCACGTTGTCGAAGAACACCTGGGCGGTTTCCGAGCTGCGCATGCCGAGTTTGTCCAGGTGCGGGCTGACGGTGATGCCGGGCGTCTTCATCGGCACCACGATCAGTGACTTGTTGACGTGCGGTTTGTCGTCGCTGGTGTTGGCCAGCAGGCAGATGAAGTCGGCCGATGGCGAGTTGGTGATCCACATCTTGCTGCCGTTGATCACGTAGTCGTCGCCGTCCTTGCGCGCGGTGGTCTTCAGGCCCGCCACGTCGGAGCCGGCACCCACTTCGGAGACGCCGATGCAGCCGACCATCTCGCCGGTGATGGCCGGACGCAGGAACTCTTCGCGCAGCTCGTCGGAGCCGAAGCGCGCCAGGGCAGGGGTGCACATGTCGGTCTGCACGCCGATTGACATGGGGATGCCGCCGCAGTGGATGGTGCCGAACTCCTCGGCGGCGACTATCGAGTAGCTGTAGTCCAGGCCCATGCCGCCGAATTTCTCCGGTTTGGAGATGCCCAGCAGACCCAGCTCGCCAGCCTTCTTGAAGATGTCGTGGATCGGGAAGCGGCCTTCCTTTTCCCATTCATCGACATGCGGATTGATTTCCTTGTCGACGAAGTTGCGGACGGTACGGCGGAGTTCTTCGTGCTCTTGAGTGAAGATCATTGTTGTTGTGCTCCGTATCGAATGGGTCTGTAGGGCGGGTGAAACCCGCCACATGCTTGGCGGGTTTCACCCGCCCTACGTTTAAAATCTCGCGACGCCGAAGCTGCTTTTCTTCAACGGTCGCAGGTTGGCTTCGGCGCAGATGTCCAGCAAGAAGCCCAGCAGTTTGCGGGTATCGCGTGGGTCGATCAGGCCGTCGTCCCACAGGCTGGCGGTGCCGTACAGCGCGGTGGACTGGCTGTCGAGCTTCTGCGCGGTCACGGTTTCCAGCATATCGAGCATCTTCGGGTCAGGCTCCTTGCCCTCCTTGGCGTGCTTGTCCTCGGTGACGATGCGCAGCACCTTGCCGGCCTGGGCGCCGCCCATCACGGCGGTGCGGCTGTTGGGCCAGGCGAAGATGAAGCGAGGGTCGAGGCCACGACCGCACATGGCGTAGTTGCCGGCGCCGTAAGAGCCGCCGACGACGATGGTGAGCTTGGGCACGGTGGCGTTGGCCACGGCCTGGATCATCTTCGAGCCATGCTTGATCACGCCGTTCTGCTCGGACTCCGTGCCGACCATGAAACCAGTGGTGTTGTGGAAGAACAGGATCGGCGTGTTGCTCTGCTCGCACAGCTGGATGAACTGCGCCGCCTTGGCCGCGCCCTGCGGCGTGATCGGGCCGTTGTTGCCGATGAAGCCGCAGGCCTGGCCTTCGATCTGCAGGTGGCCGCAGACGGTCTGGCTGTCGAACTCGTTCTTGAAGTCGAGGAACTCCGAGCCATCGGCAATGCGCGCGATGATCTCGCGTACGTCGTAGGGCTTCTTGGCGTCGGCCGGCACCAGGCCGAGCAGTTCCTCGGCCGGGTACAGCGGTTCGCGCCAGGTACGTTTCTCACGAGCGGGCAGTTGTTGGTTCCACGGCAGCATGCCAAGGATCTCGCGCGCCAGGCGTACGCCGTCGGCGTCGTTCTCGGCCAGGTACTCGGCGGTGCCGGCGACCTGGGCGTGCATCTCGGCGCCGCCGAGTTGCTCGTCGGTGGCGATCTCGCCGGTGGCGGCCTTGAGCAGGGGCGGGCCGGCGAGGAACATCTTGGCCTTGCCGCGCACCACCACCACGTAGTCCGACAGGCCCGGCTGGTAAGCTCCGCCAGCAGTGCTGGAGCCATGCACCACGGTGACCTGCGGCAGGCCCATGGCGGACATGCGCGCCTGGTTGGCGAAGCCGCGCGCGCCCTCGACGAAGATGTCGGCGGCGTAGTTGAGGTTGGCGCCGCCGCTCTCGGCCAGGGTCACCACCGGCAGCTTGTTCTCGAAGGCGATCTGCTGCAGGCGCAGCGATTTCTTCAGGCCAGTGGGGGAGATGGTGCCGCCCTTGATCGCGCTGTTGTTGGCGATCACCAGGCAGCGCACACCGGCGATGTAGCCGATGCCGGCGATCAGGCCACCGCCGGCCTGGCTGCCGTCCTTGTCGTCGTGCAGCTTGTAGCCGGCCAGCGAGGACAGCTCTAGAAAGGGCGCGCCGGCATCGAGCAGCAGGTTGATGCGTTCGCGCGGCAGCAATTGGCCGCGCTTCTCGAACTTGGCCTTGGCTTCCTGGGCCTTGTCGAGCACCTTCTGCTCCACGTCACGGAAGGTCGCGATGGCTGCCAGCATGGCTTCACGGTTCTGCGCGAAGGCTTCGCCATGGACATCGATTTCCGATTGGATCACGGGCATCGCCTTACTCCTGATCTTTCAGTACGTCGGGCAGGTAGGCCCGGTGGAAACCGTTGTAGGAATCGCTGTATTTCGCCTTGCCCAGCGTCCAGGCGCGGGTGCCCTGGCTGGCGGCGCCATCGATGCGGATGGTGTTGCCGCTGATGAAGTTGGCGCCAGGGCTGAGCAGGAAGACGATGGCCGCGGCCACCTCGGACTCGCTGCCGATGCGCTGCAGCGGCACGTGATCCTTGAGGTTGCGGATCATGTTCTTCATCGACTCGGGGTAGGTGTCCATGCCGCTGGAGGCGATCCAGCCCGGCGCCACGGCGTTGACCCGTACGCCGGCGTGGCCCCACTCGTAGGCGGCGGTCTTGGTGAAGTTCTCCATGCCGGCCCGCGCCGCCCCCGAATGGCCCATGCCAGGCATGCCGCCCCACATATCGGCGAGCATGTTGACGATGCTGCCGCCGTGCTTGCTCAGGCTCTGCAGGAAGACTTCCTTGGCCACCAGAAAGCCGCCGACCAGGTTGGTACGCACCACGGTCTCGAAGCCTTTCTGGTTGATGCCGATCAGCGGCGCGGGGAACTGGCCGCCGGCGTTGTTGACCAGGTGATGGATGCGTCCGCGCTGCGCAATCACCGCACCGACCATGGCCTTCACGGCTTCTTCGTCACGGATGTCGCAGACCTGGAAGCTGGCGCTGCCGCCGTCCTCGGTGATCTCGGTGCAGGTCTTCTCCAGCTTTTCCTGCTTGCGCCCGACCAGCACCACATGGGCGCCCAGGTGGGCCAGCTCGTGGGCCACGCAGCGGCCGATGCCACTGCCACCGCCGGTGACCAGGATGGTCTGATCGGCGAATAGGCCAGGTTTGAATACCGAGTCGTATGCCATTGTTGTTTTCCTTGTTGCACCTGCATCGGTTTATGTAGGAGCCAGCTTGCTGGCGATGCTTTTGCGTTGTTGATCGCGGGCAAGCCCGCTCCTACAGGCTGTCGGCCAGCGCCTTGGGCACCGGCACCGGGAATTCCAGCAACTGCTGGGCGAAGGCCTTGCCCTGCGGGTCGATGCGCAGGCTGGCTACGCCGCCACCGCCCAAAGCGTTTTCCAGCAGGAAGTTGAGGCTGTGGCTGCCCGGCAGGTACCAGCGGCTGACGCGACCCTGCTCGGCGTCCAGGGTATGCGCCATCCACTTGGCCACGGCTTCGGACGTCAGCGCCGCGGCTATCCACGCCAGGTATTCGGGCTTTCTCGCCATCACGCCGATGTTGCTGTGATTGCCCTTGTCGCCGGAGCGGGCCACGGCCAGGCGGATCAGCGGTATGGCAGCGTCGGCTTCGCCCATCGGTACGGGCAGGGCGGCCGGTGCGTGCAGTCGCCCGGGGTCGAAGGCATCGACCTGGGGCAGGGTGACCGGCTGGCGTTCGCCGCCGATTTCCACCTCCAGCGCGCAGGCGCTCTTGTCCACCAGGAAGCTGAACAGGCGGATCACCGGGTAGACGGTGGGGCGGCCGCCGACAATGCCGGTCAGGCCCGGCGCCATGCCGGTGGCAGCCTGGGCGATCTCGCGGGAGAAGAGGATCAGCGCCTCCTTCTTGGCATGACGCACGGCGATCTTCACCACCAGCTCGCGGCTGTCCTGGCGCCGAGCGTGGGCACCATAGGTGGCCTCGCTACCCAGTAGCTCGACGCTGACCTCCTGGTAACGGCCCCAGCCGCGCTCGGCGAACATCTCTTCGGTCTTGTTGATGATCGCCAGGCTGACCCGCTCGGCCTTGGCCACCGCATCGATACCGGCGAGCACGCAGCTGGCGGTGCAGCGAAAACCGTCCGGGTGGGTGGCGCTGACCTTGTATTGCCCGGTGGGCGGCAGGCCGCGCGCGCCCTGCAGCTGCACGCGGTGGTCGCCGACCTGGCTCAGCTCGACCTGGGTGAAGTCGCAGACTACATCCGGCAGCAGGTAGGCGCGCGGGTCGCCAATCTCGTAGAGCATCTGCTCGCCAACGGTAAAAGGCGTGATCAGGCCGCCGGAACCCTCCGGCTTGGTCACGACGAAACGGCCATCGTCCTCGACCTCGACGATGGGAAAACCGATGTGCTCGTAGTCCGGCACGTCGCGCCAGTCGGTGAAGTTGCCGCCGGTGCACTGCGCGCCGCATTCGATGATGTGCCCGGCCAGCGCAGCCTGGGCCAGCTTGTCGTAGTCGTTCCAGGCCCAGCCGAACTCGTGCACCAGGGCGGCGCTGACCACGGCGCTGTCGACCACGCGGCCGGTGATGACGATGTCGGCGCCCTGTTCCAGCGCGGCGACGATGCCCGGTGCGCCCAGGTAGGCGTTGACCGACACGCAGAAGGGCGGCAGCGGCGCGCCCGTGAACATCTCGCGGGTGCCGGCCTTGACCAGCTCACCGAGCTTGGGCTGCAGGTTGTCGCCATGCAGCACGGCGATCTTCAGCTGTACGCCGGCCTGTTCGCAGGCGGCGCTCAGGGCGGCGGCGCAGGCCATCGGGTTGACCCCGCCGGCGTTGCTGATGACGCGGATGTTCTTCGTCGCGATGTTGCCCAGCAGCGGGGTGAGCACCTCGATGAAATCGCGGGCATAGCCGTCGTCAGGCTTCTTCATACGGGCGCCGGCCATGATCGACATGGTGATCTCGGCCAGGTAGTCGAACACCAGGTAATCCAGTTCGGCACCCTGAACCAGTTGAGCGGCAGCGGTGGAGGTATCGCCCCAGAAGGCGGAGGCGCAGCCGATGCGTACGGTTTTGTTCATTGGAATTGGCCCGTCACACATTGAGAAGATGAGTCGACATTACCAAGCAAGCGCTTGGTTGAAAAGTGGCGAGAGACGGCAATTCGGCCAAAAATACGCCCAAGCGCTTGCTTGGTCAGCGCCTGCCGCATACATTTCATCAAGCAAGACAAGCACTTGCCGGCAGCATAGAGAATTCATCAGAACAATCGCCGTGCAAGGCAATCAGGGGAGAAGTCAGCGTGGACGAACACAGAGCCCAGGCCGTGATGCAGGAGCTGGTCGCCAGCGGCCAGGTAACCGATCCAGACAGTGCCCGTGGCAAGCTGTTGCAGATGGCCGCTCACCTGTTTCGCAGCAAGGGTTACGAGCGCACGACGGTGCGCGATCTGGCTGCCGCCATCGGTATTCAGTCCGGCAGCATCTTTCACCACTTCAAGAGCAAGGACGAAATTCTGCGCTCGGTGATGGAGGAAACCATCGTCTACAACACTGCACTGATGCGCGCTGCACTGGCCGAGGCGCAGGGCACCCGCGAGCGGCTGCTGGCGCTGATCCGCTGCGAGTTGCAGTCGATCATGGGCGGTACCGGCGAGGCCATGGCGGTATTGGTGTACGAGTGGCGTTCCCTTTCGGAGGAGGGCCAGGCGCAGGTACTGGCCTTGCGTGATACCTACGAGCAGATCTGGCTGGCGGTACTGGGCGAGGCGCGCGAGGCCGGATACTTCAAGGGCGACCCGTTCATTCAGCGGCGTTTTCTCACCGGTGCGCTGAGCTGGACCAATACCTGGTTCCGCTCGCAGGGACCAATGACGCTGGATCAGCTGGCCGAAGAAGCGTTGTCATTGGTGTGTAAGGAAGCCTGAGCGAATTCGGCTAGGATAGGAGCAACTGCCGGTTTTCGGCTCGAACACGGACGCTGGGGTGTTCCCGCATTGTGATCCGTGACGAGAGGTCGAGTTTGCGCGCACTAGCCTTTTGCCTGTTGTGCTGTCTTGCGCTGTTGCATGTACCTGCTGCCCTTGCCCTGCAGGAGGTGCGTGTCGGTGGTTATCACTTCCCGCCATACCTGGACAAACCCGAATCACCTTATCCGCAAGGTTTGGTGCCCGAGTTGTTGCGCGCGCTCAATGCGGCGCAGCAGCAATACCGTTTCGTTCTGGTGCCGACCTCGGCAACCCGCCGTTACCGCGACCTCGAGAGCGGACGCTTCGATCTGATGTTCTTCGAGTCCACTCGCTGGGGTTGGCAGGGCACGTCATACCTGGTCTTGGGGCTGGATATCGATGATGCGGAAGTCTATGTCGCCGCGGCGGAGCCGGGGCGTGGGCAAGACTATTTCGAGGATTTCAACGACAAGCGCATGGCGCTCTACAACGGCTATCACTATGGTTTTGCCAGTTTCGATGCCGACCCTGATTATCTCGCACGCGCGTTCAATGCGCTGTTGACCTATTCCCACGATAGCAACCTGCGCATGCTGCTGGCGCGGCGCGTCGATATCGCCGTGGTGACGCGCTCGTACCTGGAGCTGTTTCTGGATCGGCATCCGGAAATGCTGCCCGAGTTGCTGGTTTCCGATCGGCTGGATCAGCTCTATCACCATCAGGTGCTGCTGCGGCCCAAGGGGCCGCTGAGCCCGGCTGAAGTTGCCGAGTTGTTGAACCGGCTGCAGGCCAGTGGAGAACTATCGAAGCTACTTGGGCGCTATCGTCTGACACTGGGCAACAAAGTGTCAGTGCGGTGAAAATCCATCTGGTCGGTCAGGAGAGACTGGAGTAGTGTGCAGCACACTAAGAGAAGGAATTTTTTGGGGACTCGAGATGCGGCATGCGCGGTGCTGGGTTCATGGATGTTTGGGTGCCTTGTGTCTCTTGCTAGTGGATTCTCTCTATGCGGCCGACGTGGTCAAGGTCGGTGGCGCGCACTTCCCCCCCCTATGTGATCAAGTCCAACCTGCACGACTCGAGTGGCTTGCTACCGCAACTGCTCGAAGCGCTCAACCGAGAGCAGAGCGAATACCACTTCACCATGTTGCCCACCGCCATCGTGCGTCGTTTCAGTGACCTGCAGCGCGGGCGTATCGACATAGCGATTTTCGAGAATCCGCAATGGGGATGGCAGGACATCGACGCTGAAGCTGTCGATATGAGGCTGGAAGATGCTGAGTTGTTCGTCGCCAGGAACGAGGCGCTGCGCGACCAGAGTTACTTCGAACAGCTCGAAGGCAAGCGCCTGGCGCTTTATCGCGGTTATCACTACGGATTTGCCCAGTTCAACAGCGATCCGGAGTTCCTGACCAGCACCTTCAATGCCAACCTCGGTCACTCCCACGACAGCAACCTGCTGATGGTGATACGCGGGCGCGCCGATGTCGCATTGGTCACTCGCTCCAATCTCTATGACTTCCTTGAGCGCAATCGCGATTATGCACGCCAGTTACTGATCTCCGAGCGTGTCGATCAGATCTATCGTCATCATGCGATGATTCGTGCCGGCGCGCCGATAACTCCCGAACGCTTCGCTGCCTTGCTCGAGCAGTTGCGGGAGAAGGGCGAGTTGCAACGCATCTTCTCGCCTTACCGCATTGCCGTCACGCAAGACGTAACGGATAGCTCAGCAACAGAATATGCAGCAGATTGACCGCTGTGTGCAGCGCGATGGCCAGGCTCAGACGGCCGCTGTAGTGAAAGGCCAGGCCATAACCGAGGCCAGCGCAGGTCGCCACCACGGCAAATAGCGCGCTGAAAGGCAGATGGGCCGCGCCGAACAAGCCGGCCGTCAACAGCAAGCCGGGCCAGATGCCCAAGCGCTTGATCAGGGCGGTCTGTAGCAGGCCGCGAAAGAGCAATTCCTCCGCCAGCACCGCCACGCAGAGATTGACCGCCAGCCACAACAGCAGACCCTGCGGCCATTTGGGTTGCCAGGTGACCAGGCCCAGCGCCATGGCCAGCAGCGGCACCAGCAGCAGGGTGGCGATGCACGTCAGCCAGGCATTTTTCAGCGAAAGCACGGGTCTGCGTGGCTGCCCCAGCCACCAGGTGAACAGGGCGCTGCCCAGCAGCAGCTTGTCCCAGGACAGGCGCAGGCCATAGGGCGCCGCATCAGCACTGATGAGACGTGGCTGCCACAGTTGCCAAGGGCTGAAACCGGGTAAGAGGTGCGCCGCCAGGGCGATTCCGCCAAGCAGAATCAGAGGTAGCCATAGCCAGCTTGGCAGATGTGATCGTCCGGCCAGCAGGACGATGACGAATACGCTGCTCAGCAGCAGGCCGACGGGTTGGATGAAACCCAGGCCGGTGCCCAGGGCCAGGATCAGAGCGGGGAGCAGTAAGCGCAGATGCAGGGGCATGGCACCTTCTCCTTGAGAAGGCGCGCAGTCTAGCAGGCAGTCGAAAAACTACCTGCGTTGCTATTGCTGCGTTAAAAACAGGCTGGAACGCCAGCCCGGTCAAATGCTCATTTACAACTCGTAAAGTCGAGCGCGACTCCGACCGTTCCTCGCCTGTTTTTGCGGGGCCGCCATCGGTATTGCATTAGCTGCCTCGCCTACGTTTTCAACAACCTGCTAGCAGGCTGCGTTGCGGGCAGTCTTGGCGTTACCTGACAGGACGAGGGCGTTTAGCGCTGACGCTCGCGCGCATCCTTGGCGTCCTGCTCGATGGCGCGTTTACGCATGCGCTCGAGCTGGTCTTCGCTCAGGGGCATTTTCTTGGCACTGCTGCGCAGCACCAGCAGGCTACCGATCACCGAGCCAAACACCAGAACCAGTAGCAGCCAGACGTACCAGGGCATGATGACTCCTCATGGGGCAATAGAGTTATCACCATAACCCGCGTGCCGGGTCTTGTCAGTCGGCCTGTAGCGCCACCGGCTGCAGGTTGCTGTCGTCCTTGAGCTGCACGCCACTCAGTTGCTGGCGCAGCGCCTGGCGCGCCAGGTAGACGAGTTTGTGTGCCGCCAGCTGGTAAGGCAGGCCCTCGGGACGTACGTTGGAGATGCAGTTGCGCGCGCTGTCCAGGCAGCCCACCCGCGGCGCGTAGGTCAGATACAGGCCGAGGCTGTCCGGCGAGGTCAGCCTCGGCCGCTCACCGATCATCACGATCACCAGACGTGCGCGCAGGGCTTCACCGATGCCGTCGCCAATCGCCACGCGCCCCTGTTCGGCAAGCACCACCGGGGTGTTGGCCCAGTCGGTATCGAAGCGATCGCGCAGGGCTTGCAACAGCGGCAGGGCATGGCGCTGCATGGCGACGGCCGACAAGCCATCGGCCAGCACGATAGCGATTTCCGGTGCGGGCAGTTCGTGTTGCAGCTGCACACGGCAGTCGCCATGCAGGTGTTGGCCGTGATCCGGGCGCAGCAGGTAGGTTTGCCGGTCGTCGGCGTTGCTGCGTACTTTCAGGGTACGAAAGCCTGCCGTATGCAACTGATGCTTGAGTTCGCCGAAGTCCAGCGGACGATGCACGGCATCGCGCGCCTGGGCATGGGCCAGGCCGAACTTGAGCACCTCGCGGGTGGGCAGGCTGCAGCCGACGCGGCCGAGCGCTATGCGTGCCGAGGTATGTGCGCGCAGTTCGTCCCAGGGATTTTGCTGAATCAGATCATTGGCCATCACGCGGCTCCCGATATGTGCGGCAGTTGCTTGAGCAGGTGGTGGCCACGGCCGATAGCGCGCTGCCCTGGCCGGTTTTATCGCCGAGGGTGCCGCGACCGAGCGACAGCGCGGCTTCGTGGGCTTCGCGAAGGATTGCCAGGGATACGCCGAAGCCGGCGTTGGTGGCTTCGGTACCGGCGATGGACTGGAACACCAGGTCGATCGGCGCGCCGGCCTCGATGGCCTGGATCTGCGTGGTGACGTGGGTCAGCACGCAGCTCTGCAGGGGGATTTCGAAGTGCTGGCGCACCTCGTCCATCATCTGCCACAGGCGCATCAGCGTTGGCAGCGAGTCGCTGGCCGGGTTGATGCCGACCGTGGCGTCGCCGGAGCCATACAGCAGGCCGTCGAGCATGCTGGCGGCGATGCCGCGCACGTCGTCGGTGGGGTGATTGGGCTGTAGGCGCACAGCAAGGTGACCGGGCAGGCCCAGGGTGTTGCGAAAGCGGCTGATCACCTGGCATTTGCGCGCCACCAGAATCAGGTCCTGATTGCGCATCAGCTTGCTCACCGCAGCGACCATCTCCGGCGTCAGCCCAGCGGCCACGGCAGCCAGGCGCGCGCTGTCGGTCTTCTCCAGCAGCAGCCAGTCGCGCAGGTCGCCGACCGTGAGGTGGCTGATCGGGGCGAAGGCGGCGGTGTCATGTCGGTCGATGATCAGGCGCGTGACTTCGTCCTGCTCGTAGGCAATCAGTGCCTCGTCGAGAAAGCGCCCCAGCGGCACCTCGGCCAGGGCCAGCTTGGCCGCCATGCGCTCTTCGTAGGTAGCGGCGGCCAGCCCTGCCAGGTAATCGCCGGAGCGCGCCGGGCTGGCCTTGGCCAGCAGCGTCTTGAGGTCGACGAAGCGGTAGACCAGGCTGCCGATGGTGGTTTGATAGGGCATGGCTGCAACCTGCTGCAAAAGGATGTGCTTGCCGTGCAGTGCTCATGCCAGAGGGCCGGCCGCCCGAGATTGGCGCTCCGTAGAAGCAGGCCGGCTATCTCAGGAGCTGGAAAATGGTGCGGAGGCGGGTCTGGCGCACCAGGGTGGCGCGCCGGCAGCGTGATGTCTGTCACATGATTGCAACTTGGCGCTGTTTGAATGACGGCTTTCCGATAGCAGGGGAGGCCGTTCGTGACCCAAGCCAGAGCGCTGCAATCGCTGATGCGAGCCGTGAAGCCGCTCGCTGCGTCGATGAGCATCAACGAGGTCGCCGATCTGTTTCTGGCGGCTGAACACCGCGCCTTTCTCTCCCTGCCGGTGGTGGACGAGAACAACCGGCCACTCGGCCTGGTCAGTCGCGCCACCCTGCAGGACATCTTCATGCAGCGCTTCGGGCGCGACCTGCGTGGTCGTCATCCGGTTGGCGAGGTGATGAACGACGCGCCGCTGATCGTCAGCCTGGAAGCCAGTCTGGAAGAGGCTTCCAAGCAGGTCACCGCCCAGCTGCAATACCCGATCACCGAGGACTTCGTCCTTATCGATGCCCAGGGCGAATACTGCGGTCTGGGTACGGTGCTGGATCTGCTCAAGGCCATGGAAGCACGTGTCGCCCAGCGCAACCGCGTACTGCGCCAGGCGCTGGTGGATCTCAAGGAGTCCCAGGCGCAGTTGCTGCAATCGGAGAAGATGGCGTCGCTCGGTCAGATGGTCGCCGGCGTCGCCCACGAGTTGAACACGCCACTGGGCTACGTGAAGAACAACGTGCAGCTGCTGCGTGAATTGAGCGAGCCACTGTTCGAACTCGCCGCCGCACAGGCGCGCCTAGGCCAGTGCCTGAACGACCCCGACTGCGACGAGGCGAGCCTGAGCCAGGCCCTGCAGACCGCCGAACAGGCTCGCCAGCAGGTAGCGCCGGAGCTGCTGGCCGAGGATCTGCAGCAGCTGTATGGCGACACCCTGTATGGCCTGGAGCAGATTGGCGAGTTGGTGGTGGGCCTGAAGGATTTCGCCCGTCTCGACCGTGCCATGAGCGAGGAGGTCGACCTCAATGACTGCATCCGCAGCGCGCTGCTGATCGCGCGCAACCACATCAAGGACAAGGCCGAAGTGGTGCAGCAGCTCGGCGAGCTGCCGCGTATCGCCTGCGCGCCCTCGCAGATCAACCAGGTGCTGCTCAACCTGTTGACCAACGCTGCCCAGGCCATCGATGGCAGCGGGCGTATCCAGATTCGCAGCTGGGCCGATGCCGAGGGCATCCATGTCTCGCTGCAGGACAATGGCCGTGGCATGCCGCCGGAAGTCATGGCGAAGATCTTCGATCCTTTCTTCACCACCAAGCCGGTCGGCCAGGGCACCGGCCTCGGGTTGTCCATCAGCTACAAGATCGTCCAGGACCACGGCGGCCGCATTCGCGTCGCCTCCGAGCCAGGGCGTGGCACGCGTTTTCTGATCAGCCTGCCGCTGCCCGCTACTGTCGCCATTAAAAGGAGCGCCTGATGTCCGCACCCGTTCGCATTCTCTTCGTCGATGACGAGGAGCGCATTCTGCGCAGTCTCGCCCTGCAGTTTCGCCGCCACTACGAGGTGCTGACCGAGAGCGACCCGTTGCGTGCCCTGCAGCGCCTGCGTGAGGAGCACATTCACGTGCTGGTCAGTGACCAGCGCATGCCGCAGATGAGCGGCGCGCAGCTGCTGGCCGAAGCGCGCGAGATCGCGCCGAATACCCTGCGCATCCTGCTGACTGGCTATTCCGATCTGGATGCCGCGGTGGAGGCGTTGAACAACGGCGGCATCTTCCGTTACTTGACCAAACCCTGGGGCCAGCAGGAAATGGCCTTCACCCTGCGTCAGGCGGCAGAGCTGGCGGTGCGCCAGGCGCAGCCTTTGCAGGCTGTTGCCAGTGAGAAGCTGAGCGCGCCGCTGACGCTGCTGTCGCTCGACGATGAGCCGGACACGCTCAGCGTCGTTGGCGAGTTCTGCGTCGCAGGCGGGCACCGCCTGCTGCGTGCGCGCAATCTGGCCGAGGCCATGCTGCAACTCAACAACGAAGGCGTGGACATTCTGGTCAGTGACCTCAAGCTGGCCGGCGAAGACACCGCGCCGTTGCTCAAGACCCTGGCGCAAGCGCACCCGCGTCTGCTCAGCCTGGTGGTCACGCCGTTTCAGGACACCCAGGCGTTGCTGCGCCTGGTCAATGAGGCGCAGATCTTCCGCTACCTGCCCAAGCCGATTCGCCGTGGGCTGTTCGAGAAGGGCCTCAAGGCCGCTGCCGAGCAGGCGCTGATCTGGCGCGCGCAGCCGCAGCAGGTGGTCACTCGCCTGGCCGAGGTGCCGCGTGACGAGCGTGAGCAGGAGAAGGTGGGTAGCCTGATGGGCATGCTTGGGCGTCTGCGTGAACGGCTGATAGCCTGACCGTTTGGCTGCCATGAGCTTTCGCGGCTGAAGCCGCTCCTACGGGGCAATGCCAGATTCGTAGGGCGGGTGAAACCCGCCAGAGGCTATTGGCGGGTTTCACCCGCCCTACCGATGCAGCATCCTCGGGTCCTCGAACGCATAGCGCGATTGCCCTGGACAGGGACTTCGGCCGCGACCAGTGATCGGATGCTTTGCGCTACAATGCGCGGCGTTTTTATCCTGTTCGAGACCCGCCATGCCTGTCTGCCAAACCCCGATCATCGTCGCCCTCGACTTTCCCTGCCGTGATGCTGCTCTGGCGCTGGCCGATCAGCTCGATCCGGCGCTGTGTCGGGTCAAGGTCGGCAAGGAGCTGTTCACCCGTAGCGGCCCACAAGTGGTCGAGGCGTTGCGGGCCAAGGGTTTCGAGCTGTTCCTCGATCTGAAATTCCACGACATCCCCAACACCACGGCGATGGCGGTCAAGGCCGCTGCGGAACTGGGCGTGTGGATGGTCAATGTGCATTGCTCTGGCGGCCTGCGCATGATGGCGGCCTGTCGTAACGAGCTGGACAAGCTGGCAGGCGCCAAGCCGCTGCTGATCGGCGTAACGGTGCTGACCAGCATGGAGCAGCAGGATCTGGCCGGCATCGGCCTGGACGTACCGCCGCAGGAGCAGGTACTGCGCCTGGCCGGTCTGGCTGCCGATGCCGGGCTCGATGGCCTGGTCTGCTCGGCGCAGGAAGCGCAGGCGCTGAAGGTCGCGCAGCCGCGTCTGCAACTGGTGACCCCGGGTATTCGTCCGGCCGGCAGCAGTGCCGATGACCAGAAGCGCATTCTCACCCCACGCCAGGCGCTGGAGGCCGGCTCCGATTATCTGGTGATCGGCCGCCCGATCAGCCAGGCTGCCGATCCGGCGCAGGCGCTGGCAGCGGTGGTTGCCGAGCTGCGCGCCTGAGCCCTGTAGCCCGGATGAAATCCGGGGCGGTCTGGTATGCCGTCCGATCTGTCCCGGATTTCATCCGTATATGGACTCCTCCCGTTTTGCCAGTGAAATAATCTGCCTCTGAACCTAGGTACGACTGCTTCCGTATATTCGACTTCTGATAAGGCGTTAGCCTTGAGCCATGATGAATTTCGCTCCTGTGCGCCTAACCGGGCTAGCGGCCTTGCAAAGCAGAGGGCCGATGGATGCAGCAGGTTACACACAGGTCGGTGCGACCGGTTCGTCATCAGTTCATGTCACTGTGCAATCGAGTGGATCTCTACTACG
>NZ_QASO01000023.1 GCF_003052605.1 Ectopseudomonas oleovorans | reverse complement strand
AGGTCTTTACCGCAACCGGCACTGGGTGGAGAACGCCTTCGCCCGGCTAAAGCACTACCGGGCAGTGGCATCTCGGTTCGACAAACTCAAGAGAAATTCGAAAGCGTCGTGGCCATGGCCTGTGCCTTTCTCTGGTTACCTATGTGAAACGGCAACAGACCCTAGGGTCTGTACGAAAAATTGCCTGCGCTCGGTGATGCTGCGTTAAAAACAGGCTGGAACGCCAGCCCGGCCAAATGCTCATTTACAGCACGTAAACTCGAATGTGAGCCCAGTCCGTTCTTCGCCTGTTTTTGCCGGGCCGCCATCGGTATTGCCTGACCTTCGCTCGGCGACTTTTCGTACAGCCCCCTAAATCCCCTGCCGCCCCGGGTCCTCCGGCGGCTGCTCCTGCTCGATGTCCTCCAGTTTCAGCTCCAGCCCCCAGTCGCCTGCAGCAGCGGCTTTCGCTGCAGGAGCCGGCGTTACCACCGGCGCAGCGGCGGCGGGTGCAGGCCTGGCATTGGCCGGATTGTCGCGATGGAGCTTGAGCTTCAGGCGCACGTTGTTCGCCGAGTCGGCGTTCTTCACCGCTTCTTCTTCGTCGATCGCACCTTCGTGCACCAAGTCGATCAGCGCCTGATCGAAGGTCTGCATGCCGAGGTTCTTGGATTTCTCCATGATTTCCTTTAGCTCGGAAAACTCGTTGCGCTTGATCAGGTCGCGCACCGTCGGCGTACCCATCATCACCTCCACCGCGGCGCGGCGCTTGCCATCGACAGTCTTGACCAGACGCTGCGAGACGAACGCCTTGAGGTTGTTACCCAGGTCGTTGAGCAGTTGCGGGCGGCGATCCTCGGGGAAGAAGTTGATGATGCGATCCAGCGCCTGGTTGGCGTTGTTGGCATGCAGCGTGGAAATCGCCAGGTGCCCGGTATCGGCGAAGGCCAGGGCATGCTCCATGGTTTCGCGGTCGCGGATTTCGCCGATCAGAATCACGTCCGGCGCCTGGCGCAGGGTGTTCTTCAGCGCGGCGTGGAAGCTGCGGGTGTCCACGCCCACCTCGCGCTGGTTGATGATCGACTTCTTGTGCCGGTGCACGTACTCCACCGGGTCTTCGATGGTGATGATATGACCGCCGCTGTTGCGGTTGCGGTAGTCGATCAGCGCCGCCAGGGAGGTTGACTTGCCCGAACCGGTACCGCCGACGAACAGCACCAGGCCGCGCTTTTCCATCACCGTGCCGAGCAGCACTTCAGGCAGTTTCAGGTCCTCGAAGCGCGGAATATCCAGCTTGATGTTGCGCGCGACGATGGACACCTCGTTACGCTGTTTGAAGATGTTGATGCGAAAACGCCCCACACCGGCCAGCGATATCGCCAGATTCATCTCCAGTTCACGCTCGAATTCCTCACGCTGAGCACTGTCCATGATCGAATCGGCAATGGCCGCCACATCGCCCGCCTTCATCGGCTCCTGGCTCAGCGCCTTGAGCACGCCATTAAACTTCGCGCAGGGCGGCGCGCCGGTAGACAGATATAGATCGGAACCATCCTGAGTGGACAGAATTTTCAGCATTGCTTGGAGATCCATGGCGGCGTTTCCGTGAGCGCGATTGAAATACCATAGGCCATGTTCATCCGCGTCGCGGACAACACACAACCCATAAAATTGACGCCATTCTGCTGGCGCAACGAATGCTGGCACAATAGCGCCCTGACAGATTTGAGGAACCCATCAATGGCAAAGGCAATGGCCCGCCACATCCTGGTCAAGACCGAAGCGGAAGCCACCGCGCTGAAAAAGCGCATTGCCGCCGGCGAGGCTTTCGATGTGCTGGCGCGCAAGCACTCTACCTGCCCCTCCGGCAAGAAAGGTGGCGACCTCGGTGAAGTGCGGCCCGGGCAGATGGTGCGCGCGGTGGATCAGGTGATCTTCAAGAAGGCGCTGCGTGAAGTGCACGGCCCGGTGAAGACCCAGTTCGGCTATCACCTGATCCAGGTGTTCTATCGCGATTGAACCCTGCTCAGGCGCCAGGCTCGCCCATGAACTCGATGATCTTGCTCCTCAGCCAACGCTCGGCGGGATCGTTATCGGTCACCCTGCTCCAGTCCATGGACAGATCCGAATTGACCAGCTCGAATGGCGGGTCATCGGCACGCAGGTGGGGCCCTTCAATCAGCGCCGCCGCGGCAAAATCCGGTACCGTGGCGAGCATTTCCGTACCGGCGATGATTGAGCGCAAGCCACTGAACTGCGGCACCGCCAGCACCACACGGCAGTTCCTGAGCCAACAGCATGGAACCCAGGTCGGGCAATTCCTTGTAGGAGAGATCCGAATGCCAGAACTTGCCGGCTCGCCCAGGCCGATGGGCTGACCGTTCTCGACGATGTTGGAGATGATGAAAATCTCCGGGTGATCAGCCAGCAGAAACTACTTGAGCACGTGGATCTGCAGCGGGCCGAAACGGCGGCTGAAGGCGATCTGTGCTCGGGGGTGATACGCTGGTCACGGAATACCAGCAGGGCGTGATCGAGATGGGCGCGATGGACACGGGCGAAGTCGTCATCGCCAAGGCTGGGTCAGATCCAGACCGATGACCTCGGAGCCCACGGGCGCATCGAAGGGGCGAACTTCGAATGACTGTGCCGACGCCACAGTGGTGGTATGGGCGACTACCGACATAGAAAACTCCATGCAAAAGCGCCAATCGGCGCATCACTTGACCGACCGAGGGTTCGGCCATGTGTTCAGTGCGGCGCGCCGATTGGTCGGCAGGTACGCATGGAATAAAAATCTATAGGTATAAGAAAATTAACTTAAATACCAAATAAGAATATTCATATGACCTGTCAGCGAGTCACGCCATCAGGTGTCACGCTCGTCGCCACTATCGGGCGCTTCGTCAGCCAGACAGTCGCTTGCTTTAGACATACAGAACCGGCATAGACCGCTGAATCAATCGCAAATAGCCTGCCACCTCGGTGGATGACCCAGCAGCTACCAAGCCAGATGCAAGCCAAGCAACGAGCCGAAGGTTCCGGGCATGAACGGCAACTGGCCGAGGCCAAAGCCCGTCGCCGCCTGCACGACCTGGGTTTCTATCATCAGAATCGCAGATCCATCTCACGCATCTGGAACAGGCTACAGGTCGGTTAGCCAGGGGCAGCCTGTCAAGGCGAGCCCGACCCCGTCAGCCCCGGAGTAACCTGGCCCGGGACTGACAGGGGAGTCGACTAGGAAGCGGTCGCCAGAGGCAGTATGCGCGCCAGTATGTCGGCGAGCGTTACCACCCCTTTCAACTGCCCGTCTTGCATGACCACCGCAAACTGAACGCTCGATTTACGCATGAGCGCCAGGGACTCATAGACCGGCGTTTTCGCGTCTAGAACGAATACCTGGCGGGCGATTTCCCGCGCCGGACGCATATCCGGCTCAAGCAGCGTATCACGCAGGTGAACGACCAAAGGCAGCTTGTCGCTGGCGCCGAGAATCAGGATCCGCAGATGGCCTGACTGAGCAGCGATGGCACGTACATCCGCTACGGACGCATCAAACTTGACGTGGACCGGGATAGCGTCACTCGTTACCAGCTCTTCGATCGGCAAGGTGCCGAGATCAATAAGACTGGAGATCTGCTGCTGAAGGCCAGGCTGGAGTGTTCCAACTTCAGCCGAGTGCTCCACGAGTCTACGAATGGTGGCGATGTCCTGCCCGCCCACCGCAGCACTCTCAACAGGCTCAACACCGGACGCTTTGACCAGTCGGTTCGCAATCCGGTTGACCCACCTCATCAGGGGGCGCAACGGCCAGATGTAAGCGCGTGAAATGAGCCCCACGGCAAGTGCCGAACGTTCCGGGTGTGCAATCGCCCAGGATTTCGGTGCCATCTCACCAACCACCAGGTGCAGGAAGGTCACCAGGAAGAGCGCGAGCGCGAAGGACGCACCACCAACCGCCCACTCGGGCACGCCCCAGGCGACCAGCAGCGGGCTCAGCCAGTTGTCGACCGCCGGCTTGGTCACGGCGCCCAGTGCGAAGGTACAGAACGTGATGCCGAGCTGAGCGCCTGCCAGCATCAGGGTCAGGTCGTTCATGCCACGCAACGCGGCGCGGGCCGAACTGCTGGTCGGAGCCAGTTCCTCGAGACGGTGACGACGGGCACCGAGCAGTGCGAACTCGATGATGACGAAGATTGCGCTGAGCACGATGAGGGCAATGGTCACCAACGTGACGATCAGAGGATCATTCATTGCGCTTCCTCCTGCTTAATCGTCTCGACAAGCGTGACACGCACCTGAGTCGGTACATAGCGCTCAACCCGCAGCACCTCGATCACTAGCCGACGCTCCACGGGCAGATCGGAGACCAGCTCCGAGGGATCCTCAGGCAAGGTTATCGTCACGGTATCGCCTTCGGCGGGCAAAGCCCCCAGCTCTGCGATCAGCAGGCCTGCGATGGTTTCAACCTCTTCATGAGGTAGGTCATAGCCGAGCGCACGCTCGACTTCGTCCAGGTGCACATCGCCATCCATGATCCAGATGCCGTCACCGCCCGGCATGAGCGGATCGGCGCTCTCTTCATCATGCTCATCGGTAATCTCGCCGACGATTTCCTCGGCAAGATCCTCAAGGGTCAGCACACCCACGAAGCTGCCGTATTCATCGATGACGCAGGCCAGTTGGTTGTTGGTCTGGATCAGCTCGGCAAGGGCATCCGGCAGCGCCATGAGGGTAGGCATGACAGTGGCCGGTCTCATCACCGCCTCGACGGTTTCTTCAGTATCCCCTGCTAATAGTCGCAACAGAACATCCGTGAGGTGAACAACGCCGACAGGGGTGTCCTCGTGGATGACCGGGTAGCGGGTATGACCACTGGCCATCAGCTCGCGCAGTTTGACCAACGTCGTCTCAGGTGTGAGCCAGTCAACCTGCGACCGCGGAATCATGGCGTGTTCGACGTCCTGCTGGGGGAAGTCAAGAATGCGATCCAGCATCAGCGAGAGCTCTACAGGAAGGTCTCCGCTGTCACGCGAGTCAGAGATGATGTGCGGTAGATCGTCGGCCGAGACACTTACGTCCAGATCGTGGACGGGCTCGATGCGCAGCATGCGCAGGAAAATGTTGGCCGACTTGTCGAAGAAGCCGATCAGCCAACCGAATACCGCCAGGTAAATCAGGGTCGAGCGCGCAAGAGCTCTGGCCAGAGGATCGGCATTGGCGATTGCCAGATTCTTCGGATAGAGCTCGCCAAAAATCATCTGGATAATCGTGGCGACCACCAGGGCAAGCAGCGTACCGACGGTTACGCCGACCTCGGACGGAATGCCGACCCCGCCCAGCAAGACACCGAGCGACTGTCCAACCAATGGCTCAGCCACGACACCGACCAGCAGACCTGTCACAGTGATGCCCAACTGGGCACCCGACAGCATGAAGCTGGTTCGTTTGGTCACTTCAAGCGCGCGCTTGGCGGAGGCATCACCGTCGGCAGCCAGTACAGCAAGCCGCGTACGGTCGACGGCCATGTAGGCGAATTCCTGGGCGACGAAATAGCCGTTTGCCGCAATGATCGCCAGGATAACGAGGGTACCGAACAGAAGAGTGAGGGTCGGCTCGATCACCGCATCACCGCATCACCGCATCATTTTTCGTTTTAGAAGAGCGTCTACAACCGCTGGGGCTTGATGTGTCCACAATGGATCCGAAGTGACAGTCGGGTAGGGACAGGCCATTACTGGCCCGTCCCCCCCTAAGAACCGTACGTGCGGCATTCACCGCATACGGCTCAAGCTTACGAAAAACCAAGTAGCTTGGCCGGCAACGTACGAAGTGTTGCGTCGGATTCTACAGCTATAAGCCGCTGAATCGTAGAGTTACCTCTTGGCGCTGGCTGTGAACCAGCGCGTGGCAGTTGGGATGAAGCAGGGTGCGATTACGTAAAGTATCCGAACCGCCGTCCACACGCCTGATGACGTGGTGATCGTGCCAGCCCGTTTCCTTACTCACCGCTTGCCCGCAAAGGGCACAAAGCCC